>NZ_JBVJRA010000017.1:0-127392 GCF_055608075.1 Lentzea sp. NPDC036949
CATTCCGAACCCGGTAGTTAAGCCCTTCTGCGCCGATGGTACTGCACTGGTTACGGTGTGGGAGAGTAGGTCGCCGCCGAACTTACGTACAGAAGCCCCTGAGGGTCGAGCGCCAGCCGCTCCCCTCAGGGGCTTTCTGCATTTGCCGGCTCACCCCCTCAGCACTCCCGCAGCCGCGCTCCAGCCGCCCCTGCGCCCAGGGCTCACTCGACCGGGTGAACGTTGTCCGGATCTCGTCCTTCCTCCGTCTTGTAGATGTCCACCCATCCGAGCTGTCCGGAACTCATGGTCATCTTCGCCCGCCAATATGGAACCGCGTGGGGGAGGCCGCATGTCCTCAACGACTCCAACCCGACCACTCCCGAGCTGAGCCCCAAGCCGCCCCTCCGGAACTCACCCACCGCGGAGCCCGCCGAGCCCAGTCGCCCTCAAGCCGAGTCATCCCACGAACTCGATCGCCCCGAAGCCGAACCCAGCCGGCCCAGGCCTCAGCCGCCCAGGCCTCAGCTGCTCCGACCTCGGTCATCCCAACCCCCAGTCACCGCAACCCCAGCCTCCGCAACGCCAATCGCCGCCCAATCCCAGCCACTGCAACCGGAATCACTGCCCAACCCCGGACACCCCAGAGCCGTACCGAACAGCCGACCCGCCACAGGTACCTTCTGCACATGCACAACGAGCAGCGCACCGCCCGCCGGTCCGGGGGCACGAGCAAGACCGCGGACCTCGCGACCAACCCGTTCCGGGTGGATCGCGACCGCGTTGCGAGCTCCCCGTTCTTCGCGCGGCTCGGCGGTGTCACGCAGGTCGTCAGCTCCACCGGCTCCGGTCTGCTCGTGCACAACCGGCTGACCCACAGCCTGAAGGTCGCCCAGGCCGCCCGCGCCATCGCCGAACGCCTCACGAACCGCCCCGAGCTGACCGCGGTGCTGGAGAAGCTCGGCGGTTGCGACCCCGACGTCGTCGAGGCCGCCGCCCTCGCCCACGACCTGGGCCACCCGCCGTTCGGCCACCTCGGCGAGCAGGTGCTCGACCGGTTGGCCCGCCACCGGTTCGCCCTGCCCGACGGGTTCGAGGGCAACGCGCAGTCGTTCCGCATCATCACCACCACCGACGTGCGCGGGCCCAAGGCGCTCGGGCTGGACCTGACCGTCGCCGTCCGTGCCGCGATGCTCAAGTACCCGTGGACCCGTCACCAGGACCTGGGGCTCGCCATCGCGCCCCGCGGTGCGGCCGAGCCGGCTGACATGCCGGGGACCGGCAGTGCGAAGTTCTCCGCCTACGTCACGGAGATGAGCGACCTGCAGCAGGCGCGCGAGCCGTTCGAGGGGCGGATCGAGGCGTGGCAGCAGACGGTCGAGGCGAGTGTCATGGACACCGCGGACGACATCGCCTACGCCATCCACGACCTGGAGGACTTCCACCGGGTCGGGGTGTTGCAGCACGCGACGGTCGCGGCGGAGCTCGGCACGTGGCAGGCGCAGGCGCTGGAGCTCGCCGGGTTGAGCGATGCGGAGCTCGAGGCCGAGATCCGGATGCCGGGGCGGTCGCTGGAGACGTTGCGGCGGCGCATGCACCTCAAGGACTCGTGGGTGATGAACGACGAGGCGTTCGCGATGGCGGTGCGCAAGGTCAGCAAGGAGCTGGTCGACGGGTTGCTCGCGGTGCCGTTCGACGGGTCGGTCGAGGCGGAGCAGGCGGTGGCCGGGTTCAGTGCGCGGTGGACGCGCCGGCTCGTCGACGCGGTCGGTGTGATCGAGGAGCCGACGCCGCGATCGGGGCACGTGGTGCTCGCGGTCGCGCAGTGGCACGAGGTGCAGGTGCTCAAGTTCGTCCACCGGCGGTTCGTGTTGTTGCGGCCGGACTTGGCGTTGCACCAGCGCGGGCAGGCGCGGTTGCTGACCTCGCTCGTGGACGCGCTCGACCAGTGGGTCACGGACCGCACCGAGGCGGACCGGTTGCCGCGCAGGCTGCACGACCTCGTCGAGTTGGCCGAAACGGAGTACGCGGCGCTCGCCCGGACGGAGCCGTCCACATTGGTCGGTCCCGCGGGTGAGCTGTCGGTCGGACCGGACGTCGTGCGAGGCCTGGCAAGGGGAAGGGCCGTCGTGGACTTCGTCGCGTCCCTCACCGACAACCAGGCGGCCGCGTTGCTGGAAGCTCTGTCGGGACGAACCGGTCAGTTGTGGACTGACGCGTTTGTTCTGTGAACTGTGATTGCGCCTGCTCAGTGGGAAGTAGCCCAAAAGGATGCTGACTGTGATCAGTCGTGCACCATACGTTGGCGCCTCGACCGGGATCATCCGGTCGTAGGCCGCGTGTTCTCGGGGGACACGCCAACGTTCGGGGGGAAAGCCCTGTGCGCCCATCTCGAAGAGGCACGACACTGGTCACGGCGGGCACCGCGGTGCTGCTGGCCGCGCTGACCGCGGTCGCGCCGGCGAGCGCGGATCCGGTCAAGGCGTCGAAGTCCATCAACGACCGCACGGCGGCACAGATCGCCGCGTTGCAGAGCATCAAGAAGTCGCTCACCCCAGCTGAGTCCAAAGTAGACAGCGCTCTGGTCGTCGAGGCCCGCAAGCGCGTCCAGGTCGGCGTCACCAGCGCCCTCCCGCAGGTCCAGACCGGTGTCGCGGTGTCGTCGAGCTCGACGACCGTCGTCGACGTCCGTGCGAAGCAGTACTCCGAGGGCCTGGTCGACGCCGTCCGTGCCGCGGGCGGGCAGATCCGGGCGGTGTCCCCTGAGAACCGCACGGTTCGCGCCGAGCTGCCGCTGACCAAGCTCGCCGACATCGCCGGTCGCGCCGACGTCGCCCGCGTCGAGCGGGGCAGTGACGCGATGACGCAGAGCGTCGAGAACAAGCGGGACCGCAAGAGCAAGAAGGCTGCTCCGTCCAAAGAGGACAAGGCGCGGCAGATCGAGCGCCGGCTCGCCGAGCAGCGGACCGCGGTGCTGGCGGCCAAGACCGCCGAGAGCGACAAGGCCCACAGCGCCGACGCCGCGCGTGGCTCGTTCCACGTCACCGGCGTCGGCGTGAAGCTGTGCGCCCTGTCCGACGGCATCTCGTCGCTGGCCGTGTCGCAGGCCGCGGGTGAGCTGCCCGCCGTCGACGTCGTCCCGGGCCAGGAGGGCTCCGGCGACGAGGGCACGGCGATGCTCGAGATCCTCCACGACCTCGCGCCCAACGCGGAGCTCGGCTTCGCGACGGCGTTCAACGGCGACGCGAGCTTCGCCGACAACATCAGGAAGCTGCGCTTCCAGCTCGGCTGCGACGTCATCGTCGACGACGTCATCTACTTCAACGAGTCGCCGTTCCAGGACGGCATCATCGCCCGCGCGGTCGACGCGGTCGCCGCCGACGGTGCCGTGTTCTTCTCCAGCGCCGGCAACCAGGGCAACGTCGCCGACGGCACGGCCGGCTACTGGGAGGGCAAGTTCGTCGACTCCGGTGTCGGCGTCGGCAAGTTCGCGGGCACCGCCCACGACTTCAACCCCGACCCGAACGCCAAGCAGCTGTTCAACCCGCTGTCGAACTACTCCGGTGACGCCCCGGTCACGCTGCACTGGGCCGACCCGCTGGGCCAGTCGTTCAACGACTACGACCTGTACCTGGTCAACGCTCAGGGCAACGTCGTCACCTTCAGCCAGAACAACCAGGACGGCGCCCAGGACCCGTACGAGCGCCTCAACACCCCGACGAGCTCGACCGGCACGCGGCTCGCGGTCGTCAAGTTCCGCGGTGAGGACGTGCACTTCGGGCTCACGCTGTTCGGCGGCCGCTTCGCCGACTCGAACGACGGGCTGAAGAAGTTCGTCACGCCCGGGGTGACCCGCGGTCACTCCGCCGCCAAGGGTGCGATCTCGGTCGCGGCCGCCCCGGCCGCCGGGGCACTGCCGTTCGACCTCGAACCCGGTGACCCGGCCAACCCGAAGGGCCCGTACCCCGGTGCCTTCGACAGCGCGCAGAAGCCGGAGCGCTTCACCTCCGACGGCCCGCGCAAGACGTTCTTCGCCGCCGACGGCACGCCCCTCGCCGAGACCCGCCAGAAGCCGGACATCACCGCGGCCGACGGCGTCGCCACCTCGGTCAGCGGCTTCAACCCGTTCTTCGGCACCTCGGCCGCCGCGCCGAACGCCGCCGCCATCGCCGGCCTGATCCTGTCCGGCAACCCGACGCTCACGCCCGCCGAGGTCAAGGAAGCCCTCGTCACCACGGCGATCGACATCGTCGAGTCCGGAGTGGACAACCGCACCGGCGCCGGCATCGTCATGGCCGACCGGGCGCTCGCCTACACCGGTGCGTCCCCGCAGGCACTGGCCCGCGCGCAGAAGCCGACCGTCGTGAACGACAACGACGGAAGCGCTTTCCTCAAGCCCGGCACGACCTCCACGGTCACCGTGCCGGTCACCAACGGCGGCGACGGCCCGGCCGCGTCGACGTCCCTGGTGCTGACCTCGCCGACCGCCGGCGTGACCATCGCGCCGCGGTCCAAGTTCTACGGCACCATCGAGGTCGGCCAGACGGCCTCGAACACCTTCAAGGTGACCGTGCCGGCGTCCGCGGGCCTCGGTTCTGCGGTCCGGCTCGACGCCAGGGTGACCTACGCGGGTTCGACGTCGCCGACCACGGCGTCGTTCACCCTCCGCGTCGGTGAGCCGTCACGCGACTTCAAGACGTTCGCCTACACCGGCGCACCGGTCGCGATCCCGGACAACGACCCGACGGGCGCGTCCATCTCCCTGCCCGTCACGGGTGTGGGTGCGGCGTCGAACCTGAAGCTCTCCGTCGACGGTGCGACGTGTTCGACCGCGGACGGTGCCACGACCGTCGGCATCGACCACACGTTCGTCGGTGACCTGGTCGGCACGCTGACGGCGCCCTCGGGCAAGTCGGTCACGCTGTTCTCGCGCACCGGCAGCCTCGGCAACAACATCTGCCAGGCCGTGTTCGACGACTCGGCCGCGCGGGCGTTCTCGACGCTGACCTCGGCCGACCAGCCGTTCACCGGCACCTGGCGGCCGGCCGGACAGCTGTCGTCGCTGCTCGGCGAGGCGGCGGACGGCACCTGGACGTTCAAGGTCGCCGACGTGGTCAGCTCCGACCGCGGCTCGGTCCGGGCGGTGACGCTGCACGTCGCCGGCTGGGTGTGACCTGAACGGCTGACAGGGGCCCTGGCACCGAGCTCACGGGTGCCAGGGCCCCGTCACGTCCTCACCGGCCGCTCAACGCAGGAGGGCCGCCTCCCCACCGGGGAAGCGGCCCTCCTGGGCGAAGCGGAAGGACTAGCGGTTCGGCCACTCCCAGCGGATGCCGAACACACCGGGACCGAACCCGAGCGCCACCGCGTGCACCCCGCCGCCGGAGTCCAGCGTCAGGTTGCGGCGGCGGGACGGGGTCTCGTCACCGGCGGGCACGCTGTACTGCTGGACCCGCGAGGGGAGGTTCGCCTCGTCGAAGCGCACCTCGATGACGTACTCGCGGACCGGCAGCCGGAACTTGCGGGCGAACGTGTTGTTGCCCTTTGGGGCGTGGCCCTCGGGGAACACCAGCTGGTACTCCATGATGAGGGTCTCGCCGCGGGTCAGCGGCCGCTCGAACATCATCTCCGCGACCATGATGTTGGCCTCGTGGTCACGGGCGATGCGGCCCAGGTGGCAGTTGCGCACGTTCACGATCTCGGGGAGCACGTCGGACTCCTCGGTCTCGAAGACGAGCGCCCAGCGGTCGGGGCCGTCCTGTTCCGCGCGCAGGATCTGCCGCACCCACACGGACTTCTGCCCGCCGTCGGCAGAGATCTCGATGCGGTCGTGCTGGCTGATCCGGCCGAGCTTCAGGTCGGACGAGGTGTCGACCTTCGAGAGCAGGTTCGCCACGCGTTCGCGGCGAGCCCACAGTGCGTCGATGGGCATCATGGTCGTCGGGCGGCACCGGCGTCCCCGTGGTCGAGGTGGGCCGAGCAGCGCCGAGAGACCGGACTGAGGTACGCCGAGGACCGACTCGAGGTGACGAAGCGCCTCCAGCGACTCCGGGCGCTCTGGCCTGCGCCGCCCGGACTGCCAGTAGCTGAGCGTCGCGACGCTGATCGTCACGCCGCGCAGTGCCAACCGGTGCTGGATGCGGTCGAGGCTGAGTCGACTGGCCTTGATCGCGGCTCGAAGAGCCTCCGGAAACGGTCCGGTGGTCAAGAGCTGCGTAAGGCTGCCGTGGCCCGTTGAGTCGGTGTCGTCAACAGTCAGTGTTGGTCGACCGGCAGCAGTGGTCATGGTGACTCCCCGCTGTCATAAGATCACGCCCCAGTGACCCTACCCGCCCGTGAACTGCGCTGGTCGGCGCCGGATGGAGTCAATGGTTAATCCATACGGTTCACGAGTTCACGCTTTCGAGGCTCATCTGTCAAGCGTCATGAACCGATCAGTAACATCCGCGTGCTGCTCACGCGCCGTGTCGAGGTGGTTCTAGTGTGTGCACGATGACCCCCCTCCGACGGGACCGCGCGCCCGGAGGTTCCCCGCCCGTTCCGGTGGTCCGGACGCGGCCCGCGCGCACCGCCGGATGGGAAACGACCGGGAAACTCCGCATGTCGCGCAGGGTGGCGGGGCGGTGAGCCGGGTCCGGCCCGTTCCCGGAGGGCGCGCGGTGGAGGTCGAACCCGAGCGCGTGCACGGGTGGGTCGCACGGTTCGCGGAGCGTCACGGGCCCGTTGACGTGCGGGTTGATGGCAACGTCGTCATCACCGCGGCAGACGGAGCAACAGCGACCTTCGTCACGCGCGGCGGAACCACCCTCGACGAGGTGGTGGAGAAGCTCGCCGAACCGCGGCGGGTCGGACTCGTGCTCGTCCGGCTCGGCGGTCACAGCGTCGGTGTCGCGTTCGGTGACCGGGTCGAGATGTCCGCGACCGACCGCAAGCAGGTCCACGGCCGCATCCGGGCAGGCGGCTGGTCGCAACAGCGGTTCGCCCGCCGCCGGGAGGGGCAGGCGCGCGTCGCGCTGCGGGCCGCCGCCGACGACGTGGCCCGCGTCCTGGTGCCCCGGCTCGCGGAGCTGGACGGCGTGGTGCTGGGCGGTGACCGGCAGGCGCTCGACGTCCTGCGCGACGACCGCAGGCTCGCCGGCGTCTTCACCAGGGCGGAGGACCGGGTGCTCGACGTGCCCGAACCGCGGCGCGCGGTGCTGGACGAGGCCGCCCGCCGCGCCCGGTGCGTCGAGATCGTGATCCAGGACACGCGGGCAACCCGGCCGGGCGCCGACCGCATGGATGGGGGTGAGGGTGCCTAGAGGGCGCCACCGACCTGCTGGAGTCGCAAGTGCGCAAACGAATGGTGATCGTGGCGGGTGCCGTCGCGCTCGGAGCGGTGGGCATCGCGGTGCCCGCGCTCGCCCTGAACGGTGGCGGCGGCACACCGGACCACGCGCCGACGTCCTCGGCGCCGCGGCCGACCTCCTCCACGGCGCAGGCCCCGCCGACCACGCCGGCGCCCACCTCGATGTCGAGCACGCCGGAGCAACCGCCGTCGACGACGGTGCTGCCGACGTCCCCTGGGACGAGCCTGCCGCCGACCACGCCGCCGCCGTCGTCGATCCTGCCGACGCCGCTGCCCACCACCCCGCAGCAGCCGCCGACGACCACCTGGGCCACGAGCCCCGCGCTGCCGCCGACGACCTGGACGCCGCCCGCGACGACGCCGCCGGTCTCGTCGCAGCCCGCCGGGTGAGGAGTCACCGCTGAACTGGGAGGCCGAGTTCACCGACTGCTTCGACCGGTCAGCCGACTCGATGCGGTTCACCGCGTTCCTGCTGTGCGGTAGCTGGCACGAAGCGGAGGACGTCGTGCAGTCGGCGTTCTTGAAGCTCTACCTGGCCGGTCCGAAGCTCGCCGACCGGTCGGGGCTCGAACCGTACCTGCGGCAGATCGTCGTGCGGACGTTCCTCGCCGAACGCCGCAAGGTCCGCTGGCGCAGGGAGAAGCTCACCGACACGCCTCCAGAGGGCCTGTCCTCCGCCGCAGGGGCGGAGGACAGGCTCGTCGTCTGGCAGGCGCTGTCCGCCGTGCCCGCACGGCAGCGCGCCGTGCTCGTGCTGCGCTATTGGCACGATCTGAGCGTCGAGGACACCGCCGCCGCGTTGAAGTGCTCCGCGGGCACGGTGAAGTCGCAGGCCAGCAAGGGGCTGGAGACCCTGCGGCGCAAGCTGGGACCGGAGTTCGACCACCTGAGGCTGGAGGTGTGATGGTTCGCGAGGACGACCTGCGGGAGACCTTCTCCGCCCTGCACGCGGAGGGGACGCCGCCGCCCGCCGTCACGGCCGCCGACCTCATCCGGCGCGGGCGGGCCGTGCGGTCCCGGCGGCGTGCGGTCGCCGTGGCCGGCACCGGGCTCGCGACCGTCGGTGTCGTGGCCGTGGCGCTGGCCGTGCTGCCCGGCGCCGCACCACCGGAACCGCTGACACCGGGACCCTCGTCGTCGACCAGCGCGCCGGCCCCGGCGAGCACCTCACCGTCACCGGAGTCGGCCGAGCGGACACCGCCGCCGACGACGACGCTGCCGCCCGGCACCACTCCGCCGTCGGGCACGCAGCAGACCCGGCCACCGCAGACGCCGCCGCCGGCGTCGAGCCCACCCGGCACGCCGGACACGTCGAACGCGGTGTCCCCGCCGGGCACACCGGCCACCACGACCTCCGCCTCGGGGCAGTTCCTGCCGACCACGCCCACGTCGTGCTGCTGAGCGGCACAATCCGGGCATGACCACCCGGATCCGCCTCGTCGAGGTCACCGACGCCAACCGCGCCGCCGTGGCGGCCGTGCGCGTGCACCCGTCCCAGGAACGCTTCGTCGCCCCGGTCGAGAAGTCGTTCCAGGACGCGGAGGACCACCCGGAGGGCAACCCCTGGTACCGCGCCGCCTACACCGGTGACGTGCCGGTCGGGTTCGTCATGCTCAGCTGGGACGTGACGCCAGGACCGGGCCTGCTGGGGCCGTACTTCCTGTGGCGCCTGCTCATCGGCGCCGAGCACCAGGGCCGCGGCTACGGCACGGCGATCCTCGACGAGGTCGTGGCACTGCTGCGCGCGCACGGCGTTCCCGAGCTGCTCACCAGCTACGTGCCGGGTGAGGGCACGCCGGGGCCGTTCTACCTCGGTTACGGCTTCGTGCCGACCGGCGAGGTGGAGGACGGCGAGGTCGTGCTGCGGCTGGACCTCAGCTCGCGACCGTGAAGTGCCGGTCGCCGCGGGGCCGTTCGAGCTCGTCGACCACCGCGATGGCCAGGTCCGCCGCCGAGATCGCGGACGGACCGGTGAGCATCTCGTCGCCGCCGCGCCGGTAGGTGCCGGTGCGCTCACCGGGTTCGAGCAACGTCGGCGGGCTCAGGTAGACCCAGTCCGCCGCGTGCGCCCGACACACCTCCAGCTGCCGCACGCTCGCCGCCGCGATGGGGCGGACGTGCGCCGGCACGAACCGGTCGTCGTCGAGCACGAGCCCCGTGCCACCCGGTGACCGCAGCGGCGCGGCACCACCCACGACCAGCACCCTCGTCCCGGCGGCCAGCGCGGCGTCCAGCAGTGCCGCGGTGGCCGGCCCGGCGCTCTGCTCCTGCCCCGGCCGCGGCCGGGTGGCGGCGACGACACCGTCCACTCCGGACAGCACGTCGGCCATGAGCGCGCGGTCGGTCGCGTCACCGCGCACCACCCGCACCCCGTCCGGCACCTCGGGCACCGTGCTGCGGACCACCGCCGTCACGTCGTGCCCGCGCCGTGCCGCCTCGGCCACCACCTCGGCGCCGACCATGCCCGCGGCGCCGACCACTGCGATCTTCACCGGAGAACGCCCCCGGCGAGCACGGGCGCGGGACGCTGGCTCGCGACGATCGCGGCCAGTGCGAGGGCGAAACCGGTGAGCTGCACCGGGCCGAGCGTCTGGCCGAGCACCACCACGCCCAGCAGCGCCGCGACCATCGGGGACAGCAGGCCGAGCACCGAGACCGAGGTGACCGGCAGCGTGGTGATCGCGCGGAACCACAGCACGTAGGCGAGCAGCCCGCCGACACCGCCGAGCCACAGGTACCCGATCACCGCCGCCGGCCCGACCGCCGGTGGCGGTCCCTCGACCAGGAACGTCACCGGCACCAGGAACAGCCCGCCCGCGGTCAGCTGCCACCCGGCGAACGCCGTCGGCCCCACACCGGCGGGCCGCCCCCACTTCTTCGTCAAGGTCACGCCGAGCGCCATCGTCGCCGCCCCGCCGAGGCCCGCCAGCACGCCGACGAGGTCGAACCCGGCCGCGGGCCCCAGCACCACGAGACCGACGCCGACCACGCCGACGACACCCCACGCGCACCGCCACGCCGACGGGCTCTCCTTGAGCACCCCGACCGCCAGCAGCGCCACCACCAGCGGCTGGGCCGCCCCCAGCGTGGCCGCGACGCCACCGGGCAGGCGTTCGGCGGCGATGAACAGGAACGGGAAGAACAGGCCGATGTTGAGCACGCCGAGCGCGCCGGCCCGCCACCACCAGGACCCGCGCGGCAGCGTCCTGGTGAACGCCAGCGCGACCAGGCCCGCCGGCAGCGCGCGCAGCAACCCGGCGAACAGCGGGTGCCCCGCGGGCAGCAGTTCAGTGGTGACCACGTAGGTCGAGCCCCAGACCACCGGCGCGAAAGCCGCGAGCGCGGTGCGGGAGAGGTCGTTGTTCTGCACGCCTCCCAGTGTTGGTGACCAGCGTGGATGAGTCCAACGCATGTTTGTCACGTCATCCATCGTGGTTCAAGATGGATGGGTGGAACTCCAGCAGATGCGCTACGTCGTCGCGGTCGCCGAGACCGGCAGCTTCACCCGTGCCGCCCAGCGCTGCCTGGTCGTGCAGTCGGCGCTGAGCCACCAGGTCGCCCGCCTCGAACGCGAGCTCGGCGCGCGCCTGTTCGACCGCACCAGCCGCAGCGTGCGGCTGACCCCGGCGGGCACGGCGTTCCTGCCCGCCGCACGCCAGTGCCTCGACTTCGCGGACCGCGCCGCGGCCGAGGTGGCGGCGGCCGTGGGGGAGGTGCGCGGGCGGGTGCTGATCGGCGTGATCCCGACCGTGGCGGCCGTGGACCTGCCGGCGGCGCTGAAGGTGTTCCGGGAGCGCTACCCGCAGGTGCGGGTGGCGTTGCGGATGCAGCCGAGCCACGAGCTCGTCGAGCAGGTCCGCCAAGGCGCCCTGGACCTGGCGTTCCTCGGCCTGCCACCCACCGCGCGCCCCGAGGGGGTGCGCGGGCGTGAACTGGCGCGCGACCGGCATGTCGCCGTGTTCGCGCCATCGCACCCGTTGGCGGAGCGGGACGAGGTGGGGCTGGAGGCGCTGGCCGCGGAGCCGTTCGTGGACTTCCCGACGGGATCGCCGGGGCGGTCGCAGTCCGACCAGGCGTTCGCGGCGGCCGGGCTGGTTCGGGAGGTCGCGTTCGAGGTCACGACGGCGGAGCTGATGGCAGGGCTGATCCGCGAGGGGCTGGCGGTCGCGGTGCTGCCGTCGCGGTACGCGCCGCGGTTGGGCGGGGTGGTGACCGTGCCGGTCGTGGACGGGCCGGCACGGGTGGAGCACCTGGTGTGGAGCACGGCCGGGCTGACACCGGCCGCCGCGGCGTTCCTGGAGGTGCTCGGGGTGCCGGGGGAGGCCGCGGAGCCGTCCTGAGAGCCGTGTGAGCCGCATCAGGTGGTCCGGGCCTCCGGGGAACCTGCCGCCGCGTCTCATGTCGCGCTGGCGGGCCGTTCAGCCCGCCGTGCCCGTCGCCAGCAGCCCGCCGTCGACCCGCACGGTCTCCCCGGTGATCCACGACGCCGCGTCCGAGCACAGGAACGCCACCAGCCCCGCCACGTCCTGCGGCGTCCCGAGCCGCTTCATCGGGTACTGCTGCGACGCCTCCTCCTCGCGGCCGGTGTACAGCGCCTCGGCGAACTTCGTCTTCACCACGGCCGGTGCAACGGCGTTGACGCGGACCTTCGGGCCCAGCTGCCACGCCAGCTCCTCGGTCAGGCGGATCAGCGCCGCCTTCGAGGCGCCGTACGCGCCGATCACACCGGTCGAGCGGATGCCGCCGACGGAGGCGACGTTGACGACCGCGCCACCGTGCTCGCCCATCCACGCCTTCCACGCGAGCTGCACGAAACCCAGTGCCGCCACCACGTTCACGTCGAAGATCTTGCGCACCGCGGCCAGGTCGGCGTCCATCAGGGAACCGAACTGGGGGTTGATGCCGGTGTTGTTCACCAGCACGTCGAGGCTGCCGAACTCCGCCATCGTGCGCGCCACGACCTCTTCGCGGGACGCGTCGTCGCCCGCGTTGCCCTGGACCGTCAGCACCCCGCCGCCGAGTTCAGCGGCGGCCGCGGCGAGCTGGTCGGCCTTGCGGCCGGTGATCGTGACGGACGCGCCGCGGGAGAGCAGCTCGCGCGCGATGCCGAGGCCGATGCCGCGGGAGGCACCGGTGACCAGCGCGGTCTTGCCGGAGAAGTCGTCGCTCATGGCCGGCAATCTATGCGTCTGGACACAGGTGGGAAATCCGGTGGCCCGCGACCCGTAGAATGGTTCGCGTGATCCTCCTGGAGTAGGCCGCCGCAGTACGTGCCGCCCCTTTGCCGTACCCACCTACCCGGAGTCTTCTTTGATCACCGCAACCGACATGGAGTTGCGCGCGGGCTCACGCATCCTCGTGAGCGGCGCCAACCTGCGCGTCCAGCCCGGCGACCGGATCGGCCTCGTCGGGCGCAACGGCGCCGGCAAGACCACCTCCCTGCGCGTCCTCGCCGGTGAGGGCCAGCCCTACGGCGGCACCATCACCCGCAAGGGCGAGCTCGGCTACCTGCCGCAGGACCCGCGCGAGGGCGACCTGTCCGTCATCGCCAAGGACCGCGTCCTGTCCGCCCGCGGCCTCGACCAGCTGCTCCGCGACCTGGAGAAGGCCCAGTCGAAGATGTCCGAGCTGGTCGACCCCGACGAGCTCGAAAAAGCCGTCACCCGCTACGGCAAGCTCGAAGAGCGGTTCGCCGCGCTCGGCGGGTACGCGGCCGAGTCCGAGGCGGCCCGCATCTGCTCCAACCTCGGTCTGCCCGACCGGGTGCTCGCGCAGCCGCTCAGCACGCTGTCGGGCGGTCAGCGCCGCCGCGTCGAGCTGGCGCGCATCCTGTTCGCCGCCTCCGAGGCGGGCATCGGCGCGAAGTCCAGCACCATCCTGCTGATCGACGAGCCGACCAACCACCTCGACGCCGACTCGATCACCTGGCTGCGCGGCTTCCTCAAGTCCCACGACGGCGGCCTCGTCGTGATCTCCCACGACGTCGAGCTGCTCGACGACGTCGTGAACAAGGTGTGGTTCCTCGACGCGATCCGCGGCGAGGTCGACATCTACAACCTCGGCTGGAAGAAGTACCTCGAAGCCCGCGCCACGGACGAGAAGCGCCGTCGCCGCGAGCGCGCGAACGCCGAGAAGAAGGCCGGCGCGCTGATGACGCAGGCCGCGAAGATGGGCGCGAAGGCCACGAAGGCCGTTGCTGCGCAGAACATGGCGAAGCGCGCGCAGAAGCTCCTCGACGGTCTCGACGACGTGCGCCAGAGCGACAAGGTCGCGAAGATCAGCTTCCCGGCGCCGGCCCCGTGCGGCAAGACCCCTTTGATGGCAGAGGGTCTGAGCAAGTCCTACGGCTCGCTGGAGATCTTCACCGGCGTGGACCTCGCGATCGACCGGGGTTCCCGCGTCGTCGTGCTCGGCTTCAACGGCGCGGGCAAGACGACGCTGCTGCGGTTGCTGGGCGGCAGCGAGAAGATGGACGCGGGCCAGGTCGTGCCCGGCCACGGCCTCAAGATCGGCTACTTCGCGCAGGAGCACGAGACGCTCGACCACGGCGCGTCGGTGTGGGAGAACATCCGGCACATGGCACCGGACGAGCAGGAACAGCGGCTGCGGTCGCTGCTCGGCACGTTCCTGTTCAGTGGCGAGCAGCTCGACCAGCCCGCCGGCACCCTGTCCGGCGGCGAGAAGACCCGGCTGGCGCTCGCCGGCCTGGTGTCCTCGGCGGCGAACGTGCTGCTGCTCGACGAGCCCACCAACAACCTCGACCCGGCCTCGCGCGAGCAGGTGCTCGACGCGCTGCGGCGCTACGAGGGCGCGGTCGTCCTCGTCACGCACGACCCCGGCGCGGTCGAGGCGCTGGAGCCCGAGCGGGTGATCCTGCTGCCCGACGGCACGGAGGACCACTGGTCCGAGGACTACCTGGAGCTCGTGCAGCTCGCGTGATCTCCACGCGTCAAAGGACTACCGTGCGCACCCTGTGATCAACTGAGTGTGATCGAATCGACCGTTCGGCGATCTCTTTGCTTGATCACCTGGCGTTCTGCGTGAACCTGTTCGATCATTGCGACGACAGGGGCCGTCGAACGGCCCGACCTGCTCGTACGGAAGGCGGGACGAGGTGGCTGACCTGAAGAAGGGTGCCCGGATCACCGGCGCCACGCGGGACAAGCTGGCCGCTGACCTGAAGAAGAAGTACGAAAAGGGCGCGAGCATCCGGGCTTTGGCCGAAAGCACCGGGCGTTCCTACGGCTTCGTGCACCGGGTTCTGTCGGAATCCGGCGTCACGCTGCGCGGTCGCGGTGGCGCCACCCGGACGAAGAAGAAGTAGTACCCCACCAGACTGCTACTCTCCGGTAACTAGCTTCTAGTCCGCCGGAGGTACCGACATGCCAGTGCCCGCTGTCGACGCTGGTGTGCTCGAGCGCGGTGGCGTCCGGCTCGCTCTTGCCGGACCGCTCGCCACCGTCACGCTCGACCGTCCCGACGTGCTGAACGCGCAGACGCCCGCCACCTGGCAGGCGTTGCGGCACATCGGTGAACAGCTGGACCCGGACGTCCGCGTCGTGGTCGTCCGGGGTGCCGGCCGCGCCTTCTCGGCGGGGCTGGACCGGCGCATGTTCACCGGTGAGCCGGTCGACGGAGAACCCGGTGGCCTGCCGGGGATGCTCGCGCTGCCGCCCGAGGAGGCGGACGCGCGGATCGCCTCGTACCAGGCCGGGTTCACGTGGCTGAGCGACCCGGCGCGCGTGACGATCGCGGCGGTGCAGGGGCACGCCATCGGCGCGGGCTTCCAGCTGGCGCTGGCGTGCGACTTCCGCGTGCTCACCGAGGACGCGCAGTTCTGCATGGCCGAGACCGGGCTGGGACTGGTGCCCGACCTCGGCGGCACACTGCCCCTGGTGCGCCTCGTGGGGTACTCGCGCGCGGCCGAGATCTGCGTGACCTCCCGGCGGGTCCCCGCCGACGAGTCGCTGCGGATCGGCCTCGCGAACTCCGTCGTGCCCGCGGCCGAGCTGGACGCGACGGTCGAGGCGCTGGTGGCCTCCGTGCTCAAGCCGATGGCGGGCGCGGTCACCGAGACGCTGGCGCTGGTGGCGTCGGCGGCTTCCGGCGTGCCCTTCGCCGACCAGCTGGCCGCGGAACGCGCCGCGCAGCTGCGCCGCATCCGCTCGCTCGCGGCACTGGCGTCCGCTCAGAGCTGAACCGCAGCTCCAGGCGTTCTGTGCAGGAATTGTCAGACCGCTGTGCTGTTCTAGAAGGCGTGGACGGCTACAGCTCCTGGCGATTCATGATGGGGGTGACCTCGGACGCACCGGCCAAGGTGCGCCGCGGCACCTTCCGGCGCGTGCTGGCCTTCGCCCGGCCCCACCGCGCGAAGCTCGTCGTGTTCCTCCTGCTCACGGTGATCTCCTCGGTCCTCGCCGTGTCGACCCCGCTGCTGGCCGGTCGCGTCGTCGACGCGATCGTCGGTGGGTCCGCGCCCTCGGTGGTGGTGTGGCTCGCGGTGGCCATCGCGCTCATCGCGGTGGTCGACGCCGGTCTGGGCGTGGTGGAGCGGTGGCAGTCCACGCGCATCGGTGAGGGCCTGATCTACGACCTGCGCCGGGCCGTGTTCGGCCATGTGCAGAAGATGCCGGTCGCGTTCTTCACCCGCACGCGCACCGGCGCGCTCGTCTCCCGGTTGAACAACGACGTGATCGGCGCCCAGCGCGCGTTCACCTCGACGCTGTCCGGGTTCGTCACCAACATCATCCAGCTGGTCCTGTCGCTGGGCGTGATGTTCACGCTGTCGTGGCAGGTCACCGCGCTGGCCCTGGTGCTGCTGCCGGTGTTCGTGCTGCCCGCCAAGCGGATGGGCCGGCGGATGGCGGACATGCAGCGCGAGGCCTCCACTCTCAACGCCTCGATGGTCACCCAGTCGACCGAGCGCTTCTCCGCTCCCGGCGCGACCCTGGTGAAGCTCTTCGGCCGCCCGGACCGCGAGGAGCAGGAGTTCTCCGACAAGGCCGCGAAGGTCCGCGACATCGGCATCCGCACCGCCATGGCCACCCGCTGGTTCATGACCGGGCTGACGCTCGTGTCCGCGCTCGCGCAGGCCCTGGTCTACGGCCTCGGCGGCTACCTGGCGCTGACCGGCCACCTGGCCGCGGGCACCGTGGTGTCGCTGGCGCTGCTGCTGACCCGCCTGTACGCCCCGCTGACGGCGCTGGCGAACGCCCGCGTCGACGTGATGACGGCGCTGGTGTCGTTCGAGCGGGTCTTCGAGGTGCTCGACCTGGAACCGATGATCCAGGAACGCCCCGGCGCGCGTGCGGTGCCGGACGGGCCGGTGTCGGTCGAGTTCGACGACGTGCGGTTCGGCTACCCGGCCGCCGCGAAGGTGTCGCTCGCCTCGCTGGAGTCGGTCGCCACCCTGGACACCCGCGGCGGCGAGGAGGTGCTGCACGGCGTCAGCTTCAAGGCGGAGGCCGGCCAGCTGGTCGCGGTCGTCGGCTCGTCCGGCGCGGGCAAGTCGACGCTGGCCTCCCTCGTACCCCGGCTCTACGACATCGACTCCGGGTCCGTGCGCCTGTCCGATGTGGACGTTCGCGACCTGAGCTTCGACTCGCTGCGCGGCACCGTGGGCGTCGTGACGCAGGACGGGCACCTGTTCCACGACACGATCCGCGCGAACCTGGAGTACGCGGCCCCCGGCGCGTCCGACGACGAGCTGTGGGACGCGCTGCGGCGGGCCCGCCTGGTCGAGCTGGTGGAGTCGCTGCCCGACCGGCTCGACACCGTCGTCGGCGAACGCGGCTACCGGTTGTCCGGCGGCGAACGCCAACGCCTGACCATCGCGCGCCTGCTGCTGGCCAAGCCCCGCGTCGTGATCCTCGACGAGGCCACCGCGCACCTGGACTCGGAGTCCGAGGCGGCGGTGCAGGCGGCGCTGACCGAGGCGTTGAAGGGCCGCACCGCGCTCGTGATCGCGCACCGGCTGTCGACCATCCGCAACGCCGACCAGATCCTGGTGCTGGAACACGGCGAGATCGTGGAGCGGGGGACGCACGCCCAGCTGATGCGGGCCGAGGGGCGGTACGCGGACCTGTACAACACGCAGTTCGCCGAGCCCCCGGTCGTCGGGGTGTACCCGACTCCGCAGTTCAGCGCCCACGCGGAGGCCACGTCCCCCTGACGGCACCCGCGCCACGGCGCTCGCGTCGTGGCGCCGTTGGTCGGCCGCCTTGACGGGGCTCCGCTGGCGCGGCGGCGCTCGTGTCGTCGCGCGACGAGCTGGCGTGAGCGCCGCGCGTGATGCCGCCGGGCGGCGCGTCGTCGCTCGCGAGCACCACGGGGGCGTACGCCCGACGCAACGCCTCGGTCACCACGGCGCTGCGCGCGCCGCTGCATGACGACCGGGCGGCCGCTGTCGTGCCCGAGGCGTCCCGCTGGGCGAGGCATTGCGCGCCCGTTCCGCCGCCCGGTGCGCCGCGCCTCGCCACGCGCCGGGCCGCACCTCGCCACCCGCCGGGCCTCGCCGCGCGCCGCGCGCCGCACCTCGCACCGCACCGCGCCTCGCCCCGCACCGCGCGCCGTACCTCGGCTCACGCCGCGCACCTCGCCGCACCACCCCACGCGCCGCGCCTCACTACGCGGCACGCGGGCACCAAGGAAACCGCCGCCGGGCTTCGCCGCGCACCTCGCACCGCACGCCACGCCTTGCCCCGCACCGCGCCCCGCACCGCGCACCTCGCCGCGCACCTCGCCGCGCCACCCCACGCGCCGCGCCTCACTGCGCGCCGCACGCGGCACGCGGGCACCAAGGAGACCACCGCCGCGCCCCTCAGCCTTCCGCCGGACCCACGAGCGTTCCGCCGAAACCTGCTCACCCCAGGCGAACCACCCCTCGGCATCACCTCTGGCGGACCACCCGCAGCATCACCCCCGGAGAAACGCGCCAGCCGCGTTCACCGCACTCTGCG
This sequence comes from Lentzea sp. NPDC036949, assembly GCF_055608075.1. NCBI lineage: Bacteria > Bacillati > Actinomycetota > Actinomycetes > Pseudonocardiales > Pseudonocardiaceae > Lentzea > Lentzea sp. NPDC036949. The sequence goes on from NZ_JBVJRA010000017.1 coordinate 18,286, forward strand.
ACGACCCGGCCTTCTCGACGAACACCGCGAACGCCACGTTCCCCTGGTAGCCCACGAACCAGCCGTGCGCCGTACCGCCACCGGCCTCGGCCGTGCCGGTCTTGCCGGCCAGGCCGCGGAGACCGGCCAGTTGCTTCGCCGTGCCGCTGGTGACGACCTCGGACATCATCTGCCGCAGCGCGGGCAGTGCGGCGCGGGGCGGGGGCGCGCCGACGTCGCCCGGTACGCCGGTGCGGCCGCGCAGCAGGGTCGGGGTCGGGGTGCGGCCGGAGGCCACGGTGGCGGCGACCAGGGCCATGCCGAACGGGCTGGCCTCGACGTTGCCCTGGCCGAAGCTGTTCTCCACCTGCTGGTCGCCGGTGGCGGGCGGCACCTTGCCGGTGTTGGTGGTGGCGCCGGCCATGTCCCAGTCGGCGCCGAGGCCGAAGCGCTTGGCCATCGCGGGCAGGGCCTGCGGGCCGAGCTTCAGGCCGAGCTGGCCGAAGGTCGTGTTGCAGGACAGGGCGAACGCGGTGTGGAACGGCAGGGTCTCGTGACCGAAGCCGTCGTTGTTCACCGTGCGGGTGCCGATGGTGGCGCGCGCCGGGCACGGCACGGTGGTGCCGGGCTGCACCAGGCCGGCGTCCATCGCCGCGGCCGCGGTCACGATCTTCATCGTCGAGCCGGGGGCGTAGCGGCCGATGAACGGGTTGGTGCCGGCCAGCGCCTTGTTCTGCGCCACCGCGAGGACCTCGGTCGTGGCCGGGTCGAGTGCGACGATCGCGGCGCCCTGCGGCAGGGCGTCGACGGCGGCCTGCGCTGCGGCCTGGCGGGCCGGGTCGATCGTGACGGTGAGCTTCTCGCCCATCTCCGGCTTCTTGCCGTCGAGCGGCACGAACCCGGCGGGCGACTGGAGCCCGACCTCCCAGCCGTCGGTGCCCTTCAGGTCACCCGCGGCACCGGTGATCGTCGTGTACAGGCCCTCCGGCAGCGCACCCGGCACCAGCGGTTTGCCGTCGCGGCCCAGCAGCGCCCCGTCCGCGAGCGCGGCGCGGTAGACCAGGGAGCCGCCCTCGGTGAGCTGCGGGTGGATGAGCGCGGGGGTCCAGCGGACCTTCCACGTGGTGCCCGCGCGCTGCAGGCCGATCCTGACCTCGTACTTCAGCACCGCCGAGTTCGGCAGCGACCACGTCACCGCGGCCGGGACCTCGGTCGTGGTCGCGTCCTCCGCGACGGTGGGCGCCGTGAGCAGCCTGGCCTGGTAGGCCGAGGACCCCATGCCCGTCCTGGTCGCGGCGAACGCCTTGCCGGCCACGTCGGGTGCGTCCGTCAACGCGGCGGCGGCGGTCGAGTCGTTCGAGAACAGCCTGGTCGCGAACGACTGCGCCACCGAGCCCGGTGAGTCGACCACCGGCTTGGCCGGTGTCCCGCCCGGTCCGCTCGAACTGGCCGAACCGCCACCCCACAGCATTACGCCCGCCACGCCCACAACGGTGGCCGTGACGAGCGTTCCGCCGATCAACACGAGTCTGCGTGTCCTGTGTTCCACCGGTGAAGCTCCCCCCAGGTAGGTCTTTCCCCGGTGGGAGGCTAACGCGGCGATGTGGAGATCCTGTGGAAGTTCCCGTTGCTGTGACAGCTTTTGGCCGTTAGGACGAGCACCGGCCGATAGGACTAGCCCAGCTGGGGAATCCGGGTCTGGTAGTGCCGCAGCATGTCGGCGTTGGCCGCGTCGCCGCCCTCGACATTCGCGCTGCGCCACAACGGCAGCTGCACACCCGTCTCGGTCGCCTTGTCGAGCAGCCGCACCATCAGCAGGTTCCACAGGAACGCCGTCGCGATGGTCGACACCGCGGCCGTCACCGGTGCCTGCTCGGGGTAGGTGGAGTCACCGGGCGGCACCAGGTTGTCCAGCACGACGGTCGCGACCTCGGCCAGCGTCGTGCCCGCGCGGCGCGGGGCCTGGGAGCTCGCCGACACCGAGGTGACGGCCACGACCGGGCAGCCGGCCTCCGCCGCCTCCAGCGCCAGCTCCACCGGGTAGTGGTTGACGCCTGAGGTCGAGAACACGAACAGCACGTCGTGCGGCGCCAGACCGGCCTCCCGCAGCACCTCGCCCGCGAGCCCGGAGCGGCGTTCGGCGGCCGTGCTGCTGATCGCACCGTGCATCGGCAGCAGCTCGGGGTGGTAGATCGGGCGCACGCAGGCCAGGCCGCCCGCGCGGTAGAAGGTCTCGGCGACCGCCGCCAGGGAGTGGCCGGCGCCGGCGGTGAGGATCGTGCCGTCGGCCTGCACTGCGGCGAGCACCAGCTCCGCCACGTCGTCCAGCGCGCTGGAGTTGTGCTGCTCGACGCGGGTCAGGTGCGTGCGCACGAAGGTGCCGTAGTCGGACCCGGTCACGGTGTCGGTCGTCATGCGGCCCAGTAGTACCCGATTGCTGCAGGCCTCACCAGTAACCCGAGCACCACAACTGCCGATACGCGCCATGAGGGCAGTCCGCGGCGGACGGGGGGTGGGTCGGATCAGGCGGTACTTCGTCACCTGGGTCGTGCTGACCGCCGTGTTCACCGCCGCAGCCGCCACGCACATCACCCTGGCGGTCACCTACGCCGAGCTGTGGCCGGTGTGGGTGGCGTTGGCGCAGCTCGTGGTCGCGGTCGGGTGCGCGCGGGCCGCTGTCTGCGCACGGCCCTGAGAGCCGGTGCTCAGGTCCTCCGGCCGGTCCACGTCGGCGCCGTCCGCCACGTCCGAGCACTCGACGTGCCGCACGGAGGCCGACCTCAGGTACTCCCGGGCGCCCTGGTCGCCGGCCGCCGACGACACGACACCGGGGAAGTGGTCGCTGCCGATCAGCACCGGATGACCGATCTCGCCGTCGTACACCGCCCGCGCCAGCACGTCCGGAGCGGCGAGCGCCATCAGCCGGCGCAGTGCGGCGACCGTGACACCGGGGGTGTCCACCGGCAGCACCACCACGGCGTCCACCACGCCCACCGCGTGCAGGCCGGTGCGCAACGACGACCCCATGCCCGACTCCCAGCCGGGGTTGTCGACGACGGTCACCCCGGTCAGCGCCGCCCTCGCCCGCACCTCACCGGCCGCGGCACCCAGCACCACGACCACGGGAGCACAGCCCGCGGACCGCAGCGCCTCGGCCGCGATGTCGACGAAGAGCTTGCCGTGCACCGCAACGAGGGCCTTCGGGGTGCCGAACCGGCGGCCTGCCCCCGCGGCCAGCAGGAGCCCGGCGACGCGCATGCCCCGAACCTAGCCGGTGTGGCGGGCCGGCCGGAAGCCGAGCGCCGTGCGCGACCGGGTGCCGAAGCGCTGCCGCAGCCGCTGACCAGCCAGAACAGCTTCCTCTTCCGGCAGTTGCCGCCAGCGGAGGAGCAGGTTCAGCCGAGGTTCTCCAGGATCAGGCCGGACGCGGCCTCCGGGACCTCCTCGGGAATCCAGTGGCTGACGTCCTCAACCATCTCGAACCGGTACGCGCCCGTGCACCACTTCTCGGTCTCGAACGCCGCCACCGACCCGAACGCCACGTCCTCGGTGCTCCACACGTACATGGTCTTGACGCCGACCTTGTCCGCGACGCCGTCCGGCCTGCCCGCGCGGTACCAGTTGAGCGCCGCCGACAGCGCTCCCGGCTCGGAGAGGCGCTGGACGTACTCGTCGACGTGCGAGGGCCGCACGCGGTACTCGAACATCTGCCGCAGCGCGTGGGCGTTGTTGTCCAGCATCCGCCTCTCGGTGCTGCGCTCACGCCAGTCCAGCACGTACTGCGACCGCATCCGCTGTTCCTCGTCGGTCTGCAACGCGGTCCGCAGGGCGCCGGGGTGCGGGGTGGAGAACACGGTGAGCGTGCGCAGCCGGTCCGGGTGCTCGATCGCCGTCCACCACGCGACCGCGCCACCCCAGTCGTGGCCGACCAGGTCGACCGTGCCCCAGCCCAGCGCGTCGGCCATCGCCAGCACGTCCCCGACCAGGTGCGTCGTCGTGTACTCCTGGTACCGCTCCGGCCGCACGCCGGGGGAGTAGCCGCGCTGGTCGGGCGCGACGGCGCGGAAGCCGTTGGCGCCCAGGACCGCGACCTGGTGCTCCCACTCGATCGCGGCCTCGGGGAAGCCGTGCAGGAGCAGCACCGGGCGGCCGTCCTCCGGACCGGCCGCGATCGCGTCGAAGGTGCCCGCCTCGGTGGGGATGCTGAGGTGCTCGATCACGGGTGCGAACCCTACCTGTGTGACCTGGATCTCAAGGTCCGAGCCGAACGGGGCCGTGTGCCGAAGGCCTGGTGTGCATCCGCAAGTCGACGTGGCGAAACCATCGGGCAGAACGAATGCCGTCGTGCTCGTGTTGCACGGCGGACGGGAGCGCAGCACCGAGCCGGTCCGCCGCCACAACCTCGCTCACCTGCGCATGGTCCCCTTGGCCAGGGCCCTGCGCGCGCCGGGCGTCGAGGTGTGGAACCTGCGCTACCGGATGCGCGGCTGGAACGCGCCGAGCCTCGACCCGGTCAGGGACGCTCGGTGGGCGCTCGACCGGATCGGCGAGCTGCACCCCGGCGCACCGGTCGTGCTCGTCGGGCACTCCATGGGCGGCCGGACCGCGTTGCGCGTCGCCGGCGACCCGAGCGTCGTGGCGGTGTGCGCGCTCGCGCCGTGGATCGTGCCGGGGGAGCCCTTCGACCAGCTCAGGGGCAAGGCGCTGCTCATCGCGCACGGCGACCGGGAGCGGATGACCGACCCGGCGAAGTCGCTGGCGTACGCGCGGCAGGCGAAGACCGTGACCGACCGGGTCGCGCGGTTCACCGTCGAGGGCGGCGACCACGCCATGCTGCGCCGGGCCCGCGACTGGACCCGGCTCACCGTCGACTTCGTCCACGGTGAGCTCGGCCTCGAACCGGTGGCAGCGGACATCGCGAACGCGATGCGGGAAGCCTCCCCACGAGGCCTCGACGTCCCCCTGGGAGGGTCGCGTGGCTGAGGTTGCCGTCATCGGAGCCGGGGTCGCCGGGCTCACGGCCGCGTACGTGCTGCAACGCGCGCACGACGTCACGCTCTTCGAGGCCGACGACCGGCTCGGCGGGCACGCGCACACCCACGACCTGGACGGCGTCCACGTCGACAGCGGGTTCATCGTCCACAACGAACGCACCTACCCGAACCTGGTCAGGCTGTTCCGCGAGCTCGGCGTGCCCACCCAGGACTCCGAGATGTCCATGAGCGTGCGCTGCGACGGCTGCGGGCTGGAGTACGCCGGGGCGAAGAAGCTGCCGGGCCTGTTCGCGAAGCGCTCCAACGCCGCCAACGCCCGGTACGTGCGCATGCTCGCCGAGGTCACCCGCTTCTACCGGCACGCCCAGCGCGTCCTGCGCAACGAGGAGGCGCACGACGTCACGCTCGGCGCGTTCCTCGCGATCGGCGGCTACTCCCGCTACTTCGTCGACCACTTCATCGTCCCGCTGGTCAGCGCCGTGTGGTCGGCCGGCGCCGCGCTCAGCACGGAGTACCCGGCCTGGTACCTGTTCGAGTTCCTCGCCAACCACGGCATGCTCGCCGTCGGCGGCACCCCGCAGTGGAAGACCGTGACCGGCGGCTCCCGCACCTACGTCGACCGCGCGGTGCAAGGCCTCAGCGCCGTCCACGTGGGCACCCCGGTCCGCGCGGTCATCCGCACCGGCGGCGGCGTGGAGATCCGCGACGAGGACGACGTGCTGCACACCGCCGACCACGTCGTCGTCGCCACGCACCCGGACCAGGCGCTCGGCCTGCTCGCCGACCCCACGCGCGAGGAGAAGGAGGTGCTGGGCGCCTTCCGTTACTCCCGCAACGAGACCTGGCTGCACACCGACGCGTCGGTCCTGCCGCGCACCCGCGGCGCGCGGGCGTCGTGGAACCTCTACAAACGGGCCTGCCGAGAGGACGGCGACCAAGTGCTCGTCAGCTACCACATGAACCGGCTGATGCGGCTGCGGGAACCGCGCGAGTACGTCGTCACCCTCAACCCGCACGACGTCGACCCCGGCCGGGTGCTCGCCAGGATGACCTACGAGCACCCCGTCTACACGCCCGGCTCCGTTGCCGCGCAACGACGTCTGCCCGAGCTCAACACCGGCACCACCGCGTACGCGGGTGCCTACCACGGCTGGGGCTTCCACGAGGACGGCTGTGCGTCCGGCGTGCGCGCCGCCCGGCACTTCGGGGTGGACTGGTGATCTATGACGTCGTCATCACGCACACCCGCCGCGAGCTGATCGACCGGGCGTTCCGCCACCGCGCCTACCTGTGGCTCGTCGACCTCGACGGGATGCCGCGGCTGCCGTGGTGGGCGCGGCCGTTCGCCCGGTTCGAGGCGCGCGACCACCTCGGGTCACCGGACCGGTCCATCAGGGAGAACCTGGAGGAGTGGCTCGGTGAACGCGGGATCGAGCTGGGCGGCGGCCGGGTCCTGATGCTCGCCAACGCCCGCGTGCTGGGGTACGTGTTCAACCCGCTGTCCGTTTATTGGTGCCACAACGCCGATGGCGAGCTCGTGTGTGTGGTGGCGGAGGTCCACAACACGTACGGCGGACGGCACTGCTACCTGCTCCGCACCGACGAGCACGGCCGCGCGTCGGTGGACAAGGAGTTCTACGTCTCCCCGTTCCTCGGCGTCGACGGCCACTACGTGATGAGGCTGCCGGCACCGGGGGAGCGGCTGTCCGTGACCATCGCGTTGCGGCAGAACGGGAAGACCACCTTCAGCGCCACCATGCGCGGGACCCGCACCTCCGGGCTGCGGATGCTCCTGCGCCGGCCGTTGATGCCCCAGCGCGTCTCCGCGCTGATCCGCCGCCATGGCATCGCCCTGTACCTGCGGCGCCTGCCGATCGTTCCCAGGAGTGAGTAGATGAGCACGCTGTCCCTGCCCCTTCCGAACCAGGGCGTCTGGCCGGGCCTGTTCACCGCACCGCGCTCACCCCTGCGCGCGCGCCTCGCCGAGTCGCTGTTCCGCAACGCCGTGCGCACCCTGCCGGTGACCGTGCGGTTCCCGGACGGACGGACGTGGGGCGCGGGCGGGCCGGTCATGCGGCTGGTGCGGCCCGCGGCGTTCTTCCACCGCCTCGGCGCCGACGCCAAGATCGGCTTCGGCGAGGCCTACATGGTGGGCGACTGGGAGTCCGACGAGCTCGCGGACGTGCTCACCGCGTTCGCCGCGCGGCTGTCCACGCTCATCCCGCCCGGCCTGCAGCGGCTGCGGCGGTGGGCGGAGCGGCGGCAGACCGAGGTCAACGACATCGCGGGCTCGCGGCAGAACATCCACCGCCACTACGACCTGTCCAACGACCTGTTCGAGCGGTTCCTGGACGAGACGATGACCTACTCGTCGGCGTTGTTCGACGGCGACCGCGGCCTCGACCTGCACGCCGCCCAGCTGCGCAAGATCGACGGCGTCCTCGACTACGCGGGCGTGCGGGCGGGGTCGCGGGTGCTGGAGATCGGCACCGGCTGGGGCGCGCTCGCCATCAGGGCCGCCCGGCGCGGTGCCACCGTCACCTCGCTGACCATCTCCGCCGAGCAGCGCAAGCTGGCGCTGGAGCGGGTGGCGGCCGCGGGCCTGCGCGACCGGGTGGCGGTGCACCTGCGCGACTACCGCGAGGAGCACGGGCGGTACGACGCCGTCGTCAGCGTCGAGATGATCGAGGCGGTCGGCGCCGAGTACTGGCCCGACTACTTCTCGGTGCTCGACCGGGTGCTCGCCCCCGGCGGCCGGGTGGGGCTGCAGGCGATCACCATGCCGCACGACCGGATGATCGCGAGCAAGGCCAGCTACACCTGGATCCACAAGTACATCTTCCCCGGCGGGCTCATCCCGTCGGTGCGCTCGGTCGAGGAGTCGGTGCGCGACCACACCCGCCTGAAGATCACCGAGATGCGCTCGTTCGGCGACGACTACGCCGAGACGCTGCGGCGGTGGCGCGAGAGCTTCCTGGGCCGCTGGGACGAGATCTCCGGTCTCGGCTTCGACGACACGTTCCGCCGGATGTGGGAGTTCTACCTGGCCTACTCGGAGGCCGGGTTCCGGGTCGGCCACCTCGGCGTGCAGCAGTTCGCCATGGCCGAACGACTGGGCCATTAGGACCACGTTCTCCCTCAAAAGGGTGCTGCTTCGCCCACCTGAGGGGACTTCGTGGTCCTCTTGCACGCAGGCGGTATCAAATGGCTCGCTGCGCTCTCTTCTCCAGTGAAGCCCCTAGTGTCGCTGTAGTGGAGGAGGTCGCCGGGATGGTTCAGCCCACAGCCGTGCGGTCCGGTGGCGGTGTCGGCGTCCTCTCAGTCGAAGAGGTCTGGACCGCGCCAACGGTCCCCGTGCGCCGCCGGGCGCGCCAGGAACCGGTCTCCAACCAGTGGCTCGCCGAAGCCGAGTTCACCGACCTCGTCGACGCCGCCCTGGCAGGAGAAAGACGGGCGGTCGAGCACCTGCTCGGCCGCATCCAGCCGCTCATCGTGCGCTACTGCCGCGCCCGCGTGGGCGGCCGGGAACGCACGCTCGTCTCGGCGGAGGACATCGCGCAGGAGGTCTGCGTCGCCGTCCTCGGCGCCCTGTCGAAGTACCGCTACGAGCCCGGCTCGTTCCTGGCCTTCGTCTACGGCATCGCCGCCCACAAGGTCGCCGACGCCCGCCGCCGCGCGGTCCGCAACCGCGCCGAGGTCGTGCCCGAGTTGCCCGACTGCGCCTCCGACGAGGCCGGCCCCGAGCAGCACGCGGTCAACGGCGAGATGATGGCCCAGGTCACGCGGCTGCTGCACCGGCTGCCGCCCCGCCAGCGCGAGATCCTCGTGCTGCGGGTGGCGGTGGGCCTGTCCGCCGAAGAGGTCGCGCTGGCCGTGTCGTCGACGCCGGGTGCGGTGCGGGTCGCCCAGCACCGCGCGCTGACCAGGATGCGGGAGATGATCGCGGAGGAGACGGGCTGAGGTCCGCGGCGTCCTCCTGAGCGCGGCCCCGCGTGGAATTGTCGGTGTCGGGTGGCATCGTGGACCACATGGCGGAACCCGACTTCGACGTGCTCCTCACCGGGACGGTCTTCCTCGACATCATCTTCACCGGCCTGCCGCGGCCACCGGCGGCGGGCACCGAGGTGTGGGCGGACGGGCTCGGGTCGTGCCCCGGCGGGATCGCGAACCTCGCCGTCGCGTTGCGCAGGCTGGAGCTGAGGACCGCGCTGGCGGCCGCGTTCGGCGAGGACGCCTACGGCGACTTCTGCTGGGACGTGCTGGCCGAGCAGGAGGGCGTCGACCTCTCCTACTGCCGCCGGTTCTACGGATGGCATTCACCGGTGACGGTGTCGATGGCGATGGAGCACGACCGTTCGATGGTCACGCACGGGCACAAGGCACCCGTTGTCGCCGATGACCTGTTTTCGCCGCCGCCGTCGGCAAAAGCCTGTTTTGTGCACATTCAGGCGGAAGACGAACAATGGGTGCGCACGGCGAAGCAGAACGGCGCGAAGCTGTTCGCCGACATCGGCTGGGACCGCACCGGGGCGTGGTCGCCGGAGCTGCTGCGCCGTCTTGACGGATTTGACGTCTTCCTCCCGAACCACGTGGAGGCGCAGGGCTACACGCGCACCGACACGCCGGAGGCCGCCGCGCGCGCGTTGGCCGAGCACGTGCCCGTGGTGGTTGTCACACGCGGGGGAGGCGGAGCGGTCGCCGTCGACAGCTCCACCGGGGAATGCGTGGAGGTGCCGGGGCTGAACGTGGCGCCGCTGGACGCGACCGGAGCCGGTGACGTGTTTGGGGCGGGGTTCGTGATGGGCACACTCGCGGGGTGGCCGCTGGAGCACCGCGTGCGTTTCGCGAACCTGTGCGCGGCGCTGTCCGTGCAGCACTTCGGCGGTTCGCTGTCGGCACCGGGCTGGGGAGACATCGCCGTCTGGTGGCGCACCGTGAGCCGGCGACCCGACGAAGAGCTCGCCCGCTACGGGTTCCTCGACGACCTGCTGCCCCACCACACGGGGGTCGAGGTCCGGCGCGCCAGCCCGACGATCGGACTGCGGTTGCTCCGGTAGGTTGAAACCAGTCGATCAGCGGACGCAACCTCACGGGTCTCCCGCGCGACTTAATACGTAGAGCTTTCTCTGGGGTTCGGTTCGGAAGGAGTTGCGGTTTGTTCGCCGCACGCGCGTCAGGCTTGGTCAAGTTGATGGGGTTGTGCCTGACGGCGGGCGTGCTCCTGGCAGCGATGGTGTTCCCGTTCGCAGGAGGGCTGGGGCTCGCGTCGAACCGCGCCGCCGACCAGGTCGACCAGACGTCGGGTGACCTCGCCAAGGGGGAGCTGCCGCTCGTCACCACCATCACGGACATGAACGGCGAGCCGATCGCCTACCTGTACGACCAGTACCGGATCCCGCTGGAGTCGAACCAGATCTCCGACACGATGAAGGCCGCGATCCTCGCGATCGAGGACAAGCGGTTCTTCGAGCACCGCGGCGTCGACTGGCAGGGCATCGCCCGTGCCGCCGCCAAGGCCGGTGTGGACGGTGGCGCGACCCAGGGCGCCTCGACGCTGACGCAGCAGTACGTCAAGAACTACATGGCGTTCGTGCTCGGCGCCGACAACGAGCAGGAGGCCTGGGAGAAGGCCACCGAGGCGACCGTCGGCCGCAAGCTGCGCGAGGCGCGTGTCGCGTTGCAGCTCGAGCAGCAGATGTCCAAGGACGAGATCCTCGCCGGCTACCTGAACATCGTGCCGCTGGGCAACCAGACCTACGGTGTCGGTGCCGCCGCCAAGGCGTACTTCAAGACGACCGCCGACAAGCTGACCGTCCCGCAGGCGGCGCTGCTCGCCGCCATCGCGAACCGCCCGTCGTCGCTGAACCCCGGCGCGAACCCGGAGAAGGCCCTCGAACGCCGCAACACGGTGATCGACAAGATGCGCGAGAACGGCGCGTTCGGCCAGGACGAGACCGAGGCGAAGAAGAAGGCCGACGAGTACAAGGCCGAGCCGCTGGGCGTGACCGACGACCTGCAGATCCTGCCCAAGGGCTGCGTCGGCGCCGGTGACGGCCCGATCTACGGCTTCTTCTGCTCCTACCTGCTCGACTACCTGCAGGACGCGGGCATCACGAAGGCGCAGCTGCAGCGCGGCGGCCTCACGATCAAGACGACGATGGACCCGAAGGCCACGAAGGCGGCCAAGACGGCCGCCGAGCAGCAGGTGCCGAAGATGCAGAACGGCATCGCGAACGTCATGTCCGTGGTCCAGCCCGGCAAGGACAAGCACCGCGTCCGCGCCCTCGTCGCCTCCCGCGACTACGGCAACAACGCCGACCTGGGCCAGGTCGCCCGCCCCGTGCCCGCCGAGGTGCTCCCGTTCGGCCCCGGCTCGGTGAACAAGGTCTTCACCGCCGCCGCGGCGCTCGAGCAGGGCGTGACGGGCATCGACCGCGAGATCCCGGTCCCGAAGGTCCACTACTCCCGCGTGTACCCCAACGGCGGTTCGGCGTGGAAGGTCGAGAACGCGGGCAGCGGCTACGCGGAGAAGATGTCGCTGACCCAGGCGCTCGCCACGTCGCCGAACACCGGCTTCGTGATCCTGCAGGAGAAGACCGGCCTCGACCGCGTCGTCGACATGGGCTACCGCCTCGGCATGCGCGAGACCCTCGCCACCCACAACCGCGGCGCCGAGCCCCTGAAGTCCGACGGCTCCAACGGCCCCTCCCAGGGCGACTGGACCAAGCAGAACAACGCCGGCTCCTACACCCTCGGCCCCGGCGCGACCAGCGTCCTGGAACTGGCGAACGTCGCCGCCACCATCGTCTCGAACGGCAGCTGGTGCCCGCCCACCCCGGTGGAGCAGGTCCTGGACCGCCACGGCAACCCCATGCCGCTGAAGGAGAAGCCCTGCGAGCAGGCCGTCACCCCTGACCTCGCCAACTCGCTGGCCCAGGGCCTGTCCCACGACACGGTCGGCTCCGGTACCGCCGCTGACGCCGCCCGCGCCGCCGGCTGGACCCGCCCGACGATCGGCAAGACCGGCACCACCGAGGAGCACAAGTCGGTCGCCTTCATGGCCGCCACCCCGCAGTACGCGGGCGCCGTCATGACCTACGCCGACGGCAACCGCCCCGAGGTCATCTGCGCGAACCCGATCCGCTTCTGCCCCGGCTCCAACTCGGGCGTCTACGGCGGCCAGGTGGCCGCGCCGACCTGGTTCAACGCGATGAAGGTGATCCACGAGGGCCTGGACCCGGCCCCGCTCCCGCCGGCGGCGGCACGCTACAAGTAGCTCCTTCCGCTTTCTCCGGGCCGTCGGACGCGTGATGCGTCCGGCGGCCCTTTGCATTGCGCCGGTGGGTGGGGGTTGCACCCGTCCTCGGTTCGCTGGGGGACGAGGGGAGGGGGTGGGCGGCGAGGGGAGGGGGTGGGCGGCGAGGGCTGGGCTCGCGCCTCTGCGGGAGCTTCGGCGCATGGGTGCCAGGTGCCAGGTGGCGGACGATCGCGTCCGTCCGTGGCGTCCGTCTTGCTCGGCTGATGCCGTCAGGCACGCTCGCGCAGGGGTCCTCTCGCGTTTCGGGTCCCCCGCGACCCAACGTACGCGCGGGGTCTGACAGTTTCGCGAGGTCGGCGCCGCGATCGTCGCGAAGCGCGACAAGCGGGGGTTTCCGGTCGCGTACGGCTGGCGGACCCCTCACACCACCCCGTCGGCCTTTCTCGATAAAGCGACTGACCAGTACAAACACCGAAGAACGGCATTGGTCTAGTGGTCGTTATCAACCGCTGACCTTACTCGACTACTCAAAGTAGCCATGAGTGGGCTCCGTCACCCAAATAACCACATCGCTTGCTTCCGGCGATAACGCGAGGTTACGTTCCCTGCCGCATGTCACGGTTCGATAACCGCCAGGACACGGACCCACCCCGAAGGGGTCCAGTCCACCGCGCGCCATCCGGGTCCCCGAAACCCCGGCGCGCACAGCAGGCGGATCGGACTCCCCCCGAGTGTGCATGGAGGCAGTTTTGGCACGGCATCGTGCGAAGGGTCCGCTGATCGACGTGATCGGCAGAGTGGACCTGGACCGCAAGAAGGCCGTCACGGCGGTCGTCGCCGCAGGTGCCCTCGTCGGCGCCGGCTTCACCCAGGCGATGGCCACGGTCACCCCCGTCGACCGGATCGTTCCCGTTGCCGCCACGTCCGAGTTGGCGGCGGCGATGACCCAGCAGCAGCACCAGCCAGGAGCGGTGGAGACGGTGCACGCCGTCGACACCGCCGTGGAGACGCGCCACCTGTTGCAGGCCGAGCAGCTCCAGGTGCAGTTCAACGTCCGCGAGGCCATGAAGGCCGCGGAGGGTGCGTACGCGCAGCGGCAGGAGGCCATCAGGGCCGAGGCGGCACGCGTGGCGGCCGAGGCGGCGCGTGAGGCGGCGCGCAAGGCGGCGGAGGAAGAGGCCCGCAGGCCCAAGGCGGTCAAGCCGGCGCAGGGGTCGTTCACCTCGGGCTTCGGTGCCCGGTGGGGGACCAGTCACAACGGCGTCGACATCGCCAACGCCATCGGCACGCCGATCCTGTCCGTCCTGGACGGCACGGTGGTCGAGGCCGGACCCGCCAGCGGGTTCGGGCTGTGGGTGCGGGTGCAGCACGCGGACGGCACCATCACCGTCTACGGGCACGTCAACACCATCGACGTCGCGCAGGGTGCCGTGGTGAAGGCCGGGCAGCAGATCGCGACCATGGGCAACCGCGGTCAGTCGACCGGGCCGCACCTGCACTTCGAGGTGTGGGTCGACGGGTCGCAGAAGATCAACCCGGTGGGCTGGCTGGCGGCGCGGGGCATCTCGCTCTGAGCGCGGCCGGACGCCGAGGTGGTTCACGCCGGTAGGCCCGATCGGCTCAACGGCGAGGAGTTCGCGGTCACGCAGGGCGACGTCACCTGGCCGTGCGTGACCGCGGAGGTGGCGCCGTGCGAGGACGTGCGCCAGGTTGTGTCTGTGAAAGAGACATCGAGGTCCGCGTCCGGCCAGATCCTCCGCCGCCTGCCGAGGAACGACGGCTGATGCGCGTTCTCATCACCGGCGGTGCCAAGGAGCTGGGCCGGGCCTTCAGCGACACCGTGGGCGCGCGCGGGCACCGGCTGGTCATCACCGGCCGCGACGAACGCGCGCTGGCCGTGGCCGAGCAGGAGCTGCGGGCCCGTGGTGTCGAGGTCGAGGCGCACGTCGCCGACCTCGCCGACCCGCAGGCCACGCCCAAGCTCATCGAGAGCGTCGGGCCGATCGACGTGCTCGTCAACAACGCCGCGCTCGGCGGGCCGGTCGGGCCGACCTGGGAGGTCGACGAGAACGAGTGGTGGCGGACCTTCGAGGTCAACCTGCGCGGGCTCGCGCTCGCCACCACCGCGGCGCTGCGCACGATGACCAGCGGCCGGATCGTCAACATCGTCAGCAACGCCGGTGTGCACCGCTGGCCTCTGCTGTCGGCGTACTCCGTGTCCAAGGCGGCCGTGCTCAAGCTGGGGGAGAACCTCGCCGCCGAGCTGAGGGACCGGCCCATCGCCGTGCTGAGCTACGACCCCGGCATGGTCGACGTCGGCCTGATGGGCCGCGGCAGCAGGGCCGCACCGGACGACGAAGCGGGTCGCAGCGTCGCGCGGTGGGCGAGGTCGCAGCGGGAGCAGGGCAGGTTCACCCCCGTGGAGCAGTCGGCCGGCGTCCTGGCGCGCATCGTCGACGGGGAGTTCGACCACCGCTCCGGCGGGCTCGTCACTCCCGCGGACTGAGACATCGCCGCACGGGAGAGCGCTGTCACCCGATCGTCAACAGGCAATCTGACCAGTTGGTACGGAAGGCCCTTCCTCGCCGGCGGGTCAACCGGGATCGTCGCGGGTGCTGCTGAGGTCGTTGCGCGGCACGGTTTCGTGTCGCGCCGAACGACATGCGCCGAACCAACGCCCGATCCCCCTGGAGGCGTCGTGCCCGTGCGAACACCCGCTGCTGCCCTGAGCCTGACGGCGGCCCTGCTACCCGAGCACCTGGAGCGAGCGAGAGGACCGCTGAACGTCGCGCTGCCCGACGAGGTGCGGGCGCGGATCGCGCACTGCCGTGCGTTCGTGCTCGAGGTCAGCGGCTCCGGCCGCGCGATCTACGGTGTCACAACGGGTTTCGGGCCGCTCGTCGAGTTCGGGGGTCGCGAGGACAGCGGCAGCCAGAGCGACAACACGATCCTGCACCACATCGTCGGCCACGGTGAGCTGCTGCCGCCCGAGGTCACCAGGGCCGCGGTGCTGGCCCGGCTCTTCTCGTTGGCGCACGGGCGTTCCGGCGTCTCGGAGCACGTCGTCGACGCACTGGTCGCCATGCTCGCGACGGACTTCGCGCCCGCCGTGCCGCGGCTCGGCTCGGTCGGTGCGAGCGGCGACCTGCAACCGCTCGCCTACGTGGCACACGCGTTGCGCGGCAACGGGAACGCGTTCCTCGGCGGCCGGCTGGTGCCCGCGGCCGACGCGCTGCGCGAGGCTGGTCTGCGCCCGGTCGAGCTCGACGGTCGCGACGCCCTCGCCGTCGTGAACGGCATCTCGGTCACCGCCGCCGTGCTCGGTCTCGCCGTCGCGCAGGCACAGCGGTCGCACCGCGTCGCGGAACTGCTGTCCGCCTTGCTGACCGACGTCCTCGGCTGCGGCACGGAGTTCGCGTCACCCGCGCTGCTCGCCGCGTTCGGCCACCCGGACGTCGCCGACGTCGGTGCCGCGCTGCGGACCTGGTTGCGCGGCAGCACCCCCTCCGGTCAACGCCCCCTGCAGGAGGCGTACAGCATCCGGTGCGTGCCACAGCTGGCCGGTGCGGCCCGCACGAGCATCCGGCACGCCGACGAGGTGGTGCGCCGCGACCTCAACGGCGTGAGCGACAACCCGTTGTTCTTCCCCGAGACCGGGGAGGTGCTGCACGGCGGCAACTTCTTCGGCCAGCCCAGCGCCTTCGCCGCCGACGCGCTCAGCCTCGCCCTGGCCCAGCTGGGCAACCTGGCCGAACGCCAGCTCGACCTGCTGGTCGACCCGCACCGCACCGGCGGCCTCCCGCCCATGCTCAGCCCGGCGCCGGGACAGCAGCACGCGGTGCAGGGCATCCAGATCTCCGCGACCGCCACGGTCGCCGCCATGCGCAGGGCCACGCTGCCCGCCTCGGCGCAGAGCCTGCCGACCAACCTGCACAACCAGGACGTCGTCCCGTTCGGCACGCAGGCCGCGCTCACCGCGCTCGACCAGACGAGGCTGCTGCGCTACCTGCACGGCGGGCTCGCCGTCGCGCTGCGCCAGGCCGTCCACGTCGGCGCCCGCCGCCCGCGCGCCCCGAGGCTCGCGGACGTGGTCGACCGGATCGCCGCCGAGGTGCCGGCGATCGAGGAGGACCGGCCGCTGGACACCGCGATCGGCCGGGTGGCCGACCTGCTGGACGAGATCGTCGCCGCCGAGAGCGCGACGGAGAAGGACGGTGTGGGATGAGCGCGCCCGTTTTCAGCCCGGTCTGGGGGCACGCGGCCGTCGACCTGCCGGTGCTGCGACTGCCGATGCCCGGTTCGGAACTGATTCCGTGCGCGGATGACTGCTACCAGATCCCGCTGGAGATCAGCGTCCCCGATGACGAGGTCGGACGGGCCGTCCACCGGTGGTTCCTGGGGCACCACGGCGCATTTTTCGTCTGGAGGTTTCTTTCGGCTTCACTCGATAGGCTGATACGCGAGCGTGATTCGCAACTAGTCCGCCTCACTGCGCTTGGATACGACGCGTACTCGGTGCTGCTGGCGTATTCGGGCAGCTGTTCCCGTGAGGTCTACGAGGACGTCATCCGGCCGTTGATGACGTCGTTCGACCCCGCGTTCAGCGGGCGCTGGGCCCGTGACTACGAGCCCGTGCCCGGTCTGCTGCGCAGGGCCCGTGCCGCACTGGGGCCCGCGGCGGCCGCACCCCTGTCCTCCGCGAGCAAGGCGAACCTGTTGGCACACATGGAGGTCATGCGCAGACTCGTGCCGGACGGCGACTCGCTGCTGCGGGAGTCCGGTCGTGCGCGCATGTCCACCACCGACGCAGAACGAGACAGGTTCGACGAGTTCTTCCTGGTCAGCCGCGAAAACGTGTGCTCCAGCCGTTACCGTGCACACCGCGCCGCCGTCTTCGCCGCCATGGACCGCGACCTCGCGAAGCACCCGGTGCGACCCGAGTACGCCGACACCCTCAGGACGTTCGCCACCCGACTATGAGAGAAGGCCGCGCGTGAACGACTTCAAGGCCGTGGTCATGACCCCGCAGATCTACCGCTACGTGCGCGAGCAGGCAGGCCAGCCCAGTGCGGTGCAGGAGAAGCTGATCGCGCGGACGCTGGAGCTCGGCGACTCGGCGGAGATGCAGGTCCCGCACGAGCAGGCGGTCCTGTTCTCCCTGCTGGTCAAGCTCACCGGCGCGCAGACCGTGGTCGAGGTCGGCACCTACACCGGGTACTCCACGCTCGCGTTCGCGCAGGCGCTCCCACCGTCGGGCAAGGTCATCACCTGCGACGTCTCGCCGGAGTGGACCCGCATCGCCGAGGAGGCGTGGCAGGCCGCCGGCGTGCGGGACCGCATCGAGCTGCGGCTGGGCCCCGCCGGGCAGACGCTCGCGGAGCTGCCCGAGGAGCCCACGATCGACCTGGTGTTCATCGACGCGGACAAGGTCGGGTACGCGCACTACTGGGACCTGCTGGTGCCGCGTGTGCGGCAGGGCGGACTGCTGCTCGCGGACAACACCCTCTACTACGGCGGCGCCGCCGACGAGCAGCCCGAGGGCAACGCGGCGGCGATCGACGCGTTCAACCGGTTCGTGCTGGCCGACCCGCGGGTGGAGTCGGTGCTCGTGCCCATCGCCGACGGCCTGACGCTCGCGCGGAAGTTGTAGGCATACCGACCGGTCGGTAGGGTGTCGCCCAAGTGGACTTGGGAGGCGCTCATGGCTCGTTGGGGAATCACGCTGCCGCTGATCGGCGTGCCGGTGCTCGACCACCGGGCGCTGGTCAGCGAGCTGGCCGACCTCGGCTACACCGACGTGTGGTCGGCCGAGACGACCGGGACGGACGCCTTCACGCCGCTCGCGCTGGCCGCCCAGTGGTCGTCGTCGCTGCGCTTCGGCCCCGCGATCGCCCCCGTCTACACCCGCGGTCCCGCGACGCTCGCGATGACGGCGGCGACGCTGGCCGAGGTGACCGGCGGTCGGTTCGTGCTGGGCATCGGCTCGTCCTCGCCCGCGATCGTGCAGCGCTGGAACGCGATCCCGTTCGAGGAGCCGTTCAAGCGCACCCGCGACACCCTGCGGTTCCTGAAGTCCGCGCTGGCGGGGGAGAAGGTCAGCGCCGACTACGACACGTTCTCCGTCAAGGGCTTCAAGCTGGAACGCCCGCCGGCCGAGCGGGTGCCGATCATGCTCGCGGCGCTGCGCCCGAACATGCTGCGCCTGGCCGGTCGTGAGGCCGACGGCGCCATCACGAACTGGCTCGCCGCCACCGACGTCGCACAGGTCCGGTCCGAGCTGGGCGCGGACTCCGAGCTGGCCGCCCGGATCTTCGTCTGCCCGACCGAGGACGCCGACGCCGCACGCGCGCTGGGCCGCATGCTGATCAGCACCTACCTGACCGTGCCCGCCTACGCGGCGTTCCACGACTGGCTGGGCCGCGGCGAGGAGCTGCGCCCGATGCACGAGGCGTGGGCCGCGGGCGACCGCAAGGCCGCCGCGGGGTCGATCCCCGACTCCGTGGTCGACGCCCTGGTCGTGCACGGTTCCGCCGACCGCTGCCGCGAGCGCGTCGCCGAGTACCAGGCCGCCGGCGTGGACACCCCGATCATCGCCCTGCTCCCGACCGGTGGCGACCAGGTCGAGCAGGTGCGCGCGCTGGCACCCAAGGGGTAGCGGTGCCGGGCACCACCGAGCAGCGGATCATCGACGCGGCCGTCCGCCTGTTCGCGTCGCAGGGCTACGACGCGACCTCGGTGCAGGAGATCGTGGCGGCCGCCGAGGTCACCAAGGGCGCGCTGTACCACTACTTCCGCTCCAAGGACGACCTGCTCTTCGAGATCTACCGGCTGCTCATCACCGCCCAGTCCGCGGACATGGACCGGATCATCGCCGCGGGCCTGCCCGCGGCCGAGACGGTGCGGGAGATCCTGACGTCGCTGGTGGTCTCCACCGCGGAACGGGCCGACGAGACCGCCGTGTTCGTCCGGGAGATGCCGCGGCTCGGCGAGGAGCGGATGACCGACTTCCGCGCCGAGCGCCGCCGCTACCACGAGACGTTCCTCGCGGTGGTCGAGAAGGGCCAGGCCTCCGGCGAGTTCAGCTCGACGGTGCCGGCGGAGACCGTCGCGCGGATCGCGTTCGGCGTCGTGAACCAGCTGCCCACGTGGTACCGGCCGGACGGGCCGAAGTCACCGGCCGCCCTGGCGGGGGAGATCGCGGACTTCGTGCTGGCCGGGCTGCGGTAACGGGGAGCCGCGGGAGATCGACCTCTCTGCTGGGGAGGCACCGATGTCGAAGCAGCCACCGGAGTACGGCGTCGCACCGCCGATGCACGAGGTCCCGCCGTCACCGCGGTGGCCGTGGGTCCTGCTGCTCGTGGTCGCGGTGCTGGCCGTGGGCGGAGTGCTCCACGGCGGCAAGGTCGTCGACGCGGTGCGGGAGGCGGCCGGCGGGATGACGAGCGGCGAGGTGGCGGTCGCGGAACCGACCGGTCAGGAACCGCCGCCCGCACCCGGCAAGCGCGTGGTCGTGTTCGAGGTGACCGGCACCGGCACGGCGTTCACCGTCGCCACCACCGTCGGGGCTTCCGTGCAGAACGAGACCGGTGTCCGGCTGCCGTGGACCCGCACCGTCGAGGTGCCCGCCGACGAGCTCTCGAAGTCGGTGATGCTCGTCGTCGTGGCCGGTGCCGACGGGGCCGAGGTGCACGGCCGGTACACGATCGACGGCACCACCGTCCGGGAGGGCAAGGCCTCCGGGCCCTACGGCGTGCTGACGATCACCGACAGCTAACGCGCGCGCAGCGCGGCCAGCGCCTTGTCCGCGTGCGCGTTCATCGAGAACTCGCTCTTCACGACCTCCATGACCCTGCGGTCGGTGCCGATGACGAACGTGTGCCGCTTGACCGGCAGCGGCCCGAACCGGCGCTTCACGCCGAACTGCTCGGCGACCTCACCCTCGACATCGGACAGCAGCGGGTAGTCGAAGCCGTTGAGCTCCGCGAACTGCTTCTGCTTGGCCACGTCGTCGGTGGAGATGCCCACGCGCTGGGCCCCGGCCTCGGCGAACTCGGCGGCCAGGTCGCGGAAGTGACAGCTCTGCGCGGTGCAGCCGGTGGTCATCGCGGCGGGGTAGAAGAACAGCACGACCGGGCCGTCGCCGAGCAGTTCGGACAGCGTGCGGGCGACTCCGTCCTGGTCGGGCAGGGTGAAGTCGGGGGCGAGGTCGCCGGGCTTCATGGATCTCCAATACGCTCGGGGCCGTGACCAGCATGTCCGACGTGGCCAAGGCCGCAGGGGTGTCCGCTGCGACCGTATCGCGCGCGCTGCGCGGCGAACCGGGTGTGTCGGAGGCGACGAGGCAACACGTCAGCGAGGTCGCGCGGCGGATGAAGTACGCCATCGCGCGTGATGCCTCCTCATTGGCCGGTGGCCGGCGTTACGCGATCGCGGTCGTGACCGCCGAGGTCAGTCCGGTGCTCGCCGGAGCGGAGGGCGCGCTGCGGGCGGCCGGGTACGACGTGCTGCTGTACGTGCTGGGCACGCGGGAGGCGCGCGCGAAGTTCTTCGACGAAATGCCGCTGGGCCGCCGGGTCGACGGGGTGCTGCTGCTGTCGATGGCGCTGGCCGAGGCGGAACGGGCCGCGCTCACGGCGCTGGAGGTCCCGCACCTGACCGTCGACGACACCGACCTGCGGCACGCGCTGCAGACCGCCGTCGAGCACCTGAAGCTGCTCGGCCACGAGGACGTGGCGCTGGTGCTCGCCGACGGCGTGGACGAGTCCTACGACGAGATCCTGGTGGCCGCCGGGCTCACCGTGCGTCCCGAGTGGACGGTCTGGTGCTCGCCCACGGTCGACGGCGGCGAGCAGGTGGTCGACGTGCTCCTGGACGGCGAGCGCCTGCCCACCGCCGTGATCAGCTCCAGCGGTGCCGCGGCCGTCGGGATCTTCCTGCGCATGCAGCGCGACGGGCGGGCCGTGCCGGACGAGCTGTCGATCGTGTCGCTCGACGGCCAGGAGCTCACCCGCGTCGTCGGCCTGACCGCGGTCGAGGGGGCCGCGAAGGAACAGGGCGAGCGGGCCGTCGCGGACCTGTTCACGCTGATCAGGGGCGGCGAGATCGAACCGGTGGAGCACTCGGCGCGGCTGGTGGTGCGCAACTCCAGCGGCCCGGTCAGCTGATCCCGCCGTACGTGCCGCCGAGCGTGCTGCGGCTGACCTCGACCGCGCTGCCGCGCACCGTGCAGTCCGCGTACCGCACGAGGTGCCAGTCGATCGGCGACCACCACGGCGGCTCGCCGCTGTCCGCGGTCACGTACACGGTGCCGTCGCCGGAGCGCATCGAGCTGGAGCCGCCCGCCGAGCGGATCTCGTCCGGGGTCAGCTCGCCGTCGGCCGCCGCCGTCCGGAGTGCCGCCGTGATCCGGTCGACCTCGCGGTCGGCGAGGGTGCTCGCGAGACCCCAGGAGAACACCGTCCACAGCACCGCCACGACGACGAGCGCCACGACACCGAGCACGACCCTGACGCCGATCCGCAACGCCCCCATGGGCCGACGGTACCGCCGCCGCGCGACCCCGCGGGGCGCATCCGCGGAAGTACTGTGGCGCCATGCCCGCCGAAGAGCGCCTGACCCGGCTGCCCGCCCTGCCGGACACCCCCGGCTACGCCCACGCGGTGGCGGTGAGCGGGAGGCTCCTGTTCGTCTCCGGTCAGGTCGCGGTGGACGAGACGGGACGTGTGGTCGGGGTGGACGACCTGGCGGCGCAGACCAGGCAGGCGCTGAGCAATCTTCATCACGTCATTTCGAGGTTTGGCGCCGACTGGTCGGATGTCGTGAAGTTCACGTGGTACGTGCTCGACGCGTCGGAAGTGCAGACCGTCCGGGACGTGCGTGACGAAATGCTGCGGCCGGTGCTGGGAGACGTGCACAACCCGGCGAGCACGCTCGTCCAGGTCGCGGCGTTGTTCGGGCCGGAATTTCTCGTCGAGGTCGAGGCCGTGGTCGCCATTCCCGATCAGCGATCGGATGTTTGACGAAAACAGGTGTGCGGGGTGGTGCCCGACCGGTGTGCACCCTTCGGGTGACCGGGGTCCATTTGCTCTGGCAATGGACGCGCACCTGTGACATAGCTTGTACCTGTGGAGGAGTTGGTGGCGCGGCTGGCGGACGCTTGGGGCGTCGCCACGAGGTACGAGAACTCCGATCAGCAGCAGGTGACCGTCGAAACGGACGTCGTCGTCGCTGTCCTCGCGCAGTTCGGCGTGGACGCGTCCACTCCGGACTCCGTCGAGCGCGAGCTGGCTCTGGTCGAACGCAGGCGGGCGGAGCAGGCGCTGCCGCCGACGATCGTGATCCGCGAGCAGGAGACGTACGACCTGCGCGGGCCCGCGACCGTCGAGCTGGAGGACGGCGGGACGGTCAGCGTTGAGCGGCACCTGCCGGACTCGTTGCCGCTCGGGTGGCACACGATCCGCACCGCGACGCAGACCGTCACCCTGGCCGTGGCGCCCAGGACGTTGCCGGACGTGCCGCACACCTGGGGCTGGATGCTCCAGCTGTACGCCGCGCGTTCGCAGGAGTCGTGGGGGATGGGCGACTTCGCCGACCTCGCGACCGTCGCCCGGCGCAGCAGCCAGGAGCTCGACGCGGGCGTCGTGCTGGTCAACCCGGTGCAGGCGCCCAGCCTGACGCACCCGGTCGAGCGCTCGCCGTACTCGCCGACGAGCCGCCGGTTCGCGAACCCGCTGTACCTGCGCATCACCGACACCGCCGAGTTCCTGCAGGCCTGCCCGCGGACCCGGCAGCTCATCCGCGACCTGCGCCCCGCCAACGAGGACCTGATCGACTACGACGCCGTGTGGGACGCGAAGCGGCAGGCGCTGGAGCTGCTCTTCCCCGGCGGCGAGATCGAGATGGACGCCGACCTGGAGCGGTTCGCGACCTACTGCGCGCTCGCCGAGGTCCACGGCAGCGACTGGCGCACGTGGCCGGCCGACCGCGCGGAACCACCGGCCGAACGGGTCGCGTTCCACGCCTGGGTACAGCACCTGTGCACCCGCCAGCTGCAGGACGTCCGGCTCGCCGCGCACGAGGCCGGCATGACCGTCGGCGTCATCCACGACCTCCCGGTGGGCGTGCACCCCGGCGGCGCCGACACCTTCGCCGACCCGGACGCGTTCGCCATCGACGTCAAGGTCGGTGCGCCACCGGACGCGTTCAGCGCCGACGGCCAGGACTGGGGACTGCCGCCGTGGCGCCCCGACAAGCTCGCCGAGACCGGCTACCGGCCGTTCCGCCAGGTGCTGCGCAGCGTGCTGCGGCACGCCGACGGCATCCGCATCGACCACGTCGCCGGCCTGTGGCGGCTGTGGTGGATCCCGCCGGGCGAACCGCCGTCGCGCGGCACGTACGTCCACTACGACGCGGACGCGATGCTCGGCGTGCTCGCGCTGGAGGCCTACCGCGCGGGTGCCGTGGTCGTCGGCGAGGACCTCGGCACGGTCGAGCCGGTCGTCACGAAGACGCTGCAGGAGAACGGCATGCTCACCAGCGCCGTCCTCTACTTCCAGCGCGACTACTACGCGGAGGGCCACCCGCTGGTCCCGCCCGCGCAGTGGAACCCGAAGGCGATGGCCAGCATCTCCACCCACGACCTGCCGACCGCCGCGACGTTCTTCGCCGGTGAGGACGGTCCCGACTTCGACGAGCTGATGCGCGCGGAGGGCATCGACCCCGGCGACCGCGTCGCCGGTGCCCACGAGCTGCTGGCCCACGCGCCCTGCGCGCTGGTGCTGACCTCACCGCAGGACGCGCTGGGGGAGACCCGGCAGCCCAACGTGCCGGGCACGGTCGACGAGCACCCGAACTGGCGGATCCCCCTCCCCGTGCCGCTGGACGAGTTCTTCCCACTGGTCAGGGACATCACCCGCCCCCTGCGTCAACGCACACCGGAAACACCCGCTTAACGGCAGGTCGCCGACCTGCGGAGTACTGTTGGGCCGTCACCCGACGGCGGACGACGAAGCCCGGATCTTTTGGAGGTGGCATACCAGATGAGCTCAGCCGTGAGCACGCGGACACCGACCGACGTGCTGGAACTGGCTGTCGAGCAGGTCCTCGCCGCCGTGCGGCCGACCACGCTCGGCGACCCGCTGGCCGGGGCACGGCGTGCGGAGGAATCGCTGCGCGACGCGCTGCGGGACGCCGGTCCCGCACCGGACAACGAGGCCCTCACCCACGCGCTGGCGTGCGCGGAGGCGGCGGTCGAACACCTGAAGTACTGCGAGATCCAGGAAGCCCGCACGTTGCTCATGGCCGCACGTGGGCAGCTGGTGCTGGCGCACGGAAGGGCGTGACCGCTCGACGCGCCGGGGTTGGTGCACCCCGTGCTGCCCGCACGGTGGACCGGACCCCGGCACGGCCGCGGGAACTGACCCGCGCCTCCGCGCAACGCCACCCGCGCGGAATGCCGCATCTCGGTTAGACGGATAGGGTCGTGTGGGTATCGCTACCGCGTGAGGAGCATCGTGCGACCCTGGCCCGGCAGGCCGTATCCGCTAGGCGCTGGTTATGACGGCGTAGGAACGAATTTCGCCCTGTTCTCCGAAGTTGCCGAGTACGTGGAGCTCTGCCTCTTCGACGACGACGGCACAGAGACACGCGTCCGGTTGCCCGAGGTGGACGGTTTCGTGCACCACGGCTACCTGCTCGGCGTCGGCCCCGGCCAGCGGTACGGGTACCGCGTGCACGGGCCGTACGACCCGGAGCGGGGCCTTCGCTGCAACCCCAACAAGCTGCTCATCGACCCGTACGCGAAGGCCATCTCCAACGGCCTCGCGTGGGATGAAGCGCTCTACGGCTACAAGTTCGGCGCGCCCGAGGAGCGCAACGACGCGGACTCGGCGCCGTTCGTGTCGAAGTCCGTGGTGGTCAACCCGTTCTTCGACTGGACGAACGACCGCTCGCCCAGGACGCCGTACAACGAGAGCGTCATCTACGAGGCGCACGTCCGCGGCCTCACGATCGACCACCCGGAGATCCCGCCGCGACTGCGCGGCACCTACGCGGGACTCGCGCACCCGGTGATGATCGACCACCTGATCAAGCTGGGCGTGACGGCGGTCGAGCTGATGCCCGTGCACCAGTTCATCAGCGACCACACGTTGCAGGAGCGCAGGCTCAGCAACTACTGGGGCTACAACACGATCGGGTTCTTCGCGCCGCACGACGGCTACGCGGCCATGCCGCTGAACCAGGTGCAGGAGTTCAAGGGCATGGTCCGCGCCCTGCACCAGGCGGGCATCGAGGTCATCCTCGACGTGGTCTACAACCACACCGCCGAGGGCAACCACCTCGGGCCGACGCTGTCCATGAAGGGCATCGACAACCTGGCCTACTACCGGGTGATGGACGACGAGCCCAAGTTCTACATGGACTACACGGGCACCGGCAACTCGCTGAACGTGCGGACGCCGCACACGTTGCAGCTGATCATGGACTCGCTGCGGTACTGGGTCACCGAGATGCACGTCGATGGCTTCCGGTTCGACCTGGCGGCGACGCTGGCGCGGGAGTTCTACGACGTGGACCGGCTGGCGACGTTCTTCGAGGTCGTGCAGCAGGACCCGGTGGTGTCGCAGGTCAAGCTGATCGCCGAGCCGTGGGACGTCGGTCCCGGTGGGTACCAGGTGGGCAACTTCCCGCCGCTGTGGACGGAGTGGAACGGCAAGTTCCGCGACACCGTCCGGGACTTCTGGCGCGGTGAGCCGGCGACGCTGGGCGAGTTCGCCTCGCGCATCACCGGGTCGTCGGACCTGTACCAGGACGACGGCCGCCGGCCGTACGCGTCGATCAACTTCGTCACCGCCCACGACGGCTTCACGCTCAACGACCTGGTGTCGTACAACGAGAAGCACAACGA
Organism: Lentzea sp. NPDC036949; assembly: GCF_055608075.1. Lineage (NCBI taxonomy): Bacteria > Bacillati > Actinomycetota > Actinomycetes > Pseudonocardiales > Pseudonocardiaceae > Lentzea > Lentzea sp. NPDC036949. Next base: position 44,423 of record NZ_JBVJRA010000017.1, read on the forward strand.
GGCCAACGGCGAGGACAACAACGACGGCGAGAGCCACAACCGCTCGTGGAACTGCGGCGTCGAGGGACCGACCGACGACGAGGAGGTCGTGGACCTGCGGGCCCGCCAGCGGCGCAACCTCATCGCCACCCTGATCCTGTCGCAGGGCGTGCCGATGATCCTGCACGGCGACGAGTTCGGCCGCACGCAGAACGGCAACAACAACGCCTACTGCCAGGACAACGAGGTCTCCTGGGTCGACTGGTCGCTGCTGGAGCGGCACGCCGAGCTGGTCGACTTCACCTCGGCGCTGACCGCGTTCCGCAAGGCCCACCCCGTGTTCCGCCGCAAGCGGTTCTTCGCGGGCCGGCCGATCCGCAAGGGCGACGAGCTGCGCGACATCGCGTGGTTCACCCCCTCCGGTGAGGAGATGACCGAGCAGAACTGGGAGGACGACTTCGGCAAGTGCATCGTCGTCTTCCTCAACGGCGAAGGCATGCCGGACCTCGACTCGCGCGGCATGCGCGTGGTCGACGACTCGTTCCTGATGGCGTTCAACGCACACCACGAGGACATCCAGGTGACATTGCCCGACAGCTCTTACGGTACCGAGTGGACGGTCGTGGTCGACACCGCGACCGGCCAGGTCGGCGGTGCCGGCAAGAAGCCGATCGCGGCGGCGGGCAGCCTCGCGCTGACCGCGCGCTCGCTGGTCGTGCTGGAGAGGACCGCCTGATGGGCGCCCCGTACTCCACCTACCGCATCCAGTTCACCCCCGGCTTCACCTTCGCCGACGCCGAGAACATCGCGGACTACCTGCACCGCCTCGGCGTGCACGGGCTCTACGCGTCACCGCTGCTGGAGGCGCGCGAAGGCTCCACGCACGGCTACGACGTCACCGACCCGACCCGCACGCGGGAGGAGTTCGGCGGCAAGCAGGCGCGCGAAGCGTTGCAGGACAAGCTGACCGAACTCGGCATCGGCCTGTACGTCGACATCGTGCCGAACCACATGGCCGTGCCGAACCCGTGGTGGGAGGACGTCCTCGAAAAGGGCCAGGAGTCGGAGTACGCCAAGTACTTCGACATCGACTGGTCCTCGGGGCGGGTGCTGCTGCCGGTGCTGGCCGAGGACGCCGAGGACGAGGAGCACGACCACTTCGTCAAGGTGAACTGGCGGCGCGGCAACCAGGAGCTCAACTACCGCCGGTTCTTCGACATCACCGAGCTGGCCGCGATCCGGGTCGAGGACCCGGACGTGTTCGACATGACCCACTACGAGGTGCTGCGGTGGGGCGCGGAGGGGCTGCGGATCGACCACCCGGACGGCCTCGCCGACCCCGGCGGCTACTTCCGGGCGCTGCGCGCGAAGTTCGACGGCTGGATCGTCGTCGAGAAGATCCTCGGGCCGGACGAGACGCTGCCGCAGAGCTGGCCGGTCGACGGCACCACGGGCTACGACGCGCTGCGCGAGATCTGCGGCGTGTTCATCGCGCCGACGGACGCGTTCGAACCCCGTGACGGGCAGCCGACCTTCCACGAGGTCGAGCACGCGTCACGCCGCCAGGTCGCCGACTCGATCCTGGTCGCCGAGGTGCGCCGGATCGCGCGGCTGGTGAAGGACGTGCCGTTCGAGGACGCGTGCGCGGCCGTCGCCGAGGTGATGGTCAACTTCCCGGTGTACCGGTCCTACCTGCCGGAGGGCCTGGAGCACTGGGACACCGCGGTGCGGCTGTCGTCCTCGCCCGCGGTCGAGGCGCTGGACGAGCAGGTCCGCGCCGACCCGCACGGCGAGCTGGCCACCCGCATCCAGCAGACCTCCGGCATGGTCGTCGCCAAGGGCACCGAGGACACCGCGTTCTACCGGTACACGAACTTCGTGGCCCTCAACGAGGTCGGTGGCTCACTGGACCGGTTCGGCATGCCGGTGGAGGAGTTCCACCAGCGCGCCGCCGCCCGCGAGGCCAGCTGGCCGCGGTCGATGACGACGCTGACCACCCACGACACCAAGCGGTCGGAGGACGTGCGGGCCCGGCTCGCCGTGCTGGCCGAGATCCCGGACGAGTACCTGGCGTTCGAGGAGACCATGACCGCGCGGCACGGGCTGTCCGAGCCGTCGCTCAACCGGCTGGCCTGGCAGTCGCTGCTCGGCGCGTGGCCGATCACCGAGGACCGCCTCGCGCAGTACCTGGAGAAGGCCTCGCGCGAGGCGAAGGTCAAGACCTCGTGGGTCGACCGCGACGCCGAGTTCGACGCCGAGGTGGCCGCGTGGCCCGCGAAGGTGCTCGGGCTGCCCGAGGTCGCCGCGTTCGCCGAGCGGCTCACGGTGCCGGGCTGGTCGAACTCGCTGGGCCAGAAGCTGGTCCAGCTCACCGCGCCCGGCGTGCCGGACATCTACCAGGGCACCGAGCTGTGGGACTACTCGCTGGTCGACCCGGACAACCGCAGGCCGGTCGACTACGAGCTGCGCAGGGAGCTGCTGGCCCGCATCGAGGACGGCTGGGTGCCGGAGGTCGACGACACCGGCGCCGCGAAGCTGCTGGTGGTGCACCGGGCGTTGCAGGCCAAGGCCCGCGGTTTCCACGGCTACCGCCCGCTGCGCGCGGAGGGACCCGCCGCCGAGCACGTGCTCGCGTTCCAGCGCGAGCACGTCATCACCGTCGCGACCCGGCTCCCGGTCGGGCTGGCGCGCAAGGGCTGGCAGGGCACCGCGCTGCCGCTGCCCGGTCCGGAGTGGACGGACGTGCTCACCGGGCGGCCGGCGACCGAGGACCTGGCCGCGCTGCTCGACCGCTACCCGGTGGCTCTGCTCGTGCGAGGGGAATCGTGAGCTTTTCCGTGTGGGCACCGAAGCCCGAGTCCGTGCACGTCCGGGTCGACGGCGTCGACCACGGGATGAAGCGCGACGGCGACTGGTGGCACTGCGACGTGAGCGGCACCGACTACGCGTTCGTGGTCGACGGCCAGGCGCTGCCGGACCCGCGGTCGCTGTGGCAGCCGAACGGCGTGCACGAGGCGTCCCGCGTCTACGAGCACACCTACGAGTGGCAGGACGGCGGCTGGACCGGCCGCGCGCTGCCCGGCGGGGTGATCTACGAGCTGCACATCGGCACGTTCACGCCCGAGGGCACGTTCGACGCGGCGATCGGGAAGCTCGACCACCTGGTGGACCTGGGCATCACGTTCGTCGAGGTCATGCCGGTCAACAGCTTCGACGGCGTCGAGGGCTGGGGCTACGACGGCGTGCTGTGGGGCGCGGTGCACGAGCCCTACGGCGGGCCGGACGGCTTCAAGCGGTTCGTCGACGCCTGCCACGCCCGCGGCCTGGCCGTGCTGCTCGACGTCGTCTACAACCACCTCGGTCCGTCGGGGGCCTACCTCGACCGGTTCGGCCCGTACTTCGCGGGCAGCAACGACTGGGGTCCCGGCCTCAACCTCGACGGCGCCGGCTCCGACGAGGTGCGCCGGTACGTGCTCGACAACGCCCTGCAGTGGCTGCGCGACTTCCACGTGGACGGGCTGCGGCTCGACGCGGTGCACGCACTGGCCGACCGGAGCGCGGTGCACCTGCTGGAGGAGCTCGCGGTCGAGGTGGACGCGTTGTCGGCGGCGGTCGGGCGGCCGTTGACGCTGATCGCCGAGTCCGACCTGAACGACGCGAGACTGGTGACCGCGCGGGAGGGCGGGGGAACGGGCCTGCACGCGCAGTGGTCGGACGACCTGCACCACTGCCTGCACGTCGCCCTGACGGGTGAGACGTTCGGGTACTACGCGGACTTCGCGGCACCGGGAGCGCTGAAGAACACGCTGGAGGGTGTCTTCTTCCACGCCGGCACCTGGTCGTCGTTCCGGGAGAAGCACCACGGCAAGCCGGTCGACACGGCGTTGATCCCCGGCCACCGGTTCCTGGCCTACACCCAGAACCACGACCAGGTCGGCAACCGGGCGGCCGGTGACCGGTTGCCCGCATCCGTGCCCACCGGGAAGTTGTTGTGCGCGGCGGCGATCGTGCTGTGCTCGCCCTACACGCCCATGATCTTCATGGGGGAGGAGTGGGCGGCCTCCACGCCGTGGCAGTTCTTCGCGTCCTTCCCGGACCCGCAGCTCGCCGAGGCGGTCAGGACCGGGCGGCGCAGGGAGTTCTCCCGCCACGGGTGGGGCGAATCAGACGTACCGGACCCCATGTCGCCGCAGACCGTGGAGAACTCGCGGCTGAGGTGGGACGAGGTCGGTGAGGGGGAGCACGCGAAGGTGCACGAGACCTATCGCGCGCTGATCGCGTTGCGGCGCTCCCGCCCCGAGCTGGCCGATCCGCGACTCGACCGGTTCGTGGTGGAGCAGGACGGGGAGTGCTTCGTGCTGCACCGCGGGCAGACCCGCGTGGTGGTCAACCTGGGCACGACCCCCGTCCCGCTGCCTCACGGGGATGTGCTGCTGACCTCCTCGGCGAACCCGTCGTCGCTTCCTCCGGACTCGTTCGCCGTGGTCGCGTTGACGTGATCCCACAACACCTGGTCGGCCGGGTTCACCGGCCGGCCGAGGTGGGCGTGCACGAACGCGGCGACCAGGCGGTCGGCCGCGACGTGCAGCTTGATGTTGTGGTGCTGTGATATCTGCACCAGCAGCTGGAACGCCTGCTGGGGTGTGCAGGGTTTGCGTGCGGCGATCAGGCCCGTGGCCTGCCCGATGACGGTCCGTGACGCCAGGGCCTTGCGCAACCCTGCCACCTCGGCCTCGAGGGCGGTGATTCTCGCGGACGACACCGCCGGCTCCTTTCACGTCGTCATGGTCACAGCGGCATGCCGGTGGGACGACGACGCTCCAGGTAGCTCATCTTGCGAAGGGCGGGCACACCCAGAGCAAGCCGTCTCATCGGCTTGCGGCTGGGTTCTCAACCGCGAGTGATCACCTTATCAACTGTTTGGATCGCTGCTCGCCGGGTAACCGGTCGGCGTAGCTGACCGCTAGTGGAGGAGCCTGATCCATGGGTGCCGACGAGAAGTTCGAGAACAAGGCCGAGGAGCTCAAGGGCCGCGCCAAGGCCGCGGTCGGCGACGCCACGGACAACGAGCAGTGGCAGGCCGAGGGCCGCGCGGAGCAAGCCAAGGGCGCTCTGAAGCAGGCTGGCGAGAAGGTCAAGGATGCCTTCCGCTCGACCAAGTAAAGACACCGCGTCCGCCGCCCAGTTCGTCCCCGAGGGGAAGAGCTGGGCGGCGTTGCGTTCTGCCGCCGCCGGCTGCCGCGGGTGCGAGCTGTACCGCGACGCCACCCAGACGGTGTTCGGCGAAGGGCCGGTGAAAGCCCGGCTGATGATGGTGGGGGAGCAGCCCGGCGACCGCGAGGACGTCGACGGCCACGTGTTCGTCGGCCCGGCGGGCCGGTTGCTGGACAAGGCGTTGGCTGCCGCGGGCATCGCCCGGTCCGACGTCTACCTCACGAACGCGGTGAAGCACTTCAGGTTCACCGCGCGCGGCAAGCGCAGGATTCACCAGCAGCCACGGCGTTCCGAGGTCGTCGCGTGCTTCCCGTGGCTGCGCGAGGAGCTGCGGGTGGTGAAGCCCGACCTGGTGGTGTGCCTGGGTGCCGTGGCGGCGAAGGCGTTGCTGGGGCCGTCGTTCAAGCTCACCGAGAACCGGGGCCGGGTGGTGGAGCACGACGGGCTGCGGGTCGGCGTGACCGTGCACCCGTCGGCCGTGCTGAGGGCCGAGGACTTCACCGAGTCCTATGACGCGTTCGTCGCCGATCTCACGGTGCGGAAGAAGGCGCTCTGAGGTTCGGTCGTCTCGGTGCGGTTCCCCGGAAATGGGACAACCCCCGGACGACTCCCGCGTGAGCGGGCCGAGCGGGACCAGCGCTCGAAGTCCGGGGGTCGGGTGGCTGCCTGGGTTTCGCCAGGCGTCACCGAGGGCTGGTCCTAGCGGACAGCCACCTCACGAGTCCGATAGCTATACAACTTTGGACCACCTCCTCTCTTGTGTACTTCGAACCTATGCGTTGGTCGGCCGCCCGTGCAACGGACTTTTCTCACGCCGACCGGAGGGCGGAGTTCGCGTAGAATCCGCAGGCATGGTGCGCATCCCCTTGAGTTCGCTGCAGCGGGAGCGGGGCAGGCGGCTCGGGCAGTTGCTGCGCGACGCGCGCGGCCAGGAGAGCATGGTCGAGATCGCCGCCAGGGCCGGTCTGTCCGCCGAGACGGTGCGCAAGATCGAGACCGGTCGCGCCCCCACACCGTCCTTCTTCACGATCGCGGCGCTCGCCGGCGCGCTGGGCATCTCCCTGGACGCGCTCAACGAACTCCTGACCCCTCAAAAGTCAGCCTGATCCCCTCTGCTGTTCAGGCAAGAGGGAGTCAGGGCAGGGTCAGGATTGTGGGGCCGTCGACGGTGATGGCCACGGTGTGTTCGACGTGGGCGGCGCGTGAGCCGTCGTCGGTGCGCAGGGTCCAGCCGTCGTCGTCGCTGCTGTAGCCGTCACGGCCGCCGGCGTGCAGCATCGGTTCGAGGGCCAGCACGACGCCGGGCACGAGCTTCAGGCCCTCGCCGGGCTTGCCCTCGTTGGGGACGAACGGTTCCTCGTGCATCGCGCGGCCGATGCCGTGACCGCCGTGGTGCCGGAGCAGGCCGTAGCCGCCGGCACGGGCCACGGAACCGATGGCGTGCGAGATGTCACCGATCCGCGCGCCCGGCCGGGCGGCGTCGATCCCGGCCCGCAGGGCGCGTTCGGTGCAGTCGATGAGCGCGAGGTCGGCGTCGGTGGCGGTGCCGATCACGAAGCTGGTGGCGGCGTCACCGCACAGCCCGTCGACCACGGCGCCGCAGTCGATGCTGACCAGGTCGCCGTCACCGAGCACCTGCGGGCCCGGGATGCCGTGCACGACGGCGTCGTTCACCGACGCGCAGATGACACCGGGGAACGGGCTGGGCGACCACCGCGGGTGGTAGTCGAGGAACGGCGACGTCGCACCGGCCCCGAAGATCACCTCCCTGGCCACCTCGTCGAGCTCGCGCAGGGTGACCCCCGGTGCGGCGTGGGCACGGCACGCGGCGAGGGCCCGTGCGACGACGCGACCCGCTTCACGCATGACGTCCAGCTCGGCGGCGGACTTCAGTTCGATCACGGTATAACTATACCGAACCAGGCAAGCAGGGCCTGTGCCGCAAGCGGTTCAGCCGGCGGTGCTCCGCCGTGCCGACCTGGCCACGCCGACGGCCGCGATGACCGCGAACAGCACGCCGGTCGACAGGATCTGGCCGCGGGCCTGGGAGTCGGCCAGCATCAGCCCGACGATCCCCACGATCGCCGCCAGCGCGAGCCACGACAGGTACGGGTAGCCCCACATCGGCACGACCGGGTCGGCGATGCCGCGGCGCATCCGCAGCTGCGACACGGCGATGAAGCCCCACACGACCAGCAGGGCCGAGCCGACGGCGTTGAGCAGCAGCAGGAACACCGTGTCCGGCCACAGGTAGTTGAGCCCCACCGACACGAAGCCGAACGCCACCGACGCCAGCACGGCGTTGCGCGGCACGCCGTTCCTGCGCCGCAGCAACGACTTCGGCGCCTCGCCGCGGTCGGCGAGCGAGGACAGCATCCGGGCCGCGCCGTACAGGGTGGCGTTGATGGCGCTCAGCAGTGCCACGAAGATGACGACGTTCATGATCTGCGCCGCGCCCGGGATGCCGATCCTGGTGAGCACCGCCACGTACGGGCTCGCACCGACCTCGGAGTCGTTCCACGGCAACAGGGTCACGACGACGGCCATCGAGCCGAGGTAGAACACCAGCAGCCGGGTGACCGACGTGCGCACCGCCTTGCCGATGGCGCGCTTGGGGTCCTCGGCGTCGGCGGCGGCGATCGTGACGACCTCCAGTCCGCCGAACGCGAAGACGACCGCCATCAGCCCGGCGACCACGCCGCCCCAGCCGTGCGGGAGGAAGTCGCGCAGGTTGCTCACGCCGGGGGAGTCCACGCCGGGCAGCAGACCGAGGACCGCGGCACCACCGAGCAGCAGGAACAGCACGATCGCGGCGACCTTGAGGCCCGCGAACCAGAACTCGAACTCGCCGAAGTTCCGCACGTTCGCCAGGTTCACCGCCGTCAGCACCGACATGAACACCAGCACCCAGGCCCACTGCGGCACGGCGGGCAGCCACCCGGACGCGATCTTCGCCGCCCCGGTCGCCTCGACCGCGAGCACCACGACGACCGCCGACCAGTAGCCCCAGCCGACGGTGAACCCGGCCCACGGCCCGATCGCCTTCTCCGCGTGCACCGAGAACGCGCCCCCGCTGGGGTGTTCGGCCGCCATCTCCCCGAGCATGCGCATCACGAGCAGCGCGAGCAGCCCGGCGAGCCCGAACGAGATGAGGACCGCCGGTCCGGCGATCGCGATTCCCGCCCCTGTCCCGACGAAGAGACCGGCGCCGATCACGCCGCCCAGTGCGATCATGGTCAGGTGGCGTTCACGCAGGTGAGTCACGCTCTCCAGCCCCGTTCGAGTGTGCCGATGGCGGCCCGATAGTGAGTTCATGGCGGCGGGGAGTCAAATCGTGTGATCGGCGTTACACCTCGATCAAGTGAGGGTGAGATCCATGAGCTCGCCTAAGGGAGTACTACCGCACCCCGACACGTTCTCCGCGGCCCAGCAGCGCTACTCGGACTGGGGCTGGCTCGTGCTGCGCTCCGAGAACAGGCTGCTGCTGACCACGGACCACCAGGTTTCCGCCGTCGAGCTCGGTTCCGCGATCGGCGAGGAGGTGCGGCACTACCTCGCCCTGCGGATGCTCGGCGGACCGGTGGTGGCGCTGCCGGGGGCTCCCGGGCGGTGGCTCCTGCTCACCGAGTCCGCCGACGAGGCGTCGCAGGTGAACCTGATCCGCCTGCGGGCCCGCGGTGCGCTGACGCACCGGCTGGGCACGCTCGTGCCGCTGCCGCCGTCGCGGATCGACCGCGGGGGTGTCGGCTGGCTGGGGGAGACGCCGGTGGACCGGCCGTTCCTGCCGCCGTTCTCGGCCGTGGTGGCCGCGCTGCGGGCGGTCACGGAGACCGCCGCGCTGCGCTGACCCCGCCTCAGCCGAGCAGGAGCGACTTGCCCAGCGTCGCGCGCTCCTCCAGCGCCCGGTGCGCCTTCGCGGCCTGCGTCAACGGGTAGGTCGCGCCGATCACCGGGCGGAGCCGGCCCCGTGCCGTGAGCGCGAGCGCTTCCGTGAGCAGCTCGTGCACCGTGGCCGGAGCGGGTGGACCGTCTGCCAACGGGTTGTCCACGTGCACCTGCCGGTGCCGCGCGAGCTCGGGGTCGATGTCCGCGAAGCCGTCCGACGTGCCGTAGGTGACGAAGTGCCCACCCGCGGCCACGGTCTCGAACACGGCCCGGCCGAGCGGCCCGCCCGCACCGTCGAAGGCCACCTGCACGCCGTCGGTCGCGTCGAGCACGCGGTCCTGCCAGCCCTCGGCCGAGTAGTCGACGGTGACGTGCGCTCCCAGGTCCTCCGCCAGGGCGAGCTTGCGGTCACCGCGGGCCGCCGCCACGACCAAGGCCCCGGCGGCACGGGCCAGCTGCACGAGCAGGGAGCCCGCGCCACCCGTCGCGGCGGCCACCAGCACCCAGTCACCCTCGCCGATCTCCACGCGGCGCAGGAGGTTCAGCGCCGTGACGCCGTCGTGCAGCAGCGCCGCCGCCTCGGGCGAGCCCAGGCCGTCCGGCACCGCGACGACGTCACCGACCGGCACGACGACCTGCTCCGCGTACCCCGCGGGGCCGCGCGCGACGACGTGCCGGCCGACCCACGCCGGGTCCACGCCCTCGCCTGCCGACAGCACGTGTCCGGCACCGCCCCCACCGGGCACGTAGGGCGGGTGCGTGGGGAAGTGCTCGAGGCCCCAGCCCCGCCGCAGCAGCGTGTCGAGGAAGATCACGTCCGCGGCCGCCACCCCGACCACGACCTGTCCCGGCCCGGCGACCGGGTCCGGCACCTCCTCCGCGACGAGCACCTCGGGACCACCGAACCCGTGCACGCGAACAGCCCGCATCACAACCCCCACCTCGACGACCGGTCAGGACGCCGACCCCAGGAGCTCCACTTAGCTGGAGATCAAGGCGCTCGCCCGGTGCTCGCGCGGGCCACGAGCGTCGTCGGGAGCTCCCGCGTCCGGGCCTCGCCACCGCCGAGGAGGTCCGTCAGCAGGTCGACGGCGACCTGACCGCCCTCCTCGGTCGGCATCGTCACGGTCGTGAGCGCGGGCGAGCACATCGCCGCGTACAGGATGTCGTCGAACCCGGTCACGCTCACCTGCTCGGGCACCCGCACGCCGCGCGCCGCCAGGTGGCTGAGCACGCCGAGCGCGACCAGGTCGTTGTAGGCGATGAACGCCGTCGCACCGGTCGCCAGCGCCCGTTCGGCCGCGACCAGCCCGCCGGCGAAGTTCGGCTCGAACGACCCGAGCAGCTCCGCACGGCCCCGCAGGCCCTGCTCCCGCCGGTGGTTCGACCAGCCGGTCGGACCGCCGAGGTAGACGTGGTGCGCGTGCCCCAGCGACTCCAGGTGCGCGACGACCTGGTCCATGCCGAGGGCGCTGTCCATCAGCACCGACGACACACCGGGCACGACGCGGTTGAGCAGCACCAGCGGTGTGGCGTCCGCCAGTTCGGCGACCTGCTCGTCGGACAGCAGCGACCCGCACAGCACCAGGCCGTCGACCTGCGCGGCCATCGTCCGCACCAGCTCGGCCTCGACCAGCGCGTCCTTCCTGCTGTCGCAGAAGAACACCGAGGTGCCCGCCTCGCCCGCCCGCGTCTGCACGCCGCGCAGCACCGCGGGGAAGAACGGGTTCTCCAGGTCGGGCACCACGATGCCGAGGTTGCCGGTGCGCCCGGTGATCAGGCTGCGGGCGGCGCGGTTGGGCTGGTAGCCCAGTCCGCGCACGACCTCCAGCACCCGCTGCCGGGTGGCCTCGCTGACCAGACCGGGTGCGCTGAGCGCGCGCGAGACCGTCGACGCGGAGACCTGCGCCTGGCGAGCGACATCCCTGATCGTGACGGCCACGCGAGCCATCATGGCAGCACCGCGACCGGCTCAGCTCACAGTTCGAGGCCCGTCAGCACCAGCACGCGCGGCTCGGTCAGGTCCTCCATCGCCGCCCGCAGCCCCTCGCGGCCGACGCCGGACTCCTTCACCCCGCCGTACGGCATCTGGTCGGCCCGGTAGCTCGGCACGTCGCCGACGATCACGCCACCGACCTGGAGCCGGTGCGCCGCGCGGAAGGCGAGCCGCACGTCGGTCGTGAACACCCCGGCCTGCAGGCCGTACCGGGACGCGTTGACCAGGTCGAAGGCCTCCTCGACGCTGTCGACGCGGGTCAGCGTGACGACCGGGCCGAACACCTCCTCGGCGTTGACCTTCGCGGTCGCGGGCACGTCGGTGAGCACGGTCGGCGCGTAGGTGCGGCCGTCGCGGGTGCCGCCGGTCAGCACCGTGGCCCCCGCCTCGGCCACCCACGCCTCGACCCGGTCGGCGGCGGCGTCGTTGATCAACGGACCCACGTCGCCGGCGACGTCGAGCTTCTTCACCTGCGCCACAACGGCGTCCGCCACCGCGTCGTAGACGTCGGTGTGCACGTACACGCGTTGCACCGAGATGCACGACTGCCCGGCCTGGTACATGGCGAACGTGGCGATGCGCTGCGCGGCGAACTCGACGTCGGTCCAGTCCGGCGCCACGATCGCGGCCGCGTTGCCGCCGAGCTCCAACGTGACGTGCTTGCGCGGCACCCGGTCCCTGATGCCCCACCCGACCGGGCCGGAGCCGGTGAACGACACGACCGGCAGCCGCGGGTCCTCGACGAGCCGCGCGGTGTCCTCGTTGGCCAGGTGCAGCACCGCCCACGCGCCCCCGGGCAGGTCCGTCTCGGCCAGCAGCTCCCCGAGCAGGAACGCGGCCTTCGGCGTGGCGGGCGCCGGCTTCAGCACGATCGGCGCGCCGACGGCCAGCGCGGGCGCGACCTTGTGCGCCACCAGGTTCAGCGGGAAGTTGAACGGCGCGATGCCCAGCACCGGCCCGCGCGGCACCCGCCGCACCAGCGCGAGCCGTCCCTCTGCGGCCGGGTCGGTGTCGAGGCGCTGCAGCTCGCCGGAGAACCGGCGGGCCTCCTCGGCGGCCCAGCGGAACGTGGAGACCGCGCGGGTCACCTCGACCCGCGACCACCTGAGCGGCTTGCCGGAGTCGTCGGTGATGGCCTGCGCGAACTCCTCCGCGCGCTCGGCCAGCCGCGTCGACACGTGGTCGAGCGCGGCGGCCCTGCGGTGGGCCGGCAGGGCGGCCAGCTCGGGAGCGACCGCGTGCGCCTGCGCGACCGCGTTCTCGACGTCTTCTGGGGTGTGGAAGTCGGTCATGCGAGCAAAGCTCCTTCGAGAACGTCGAGGCCTTCGGCGAGCAGGTCGTCCGGGATGACGAGTGGGGGCAGCAGACGGATCACGTTGCCGTAAGTGCCGCACGTCAGCACGACGACACCCTGTTCGTGGCACGCCTTCGCCACGCGGGCGGCGACTTCGGGCGTGCGTTCGGTGAGCTCGATGGCGAGCATCGCGCCACGGCCGCGGACCTCGGCGATGGTGCCGGTCTTCTCCGCGACCGCCTTGAGCCGGGGGAGCACCGTGTCCTCGATGCGGCGTGCGGCGGCGTTGAGGTCCCGCTCGCGCATCGTGCGGATGGCGCCCAGCGCGGCAGCGCACGCCACCGGGTTGCCGCCGTAGGTACCGCCGAGTCCGCCCACGTGCACGGCGTCCATGATCTCGGCGCGTCCCGTGACGGCGGCCAGCGGGAGACCGCCCGCGATGCCCTTGGCCGTGGTGACCAGGTCCGGCACCACGCCCTCGTGGTCGCAGGCGAACCACTCCCCGGTGCGGCAGAACCCGGTCTGGATCTCGTCGGCCACGAACAGCACCCCGCGTTCGCGGCACCACCGCGCGACGGCGGGCAGGAAACCGGGCGCGGGTGTGATGAACCCGCCCTCGCCCTGGACCGGTTCGACCACGACGGCCGCGGTGTTGTCGCCGCCGACCTGCTTCTCGATCGCGGTGATCGCCCGTTCAGCCGCCTCGGCACCGGTGAGGCCGTCGTGCAGCGGGTAAGACGTGGGCACCCGGTACACCTCCGGCGCGAACGGCCCGAAGCGGTGCTTGTACGGCATGTTCTTGGCCGTCAGCGCCATCGTGAGGTTCGTTCGCCCGTGGTAGCCGTGGTCGAACACGACGACCGCCGCCCGGCCGGTGACGTGCCGGGCGATCTTGACCGCGTTCTCCACGGCCTCCGCGCCCGAGTTGACCAGCACCGACCGCTTCTCGTGCGTGCCGGGGGTAAGGGCGTTGAGCTCCTCGCACACCGCCACGTACCCCTCGTAGGGGGTGATCATGAAGCAGGTGTGGCTGAACCGGTCGATCTGCGCGTGCACGGCCTCGGCCACCGCGGGCGCGGGGTTGCCGACGCTCGTGACGGCGATGCCGGAGCCGAGGTCGATCAGCCGGTTGCCGTCGACGTCGACGAGCAGGCCGTCGTCGGCGGAGTCGATGTGGAGGGGCAGCGCGGAGCCGACCCCGGCGGCGACGGCGTTCGTGCGCCGTGCCTGGAGCTCCAGCGACTTCGGGCCGGGCAGCGAGGTGCGCAGTCGGGTCATGGGGTCAGCATGGTCCTGGTCAGCGCGGTGCGCAGTGGCGGAAATGGCGATCAGCAGCGGCCTCGCTGTACAAACTGGCACATGCCGATCACGTTGCGGGAGCTCGCGTCCGCGCTGCGGTTGCCGGTGCTCGCCGGTGACGTGTCACGACCGGTCGGCTGGGTGCACGGCACGGAGCTCGCCGACCCGGCGCCGTTCCTGGAGGGCGGTGAGCTGCTGCTGACCACCGGACTGGGCGAGCCGGGGGAGGACTACGTCGACCGGCTGGTGCGCGCGGGGGTCGTCGGCCTCGGTTTCGGCACCGGGCTCAGCCACGCCGCCGTGCCGCCCGCGCTCGTCGACGCCGCCCGCCGCACCGGGCTCGGGCTGGTGGAGGTGCCGCGCGAGGTGCCGTTCATCGCGATCAGCAAGGCCGTGTCGAGGGCCGTGGCCGCCGACGAGTACGCCGCCCTCACCCGCACCAGCGAGGCCCAGCGCGCGCTCACCCGTGCCGCGGTCAGGGCCGGGGTCGGGGGTGTGGTGCGCCGGCTCGGCCAGTGGGTCGACGGCTGGGTCGTGCTGCTCGACGCCGCCGGTCACCCCGTGCACGCGCACAACCCGCGCCTGGTGCCCGACCTGACCGCCGAGCTGGCCCGGTTGCGGACCGCCGGCGGGCTCGCGAGCGCCGCGTTCGAGCTCGCGGGGACCCACGTGTTCCTCCAAGTGCTCGGCAGCCGGGCACGCGGTGTGCTCGCCGTGGGCACCACCCGGCCCGAACCCGGCATCGTCAACACCGCGGCGTCCCTGCTCACCCTCGCCCTGGCGCGGAACGACGCCGTCGACGCGGCCCGCGGGGAGCTGCGCGCCGCGCAGTTCCGGCTGCTCCTCGCGGGACTGCCGGTCGACGGCCTGCCCGAGCGGTTCCGCGTCCACCTCGTCACCTCGCCACCGGACGACGACGACGTGTTCTGGGCCGAGCACGACGGTGACGTCGTGGTGCTGGCGGCCGAGTCCGACGGCTTCTCGTCGTCCGAAGTGGACGGAACGCAGGTCGCGCGCGGCTACCGGGAGGCCGTGCGGGCGCGGGAAGCGGGTGTGCGCGCGTTCGAGGACCTGGCCGGCCGGATCCCGTTGCCGGACGGGTTCGCCGCCGCGCTGCTGCGGCCGCTCGACGCCGGGGCGAGGGAGGCCTTGCGGGTCTGGCTGGGCCACCACGGCGCGTGGGACCCGGCGGCGGCCCGGCTCGGCGTGCACCGGCACACGTTGAAGAGCCGCGTGCGCAGGGCCGAGCAGGCGCTGGGCCGCTCCCTGGACTCGCCCGGCCTGCGCGCCGAGCTGTGGCTAGCCCTGCACCGCGAAGGTGAGTGAGGCCGTGTAGCCGGCGGACACGTTGCCGGACATGGTCGCCATCTGCTGGTCGACGCCGTCGCGGAACACCATGTCCTGCTGCAGCGAGGATCGCGACATGGTGCGCACCGACTGCGTGTAGCCGGTGGTGCCGTAGACCTCCTTGCACGTCGACTCCGGCAGTGCGAGCTGCGAGGTCGTGATCTTGTTGCCCGCCCCGGTGGCCTCGGAAAGGCTCGGGTAGACCTCGAAGTGGACGTGCGGCCAGCGCCCCGAGTACGCGCCGGGGAACACGCTCACGAACTTGAGCCTCCCGCTCGCGTCGGTCTCCTGCACTCCGCGCAGGAAGTTCTCGTCCTTCACGCGGTCGGAGTACATCGAGTAGTCGCCGTTGATGTCGCAGTGCCACAGGTAGACGGCCGCACCGGGGTACGGCGTGCCGTCCTCGTGCCGCACGGTCAGCTCGATCGTCAGCGGCACGCCCTCGGCCGTGCGGGTCGACGAGCCGAAGCTGGAGCGGATGTCGGACCGCACGATGCCGCTCTGCGTCAACGCGTTCGGGCCGTTGGAGCCGTCACCGGGGTACGGCCCGGCGGTCTCCTCGGGGATCGCCTCCAGCGCGACGCCCCGGGCGCCGGCCGAGGTGGAGGTCGTGGGGGACGACGTGGTCGTGGTGGTCGACGGGGCGCAGGCCACGAGGGTGAGGCCCGCGCCGCCGAACAGCGTCAGCGCCCGCCGGCGCCCGAGGAGCGTGGCGAGGTCGTACTGGAGGCCGCGGTCGTGGTTGTCCGTCATGGCACCCAGACTGCGGCCGGTTCCTGTGAGGCACCTGTGGGGAACCTGTTCCTCGGTTGTGCGGTACCTCGACGGCAAGATGGCGTCATGCGGAAGCTGACCTACGGCATGAACGTGAGCCTCGACGGCCACGTCGCCGCGACCGGTGGTGACATCGGCTGGGGCGTGTCGAGCGACGAGCTGTTCGAGTGGTGGCTCGAACAGGAGCAGGCGATCGAGCTGTTCCTGTACGGGCGCGGGTTGTGGGAGGCGATGAGCTCCCACTGGCCGACGGGCGACCAGCGGCCGGGCGCCACCCCGGCCGAGGTCGAGTTCGCGCGGAACTGGCGGGACACGCCGAAGGTGCTGTTCTCCTCCACGGTCGGGGAGGCCGGCTGGAACACCCGCGTGGTGCCCGGCGACGCGGTCACCGAGATCACCCGGCTCAGGGACGGCGACGGCGGGCCGATGCGGGTCGGCGGCGCGGCGCTGGCCGCGGCGGCCGTGCGGGCCGGGCTGGTCGACGAGTACCAGGTCGTCACCCACCCGGTCCTGGCCGGCGGCGGCACGCCGTTCTTCCCCGTCTTCGACGGCCGGGTGGACCTCGCCCTCGTGGAGACGCGGACGTTCCCCGGCGGGGTGGTCATGACCCGCTACGAGCGGCGTTAGCCGAACTCGGGGAGCACGAGCGCGGAGTGCTCGGGACGGCTGCCGCCCGTCGCCATGGTCTCCCGCTCCCGCAACGCGGCGTTGCGGGCGGCGAGGGCCTCCGCCGTGCCGGGGAACAGCTCCGCGTCGCCTTCCCGCACGAGGTTCTGGTTCGCCTCGACGAACGGCCGGGTGCCGCGTTCGTACGCCGCGAACGCCGCCGCGTGGTCCGGTGCCGTGCCGAGGTGGCCGGCCAGCACGTACGCGCCGACCAGCGCGAGGCTCGACCCCTGCCCGGTGAGGAACGACGGGGCGTACGCGGCGTCACCGACGAGCGCGACGCGACCGGACGACCAGTGCGGCATGCGGATCTGGCTGACCGTGTCGAAGAACAGGTCCTCGGCCGACCGCATCGCCGCGACCAGCCGCGGCACCTCCCAGCCGTCGCCCGCGAAGACCTCCGCGACCAGGTCGCGCTGGGCCAGCGGGTCGTGGAAGGCGCCGAACGGGGCCTCGGCGCGGGTGAAGCTCAGGAACCCGTGCACGGTCGGCTCCTCGCCCACGGCGTAGAGCGCG
This sequence comes from Lentzea sp. NPDC036949, assembly GCF_055608075.1. Lineage (NCBI taxonomy): Bacteria > Bacillati > Actinomycetota > Actinomycetes > Pseudonocardiales > Pseudonocardiaceae > Lentzea > Lentzea sp. NPDC036949. The sequence goes on from NZ_JBVJRA010000017.1 coordinate 61,393, forward strand.
GCGGCGCGGCCGGGTTCGTTCCACAGCAGCGCCTCGTGCGCGAGACCGAGGTGGTTGGGCAGGGTGAAGCCCGCGAAGCAGTACCCGAGGTAGCGGTGGAACTGCTCCTCCGGGCCGAACGTCAGCGCGCGCACCGCGGAGTGCAGCCCGTCGGCGCCGACGACGTGGTCGTAGGTGCGCTGAAGGCCGCTGCGGAACGTCACGTCCACACCGCCGTCGTGGTCGTCCATGGCCACGACGGAGTTGTCGAACAGGAACTCCACGTCGTCGCGCACGACCTCGTGGAGGATCTCGGCGAGGTCACCGCGCCGCACCTCCAGGTCGCGGTGGTCGTCGCCGCCGGTGATCGTCTCCGGCCGGATCGACGCGACGCGCTCACCACCGGCGTCGAGGAACGTGATCCGCTGGGTGTCGACGTGCGCCTCGCGCAGCCGGGGGAGCAGGCCCATCCGCTCGACCACGCCGAGCGCCGTGCCGCGGATGTCGATGGGGTAGCCGCCGCCGCGCAGGGCGTGGGACCGCTCCACGACGGTGACGTCGAAGCCGTGCCGCCGCAGCCAGAACGCGAGGGACGGACCGGCGATGCTGGCGCCGGAGATCAGGACTGAGCTCACGAAAGCCTCCGTTAACTAACTTAGGTATCGTTTCACGACCGACGCAAGCATATACCTAAGTTAGGTAGGTAAGTTGTGGGTGAGGGCCTGAACCCCGCGGCGATGCTGCCGCACCTCCTGCGCCTGGGCACCGTGCTCAACCGGAGCCGCCTGGTCGAGAGGGCCGTGGAACGCGTCGGCATACCGCTCGACCGGCCGGGCCTGACCGTGCTGATCACCCTGCGCATGGCCGGTCAGCCGCTGCGGGTCGGGGAGATCGCCACGCGGATGCAGGTCGCCGGTCCGCACGTCACGAGGCACCTGCACGACCTGGAACGCGCGGGTCTGGTCCGCCGCGTCACCGACCCCGGCGACCAGAGGGCGCGGCTCGTCGAGCTGACCGAGCCGGGTGACGCGGCGGCCGGGCGGTACCTGGAGGCGGTGCTCGGGTCGTTCGCCGACGCGATCGCCGACTGGTCCACCGAGGACCAGGAGACCTTCGGCCGGCTGCTCGGTCGGTTCGTGGAGGACGTCCAAGTGCACTTCGCCGCCGAATAACGGGCGCCGCGTGCTGTCCTTTCGAAGAGTGGGCCGGGACAATTCCCACCGGTCTTGCCGCTGGATCGGCTCCGGCTCACTCGTTCGGACTCGAAAGGAGTCTGTGAAGACAGCTCAGAGCTCGTTCTCGCCCAGAGAGAGAATGTGGAAGCCGAAGCTCGTGGCGTTGTAGCCGGTGTCACGCGAGTCGCTGCCGGTGTGCGCTCGGCACCGTACCGCTGAACGCGCTGCCGACAACGGCGAAGTATTCACCCGAGTGCGATCCTGTTCACCTTCACCGGGAAAGGCCCCGGCATACCGCCAATCGTGCTACTCGCGAGTAGTACAAATCCCGGAGAAGGGCCGAAGACTTTCTTTCGAGGGCCTGCGGAGGGGCGGCGCCCGTGACGGCCACCGGGCGCCGCCCCTCCCGCGGGCGGGTGGACCCCTGCCGTCCACCCGCTCCCGCTAACCGGGGTGGTCCTCTGCCCTGGCCCTGCGCGACTCCCGTTCGAGCAGCGCTGCCCGGTCGACCTCGTCGTGCGGCACGTCGAGGGCGGCGCTGATCCACGCGCGCCAGTAGGGCCCGGGAATGCGCTTCCCGCGTTCCCACCTCGACACTTCTTCGCGGGTCACGCTGTCGTTCTGTGAGATCTCGCACAACAGGTCCGCCAGTTCGCGCTGGGTCAGGCCCTGCTCTCGCCGCGCCCGCGGAATCAAGGCGGTAATCGGCGGGGTCTCCTGGTGCTCGTGGGCTGCACGGACTGCCTTGAGCACGGTTCTGCTCCGTTTCGGTGAGATGCCGGTGTGCGTCCAGACTGCCGCAAAGCGCGGGAGTTCGGTCCGTGCATTGCGGTGATACCGCCGGTCGTTGAACGTTCGCGTACCGCAGGAATCAACCGATCGGATGTTCGGCCGAACTGAGCTGGGCCAATGGGGTGTGCGCACTCGGATTCCGCACCCCTCAGTAGTGTGACCGCCATGGGCATCGTTGCCGAGGCAATGACCTGGATGACAAGGTAGGAAAAATGCTCTCGACGGTCGAAGTGGTGCAGGTGTTCCTCGCGCGCCTCGCGGCACAGGACGCCTCCGGCATCGCGCGGTTGTGCGCACCGACCGTGGAATGGGAGGCGGCCGACCCGAACGGCGTCCGGTGGGCCCTCGGCGCGCGCACCCGGCGAGAGGTCGAGTCCCACTTCCTGACGCTGTTCGCCACGTTCGACCTGGAACAGCTCGCGGTGCGGCAGGTCGTCGTCGACGGAGGCGACGCGGCCGTGTTCGGCAGGGCGCGCTGGCGGGTGCTCGCGACGGGCGAGCGGGTGCTGGCGCAGTTCGCCGCGGTCCTCTCCGTGCACCTGGGGGAGATCGAGCAGTACTGGCACATGCCCGACACCCTCGCCGTCGCGACCGCGACCGGTGCCGCCGCGCGGACCGGGGCATGAACAGCAGGCGTGAGCAGTCCGCACGTACCCGCGCCAAGCTCCTGGCCGCCGCGGCCGAGGTGTTCGACCGCGACGGTTTCGCCGGCTCCAGCCTGACCGACGTGTGCTCCAGGGCGGATGTGTCGAAAGGCGCGCTGTACTGCCACTTCCGCTCGAAGGAGGCGCTCGGCGTCGCCCTGGTCGAGGAGCAGTCCCTGCTGTGGCACCGGCTGCGCGACGAGTACCTGGACGCGGAGAAGTCACCGGTGCAGGCGCTGGTGCTGATGTCGTTCGAGTTCGTCCGCAGGCTGGAGACCGACCTCGGCGTGCGGGTGAGCGCGAAGCTGTTGCGGGAGGCCGTGTTCTTCGACATCGCAGCCGCCGCCCAGGTCGTCGGCTGGGTCGCGGTGGTGCGCGAGGTGCTGTCGCTGGCCCAGGAACGCGGCGAGCTCAGGGCCGACGTGAACATCCGGCACGCCGCCGAGCAGATGGTCGCGGAGCTGCTCGGCGCGCAGCTCGTCGCCCAGGCGCTGAGCGGCGGCAGCGACCTGCGGTCCCGGCTCGTGCGGCTGTGGCGGTCGATGTCCGGCTGCCTGGTGACGGCGGACGTCGGCCACCAGCTGCGCTTCGAGTGACGTCACCCGATCGGCCCATCAAGGCGTTGCGGCATCCGGTGCACGTGGAATTTTCTTCAGGTCCCGCTCAGTTACGCCGGCCCCGCCTGAACCGATGAGGAGCTGGTGGGACGGCACACGGGCCGTCCGCCACCCGGTTGATCTTCACGGTGACCGGGTAGCCGGGATTCCACGCGACCGGTTAGGTTGCTGCGCGATGAGCGGAGGCGCATGAACGAGCCGTGGGACGGCGACCTGACCGGGTCGGTGATCGACGACCGCTTCGTCGTCGGTTCGCTGCTCGGTTCCGGCGGCATGGCCGAGGTCTACCGCGCCTACGACCGCTCGACCACGAGCTCGGTCGCCATCAAGGTGTTCTCCGGCCCCGGCCTGCCCGACGACGAGATCCGCCTGCAGCGCGAGGCGACGATGCTCGCCTCCGTCGAGTGCCCCGGCATCATCCCCGTGTACAGCTCCGGCAAGGTCGCCCGCCGCCCGTACTTCGTGATGCGCGAGATCTCCGGCGGCACCCTGCGTCAGCGCATGCGCGAACCCCTGCCCCCGCGCCTCATCGCCCGCATCGGCGGCCAGGTCGCGGCGGTCCTCGACCACGTCCACGGCCTCGGCGTCGTGCACCGCGACGTGAAGCCGTCGAACATCCTCCTCGACGATGCCGAGAAGCAGGCCTACCTCGCCGACTTCGGCCTGGCTCTCCTGCCGGAGCTCACCAGGGTCACCTCCTCCGGCATCCTCGTCGGCACCGCCGGCTACCTGGCCCCCGAACAGGTCCGCGGCGCCGAGGTGGGCCCGAAGGCCGACATCTACTCCCTCGGCCTGGTCCTGCTCGAATGCCTGACCGGCCGCGCCGAGTACCCCGGCGGCGACGCGGAGGCCGCCCTCGCCCGCCTCGCCCGCCCACCCCGCGTCCCCGTCGACCTGCCGGTGTCCTGGATCTCGCTGCTGACGGCGATGACCGCCTCCGACCCGTCCCGCCGCCCCACCGCGGCCGAGTGCCGCACCGCACTGGAAGCCGCCCACAAGGCCAGCCGCGGCGTACCCGCCCTCCTGCCCACCGCACCGGTGGCCGCCCACGACACCCCCACCCCACCCACCCGCTCCCGCCGCTGGGCCCTGACCGCCGCCGCGTTCGCCGTCGGGGCCGTCGGTGTCGCGGCCGTGGTGTTCGCGCTGGCCGGTGGCGGCGACAACGCCCCGGCGGCACCGCAGGTGGCATCGGACCCGTCCACGCAGGTCGTGACCGTTTCAGCGTCGACGGTGACCGTGGTGCACACGGCGGAATCCGGCCAACCCGGGGTGGTCCGTCCCACCGGGCAGTCGGGGAGTGCGGGGCCGAGCGGGTCTTCGGCGCCCGGGGTGGTGCCGCCTGAGGTGACCACCACGGACGTCGTGCCCACCAGTGAGGTCGTCGTGGCGGAGGAGACGGACACGACTCGGCGGAGCAAGGAGCGGGCGGCGACCACTTCGAAGCCCCGGCCCACGCAGGGGCAGAAGCCTTAGGGCGTCAGCTGGTCGCGCTTGGCACGGTTCTGGCTCGGAGTGGCTCGGCTCTGTTCGCTTCAACAGCCGCCGCGGCATTCGGCGCACCCCAACGGTCGCCGCAGCTCCACCCCAGCCGCCCCGGCTCAGCCGCCACTCGCCACCCAGCCCATCAGCTGGCCGACTCGCCCACCTCCCCGAACGGCAGATCCGCCAGCTCCCCGCGAACCGTGTCCAGGTCCGGGTACACCGCCGACGCCCCGCTGTCGATCAGCTCGTCCTCGCTCACCCCACCCGTCAGCATGCCGATGGACGGCAGGCCCGCGCGGCGGGCGGCTTCGCAGTCCCAGACCGAGTCGCCGATCATCACCGCGCGGTCGCCCTTCACCTTGCGGAGGGCGATCTGGATGAGGTCGGGGGCCGGCTTGCTGGCGTCGGCGTCGTCGGAGGTGGTCCAGGCGACGTCGCCGGGGTCGAGGAGTTTCAGGTAGTGCTCGATGTGCTTGCTCTTGCCGGAGCTCGCCAGCACGACGGACAGGCCCATGTCGGTGGCGGCGTGGATCAGGCGGTGGGCGCCTTCGAAGGGCTGGATCTCGTCGATCAGCTCGTCGAAGTAGCGTTCCCAGGTCGTGCGGAGGGTGTCGCCGTGCTGTTCTTCCACGTGGTCGCCGGCCACCGCGGCCACCATGCGGTCGCCGCCCATGCCGATCGCGCGGTGCACGCGCCAGGCCGGCACAGTCAGGTCGAGGCTGCGGAACGCGCGCAGCCACGCCACGGTGTGGTGGTAGTTGGTGTCGACCAGGGTTCCGTCCACGTCGAGGACCAGGGTGTTGCTCATGGGCGTGGGCTGCCCGTGTCCTCGTCGGAGCAAACTCCCGTGGGCCCTCCTTCCCGCGTTTCCGTTTTGCGGGGCGCGCGAGGTGGTCTGTTTCGGACATCTACCAGACGGACCCAAGCGTGAATCCGGACGAGCTTCACCCGGTCGGGTGAGACCTCAGCGCACCGAGCCCACCAGCGAACGGGTTCCGCTCAACGCCGCCAGCTCGCGCCGCAGCACCCCGTCGAGCCACTGCGGGTCCGACATCCACGACTGGTTCGTGTGCAGGCAGACGTGCACCGACGACCGGTACACCGACAGCGCCACCCCGACCGCGTGACCTGGGGCGACGGGTGCGACCGGGTACATCTCGGCCAGTGCGGCGCCGTCCAGCGACAGCGGCACGGACGGCAGGGGGACCGAGGTGACCAGCGTGTCGAACAGCAGGGGTGCGCAGCGCGCGGCTACCGGGGCGGCCAGGCGGTGGAGCAGGGCCGGGACCTTGTCGGCGAGCAACGGGAGGGCGCCTGCGCCGCGGTCGGGGCCGGCGGCCTTGGCGGACTCCATCTGGGTGCGCACCGAGCGCAGGCGTTCCAGCGGGTCCGGTTCGCCGACCGGCAGGGACACCAGGAAACCGGAGATCGAGTTGCCGGCCGCGCCGTCGCCGGAGCGCGTGCGCTGGTTCACCGGGATCAGCGCGCGCACCGCGGCGGTCGGGCCGGCCGCGTCGTGCGCGGTCAGCCAGTGGCGCAGCGCACCGGTCACCAGGGCCAGCAGCACGTCGTTCACCGTGCCGCCGTGCGCGCGGCGGATGCGGTGCACGTCGGCGAGGTCCACACGCGACATGACCACCCGGCGCGGGCGCGTGGACGAGGTGAGCACCGGCGAGTTCAGCGTCGGCGGGCGGGTGTTCTGCAGCACGGCGGACGCGATGTCCAGGGTGTCCCTGATGCCCCGCAACGACGGCAGCGACGGGAGCAGCGGGCGCGGCGCCGGCTCCGCGGCATCCGGAATGGACAGTCGGGACGCGTCGAACAGGCGCAGGCCCAGGCCGACCGCCTTCATGCCGTCGCACAACGAGTGGTGCAGCTTCGCGAACACCGCGAACCGGCCGCCGGCCAGGCCCGTGACCACGTGCAGCTCCCACGGCGGGCGCGCCAGGTCGAGCGGCTGGGCCATCAGGTGCGAGATCAGCGTGGCGAAGCGGTCGCGGCCACGAACGTGGTGCGTGAACACGTGATCTTCAGCCGCGAAACCGGGATCCTCCACCCAGCGCGCGCCGCCGAGCAGGCCGGTGCGGGCGCGAGCGCGCAGGCGGGGGACTTCCGCGGCGCGTTCGCAGAGCACGGCGGCGATGCGCGCCGGGTGCACGAGGTTAGTGGGCGTGAACGTGGCCACCGCGCCGAGGTGCAGCGGATTGCTGTTGCCCTCCATGGCGAGGAAGGCGACGTCGAGGGGGGAGAGGTGGTCGGTCATAGGTGTGCAAGGAAAACAGGTCCGCGTGTCCTGCGCATTGCGATGAGATGGCGGCGACTCCCTACCGCCCCAAGTACACCCGAACGGTGGTGCCGCTGTGACTCGTGTGAGTGCGAACCAGGTCACACAGCAGGTTCACCATCACGATCCCGAAGCCCGACAGGCCCGTGAACGACGGTGGGAAGCCGGTTCCGGAGTCGCTCACCTCGCACACCGCCGTGTCGCCCTCGCGCCAGAACCGCAGCACGCCCCGCCCGGACGCGTGCAGGATGCTGTTCGTGGCCAGCTCGTTCACCGCGAGCACCAGGTCGTCAACCTGTTCGCGGCGCAACCACTGCGCGTACGTGGACACGAGCTTGCGCACGTGCGCCAGCGTCCCGACGGAGAACGCGTGCTCCTCGGCCGTCGCGGGCGGCGGCGGCAGTGGCACGTTGTAGACCTCCGACAGCCCCGCCGGGTCCGTGTACGACTCGGACGCGACCCGCCGCGACCCGTCGATCACCACCGGATGCGTCCTGCGCGCGTCCGCCAGCACGTGCTCCGGCAGCGAACCGGCGTTGTACGGGCACAAAATGACGCCCTGGCGCCCTTCGAACGCCGTGTTGACGAGCGCCTCGTGCTGGATGCACGCCGGATATTCGAGGTCGCTGCGACCCGGCCACATCGGCTCGCCGACCATCCGGACGCGGCGCTGCGGCGCCGACGCGCTGAACGCCATCAGCACACCGGGGATGATCCGGCCGGGGTTGCGGCCCGCCTCGGTCATGTCGATGAAGTGCACCTGGTCGGCCCGCTCACCCAGCCGCGCCCGCAACAGCGCGATCTTGCGCTCCGGCACGGCCACCAGCACCGGCTCGCCGCTGTCGACCCCGTCCGCCACGAATCTGGCCGTGCTGACGAGGAACTCGTCCTCATCCCGGTAGAACAGGGCCTCGTGTGCGAACGGAGCAATGGAGTTCATCAGCAACCTGAGGGCTTCGGTGGCGTGGGCAACGCTTCATTCTGCTACCCGTAACACCGTTTCGGCGGGGGCCAGCCCGGTGGTTTCGGCAGACGGCGGCCCACCGTGCGGGACGGGCGGCGCGGACTTGCGCGTCCTGTTCTCGACCACCGGCCCACGGGTACCTCCCGTCACGCGGACGGCGGCGCCCGACCGGTGGAACGTCCGAAGTGGAGCGGGGTTGCGGCAGGCCGGCGGACCGGCGCATCATCCCGGCGAAGAGGAGGCGAGGGCATGATTCCGCACTTCACGCTGAGCGGCCAGGAGGACGCCCCGGTGCTGGTCCTCGGCAACGCTCCCGGCACCACCACCGCCCTGTGGAACGACTTCCCGCTCCCGTTCCGGCTGCTGCGCTTCGACCTCCCCGGCCACGGCGGCAGCGCACCCGCCGAGCACGCCACGGTCGAGTCGCTCGCGTCCGGGGTGGTCGAGCTGCTGGACCACCTCGGGCTGCGCCGGGTGCACTACTGCGGCGTGTCGCTCGGCGGCATGCTCGGCATGTGGCTCGCCGCCAACACCGACCGGATCGACCGATTAGCGCTCGTGTGCACGTCCGCGTGGCAGCCCGACAAGTCCGGCTGGGACGAGCGGATCAGCGCCGTCCGCTCGTCGGGCCTGGCAGCGGTCGCCGACGCGGTCGTCTCGCGCTGGTTCACGCCGGCGTTCTCCCCGGCCGCCGTCACGCGCTTCCGCACGGACCTGCTGGCGGTCGACACCGCCTCCTACCTCGCGTGCGCGCGGGCCGTCCGGGACGCGGACCTGCGGCCGGAGCTCGCGAAGATCGACGCTCCGACCGTGGTGATCGCCGCGGCACGCGACCAGGAGACGCCGCCGGAGTGCGCGCGGCAGATCGCGGAGGACCTGCCGAACTCCGACCTCTACGTCGTCGGCGACGCCGCGCACTTGGCCGTCGTCGAGGCACCGAGGACGATCTCGGTGATCCTCGACGGCCACCTCGGTGACGCCTAGGCGATCCAGCCGACCAGCGAACGCCACGCGGTCGTGGAGAACGCCAGCACCTCGCCGTCCGCGTTCTTGGAGTCCCGCACCAGCGCGTCCTGCGACAGGGCGACCTCGACGCAGTCGCCAGAACCGTTCGCGGTGCTGCGGCTGCTCTTACGCCAGTTCCGTTCCTGGGGCATCGGAATCCTCTCGAAGTCCGCTGACGTACTCCGCCAGCCTGGTCTTCGATTGTTCCGCATCCAAGGCAACCGCCTCCAGACGCCGGAAGAGCCGCCTCGCCCGCTGCACCGCGCCTGCCTCCTGCGCGAACACCTGGGCCATGTCGGTCTCGCTGAACACGATCGGGGGCGCCTTGTCGAACTCGTACAGCGTGCACTTCGACTGGGGGGCCGCGGCGCGGACGTGCGCGGGCACCAGCCGAACCAGGTGGGTGTTGAACATCAGGTGGAGGTACTGGTCCTCCATGAGCTGGTCGTCGCCCAGCCTGACCTGCAGCGCGAGCTCGTGCACGTAGAACACGCACTCCGGCCGGTCGTGGCGCCTCAGCAGGCTCTGCCGCTCCATGCGCGCTTCGAGGTACCTCCGCACGTCCTCCGGCTCCTCGATCCCGCCCTCTTCGAGCAGCGCCTGCGCGTACCTCCGCGTCTGGAAGAGACCCGGTGGCATCATCGGCTCGTAGCTGGTGATCTTCGTCGCCAGCGACTCGGTCATCGCGAGCGTGCGCAGGTTCTCGGGCATCTGCGCGAGGTACGGGTCGAAGGCGTGCCGGTAGCGCTGCCGGAATGCCTCGATGAAGTCGATGTCCTTGCCGCACGTGCTGAGGAACTGGACGATGTCGATCTCGCTGGCGTGCGCCTTGCCGTGCTCGATGTTGGACACCTTGCTCGGGTCCCAGCCGAGCCGTGCCGCCATGGCGCGGCCGTGCATCGACGTCGACGACTCCCGTATGAGGCGGAGCTCGTCACCCAGGTCCCGGCTGTACGCGGTGGAGTAGATCGCGGTCATGGCCAGGGACGCTAAGCGTTGATTTCAAAACAAGGTACTGGCTCGTTCGGGTGAAAACGGACCAGGTCAGACCTTCTCCAGCGGCCGGTGCGGCTCCGCCGGCAGCTCGACCCGGATCTCGTCGCCCGGCCGCACGACGCCACCGGTCAGCACCACGGACATGATCCCCGCGCGCCGGACCAGCTTCCCGCCGGGGCCCTTGCCGACGACCTCCTTGAGCATCCCCGTGGAGAACCGGTCGATCTGCACGCACGGGTTGCGCAGGCCGGTCACCTCGACGACCGCCTCCGACCCGAGGTGGAGCAGCGTGCCGGTGGGCAGGCCGAGCAGGTCGATGCCGCGGGTGGTGACGTTCTCGCCGATCGCGCCCGGCTCGATGGCGTAACCCTTGGCGCGCAGCTCGTCGAACAGCTCCTCGTGCATGAGGTGCACCTGGCGCAGGTTCGGCTGCGTCGGGTCCTGCGCGACGCGCGAGCGGTGCTTGACCGTCACGCCCTGGTGCACGTCGCCCTCGACACCAAGGCCGGCGAGGAGCGTGATGCTCTCGCGGACGGGCTTGGTGAACGTGTACTCCTCGCTGCGGCTGACCGCCGTCACAACCCCCATGACGTCGATTGTGCACGATGATCCGGAGGCGTGCTGCTGGGCCGTTCGACGTAACGGAATTCGTCCGGAAAATGTTGCTGCCGCACGCATTGCGCAGACCGGGACGTCCCGGTTCCGTCCACGCGACGGGAGTGTCACCTGCGGTGATCACGGAGAGCGTGGAAACGCTCTCACGAACTTCCGTCTGAACTATTGACTAATCCTCACGTGAGGCTGTTGACTGCGTCACACCTCGGCGGAACCGGTTACGGAACCGGTTCCAGAGGCGGCGGAAGGAAGTTCGGCATGCGTGTCACGATCGCTGAGGTCGCCCAACGCGCCCAGGTGTCCAAGGCGACCGTGTCACGTGTGCTGAACGGCAAGCCCGACGTGGACGCCTCCACCGCGCAGCGCGTCCGCAAGGTCATCGACGAGATCGGCTACGTGCCCAGCGCCCGTGCGGTCGGGCTGGCGCGGGGCCGCACCCGCACGGTCGGCATGCTCGCGCCGTCGCTGACCTGGCCGTGGATGGGCGAGGTGCTGCAGGGCATCGTCGACACCCTGGAGGCCGACGGCTACGGGCTGCTGCTCTACACGATCAACCGCGGGCCGGAGTCGCTGAACCAGTTCGCGAACCACGTGTCCGCCAACGCCTTCGACGGCCTGCTCGTGGTCGAGCCGCCGGACACGCTGCACTACATCTCCACGCTCTACCGGGCCGGGCTGCCCGTCGTCATGATCGACGACCGCGGCTCGCACCCGGAGTTCCCCTCGGTGACGACGACGAACCGGCAGGGAGGCGCGGATGTCGCACGGCACCTCGTCGCGGCGGGCCGCCGCAGGTTCGCCGTCGTCACCGGGCCCCCGCACTTCGGGTGCACCCAGGCGAGGCTGGACGGGTTCCGGCTCGCTTTGGCGGAAGCGGGCCTGACGCTGCACCCGGACCTCATCGTCGACGGCGACTTCACCACCGAGGGCGGCGAGGTCGCCGTCGACAAGCTCCTCGCGAGCGGCATCCCGTTCGACGCGATCTTCGCGCACAACGACCTCTCGGCGGTCGGCGTGCTGCGGGCGTTGCGCGAGGCGGGCCGGGTCGTGCCGGACGACGTGGCCGTGGTCGGCTTCGACGACGTCCCGGTCGCCGGCCACACCGAACCCCGGCTGACGACGATCCGCCAGCCCGGCCAGGAGATGGGCGCCGCCGCCGCGCGGATGCTGCTCTCCACGCTCGAAGGACAGCCGATGCCCGACCACCCGCTGGTGCTGCCGACTTCGTTGATCGTGCGCGAATCCGCGCCCTAGAAAAGCACGCGAACACAAATCCGAATACCGAACCCACCGGTCACCGCACGCGACCGGTGTCTTCGGCCTGCCTGTGAGAGAGCGCTCTCACATCATTCGTATCGGGAGAGTCCCCATGCGCAGAACAGTCATCGTCGCGCTGGCACTGGCGCTCGCGGCGGCCGGGTGTTCCTCCGGTGGCAGCACCACCAAGGCGTCCGGAGTACTGACGGTGGGCATGCCCAACGGGCCGCTGACCGAGAACCACAACCCGTTCCTGCCCACGTCGGCGGCGGGTTCGCTCGGCTACCGCTACCAGATCTACGAGCCGCTGGCGTTCGTGAACAACACGCGCCCGGCCCAGGAGCCCGTGCCGTGGCTCGCGACCAAGTGGGACTGGACCGACAACTACAAGAAGGTCTCCTTCACGCTCCGGGAGAACGTGAAGTGGTCCGACGGCAAGCCGTTCACGGCCGCCGACGTCGCCTTCTCGTTCGAGATCCTGAAGAAGTTCCCTGCGCTCAACAACCGCGACTCGCTCAAGGTCGAGACCGCGACGGCGACGCCGGACGGCAAGGTCGAGGTCACGTTCGCGACCCCGCAGTTCGTGACCCGCAACAAGGTCATCAGCGCGATGGTCGTGCCCCAGCACATCTGGAGCACGATCGCCGACCCGACGACCTACACCAACCCCGACCCCGTCGGCACCGGCCCGTACAAGCTGAAGTCGTTCACCTCGCAGACCGTCACGATCGAGCGGCGCGCCGAGTACTGGCAGGAACTGCCCAAGGTCCCGCAGATCCAGTACACCTCCTACAACGACAACACCGCGCAGACCACGGCGCTGGCCTCGGGCGCGAGCCAGTGGTCGTACGTCTTCATCCCGGACTACCAGAAGCTCTACGTCGACAAGGACCCGAAGAACCACAAGCTGTGGTTCCCTGCCGGTCTCGGCATCCACGGCCTGTGGCTGAACCACACCGTGGCGCCGTTCGACAACGCCGCGCTGCGCTCGGCGATGAGCGACGTGATCGACCGCGAGGCGATCTTCGTCCGCGGTGAGGCGCGGCTGTTCCCGAAGCTGGAGTCGCCCACCGGCATGCCGCTGCCCGCCGGTGACTCGTTCCTCGCGCCGGAGTACAAGGACGCCCGGTTCGAGATCAACGTGGACAAGGCCAAGCAGAAGCTCACGTCCGCCGGGTTCACGCTGGACGGCGGCGTGCTCAAGGCGCCCGGTGGCAAGCCGGTCACGATCGAGCTCACCAACCCGTCCGGCTGGTCGGACTACCTGACCGTGCTCGACATCATCAAGAGCGACCTGAAGAAGATCGGCATCGAGGCGACCGTCCGCACGCAGACCGCGGACGCCTGGACCACCGACTTCGCGAACGGCCAGTTCCAGGGCTCGCTGCGGTGGACGAACACCGGCGCGACGCCGTACGAGATGTACCAGAACATCATGGACGGCGCGGAGCTCAAGGCGCTGGGCCAGACCGCCGCGGTGAACTTCGGGCGGTACAACAACCCCGACGCCACGGCCGCGCTGGCCGAGTACGCGAACGCCACGGACGACGCGGCCCGTGCCAAGAGCCTGGCGACGCTGCAGAAGATCATGGTGGAGCAGGTGCCGATGATCCCGACCTCGGCCGGTCCGATCGGTGCGGAGTACAGCACGAAGAGCTGGGTCGGCTGGCCGTCCGAGGAGGACCCGTACGGTCCGCCGCAGGCCACGCTGCCCAACGCCCTGCAGATCGTCATGAAGTTGCAGCCGGCGTCATGACTCAGGAAGTCGCGCTGGAAGCACGGGGTCTGGTCAAGACCTACAAGCGCGTGCGCGCGGTGCAGGACGTTTCCCTCGTCCTGCGCCGTGGGCGCGTGACCGCCCTCGTCGGTGAGTCGGGGTCGGGCAAGTCGACGGTGGCGAAGCTGCTGGCGCGGCTGGTGGAACCCACGTCCGGCGAGATCCTGCTGGACGGCAGGCAGGTGCGGCGGGTCCGGGAGTACCGGCGTTCGGTGCAGATGGTGTTCCAGGACCCGTTCGCCTCGCTCAACCCGGTCCACACCATCCGCTACCACCTCGTCCGGCCGCTGAAGATCCACAAGCGGACCGAGACGCCGGAGGAGCTGATGGAGCGGGTGCACCTGCCCGCTGACTTCCTCTCGCGGTACCCGCACGAGCTGTCGGGGGGCCAGCGCCAGCGCGTCGCCATCGCGCGGGCGCTGGCCGCCAGCCCCGAGGTGCTGCTCGCGGACGAACCGGTGTCCATGCTGGACGTCTCCATCCGGCTCGGGGTGCTGAACCTGTTGCTGGACCTCAAGGAACGGCTCAAGCTGGCCATCCTCTACATCACGCACGACATCGCGTCGGCGCGGTACTTCGCCGACGAGACGTTCGTGATGTACGGCGGGCAGCTCGTCGAGGGCGGCGACAGCGAGACGGTCACGCAGCGGCCCGCGCACCCGTACACGCAGCTGCTGATCGAGTCGGCGCCCGACCCCGACCGGGCCGTCGTCGCACTCGACGCGCCCGCCGAGGACGTCGCCGAGGTCTCCGCGGGGTGCCAGTTCGCCGCGCGCTGCCCGAAGGTGCAGGCCCGGTGCTGGACCGACGCGCCACCGCGGGTGGACGTCGACTCCCGCGGGCACTGGGCGGCCTGCTGGCTGTACGTGGAGGCGGCGGCATGACGTTCCTGCTGCGCCGTGCCGTGTTCTACCTGGTCACGCTGTGGGCGGCGATCACGGCGAACTTCCTGCTGCCCCGGCTGCTGCCCGGCGACCCGGTGCAGGCGATGATCACCAAGCTCGGCGGCCGGCTGAACAGCGACGCGATGGCCTCGCTGTACGTCCTGTTCGGGCTGGACGAGAAGAAGTCGCTGTGGGAGCAGTACGTCGACTACTGGGGCGCGCTGCTGCGCGGTGACCTCGGGCTGTCGTTCACGTTCTTCCCCACGCCGGTGGCCGACGTGCTGTCGCAGTCGCTGCCGTGGACGCTCGGGCTGGTCGGCGTCACCACGGTCATCGCGTTCGTGCTCGGCACCCTGGCCGGGGTGTACGCGGGCTGGAAGCGCGGGTCGTGGCTCGACTCGCTGATCCCGGTGACGACGTTCCTGTCGTCCATCCCGTACTTCTGGCTCGGGCTGATCGCGATCTCGGTGTTCTCGGTGACGTTCCCGCTGCTGCCCGCCTCCGGCGGCTACGCGGCGGGGCTCGTGCCGGAGTGGTCGTGGGAGTTCGTCGGAAGCGTGCTGGAGCACGCCGTGCTGCCCGGCATCACGATCGTCGTGTCGTCGGTCGCCGGCTGGGTCCTGGGGATGCGCAACATGATGGTCACCGTGTCGGCCGAGGACTACGTCCTGGTCGCGCGGGCCAAGGGGCTGTCGCAGCGGCGGATCATGTTCGCCTACGCGGCGCGCAACGCCGTCCTGCCGTCGATCTCGGGCTTCGCGCTGTCGCTCGGGTTCATCGTCGGCGGCGCGCTGCTGGTCGAGATGGTGTTCTCCTACCCGGGACTCGGCTACGTGCTGTTCCAGGGCATCGGTGCGAAGGACTACCCGTTGATGCAGGGCGTGTTCCTGGTGATCACCCTGGCGGTGCTGGTGGCGAACCTGCTGGCGGACGTCGGCTACCTGCTGCTCGACCCGCGCACCCGGCGGGAGGGCTGAGCCGAGATGAACTTCAAGACCCGCCTGGGACTGGGCATCCTCGCGTTCTTCGCGGTGATCGCCGTGGTCGGCGAGTGGATCGCGCCGTACGACCCGTCGGAGATGGGCAACGACCTGCTGTCGCCGCCGTCGGCCGCGCACTGGTTCGGCACGACGATGACCGGGCAGGACATCTTCTCGCAGGTGCTCGTCGGCACCCGCGGCGTGATGGTCGTCGGGCTCGTCTGCGGTGTGCTCGCGACGATCCTGTCCATCGTGGTCGGTGTGACCGCCGGGTTCCTCGGTGGCGCCGCCGACGAGGCGTTGTCCATGCTGTCCAACGTCTTCCTGGTGATCCCGGCGCTGCCGCTGATCATCATCGTGGCGTCGATGCTGCCGTCGGCGGACACCGTGCTGATCGCGGCGGTGATCTCGCTGACCGCGTGGGCGTGGGGTGCGCGGGTGCTGCGGGCGCAGACGATGTCGTTGCGCCGCAGGGACTTCGTGGAAGCCGCCCGCGCGTCCGGTGAGCGGACCTGGCGGATCATCGTGTTCGAGGTCCTGCCGAACCTCACGGCCGTCATCGCCTCCGGCTTCGTCGGCACCGTGATCTTCGCCGTGATGCTGCAGATCACGCTGTCGTTCGTCGGCGTCGTCTCGCTGTCGACCTGGAACTGGGGCACGGTCCTGTTCTGGGCGCAGTCGAACCAGGCGCTCGGTCTGGGCGCGTGGTGGTGGTTCGTCCCCGCCGGCCTGTGCATCGCACTGCTCGGCACGGCGCTGGCACTCATCAACTTCGGGATCGACGAGTACGCGAATCCCCGCCTGCGGAAGGTGCGCGCATGAGCCCGGTCCTGGAGATCCGCGACCTCTCGGTCGACTACGGCTCGTTGCGGGCCGTGCACGACGTCTCGCTGACCCTGAACGCCGGTGAGGTGCTGGGCCTCGCCGGCGAGTCGGGGTCCGGCAAGTCGACCCTGGCCTACGCCGCGACCCGGCTGCTGCAACCACCCGGCCGGGTGCCGTCGGGCGAGGTGTGGTTCAAGGGCCACGACCTGCTGGCGCTCACCGACCGGCAGCTGCGGGAGCTGCGCTGGAACGAGATCGCGATCGTGTTCCAGGGCGCCATGAACGCACTGAACCCGGTCATCTCGGTCGGCGCGCAGCTCGACGACGTGCTGCGCACGCACCGGCCCTCGATGGACCGGTCCGCGCGGACCGCTCGCGGCCGTGAGCTCCTGTCGCTCGTGGGCATCCCCGCCGACCGGCTGACCGCCTACCCGCACCAGCTCTCCGGTGGCATGCGCCAGCGCGTGATGATCGCGATGGCGCTCGCGCTGGAACCCGAGGTCGTCATCATGGACGAGCCGACGACCGCGCTGGACGTGGTGGTGCAGCGGCAGATCCTCGGCCAGATGATGCGGCTGCGCGAGACGCTGGGCTTCTCGATCATCTTCATCACGCACGACATCTCGCTGCTCGTCGAGTTCTCCGACCGCATCGCGATCATGTACGGCGGCCGCGTGGTCGAGGAGGCACCGGCGGCGGAGATCTACCGCGCCGCACGCCACCCGTACTCGCAGGGCCTGCTCGGCTCGTTCCCGGCCCTGCGCGGTCCGCGCCGCGAGCTGCGCGGCATCCCCGGCTCCCCGCCGGACCTCAGGTCGATGCCGTCCGGCTGCCCGTTCCACCCGCGCTGCCCGTCCGCGCTCGACGTGTGCAGCGCCGAGATGCCGCGGCTGACCGCCGTGGACGAGCGCCGCCGCGTGGCGTGCTGGTTGGAGGAGGTCCATGTCTGAGCTCGCCGGTCTGCCCGCCGACTTCTACTGGGGCGTCGCGACGTCCGCGTACCAGATCGAGGGCGCACACGACGAGGACGGCCGTACACCGTCCATTTGGGACACATATTGCCGCCGGCCCGGCGCTGTCGTGAACGGCGAGAACGGTGACGTGGCGTGCGACCACTACTACCGCATGCCCGCCGACGTGGCGATGATCGCCTCGCTCGGCGTCGACCGGTACCGCTTCTCGGTGTCGTGGCCGCGCGTGCAGCCGGGCGGTCGCGGCCCGGTGAACCCCGCGGGGATGGACTTCTACTCGCGCCTGGTGGACACGTTGCTGGAGGCGGGCGTCGCACCGTGGCTGACGCTCTACCACTGGGACCTGCCGCAGGAGCTGGAGGACGCGGGCGGGTGGCCGGAACGCGACACCGCCCACCGCTTCGCCCAGTACGCGGAGCTGGTGCACGACGCACTGGGCGACCGCGTCTCCACGTGGACGACCCTGAACGAGCCGTGGTGCTCGGCGATGCTCGGCTACGACGTGGGCCGGCACGCACCCGGTCGCACGGACTTCGCCGACGCGATGCGCGCCGTGCACCACCTGCTGCTGGGCCACGGCCTCGCGGCGCGGTCGTTGCGCTCGCGCGGCGTGACCGACCTCGGCATCACGCTGAACCTGGGCGTCTCCACCCCGGCCTCCGCCGACCCGCGCGACGTGGACGCCGCCCGCCGCGCCGACGGCCTGGGCACCCGCATCTACCTGGACCCGCTGGTGCACGGGCGGTATCCCGAGGACGTGCTGGCCGACATCGCCGCCCGCGGCGCCGCGCTGCCCGTGCACGAGGGCGACCTGGAGGTCATCTCGACGCCGCTGGACGTGGTCGGCGTGAACTACTACTCGTCGCATGTCGTGAAGGCGACCGACGACCCCGCCGCACCCGAGGTGGTGCCGACCGGGCGGCCGGTGACGCACATGGGCTGGGAGATCGTGCCGGAGCGGTTCACCGAGCTGCTCCTGCGGCTGCACCGCGACTACGGGGTGCCGATGGCGATCACCGAGAACGGCGCGGCGTTCGAGGACTCCGCCGACCCGTCCGGGTTCGTCGACGACGCCGACCGGGTCGAGTACTTCCGCACGCACATCGCCGCCGTCGCCGAGGCGGTCAGGGGCGGTGCGGACTTGCGCGGCTACTTCGCGTGGTCGCTGATGGACAACTTCGAGTGGGCCTACGGGTACGAAAAGCGGTTCGGGATCGTGCGGGTCGACTACGAGACCCAGGAGCGGACGCTCAAGCAGAGCGCGCTGTGGTTCCGGGACCTGATCGCGGAGCTCCGGGCGGTGCAGATCACGTCCGAAAGCACTAGCTAAGGCGTGCCTTAGTTAGGTTAGGGTCACTTTGCGTGCGAGAACCGCGACGCACAGGGATCCGGCCACGGGAGGACCGCGCGATGGAACCGGTGACAGACCTGGCCGGGATCGGCTTCGGGCCGTCCAACCTCGCGCTCGCCATCGCGGTGCAGGAGCACGAGCGGCCGGTGCTGGCGCGGTTCTTCGAGAAGCAGGCGGCGTTCGGGTGGCACCGGGGCATGCTGCTCGACGACGCGACGATGCAGGTGTCGTTCCTCAAGGACCTGGTGACGCTGCGGAATCCGACGAGCGGGTTCAGCTTCCTGTGCTACCTCCGGGAACGCGGGCGGCTGGTCGACTTCGTCAACCACAAGAACCTCTTCCCGCTGCGCAAGGAGTTCCACGACTACTTCGAGTGGGCGGCGGAACGGGTCGCGCACCAGGTGTCGTACGGCAGCGAGGTCACCGACGTCCGACCGTGCGCCGAGGGGTTCGAGCTCGTCGCGAAAGGCCAGGTCACGCGCACGCGCAACCTCGTGCTCGCGACCGGGCTGGAGGTGAACCTGCCGGAGGGGGTCGAGGCGGGGGAGCGGATCTGGCACAACCGCGACCTGCTGCACCGCGTCGGTGAGCTGGAGGACCCGCGGCGCGTCGTCGTGGTCGGGGCGGGGCAGAGCGCGGCGGAGACCGTGGCGTTCTTCCACGACCGGTTCCCCGGTGCCGAGGTGCACGGGGTGTTCGCGCGGTACGGGTACAGCCCGGCGGACGACAGCCCGTTCGCCAACCGGATCTTCGACCCCGCGGCGGTGGACGACTTCTACCGCGCGCCGGAGGGCGTGAAGAAGAAGCTGATGGGCTACCACGCCAACACCAACTACGGCGTCGTGGACCAAGACCTCATCGAGGAGCTGTACCGGCGGGTGTACCGGGAGAAGGTGCTGGGCCGCCAGAGGCTGGTGCTGCACAACACCTCGCGGCTCACGGACGTGACCGCGGACGGCCGGTGCGTGATCGAGTCGCTGGCCGACGGCGTGCGCGTGCCGGTCGACGCCGACGTGATCGTCTACGCGACCGGGTACCGGCCGGCGGACCCCGTGCGGGTGCTGGGGGAGCTCGGTGACCGGTGCGAGCGGGACGAGCTCGGGCGGCTGAAGGTCACCAGGGACTACCGGGTGGTCACCGACGCCGGCGTCACGGGCGGGATCTACCTGCAGGGCGGCACCGAGCACACGCACGGCATCACGTCGTCGCTGCTGTCCAACACCGCGGTGCGGGCGGGGGAGATCCTCGACTCGATCCTGCGGCGGACGCAGGCCGTGCCCGCGGTCGGGCAGGACGCTGTGGCGAAGGTGGCCGCGCCCGTGAGTTAGGGTGACCTAACTCGTCAGTGGAACCGGAGAGGACCAACGCCATGACCAACCCGTTCGAGGACCCGCAGGGCCGATTCTTCGTGCTGGTGAACGAGGAGCAGCAGCACTCGCTGTGGCCGGTGTTCGCGGAGGTGCCCGCCGGGTGGACGAAGGTCTTCGGCGAGGAGAGCCGCGAGGCGTGCCTGGCCTACGTCGAGGAGAACTGGACCGACATGCGCCCCCTCTCAATCCGCTAGCCCCTCTCCCCCTCCTGCTCTTCCGGCATCTGCAAGTACCACCAACACTTGATCAAATCGCCGCTGACCACCACCAACATGTTCGCCGCTCGCCGAACCAGGACTGGGGTTCGCGGGCGGCTGGAAGCGCTGTTGGTAGTAGAAAAGTGCCTGTTGATGTTGAGCTGGTGGTACTTGCAGATGCTTGTGGAGGCGGGGCGCCCGGCTGTCGCGCCCGCGGTGATCGACATGAAGGCCACCACCCCAGTCATGAGTCGGACCGGGTGACCGGCGTGCCTCGGCGGTGCTATGGTTCATTACATGAGTAACGAACCAGGGAAGTAGTCGTGTTCGACGACCGGAGTCCGATCTACCGGCAGATCGCCGACCGGATCAAGGCGGACGTGGTCAGCGGGGCGCTGAAGGCGGACGAGCAGGTCATGTCGACCAACCAGTACGCCGCCTACTACCGGATCAACCCGGCCACCGCGGCCAAGGCGTTCCAGCAGCTCGTGGACGAGAAGGTGCTCTACAAGAAGAGGGGGATCGGGATGTTCGTGAGCACGCGGGCTCGCGACATGCTGCGGGCACAGGGCAGGGAGACCTTCTTCGGCGAGGTGGTCGACCCGATGGTCGCCGAGGCGCGCGCCATCGGCATTCCGCTCGCCGACGTCATCCGGCGCATCGAGCAGCACGACAGGGGGGAAGTGTGATGCAGGTCGACGTGCGGGGTTTAACGGTCCGCTACGGCACCATCACCGCTGTGGACGACATGAGCTTCTCGTTGTCCGGCAACAAGATCTACGGTCTGCTCGGGCGCAACGGCTCCGGCAAGACCAGCCTGATGTCCGCTCTCGCCGGCTACCGCAGGCCCGTCGGCTCGGTGCTGCTCGACGGTGCGCCGGTCTTCGAGAACGCGCGGGCGATGCGGAACGTCTGCCTGGTCCGGCACACGACCGACGCCGCCGACAAGGGCGACAAGGTCGTCCACGCGCTGGAGTACGGCAAGGCGTGGCGCGAGACGTGGGACGACACCTATGCCCGCGAGCTCGTCGAGCTCTTCGGGCTGCCGCTCAAGACCAAGGTCGGCGAGCTGTCGCTGGGGCAGCGGTCCGCGCTCGGCGTCACGATCGGGCTCGCCAGCCGCTCACCGCTGACGATGCTCGACGAGTCGCACCTCGGCATGGACACGCCGACCCGGTACGCCTTCTACGACGCGCTGCTGCAGGACTTCATGCGGCACCCGCGCACCATCGTCATCTCCACGCACCTCATCGAGGAGCTGGCCTCCCTGCTGGAGGAGGTCCTGATCATCGACAACGGCCGGCTCGTGCTCCAGGAGGAGGCCGACGTCCTGCGCTCGCGCGGCACCGAGGTCACCGGGACCGCCGACGACGTCGACGCGTTCACCGCAGGGCTCACCGTGCTGAGCGAGAAGTCGCTGGGGCGCACCAAGTCGGTCATGGTCTACGGCACGCTCGACGACGCGCAGCTCGTCCACGCCCGCCGGCTGGGGCTGGAGCTAGGGCCGATCGCGTTGCAGGACCTGTTCGTGCACCTCACCGAACCGGTCGGGGGGCTGCGGTGAGGGTCTTCCGCCACCTGGCCACGTCGCTCGCCGGGTTCAGCGCGCTCGTCGCGGCCGGGGTGTTCGCCTTCACCGTCGCCCTCACGTTCGCCGTGTCGCTCTTCAAGGACGTCGTGATCAGCGGGTGGTCGGTGGCCGCCGGTCAGGTCGGGCCCTGGTTCGTGCTCTTCGTCGGCGTCCACGTGATCCACAACGTGCTGCCCGTCGCGGTCGCGCACGGCCGCACCCGCCGGGAGCTGCTGGGCGCCGCGACCGGGTTCAGCGTGGTGTTCGCGGCCGCGATGGCCGCGGTCGCGTGGCTCGGGTTCGCCGTCGAGGGCGGCGTCTACGCGCTGATGGACTGGACCGCGGGGGACCGCGGGCTGCCGCACGCCTACTTCCTGATGTACCTCGTGTGGTGCGCGGTCGGCATGCTCCTCGCCGCGGCGTTCGACACGTCCGGACCGGCGGGCCTCGTCGCACTGCCGTTCGGCATCGCCTTCGCGGTCATGGCCAAGGTGCGGATACCCGGCTCCGGCGAGCTCCCGTTCCTGCGCAACGAGATGAGCCTGCTCGGCGCCGGCTGGCACGTCGCGTCCGCGGTCGCGTGGCTGCTGGCGGTCGCGGCGACGTGGCTGATCGCCAAGAACATGCCGGTCAGGTCCAAGAGCGCGTGAGCGGTCAGCCGCTCGCCCGCACGACGAGCGAGGGTGCGAACACCACCGACGTGACGGGCGTGGCGGGGTTCGCGATCTGCCGCAGCAGCTGACGGGCCATCTCCTGCGCCATGTCGGCGATCGGCTGGCGGACGGTCGTGAGCTCCGGCTCGCACGTCAGCGCCGCGCTGCTGTCGTCGAACCCCACCACCGCCACGTCACCGGGCACCGTGCGGCCGTGGCGGTGCAGGACCGCGATCGCACCGGTCGCGATCAGGTCGGAGCCGGCGAACACGCCGTCGACGTCGGGGCAGCGGGCGAGCAGCTCCTCGGTCGAGGCGATCCCGGACTCCCTGGTGAAGTCACCGTGCACCACGACCGCGTCCGGCACGACGTCGAGGAAGCCGCGCACGCGGTCCCGGCCCGTGGGCATGTCCTGCGGGCCGGTGATCGTGGCGATGCGCCGGCAGCCGAGCGCCAGCAGCCGTTCGCCGGCCAGCGCACCGCCCGCCGCCTGGTCCACGTCGACGTAGGTGATCGGCATCGGCTGCCACGGCCGCCCGGCCAGCACGACCGGCAACCCGGCCGCGATCAGCTGACCGGGCACCGGGTCCGCCGGGTCGGTGTGCACGAGGACCACCCCGTCCAACCGGCCGCAGCGCAGGTCGCTCACCGCCTGCTCGCGCGTCCCCGGCCCGGTCATCATGAGCACCAGGTGGATGCCCAGCGGCCGCACCACGCGGGTCACGCCGCTCACGACGCTCGCCAGGTGCGGGTCGCCGAGCATCCGGTGCTCGTCGGGCAGCACCAGCCCGATCGCGTCGGCCCGCCGCGTCACCAGCGAGCGCGCCGCGATGTTCGGCAGGTACCCGGTGCTGGAGATGGCGCGCTGCACCGCGTGCCGCAGCGCCTCGTCGACCGTGCCGAGGCCGTTCACGACCCTCGACGCGGTGGCGCGCGACACCCCGGCGACGCGCGCCACCTCCTCCAGCGTCACGCGTTTCACCTGGCGGCCAGCTCCGCCGTGCGGTGGCGTTCCATCAGCTCGACGATCTCCACCGTCGGCGGGTGCTTCAGGTCCACGCGCGCGTTCTCCAGGACCTTCAACGACTCCGTCAGGTGCGCGCGCACGAACTGGTCACGCGCCTGCGGGTCGGTCGCCGCCAGCTGGATCTCCGCGTCGGTCGGCATGCCCGGCATGTCGTGCCCGACGTGGTTGTTCACGTACGGCACGTCCAGCACCGCGCGCAACCGTTCCAGCTCCTCACGGCGGTGCGCCACCATCTCGGCCGGGCCGCCGTTCTCCAGCAGCTTCAGCACCTGTTCGTTGGTCCCGATCGAGAGCTCCACGAACGCGCGTTCGGTCTGGCCGAACGCGCCCTGCGCTTCCGAGCTCACCGGGGTGTCAGGGGTGGGGGGAGGTGCCTGCTGGCAGCCCGCGAGGAGGCCGGCCAGCAGGCAGAGGATCACCCGTGGTTTCCGTTGTGGTCGCATTTGATCACCACGTTGATGCAGTTGCGGACACGGCGTTCCATCTCGGCACGCGGCCAGACGTTGAAGAAGTCGCCGTGCATGGTCTGTCCGGTGCCCGAGGCCAGTCGCAGGCCCGAGGTGGTGCCGTTCACCGGGTAGCGCAGCACCATCCGCAGCTTCGGCACCGGCACCGGGTGCGAGGACGGGCAGCCGCCCGCGACGGGGTACGACAGGTGCGACTTGTGGTCGGACGAGTCGAGGTCGCGGCCGTTCCAGCACTGCGGGAAGTCCAGGTAGGTCTCCAGCATCGTGCCGGACGGGCATTCGACGAAGTTCTTGGACGGGTTCACGTGCCCGGCGTGCAGGCACGACCACCGCGCGTTGCTGTCGCCGTCGCCGGTGGCCTTCGCGTTGCCCGCGACGACCTTCAGCCCGTAGGGCATGGGCTGGATCGCCGCCGGGTTGTTCACGCCCTCGCCGAGGTAGTAGAAGGTGACGCCGGTCGGTGCGATCGCGGTGTTGTCGCGGTAGAGCGTCGGCACCCAATAGGAGGAGATGTCCGCCGCCGGGTTGCAGTTGCCCGTCGAGCCCTCCAGCGACTGCTGGGTGGTGCGGGCGTTGGTCGAGCGGTTGCCGAAGAAGTCGTGCGAGTGGGAGGCACCGGGCAGGTTCGGCAGGACGATCGGGTCGTCCGGGAGCCGGTGGCTGATCGGGCACTCCGCGAGGAACTCGGCGACGCGCACCGGTGCTCCCTGCGCCGCGCCGGGGACGCTCAGCACCCCGGCGGCCAGTGCGAGGATCGTGGCCAGGTGGAACAAAGGCTTCCTCATTGAAGCTTTCCTCTCCGCAGCAGGATTGGGAGAGCGCTCTCACGCCGTTCGAGCATGGCGCAGGTCGCAAACGGGCGTCAATCCGCAAGAAACGTTCAGAAGTCCCGGTTTTCTTGACACCACGCACCCGTGCCCTGACTCTCGGTGCTGAACTCCTGTCGCAGAGAGCGCTCTCTCACGCCTCGTCGCCCGTTCATCGGCTTCAGGAGCACCCATGTCAGGAAGGCCCCACCGCACGAGACTGCCCCTGTTCGTCGCCGCGGCGCTGGTCGCGGCCACGATCACGCCGGCGCAGGCCGCCGGCCCGTTGCTCTCCCAGAACCGTCCCGTCACCGCCTCCAGCAGCGAGAACGCCGCGTTCAGCGCGACGGCCGCCGTCGACGGCGACCCCGGCACCCGCTGGTCCAGCCAGTTCAGCGACCCGCAGTGGATCCAGGTCGACCTCGGCTCCCCGGCGAAGGTCGACCAGGTCGTGCTGGCCTGGGAGGCCGCGAGCGCCAGGGCGTACACGCTCAGCATCTCCGCCGACGGCAACTCGTGGCAGGAGCTGCGCCGCACCACCGCCGGGCCCGGCGGCACGGAGACGCTCGCGGTCTCCGGCACCGGCCGGTACGTGCGGCTCGACCTCACCCAGCGCGCCACGCAGTACGGCTACTCGCTGTGGGAGTTCCAGGTGTTCGGCACCCGCGACTCCGGCAGCGCGGAAACCCTGCTGTCGTACGGGAAGACCGGGTCCGCCTCGACGTTCCAGGACGACCCGAACTGCGGCGGCTGCACCCCGGCCAAGGCGTTCGACCGCGACCCCGCCACCCGGTGGGCGACCAGCGCGACCACCGGCTGGGTCGACCCCGGCTGGATCTCCGTCGACCTCGGCGCCACGGCCCGGATCTCCAAGGTCGTGCTGCAGTGGGACCCGGCGTTCGCGACCGCGTACCGGATCGAGGTGTCCGACGACAACGCGACCTGGCGGCAGCTCTACTCGACCACGACCGGCCGCGGGTTCAAGGAGACGCTGACCGTCAGCGGCACCGGCCGGTACGTGCGGATGTACGGCACGGCCCGGTCGAACGGCTACGGCTACTCGCTGTGGGAGTTCCAGGTCTACGGCACCGGCGGCAACCCGACGCCCGCGCCACCGCTGCCCCCGAACCCGTCGTTCCCCGGCCGGCTCGTCTGGTCCGACGAGTTCAACGCCCCCGCGGGCACCGCGCCGGACGCCTCGAAGTGGCAGCCGGAGACCGGTCCCGGGGTGAACAACGAGCTGCAGTACTACACGAACAACAACAACGCCCGCCACGACGGCAACGGCAACCTGGTGCTGCAGGCCCGCCGCGAGGTCACGCCGGGCAGCGCCTGCCCGGTCGACCCGGTCAGCGGCAGCACGACCTGCCAGTACACCTCCGCGCGCCTCAACACCTACGGCAAGTTCACGTTCACCTACGGCCGGGTCGAGGCGCGGATCAAGGTGTCGTCCACGCAGGGGTTGTGGCCCGCGTTCTGGATGCTGGGCGCTGACTTCTTCGACCAGCGCCGGCCGTGGCCCTACACCGGCGAGATCGACATCATGGAGCACGTCGGCAAGGAGCCGAACCGGGTCTACTCGACGCTGCACGCCCCGGCGTACTTCGGCGCGGGCGGGTACGGCTCCCCGCTCGACCTCGGCCAGCCCGCGGCGGCGGCGTTCCGCACGTTCGCCGTCGAGTGGGACTCCAGCCACATGACGTTCAGCGTGGACGGCAACCGGTTCTTCACCGTCGACCGCAACGTCCTGGAGACCACCCGCGGGCCGTGGGTGTACGACCACCCGTTCTTCCTGATCATCAACAACGCCGTGGGCGGCGACTGGCCCGGCCCGCCGGGGGCCGGGACGCAGCTGCCGCAGGACATGGTGCTCGACTACGTCAGGGTGTACCAGTGATCGTCGTGCGAGCGGGTGGCGAGACGTCGAACGCCTCGTCGACCGCCTCGACCTCGATCTGCGCCGTCTCGCCGTTCGTGAGCGGGATCGCGGGCACGAAGTACGCGTCGTTCGGCGTGCCACCGAGGAAGAGCCGTTCGGGACCGGCTTTGTAGACCCGGTACTGCCGGACCCGGCCGGGGGAGCGGGTCCAGGTGAGCCGTGCCGACACCGTGGCGGCGTCGGTGCGGCTCACCAGCTCCACCCGCGGGTTCGCCGGTGCGGCGGGTGCGGTCATGGCCGGGTCGGTGACGCCGATGCGGCCGACGAGGGCGGTCACCGGGCCGCCGGGCAGCACCCGCAGCGCGATCTCGGTGAGCGTCGCACCGGCGTGCTCACCGAGCGGGAACACGCTGCGCCGCCACCCGCCGCTGACGCCGCCGAGGTCGAGCACCCGCTCGGTGGTCCCGATCCGCAGCACGGCCTGCAACCGCGACGGACCGGTGCCGGTGCGGTGCACGACCTCGAACTGGCTGCTGCCGGTGAGGGGGAGCGCCGTCGCGAACAGCCGCACGTCGTTGGCGGACGCGGGTGTGCCGGTGATCTTCAGCGCGGTGCCGCCGTCGTACGGGTCGTCCCAGTCCAGCGAGGGCACGACCTTCGTGCCGCTGCCGGTGACGCTCCACCGCCAGGTCGGCAGCACGTCCTGCAACGCCAGGTTGTTCCACTGCTGCGTCGAACGGACCGTGCCGCCGACGGCGAACTTGCGGCCGTGCCCGGTGTTGAAGTTCGTGACGAACGGCAGGGAGGTGATCGGCGTCAGCTCGGTGATGTGGTGGGCGACGCCCTTCCACGCCGCGTTTGTCGTCGTGTTGGCCGGGTCGCCGTTCGGACCGACCCAGAACCTGTTGTCCCGCGCGTAGAAGTCGGCGGGACCGGTCGCGGACTTGAACGTCCACTCCGGACGGTAGAAGCCGAGCGAGGTGGTGTGCGGCCCGCCCTCGGGGAAGATCGAGGCCCAGGCGACGCTGGTGTTGTAGCCGTTCGACTCGACGTCCACACCGGACGCCAGGTCGTACGGGCTGCGACCCATCTGCCGGGCGAGGTTCGCCGAGTTCTGCAAGCCCTGCGCGCTCCACCAGAAGTTCAGGAACATTTCGTCGGAGGGGGCGAAGAACATCCGGTTGCGCGCGGTCAGCGCGTTCTGCCAGGAGACGCTGCCGGTGTCGGTCATCGCGTCGTACCAGATGATCCGCAGGCCGCTCCTCTTCAGGTAGACGATGAAGTCGCGCATGTCGGCGGCCAGCTGGGCGTTGCCGCCGGCGGTCTCCTGGTTGAGGAACCAGCCGTCGAAACCGTGGTGGCGGGCCACCTGGACCATCTTGTCCGCCACCGGGAACCGGTCGCCCTCGCGCCGGACGAGGTCGCGCACCCACTGCAGCTGACCGCCGTACGCGGTGGGCGGCAGGAACACGTTGCCGATCACCTTCACGCCGTTGCGGTGCGCGGCGTCGGTGACGGTCGGGTTCGGCGCGAGGATCAGGCCCTCGGAGGCGCTGCCGCCCCAGAACACCAGCTCGTCGACGTACTGCCAGTAGTTGGTGGCGTAGTAGTTCATGTCGAGCGCGCCCTGGGCGGGGTTGCCGCTCGTCGGCGCGTACGCGACCAGCGCCTGCACCCGCGCCTCGTTCGCGCGGGCGTGCGGGTTGGCCGGCCGGGCGGGCACGACGCGCCGGGCGAGGGGGACCGAGCTGCGGTTGTACCGCGCGTCCCGGTCCGTCGCCGGATCCCAGTCGAGGATCGTGGCGGGGTGCCAGTAGGACGCGTACGGCTGGGCGACATCGGCCAGCGCGGAAGCGGGGGCGTCGGGCAGCAGACCTGTTAGCGCTGCCGTTGAGCTCAGTACGAGGAACTGTCTCCTGGTGGGCACGCGCTCACCCTTGTGCGGCATCTGATTCGTCGCATACCGCCTCTACGGTGACCTGATCGGACGACAATTCCCTGCTCAGCTGCGCTCGGTAACCATCCGACCGGACGAATCGGACGAGCCTACCGAGCGGTAGCGTTGGGGACGCCGTTTTGGTTCCCCTGCAACCAATTGAGGTGTATTCGTCGTGCGCATCAAAGTCGTTGTCGCGGCACTCGTCCTGGCCTTCGCCCCCACCGCCACCGCCACCGCGGTCGCCAACCCCCACGAACGCGGTCCGGCACCCACGGCCGCGTCGGTCGAGGCGTCGCGCGGCACCTTCGCCGTCACCCAGACCACCATCGCCCGCCAGCCGGACTTCGGCGGCGGCACCGTCTACACCCCCACCAGCGACCTCAAGTTCGGCGCTGTCGCCGTCTCACCCGGCTTCACCGCCACCCAGACGTCGGTCGCGCACTTCGGTCCCCGGCTCGCGTCCTTCGGGTTCGTGGTGGTCACCATCAACACCCTGTCCGGCTTCGACGACCCCGACAGCCGCGGCCGCCAGCTGCTCGCGGCACTGGACTACGCCGTCCGCACCAACCCCCGCGTCGACGCCTCGCGCCTGGCCGTGATGGGTCACTCGATGGGCGGCGGCGGCGCACTGCGCGCCTCGGTCTCCCGGCCCGCCCTGCAGGCCTCCATCCCGCTGGCCGCTTGGCACACCACGAAGAACTGGTCGGCCGTCGGCGTCCCGACCCTCGTGCTCGGCGGCCAGAGCGACCCGACCGCACCCAACTCGCAGCACTCGCTGCCGTTCTACACCTCGATGACCGCCGCACCGGACAAGGCGTTCCTCGAACTGCGCGGCGGCGACCACTCCGACCCGCGCAGCGACAACGTGACCGTCCGCAAGTTCACGCTGTCGTGGCTCAAGCGGTTCGTCGACGACGACCTGCGCTACGACCAGTTCCTGTGCCCGGCCCCCGCGCCGAACACCGCCATCAGCGCGTACCGCGACACCTGCCCGCACTCCTGACCCCGGTGGGCAAGGCGTCTGCAAGTACTACCGACACGGTGGTCGGCAGTACTTGCAGACGCCAGAACAAGGATCACTCGTAGGCGATGGCGTTCAGGACGTTGAGCCGTGCGGCGCGGATGGCCGGCAGGATCGCCGCGACCACGCCGACGAACGCGGCCACCACCAGGTACTGGACCATCGTGGCCCACGGGAAGCCGAGCTCGGAGATGCCCTGGTCCTTCAGCGCCTGCACGGTCGCGACGCCCAGCGCCAGGCCGACCGCGAGACCGAGGACCGCGCCGAAGACGGAGATCACCACCGACTCGACGGTGATCATCCGCATCACCTGCGAGCGCCGCATGCCGATGGCGCGCAGCAGACCGAGCTCGCGGGTCCGTTCGATCACCGACAGCGCCAGGGTGTTGATGACGCCCAGCACCGCGATGAGGATCGCGAGCGCCAGCAGGATCTGGATCATCAGCAGGACCGTGTCGAACTGCGAGGTCGTCTGCTTCACGAACGCGCTGCGGTCCTGCACGGTGATCTCGGGGTTGTCGGCGAACAGCGGCTCGACCCGCTTCTGCACGTCCGCCGCACTGGTGCCGGGGTTCACCTGCACGAACGCCTGGGCGACCCGGTCGGAGCGGAAGTTCTTGCCCGCCGACTCCGGCAGCACCAGCGCACCCTGCAGCACCTGGGACTTGGCCCAGATGAAACCGACCGTGAAAGTCTGCGGCTGCGCGGCCCTGGCCAGCTGCAGCGACACCGTGCTGCCGACCGTCCAGCCCTTCTCGGCCGCCATCTCCTCGGGCAGCGCGAGCTGGTCGTCCTTCAGCGGCGCGATCTCACCGGACTTCGGCTTCAGCGCGAACATCGTCGCCAGCGCGGGCACGTCGTTGACGCCGACCGCGAACAGCTGGCTGTCGCCCTGGAGCACACCGTCCTGCGACCAGCCGACGGCCGACTTCACGCCCTCGGTCCGTTCGACCTTCGACAGCACGTCCCGCGGGAACGTCGCCGGCTGGCCCTCCGCCTGGCCCTCACCGGAGATGATCAGGTCGGTCTGCAGCTGACCGGAGGCCAGCTTCTCGATCGACTTGGTCGCCGACGTCAGCACCACGCTCACGCCGGTGATCAGCGAGATGCCCACCATCAGCGCGGCGGCGGTGATGGCGGTGCGGCGCGGGTTGCGGGCGGAGTTGCGCCGGCCCAGCAGGCCCGGCATCGACCACGACAGCAGCCGGCCGATCAGCGACACCATCGGCCGCGACAGGATCGGCGTCAGCAGCGCCACGCCCACGAACGCCACCAGGATGCCGCCGAAGATCAACGACAACGACGCCTGCCGGAAGCCGAAGGCCAGTGCCGTGCCACCGGCGGCCGCGACCAGCGCGCCGGTGATGGTGATCTTCGTCAGCGGCCGGTCCGGCGTGGCCGCCTCGCGCATGGCCGCGACCGGTGCGATCCGCGACGCCCGCAGCGCAGGCAGGACCGCCGCGACCACGGTGACGACGATGCCGACCGCGAACGACGAGATCACCGCGGACGCCGGCACCCCGATGCCCGCGAGCTGCAGGTTCGTGCCGCCCACCGAGCTGAAGATCGTCGCCAGCAGCGCCCCGACGCCGACCCCTGCCCCGAGGCCGGCGATCGACGCGATGAGGCCGATCACGAACGCCTCCAGCACCACCGAGCCGATGACCTGGCCGCGGGAGGCGCCCATCGACCGCAGCAGCGCGAGCTCCCGCGTGCGCTGGGCGACGATGATGGAGAACGTGTTGAGGATGATGAAGATGCCGACGAACAACGCGATGCCGGCGAACCCGAGCAGCACGTAGTTGAAGAACTTCAGGCCCTCGTTGATCTGGTCGGCCTGCTCCTTCGCGAGCGTCGCACCGGTCTTCACGTCGTAGCCGGAGCCGAGCTTCGCGGCCACGGCGTCGCGCAGCGCGTCGTCGGACGTGCCGGCCGCGGCGGTCACGGTGACCGAGGAGTACGCGTCCTGCTTGCCCAGCAGCAGCCGCTGCGCCACGGGTTCGGTGAACGCCACGGACAGCTCGCCGCCCAGCGACTCGCGGCCACCGGCGTACTCGTAGACACCGGCGATCTTGAAGGTCTTCTTCGGCTCCAGCGTGAGCAGCCCGATCTCGTCGCCGACCTTGAAGCCACCGGTCGAGGCGAGGTAGGCGTTGACGACGACCTCGTCGTCGGCCGCGGGAGCCTTGCCGTCGCGGATCTTCTCCTGACCGGTGCCGGTCCAGTTGGTGCCGAACCGCGGTGCGCCGGAGGTCGTGATGACCTTGCCGTTCTTGCCGATCGGCCGCGCGGACCCCTGCACCTCGCCGACCGCGGACGCCACGCCCGGCACCGCCTTCACGTCGGCGATCGCCTGCGGCGTGAGCGGCTGGGGCTCCTTGCCCTTCTCCTGCTTCGGCGACACCGAGACGTCCACGTTGGCGAACGCCGACGAGAACAGGTCGGTGAACGACCGCTGCAGCGTGTCGGTCAGCACGAACGACCCGGACACGAACATCACGCCCAGCACCACCGCGAGCGCGGACAGCACCAGCCGGAGCTTGCGCGACAGCAAGCTCTTGATAGTGGCCTTAAGCATGTGGCACCACGACACCGTCGAGGTGCTTCATCGTCTCCAGGACCTCGTCGGCCGAGGGCGCCAGCAGCTCGCGGACGATGTGGCCGTCCTTGAGGAAGATGACGCGGTCTGCGTACGACGCGGCGTTCGGGTCGTGCGTGACCATCACGATCGTCTGCCCGAACTCGCGGGCGGACCGCTGCAGGAACGCGAGCACCTCGGCACCGGACTGCGAGTCCAGGTTGCCGGTCGGCTCGTCCGCGAACACGACCTCGGGCCGCGACACCAGGGCACGCGCGCAGGCCACGCGCTGCTGCTGGCCACCCGACAGCTGCGTCGGGCGGTGCGAGAGCCGGTCGCGCAGGCCGACGGTGTCGATGACGACGTCGAACCACTCCCGGTCGACCTTCTTGCCGCCGATGGCGAGCGGCAGCGTGATGTTCTCCTCGGCGGTCAGCGTCGGCAGCAGGTTGAACTGCTGGAAGATGAACCCGACCTGGTCGCGCCGCAGCTCGGTGAGCCCCCGGTCCTTCAGGCCGGTGACCTTGGTGTCACCGATCCACACCTCGCCGCGGGTCACGTCGTCCAGCCCCGCCAGGCAGTGCATCAGGGTCGACTTGCCCGACCCCGACGGTCCCATGATCGCGGTGAACCGCGACCGCTCCAGCTCGACGCTCACCCCCGCGAGCGCGGTCACGGCGGCGTCGCCGGACCCGTATTCCTTCCACACGTCGACGGCTCTCGCCGCGACTCCATCGGACGTGCTCACTGTCTGTCCCCTCCTGTGGGATTTCTTGCGCACCATCTTCGACGACGCGGCGTACCGGAGGGTCAGGTCTTCCCCTGAGATCAACCCTGAACCAGTGTGCCCCCACACCTCAGCACCGGCATGCTGAGAGAGCTCTCAGCCCCGGCGGGTGCGCGTCATCGCGTGGTCGCGAGGGGAACGGTATTCCACAGGCGGCACAGTGTCTTCCGCCTTCGGATGACTAGGCGGTCAACTTCCGTCGCATGGGGACGGTGGGTTCCATCCGCCACGAAACCAGTTCCACCCGCAGGCCTTCGCGCAGCGCGTTCGCGGCGAGCCAGTGGTCCACGTCGCCGAGGTAGGCGCTCGCGGGCCGCGGCCAGCGGTCCAGCCACCGCCCGAACGCGGCGTTGAGCGCGATCGGTCCGCCCGGCGGGCGCACGCCCAGCACGAGCACGGGGTCCTCCCCGGTGACGAACCCGGTGGCGGTCTCGTGCACGCCACCGAAGAGGACCCGGTCCGCGCCCACCTCACGGGCCTTGTCCGCCACCGCGAAGAACGCCGACCCGCGCCCGGAGGCCCGCACCACCAGCTGGTGCGCGCCGAAGTCGGTGTCGAGGAACTCGTCGGCGCACGTGCCGTCATCGGCCAGCACCAGCACGTTCGTGCCGCCGGGGAGTGCCCCGACCTGGTCCGGGTGCGTGATGCCGATGACGGTGATGCCCACGGGACAGATCCTGACCGGCCCGTGTTAAGCCTTGGCGCCGTTGGTGTTAAACAAGTTTCGGCAGCACCTCGGCACCGAAGAGCCGGATCGTCTCGATGACCGACTCGTGGGGCATGCCCCCGATGTCCACCATCACCAGGTGCGTGTCGATGGACAGCGTCCGCGCCAACGCGTTCAGCCGCGCCGCCACCTCGTCGGGCGTCCCGCAGACCGCGGCACCCTCCATGATCTCGTCGACATCGATGTCACCGTCACCGCGCCACGGGTCGGCGAACCGCGCGTACTCGGCCAGGTGCGGCCGCCACCGCTCGCGCGCGTCGGACTCCGCCACGAACACGTGGCTGGGCACCCCGACGCGGCCGGTGGGGAAGCGTTCGCGGTAGCGCTGCACGACGTCTTGGTAGATCGACGGGTCGCGCAGCGTCGAGGGCAGCATCAGCGGCATCTCCAGCTCGGCCCCGAGATCGGCCGACACCGCCGACCCCGACCCGATCCACACCGTGGGGCGCGGCGTCTGCACCGGCCGCGGCGTCGTCGTCACCTCGGTCAGCTGGCCGCGGAACCGCCCGTCCCAGCTCACCTCCGGCTCCTCCAGCAGCTTGAGCAGCAGCCGCAGGTGCTCCTCGAACCGGGCCCGCAGCTCACCGGGCTGCACCCCGAACGCCGCGTCGGTCTGCTGGTCCACCCCGCGCGCCACGATCAGCTCCGCGCGCCCGCTCGACAGCACGTCGAGCGTCGCCAGCGCCTCGGCCACCAGGACCGGGTCGCGGTGGGCGAGCAGCGTGACGCCCGTGGACAGCCGCAGCGTGGTCGTCCGCGCCGCCACGGCCGACAGCAGCAGCTCGGGGGCGGACACGATGTAGCGGGTGAAGTGGTGCTCGCCGATCGCGACGCCGGCGAACCCCGCCTCCTCGGCCACCACCGCCTGCTCGACCATCGCCCGCAGCCGTTCGGCCTGCGGCACCTCCCGGCCCGTGCACGGGTTGGGCAGGTGGTCGCCGAGGATCAGCAGGTAGACGTCCATGACGGACATTTTTCCAGCGCGCGGGGTTAGATGGTCGACATGGTCACCGACAACCGCGCGGAGAGCCGCTACGAGGTCCACGTCGACGGGAAGCTCGCGGGCTTCCTGGAGTACCGGGACGTGGGCGGCGTCCTCGCGCTCGTGCACACCGAGGTCGACGACGCCTACGCCGGGCAGGGCCTCGGCGGGCAGCTCGCGAAGTTCGCACTGGACGACGTCCAGGCCCGCGGGGTGAAGATTTCGCCCCTGTGCCCGTTCGTGGCGAAGTACATCGACAAGCACCCCGAATACCGTGTTACCGTCCGGTAGATAGTTGCGAGCGCTAACGATCGGGGTGAGCGGGCGTGTGGAGTGAGCCGGGCGCGTTCGAGGTGGCACCAGGTGTGCACCGCATTCCGCTGCCGCTGCCCAACGACGGCCTGCGGGCGGTCAACGTGTACGCGGTCGAGGACGGCGACGGCCTGGTGATGATCGACTCCGGCTGGGCCCTCGACGAGGCCCGCGACCAGTTGGAGGCCGCGCTCGGCACCCTGGGCAAGGGCTTCGAGGACATCCGCCGGTTCCTCGTCACGCACGTGCACCGCGACCACTTCACGATGGCGGTGTCGCTGCGCCGGACGTTCGGCAGCAAGATCGGCCTGGGCCTCGGCGAGCAGCCGTCGCTGCGGCACATGCTGCACGGCCAGGAGGACCAGCACGTCTCCGACCTGCGCAAGTGGGGTGCCGGCGAGCTCGCGGAGACGTGGGTCAAGATCATGCACAGCGTCGACCGCGGCGAGGCGCTGCGCGACTACGAGGAACCCGACGAGTGGCTCACCGCGTCGACCCTCGACCTGGAGCACCGCAGCCTGGAGGTCATCCCGACGCCGGGACACACCCGCGGCCACGTCGTGTTCGTCGACCACACCGCGAAGGTCCTGTTCTCCGGCGACCACGTCCTGCCGCACATCACCCCGTCGATCGGCTTCGAGCCGTTGCGCCCCGAACTGCCCCTGGGCGACTACATGACCTCGCTGCGGCTCACGCGCGGATTGCCCGACCTCAAGCTCCTGCCCGCACACGGTCCCGTGACCGACAGCGTCCACGCCCGCGTGGACGAGCTGCTGAGCTTCCACGAGCAGCGGCTGGAGGAGATCGGCAAGGCCGTCGCGGGCACCGCGTTCGAGACCGCCCGCAAGATCGGCTGGACCCGCCGGCAACGCCGGTTCGACGACCTCGACATGTTCAACCAGGTGCTCGCGATCGGCGAGACCGCCGCGCACCTCGACGTCCTCGTCGAACGCGGCGAACTGACCCGGACGGAGTCCGGGGGCGTGTTCGAATACTTGCCCTGACGGCGGAGGGCCTGAGGGAGTTTCGGGCAAGAGCGATGACCAAACGGGCATTCCTCCATTTTCGCTTCATTCTTCTCGACGGGGAAACTACAGTCGATACCACGAGGTGAGGTGACTCACCGGCTTTCCTCGACGGAATCGCGTCAATGGTCCTCGGGCTTTGTCGTGAATTCCGCCGGTGTGTGGCGCACATCTTTTGTTTTTCGACTCGTCGTGTTCCAGGCCCACGGTGGAGTTTGCGATGATTGGTCTAGCGGCATCGGGAGCCGTCGCACGGGCAGACGAGTGGGTGTTGCGGCGCCTGCCCACGGCGGCCTGGGGTGCCGGGAAGAGCGCGGCGGCGGCCGAGGACCTCGTGAGGGAGCTGAGCTCGGAAGTGCTCGCCGGCCTGCCCGAGGTGGCGGAGGTCAGCCGGGACGAGGCGCGGCGCTTGCTCGTCGGCCTGGGGTTCTGCGGCAGCGCGGTGGCGCGGTTCGCCGTGGAGACCGGGCAGGAGGTCGAGCAGGCGTTCGGGCACCTCCGCGTCGGGCGGTCCGCGTGCGCGTTCCGGCGCTACTACGCCGACCTGGCGGAAGCGTCCGGAGCCGGGCATCCGCCACGCCAGGCTTTCGCGTCCGTCGTCACGTGGAACGCGCCCACGGTCGTCGTGAGCGCCGACGGCATGCCGGACGTCCGAATCGCATCCGCGTACGGCGACGGAAGAACGAGGACCTGGACGGGCACGAGCGACGAATCGAATCTTTGGAGGCTGTTCAAGAAGAGCGTCGCCCTCGGTGCCGCCGCCAACGAGTTGCTGTCGCCGCTGATCTCCGGTGAGGTGGAGGTGGAGTCCCCGGAGTTCGTCCGGCGGGCTCTCCTCGCCGCGGAGCTGATCGACAGGATGCGCGAAGAAATGCGCTCGTTCACCGTCAGGAGGCCGACCGGCGGCGGTTCCATGTCGGTCGAGGTCTTCATGGGTGAGATCCGCCAGTACGGCGTTCCCTGGGACCCCGGGGCGGAGGCCCCCAGCGGTCCGCACGAGGCGGAGTGGCTCAAGCGCGACATGATGCTCGGTCAGCGCTCGCCCGAGTACGTGGACCAAGTGCGCCGAAGGTATCCACAGCTGCTGGAAGGGGATGTGCGAGGCGTCGAGGACGCCCTCCGGTCCCCCTCCCTGGAACAGGTCGTGCGGCGGGCCTGCCTGCGCCACCTCTCCTCCGACCACGACAGCGGCGGCAGCCGGCGGGCTCAGGTGCTGTCCGGCGTGCTCGCGGTACGGGCTGTCCACCGTGCGGCAGGCCTGTGCGCCGCCGCGCACCTGGGCCTGGCGAGGAGGTTCCTCTTCGTCCCCCGGCGTCGTTCGGCACCGGCCGGCGAGCGCCCCGGCCTGGAGGTGACCGCGGTGGCCAACGACGCCGGCATCACGGGCATGACCGAAAGCGTCGTCAAACGACTGACCGAGCGCAGGCTCGAACCCGTTCTCGACGACGTCGTCGGGAGAGCGGGAGAAGCCGAGCTGAGCCAGGCGCAGGCCGCACTCGACCGGTGCACCCGCCCCGCGGTCACGATCGTCGATCTTTCCGTCAATCCCTGATCCGTCCCGGGCTCGCGTGCTGGAATGGCGGGCGTGACCCCGCTCGAGCTCGCCGCCTGGACGTGGAAGATGCCACGACGAGGCAGAGGTTTCTGGTTCTCCCTGGCCATCGACGTCCTGTGGCCGATCGTCGTGCTGTTCGTCCGCCTGCGCGTGCGGGGCCGTCAGCACGTGCCCGGCACCGGTGGCGTGATCCTCGCGTTCAACCACCTGTCGAACTCGGACACGGTCGCCGCCGTCGTCTTCGCGCTGATGTCGGACCGCGTCCCGCGCATCCTCGCGAAGGCCTCGCTCTGGCGCACGCCGCTCTTCGGCCGGGTCATGCGCTCAGGCGGCCACATCCCGGTCGAACGGGGCACCGTCAAGGCCGCCAGGGCGCTGCGCCCGGCCGTGGAGGCGCTGAAGGCGGGGGAGTGCGTGATGGTGTTCCCCGAGGGCAGGTTCACCGACGACCCCGGCAACTGGCCGATGAAGGGCAAGTCCGGCGTCGCGCGGATGGCCCTGGAGAGCCGCGCCCCGGTCGTCCCGGTCGCCGAGTGGGGCACCCAGGACCTGCTGCCCAGGGGCACCGTGCTGCCGCGGTTGCTGCCGCGCAAGCGGGTCGAGGTGGTCGCGGGTGCGCCGGTCGACCTGAGCGACCTCTACGACCGCGAACTGACCGCCGAGGTGCTGGACGAGGCGACCGCGCGGGTGATGGATGCGATTGCGGTCACGTTGTCCGGCATACGTTCCGGGGAACCGGGTAGCCGAAGGACATGACTCTGCCCAAGGAAAGCATCAGGCCCGGCGGCGACGGCTTGTGGGCTTCCGTGATCCCGGAACCGCGCGAGGAGCAGCAGTGGGTCGTGCAGGCGGACGACGACCCGTTGATCGTGCTGAGCGTCGACTGACCGCCGGCGACGGACCCGCTACCGCCCAGCTCTGGTGGGCTCGGCGGAGCAGGCAGCCCCGTGGACCAGTCCCGCCAGAACGGCGGGGCTGCCCG
Source organism: Lentzea sp. NPDC036949 (assembly GCF_055608075.1). Classification (NCBI taxonomy): domain Bacteria; kingdom Bacillati; phylum Actinomycetota; class Actinomycetes; order Pseudonocardiales; family Pseudonocardiaceae; genus Lentzea; species Lentzea sp. NPDC036949. The sequence continues at coordinate 99,871 of NZ_JBVJRA010000017.1, forward strand.
CGCTGTCCGGGAAACCGCCCGTGATCAGCGCGGCAGCTTCACCACGGTGACGAAAAAATCGTCGATCTGGCGCACCACGTCGATGAACCGGTCGAAGTCCACCGGCTTGGTCACGTAGGCGTTCGCGTACAGGCTGTAGCTGCGCAGGATGTCCTCCTCCGCCTCCGACGTCGTCAGCACGACCACCGGGATCGACCGCAGCTCGGCGTCCGCCTTGACCTCGGCCAGCACCTCGCGGCCGTCCTTGCGGGGCAGGTTCAGGTCCAGCAGGATCAGGCCCGGCCGCGGCGCGTTCGCGTACTGGCCCTCGCGGCGCAGGAACTCCAGCGCCTCCACACCGTCCTTCACCACGTGCAGCTGGTTGCGGATCTTGTGGTGCTCGAACGCCTCCTGCGTCATCAGCGCGTCGCCGGGGTCGTCCTCCACGAGCAGGACGTCGATCACGGTCAGCGGTGCCTCGTTCATGCGGTTTCCTCAGGCAGTGCGTCGGTGGCGGGCAGCGTGAACTCGAAGCGCGTACCGGAGTCCACACCGGTGTTCAGCCAGATGGTGCCGCCGTGGTACTCGACGATCTTCCGGCACATCGCCAGTCCGATGCCCGTGCCGGGGTAGGCGTCCTTCGGGTGCAGGCGCTGGAAGATGACGAAGATCCGGTCAGCGTACTCCGGCTCGATCCCGATGCCGTTGTCGTGCACCGAGAACCTCCACATGTCGCCGTCGCGTTCCGCCGCGATGGTGACGACCGGCGGGTCCTCGCCCCTGAACTTCAGCGCGTTGCTGATCAGGTTCTGGAACACCGCGCTGAGCAGCGTCGCCTCGCCGCGCACCGGGGGCAGGTCGGCGACCACGAGGGTCGCGCCGGTCTCCTCGATCCGCTCGGAGAAGCTGTCCTCCAGCTGGCGCACCACCTGGTTGAGGTCCACCATCGTGCGTTCGCGGGTGATGCGGCCCACGCGGGAGAACGCCAGCAGGTCGTTGATCAGGCCCTGCATCCGCTTGGCGCCGTCGACGGCGAAGTCGATGTACTGGTCGGCGCGCTCGTCGAGCTGCCCGCCGTAACGGCGTTGCAGCAGCTGGCAGAACGACGCCACCTTGCGCAGCGGTTCCTGCAGGTCGTGCGAGGCCACGTAGGCGAACTGCTCCAGCTCGGCGTTCGAGCGCTGCAGCTCCGTCTTCGCCGCCTCCAGCGTCGCCAGCTCCTGCACGATGCGGTGGCGCATCGCGTTGACGTCGTCGCCGAGCATCACCGTCTCGCGCGGGCCATGCACGTCGATGCGGCGCTGGAAGTCGCCGTTCGCAACCTCCCTGACCTGTTCGGCGAGGCTCGCGAGCGGACCGATCAGCATGCGGTGCAGCAGCGCCGACAGGCCGCCGATCACCGCGACCAGCAGCACGCCCATGCCGATGACCAGCCACAACACCACGTTCGCCGCGGCGCTCAGGTCCTGCCTGGCCTGCCGGCCCAGCTCGCCGATGTCGGTCTGCAGCCCGGCCAGCTCGGCGCGGATCTGGTCGAACAGCACCTTGCCGCGCTCGATGTCGCTCGGGCTGCCGGGACCGGACAGCTGGACCGCGGTGATCGTCAGCTCCGCGTACTCGGCACGCCACTGGCCCGCCAGCCGGCCGATGCGGTCGAGCCGGCCGCCGGGGTCACCGACGTGGTCGCGCACCCGCTGCGCGGCCTCCCGCTCGGCGTTCTGCCCGTCGAGGTAGGGCCGCAGGAAGTCGTCCTCACCGGTGAGGACGAACCCGCGCAGGCCGGTCTCCTGGTCGAGGAACGCCCGGTTGAGGTCCTTCGCCTCCCGCGCGGCCGGCTCGACCGCGTCGACCGCGCGCTGGCGGGCCGTAGAAAGCGAGTCGAGCGCCACCACGGTCGAGGAGATCGCCACCGCCGTCATCACGAGCAGCACCGTGACGATGACGACCAGCATCCGGCTGGCCGGCATCCGGTCGGACAGTTTCACGTGAGCTTCACCTGGGGTCTTTCAGCAGCAGGACGGCCATGTCGTCGTCTAGTTCCCCGCCGTTGAGCCGGGTAACCTCCGCGATCACCGGATCGAGCCACGACGCGGTGCCGCGGCGCAGCTCGTCCTGCATGATCTCGCACAGGCGCTCGACACCGAGCCGGTCGGTGTCGTCGGGCACCCGGCCCTCGATCAGGCCGTCGGTGAAGCACATGAGCGACCAGCCGGGCGGCAGCGGCACGTCCACGCCGGTCCACGCGTAGTCGGGCAGCACGCCCAGCGGCACGCCGATCTTCGACTGGGGCAGGTCCACGATCTGCTGACCGGCCACCAGCAGCGGTTCGGGGTGACCGGCGAGGAAGTAGCGGGCCGAGCGCCGGTCCGGTGCCACGGTGACGGTGCAGGCCGTGGTGAAGATGCCCTCACCGTGCCGCTCCGCGACCAGCACCTGGTCGAGCGTCCGCAGCACCTTCTCCGGCGATTCGCCCGCGAGCACCAGCGCACGCCACGCGATCCGCAGGCAGACGCCCAGCGCGGCCTCGTCGGGGCCGTGGCCGCAGACGTCGCCGATGATCGCGTGCACCGTGCCGTCGGGCAGGCCGACCGCGTCGTAGAAGTCACCGCCGAGCAGCATCCGCTGGCCACCGGGCTGGTAGCGGACCTCCAGGTCCAGGTCGGAGCCCTTGAGCAGCGGGGGAGGGAGCAGGCCGCGTTCCAGGCGGGCGCGTTCCTGGGCGACCAGGGTGGCCTCGCGCAGCTTCTGCTGGGCGTCGTCGGCCCGGCGCCGTTCGACCGCGTACCGCACGCCGCGCAGCAGCAGCTCGCCGTCGACCTGACCCTTGACCAGGTAGTCCTCGGCACCGGCCGCGACCGCGTCGATGCCCTCGCCCTCGTCGTCCAGGCCGGTGAGCACGATGATCGCGGGCGCGCGGGGTATGCCCAGCAGCCGGTGCAGGCCGTTCAGGCCGTGGGAGTCGGGCAGGCCGAGGTCGAGCAGCACGCACTCCGCGTCGGCCAGCAGGGTCTCCGCTTCGGCCAGCGTGCGGGCACGCGTCAGCTGGAATGGCGCGTTCGCCTCTTCGAGGAGCGCCTCGACGAGGACCGCGTCACCATCGTCGTCCTCGACCAAGAGGACGCGCACGGTCTTGGTTCGCATCACGTCGGACTTTAACGCGATTCGGCTGCGCGGTCGGTGTCCGGCCTACCAGGATGGCGGGCGTGTTGATCCGCCTCGCCCAACCAGCCGAACTGCCGTACCTCCAGGAGATCGAAGTCGCCTCCGGCGAACCGTTCACCGACGTCGGCATGCCCGAGATCGCCGCCGACGCCCCGATGTCGCTGGAAGCCCTGGCAGAGCACGAGGTCTGGGTCGCGGTGGGCGGCAGCGGGGTGCCCGTGGCGTTCATCGCGGTCGGCCCCGTGGACGACGCCACCCACATCCACCAGGTGAGCGTCCACCCGTCGTGCGCACGGCAGGGCATCGGCGCGGCGTTGATCGAGCACGTCACGCCGGCCGACCGCGCTGTGACGCTCACGACGTTCCGCGACGTGCCGTGGAACGCGCCCTACTACGAGCGGCTCGGGTTCCGGACGGTCACCGAGCCGTCACCGGGGCTCGCGGAGCTCATGCGCGAGGAGGCCTCACGGGGCCTCGATCCCGCGACCAGGGTCGCGATGGTCCTTCTCCCAGCGCACGAACGTCCCTGACGCCACCGACAGGCTGCTGAGCAGCCACACCAGCACCCCCGCGTCGTCGGTCACGCCGATCACCGGCAGCAGCTCCGGCACCAGGTCGATCGGCGAGACCAGGTACACCAGCGCCACCGCCCACAGGGCGAGCTGGTTGCGGGGCAGCCCCCGGTACGCGCCGCTGCGCCAGGCCTTCCACAACCGCGGGAGGGCCTTGGCGCGGGTGATCGGGTTGCCGACCGGCCCCGGCAGGCCCTGCGCACGCCTGCGGCGGTAGCGCACGACGCCCAGCGCCAGGAACACCAGGCCCAGTGCCGTCATCACCCAGCCGACCGGCGTCGGGCTCAGGCCACCGAGCGGCGCGTCGCGCAGCAGCAGGATCAGCAGGCCGGACAGGGAGATGAACGCTCCGAAGACGACCATCGCTAACTCGGCTCCTGGAACAGCATCGTCGGGATGGACTTCGGCGGCTGCCGCTGCGGTTCCGGCTGCGCGAAGTCGAACACCTGCTCCGGTGCCTCCTCCGCGGGAACCTCCTTGACCACCGGCTTGCGCGCCGCCTTCACCGGTGGTGGCGCGGACACGTCGAGCGCCTGCCGCGCCTTGGAGATCCAGACCTTCTGCATCGCCTCGTCCTTGCTGCCGGCCGCGGACGCCGCGAGTCCGGAGAGGACACCGCGGATGCGCGCGACCAGCGCGGGATGCCGCCGGACCGCCTGCCACACCGCGTGATCACCCGGCAACCGGGCCGAGACGAGCTTCGTCACCTGAGCGCGCAGCTCCGATGTGGACAGATCGAGCCAACGCTCGACCGCTGACGGGCCAATCGCCACGTGCACAGCCTCCCCGAGAACGACAACCGCCCCCACAGGATCTCACGGATCGAGCGGGGGCAGGTGGTCCGGGCGCTTTTCGCCGCTCGGGTCAGGAAGCGACGACCTCGAGCAACACCTTGCCGTTCTCGTCGTGGATGCGGAAGGTGGCGATCTCGTGCCACCGCATGGCCACGTTCGCCTGCAACCGGATCGTCTTCTTGTCGCCGGCCACGGGTTCCGGTGCGAACCAGGACGTGACCTGGGCGACGCGGCCCGCGCGGCCGACCGCGACGAGCGAGCCCTTGGACGGGCCGGACATCCCGCTGACCTCGATGTCCATCGACGTGCCCCACGGCTCGTCGGACGCGGTGATCTTCGTGAACACACCGCTGTTCGGGTCCTGCTGCTGCACCTGCATCGACGAGTCGGCCTGGTTGTTGGCCACCCGCGTCTGCGAGGTCGACGTGCTGGGGTTCTGCCCGCCCCCCGCCTGGTTCGACCCGTCGTCGCCACCGACGACCAGCGTGGTGACCACGGCGGTCACCGCGATGACACCGGCTGCCGCGGCGGCCACGCCCTGCGCGATGAACCACCGCCTGCGCTTGCGCCGGGCCGCCACCGCGTCGAGCATGACCCGCACCGACTTGCCGTCCGGGCGTTCCGGAGCCGTCCCCCTCAGCATCCCGCCCGCGTCGGCCTCGTCGATGAGGTCCGGCACCACCGCGAAGTCGCGCAGGTCAAGAGCACACCGCCGACATTCGGTCAGGTGGTTCTCGAACGCCTCCACCTCATCGGCATCGAGGATGCCGAGCACGTAGGCGGCGACGTCGAGGTGGTCTGGTGCCGTTGTCACCGCGTCTCTCCCCGATCGTGCAACGCACGCCGCAACGCACGCAGCGCGTAGTACACCCTCGACTTGACCGTCCCCGGTGGCACGCCCAGTGCCGCCGCGGCCTCACCGACGGTGCGGTCCCGCAGGTACGTTTCGAGAATAGCCTCCCGGTGCTCCTCGGAGAGACCGTTCATCGCCTCGGCGACGACGATCGCCGCGAGGGTGCGGTCCTCCTCACCGCCCGAGGGCGACTCGTCCGAAGGGGTCAGTTCGAACTCCTGCGGACGGACGCTCCGCTTTCGCCTGTCGTCGATGACCAACCGCCTTGCCACCGTGAACAACCACGACCGCAGGAGCACGGGGTCACGTTCGAGCTTCTCGGCGTTGCGCCAAGCCCTGACCAGTGTCTCCTGCACGATGTCCTCGGCCCATTGACGATCATGGCCGGTCAACCGCATGCAGTGTCCCAGCAGGGCGCTGCCGAATTCCTCGTACAGCCGACGGATCAACTCTTCTTCGAGAGATCCCGGTCTTGGTGATTGTTCGTCTAACTCACGTTGACGTCTATGCCGCGCCACGGGGGACATCCTTGCCCCATCAACCGTCTCAAGTCGAGAGGCAAATATTCCTCACGAAGTTCGTGAACCGTTGCCGGATCGTGTCCGTACTCCTCGGTACCCAAGCCGAGAAAGGACCCTGCCGATGCGACGTGGACAGGCCGTCACCGCCCTGGCGGCACTGGCTCTCAGCCTCACCGCGTGCGGCAGCTCGCAAACGCCCGCCACCACGCCCGATGGCGGTCTCAAGGCCGCACCGGCGGACCTGAGCAAGGTCACGCTGCTCGCGGTGGCGGAGTCCGCGCAGGTCGGCTGGCACGTCACCGACGGCGACGGCCTGCCGCTCTACCGGTACGACAAGGACACGCCCAAACCCGCGAAGTCCAACTGCGAGGGTGAGTGCGCGAAGGCGTGGAAGCCGGTGAAGGCCGACAACGACCCGATGGCCGCCGGCGTGGACCCCGGTCTCATCGGGACCGTGACCAGGTCCGACGGCACGAAGCAGCTCACAATCGCCGGGTGGCCGCAGTACACGTTCGCCGAGGACGAGACGGCCGGTGACCTCAAGGGCCAGGCCAAGGGCGGCGTGTGGTTCGCCACCGCCCCCAACGGCGCCAAGATCACCGGCGGCAAGGCCCAGAACAACGCGAAAACCGGTACGACCGGTGCCACGCCGACGGCGCCACCGCCCTCGTCGTCCGCGGCCGCACCCGGTTATTGACCTCGTGCCGATCCCCGGAACCGACTCCCCGAACCAACTCCCAGAACCAACTCCCAGAACCAACTTCCTGGACAACGAGGACTTCAAGACGATGACCAGAGCCCTCGCCACCGTCTTGGCGATGTTGTTCCTGTTCTCCGGCGGTGCGGTCACCGCGTCCGCCCAGCCCGCGGACACCGGGGGAACGGTGCAGGCCGAAGGCGGCCCGTTGACCGCGAACGACCGGGACCTCCTGGTGAAGGTGCGCCAGGCCGGTCTGTGGGAGATGCCGATGGGCGAGCTCGCCCAGACCAAGGCGCAGAACCCGCGCGTGAAGGTGGTCGGGAAGCAGCTGATGCTCGACCACATGAAGCTGGACGAGGCGGTGAAGAAGCTCTCGGCCCAGCTGAACGTCCCGATCCCCGACCTGCCCAGCGCGGCGCAGCAGTCCTGGATGGACGAGCTGAACGGCCTGGAGGGCGCCGCGTTCGACCAGGCGTTCGCCGACCGGCTGCGCGCGGCGCACGGATCGGTGTTCGCGTTCGTCGCGAAGGTGCGCATCCAGACCCGCAACGACCTCATCCGGCCGTTCGCGCAGGTCGGCATCGACGTGGTGATGAAGCACATGACGTTGCTGGAGAGCACCGGCCTCGCGGGTGACGCCGCGTTCGCCGAGCCCGTGCCCGCCGGCGGCATCATCAACGCGACCCTGGCCTCCGGTGAGGGGCCGAACATGTGGGTGATCCTCACGGTCACCGCCGCGGGAGTGGTCCTGACGATCCTCCTGCTCCGAGTCCTCCGCCCGCGACGGCCGGTGCGGTGAGCCTGCAAGACCCCGTCTGAGAACGGGAAACGGAGGTGGTGTCCCCAGGTAAGAGGCACTCCAACGCGGACCTGTTCCCACCCGCCCGGCCCTGCTGTGCCCACTCCTGCACCGCAGGACCGGGCGGGTTCCCGCGAGAGTTTCACCCGTTCGGAGTTCGTTCGGAGGAAGTGTTGTTGTCCAGCCAGATTCCGCTCCTGGTGGCCCAGGCGTCCGAGTTCGACTCGGGCCTGAAGAAGATGGCCCAACTCTCCGCCAGGCTGGCTTACGTCTTCATGTGCGCGACCTTGTCCTGGGGCGTGCTCATCGCGACCGGGTGGGCCGAGAAGCTCACCGGCCGGGAAGGACTGAAGAACGGGCACATGGTGCTCGCGTCGCTCGCGATCGCGTTCGGTGCGGTGCACGCCTTTGCGTTCACGTTGCTGCAGAACGGGGCGTTCAGCTACGTCAAGCTCATCCTGCCCTTCGTCGACGGCGGCCTCTTCCGGCACGCCCTCGGCATCCTCGGACTGGAGGTCATGGCCGCTATCGCCATCCTGGCGTCCATGCGGCACAAGGTCTTCTACCGCAAGTGGCTGCGGTTCCACCAGACGGCGTACATCGCCGTGGCGATCACCGTTGTGCACTCCTGGTTCGGCGCCATCGCGAACGGCAACCTGTCCGTGCTGTGGCTCGCCGGCCTCACGATCCTCGTCCCCACCGCGACCCTCGCCCTGGCGCGGTTCCTGCCCCCGGAGGTGCTGATGCGCATCGGCATGCTGGAGCCCGAGCGGGGCAAGGAGCCCGGCATCGGCGAGGGCGACGCGATGGACGTCAGCGTCAACAACGAGAAGTGCCACCGCTACGGCACCTGCCAGGCGGAGGCCCCCGATGTCTTCCAGCTGATCGAGGACAACCGCCTGACCTACAACCGCCGCCCGCCGGAGGAGCACTTCGCCCAGGCGCGGTCGGCCGCCCGCGCGTGCCCCATGCGCGCGATCGAGATCAGGGAGCGAGTGAAGTGAGCGAGCGGATTGTGGTCGTCGGCGGCGGACTCGGTGGAGTCCGCTCCGCGGAACGGCTGCGCGAGATGGGCTTCGACGGCAGGATCACGATCCTGTCGGCCGAACGCCACCTCCCGTACCACCGCCCATGCCTGTCCAAGCAGATCATCACGGGGGAGTGGCACCCCGACGACTCGCTGCTGTCGTACTCGGGCGACCTCGACGCCGAGTGGCGCCTCAACTCCCCCGCGCTGCACCTGGACCCGAAGACGCAGTCCGTCTGGGTGCCCGGCGGTGAGGAGATCAAGTACGACGGCATGATCATCGCCACCGGCGTGGACGCCAGGGCCATGGGCGGGGCGCCGCGCCACGACCCGCGGGTGCACGTGCTGCGCACGCTGGACGACGCGGTCGCGATCCGCAGGAACATCCGCCAGTCGCAGGGGCTCGTCGCCGTCATCGGCGGTGGCTTCATCGGCTGCGAGCTCGCCTGCTCCGTGCGGCACATGGGCCGCGACGTGGCCCTCATCGTCCGGTCGCCCGCGTTGCTGGGCGGTGTCGTCGGCGACGACATCGGCAAGAAGATCACCGAGGCGCACGTCGAGCACGGCGTGCGGCTGGCCACCGGCGTCGGCATCAAGCACTGGGTGCGCCAGCCCGGCGGCATCGGCATCCACCTGAGCGACGGCCAGGTGTTCTTCGCCTCCTGCGTCGTGCTCGCCGTCGGCGCCTCGCCCGCTGTCGACTGGCTGCGCGGCTCCGGCCTCGTCATCGAGGACGGCGTGCTCTGCGACGCGACCAACCACGTCGTCGGCGCAGAGAACATCGTGGCCTGCGGTGACGTGGCCCGGTGGCCGAACCTGCGCTTCAACGGCGTCGTCCGCCGCGTCGAGCACTGGCTGAACGCGGTCGAGGGCGGCCGCGCGGCAGCCGAGAACCTGTTGGTGGGCCGCAACTCCGCCAAGCCCTACACGCCGGTCCCGCGGTTCTGGACCGAGCAGTACGGCATGCGCGTGCAGGGCGCGGGCCTGCCCGTGCTGGGCACCGACACCACCGACGTCAACGGCCTGACCGGTTTCATCGCCGACGGCAAGCTCGTCGGCATCGTCGGCCTCGAACAACCCGGCAAGATCATCACCGAGACGCCGGAGCTGTTCCGGCAGAACACCGTGGACCTCAGCCGTCCGGTGTGGACCCAGCCGGCCGAGGAGACCCCGCAGCCGCTGCCCACCACCCAGATCCCCGTTCCCGAACCAGTCGCCGCCCGCGCATCGTCGGTTCCCCCGTCGGTCTCGTCGTCGACGTCCCCGCCTTTGCAGCGGCGGAGGCACTCGCGGTCGAGGCCGGAGATGGTGCGCTCGGGCGGAGGACGCGCGAGGCCCTAGATCCGAGGCCGGCCCCACCGGTACAGGGCAAGCGGAGACGAGCGACTCCGACGCGCCGCGCGGCCAGGTGGCGGACCAGACGCCCGCGGCGTGCGCTCGTACCGCGCCGGTGGGGCCGGCCTCGCCCTCTCGCGTCCACAGCGGTGTGGCGGCCCGGTGGGCTCCCGGGCCGCCACACCGGCCTTTCCAGTCCCGCGGTCAGGTGGAATCCACCACTGGGCCCGCCGGCATCCCGATAACGTCGTCGCCATGAGCGATCCGCCGGTGCGCAACGAGATCGGAACCGTCAACGGCGTCGCCCTCCAGGTGGGCACGATCAACGGCCCGGTCACCGTGCACGTGCCACCCGAGGTGCCCGAGGACGATCCCGGCGCCGACCCGCTCGTGGTCGACGTGCGGCTGCGCAACCTCGACTACGTCTCCCTCACCGACGGCGACCGGGTCGTGGACGTGCCGGCCAGCGGCCACTCCGTGCAGCTGATCATCACCGGCGTGTCCAGGACCCCGGTGGTGCTCGCCGAGCTGCGGGTCGAGGTGCTCACCAGGACCGACCGGTCAGGGCCGCTGAACCGGCACGCCGCCGCGGTGCCCCGCCGCCGGTTCGAGGTGCTGCTCGACGCCACGCCTCCACGGCTGCGTGCGCTGGGGGACACCGACTTCCCCTACGAGGTCGGCCTGCACGAGTCGGAGGCGTTCGACCTCAAGGTCGTCACCGAGCAGGGCGACGTCGAGTGGGTGCTGCACCTGGACTGGGTGTGCGGGCGGCGCAGCGGGTCCCTGCGCGTCGGGCTCGGGCACTGGCCGTTCCGCACCGCCGCCCGCTACCCCGGGGCGGTGCGGTGACGGGAGGTCGCGTGTACGTGCTGACCCACCCCGTCCGGGTCGTGCCGGTGGTGGTCGAGGACCCCGCGTTCGCCGGCGTGGTCGAGGTCAGCACCCGCACCCACATGAGCGCGGTCATCGCTCCGGGACCGGTCACCGGGCCGGTGGCCGAGCACGTCCCGCTCACGGGGCACAACGTCGTGCTGCGGGTGCGCGGCGCGGTCGTGGTCGAACGGGTCGGCATCGCGCAGGTCCTGGAGCTGCCGCTGGACGCCGACGGGGTCAGCCTGGTCCACAACCACCACACCGCGCCGCTGACACCGGACTTCGTCGAGGAGGTGGTGCGGTCGGGCGCCGCGTACGCGCCGCTGGCGGCTCCCGACGTCGAGGTGGACCTGGACCGCGGCACCACGCGCGGACTCGACGGCGCCACGACCCTGCCGTTGCGGGTGGCGGCGGGGGAGGTCGCCGAGCTGGTGCTGGCCCCGGTGACGAACGTGGTCGACCTGGTGCGGTGGACGCTGGTCGTGCACCTGCGCCGCGGCGAGGACACGGCCGCGGTCACCGCCGGGCTCGCGGTCACCGCGGAGACCTCGATGGGGAACGGTGCCACCGGGGAACGTGCCGCGGTGCAGGTGTTCTACCCGGACCACTGGCACCGGGGTGCCACGCGGGAGGACGTCGTGGCACGGCAGGGGGCGGCGGAGTTCTACGCCTTCGCGGCCCACCTGACGGCGGACGGTTCCGGGTTCGTCCGCTTCCCGGAGCTGGACGGGGACCCGGAACCCGCAGAGGCCACCCGGCTGTGCGCGGAGGCCGACCGGATCGCGGAGGAGGGCGACCGGGACGCCGCGCTCGCCGCGTACACCGCGGCGGCGGAGGCCGGCAGCGGTGCCGCCGCGTTCCGGCTGGGCCACCTCGCCGACGTGACCGGGGCCGTCGAGGACGCCGTGCGCTGGTACACCCTCGCGGCGCGGCGGCAGTTCCGGCCCGCGTTCAACGACCTCGCGGCGCTGTACAACCGGCTCGGCCGCCTCGACGAGGCCGAGCACTGGTACCGGCGGGCCGTCGAGGTCGGCGACTGGGTCGCGGTGAGCGGGCTGGGGGTGGTGCTCGTGCGGCGCGGTGCGCCCGAGGCGGAGGCCGTGCTCCGGATGGCCATGACCACCCCGGCCGGCGAGGCGATGGTCAGGACCACCGGCGACGAGTACGCGCACCGGGTGCGGCAGGCCGCGGCCGTCGCGGCGGGTCTGCTGGGCGACCTGCTGGTGGCGCGGGGCCGCGTCGACGAGGCGGCCGAGGTGCTGCGGGAGGCGGTCCGCGGTGGCAACGCACTCGCCGCGCACTCGCTCGGGCAGCTGCACCACGACCGCGGCGACCTCGACGCGGCACGGCGGTGGTGGCGGGAGTCGGCCGAGGCCGGGTTCCCGTTGAGCGCCCACCACCTGGGCCGGCTGGCCGAGGAGGAGGGGGACGCCGCCGAGGCCGAGCTCTGGTGGCGGCGCGCGGCCGCGGCGTTGCCGGCGACGCTGACCCGCGGCACCTTCGCCCTGGACGGGGAGCACGGGGTCAGCTTCGTGATCGGCGACCTCGCGGAGTCCGGGGAGGTGCTGGCCGCGTACGCGCTCGGCATCCGGTTGCGCTACCGCGGCGAGGCCGAGGAGGGCGGCCACTGGCTGCGGCTCGCGGCGCGCGCCGGTCACCGGGCCGCCCGCTACGAGCTGTCCGACGAGCCGGACTGGACGCAGGTGGCCGAGGTCCACCTGCTGGAGCCGCACCGGCTCGCCGTGCGGCAGGACGGCTGGTACCGCTTGCCCGACCCCGGCTGGACGGCGGGCGCACCGGTGCCGGTCGACGCGCTCGTGGGCGCGTACGCGGTCGACGGGGACGGCGGGCTCGGCCCGTTCCAGCCGAACCCGCTGTACGTGCCGCAGACCAGGGCGCTGCCGACCGATCCGGTGCACGCACTGCTGAGGCGGGTCCTGACCGACGAGGCCGCCGGTGCGCGGCTCCTCGGCCTGCTCGCCGGCACCGTCGTCGAGATCGCCACCGACGAGCGGGGCCACCTGCGGCTGCTGCGGTCCCCGGACGGCCGGCCGTGCGTGGCGGTCGTGACGGCGGAGCTGCACAAGCGGCGGCTGCCCGCGGTGCGGTGGCACCGGGTCGTCGGTGACCGGCTGGCCGAGGTGGTCCCGGACGAGGTCGAGATCCTCATCAACCCCGGTGACACCGCTCAGCTCCTGCTGCTGACGGCCGCCTTGCGCCCATGACCGGCACGGTCCGCGTCGGGCACGGCGCACCGGAGGTGGTCACGGCCGGGAGCCGAGCGGGCACGCGCAGGCGCAGGCGCAGTCCGAACAGGACACCGGCACGACCGCCCGCCGTGGCTCAGCTGAGCAGCTCGTGCGCCGACGTCGTCGGTTTGCCGGGGTGGACCGGCAGCGACTCCAGGCCGTACACGATCGACAGCCTGCGGAACGCGAGCGCCCCCGGTTCGACGGCCAGGCGCATCTGCGGGAACCGCCGCACCAGCGCCGGGTAGGCGATCCGCAGCTCCATCTTGGCCAGCTCCGCGCCGATGCAGCGGTGGGCGCCGTAGCCGAACGCCAGGTGCTGGCCCGCCGCGCGGGACGGGCAGATCCGGTCGGGGTCGGAGTACACGTCGGTGTCGCGGTTCGCCTGCGACAGCGAGCACACGACGATGTCGCCCGCCTTCACCCGCGTGCCGGCCACGTCGACGTCGCGGCGGGCGATGCGCGGGAACGCGACCTGCACGACCGTGTGGTGCCGCAGCAGCTCGTCGACCAGCGAGCTCACCGCCTTCTCATCACCGTGGACCTGCTCCATCAGCTCGGTGGAGCGCAGCAGTGCGAGCGTGCCGAGCGAGATCATGCTGGCGGTGGTCTCGAAGCCGCCGGTGAGCAGGCCGTCGGCGAGGCCGGCGAGCTCGTCGTCGTCCAGGTCGTCGCCGTGCTTGCGGATCAGCTCGCCGAGCAGGCCGTCGCTCGGGTTGGACCGCTGTGCGCGCACCAGCTCGCGGAAGTAGACGATGGACTCCGACACCGCCGACAGCGACGCGGTGGCGGCGCCGGCCAGGTCGAAGCGGGCGACGCTGCGGCGCTGGAACTCCTCGCGCTCGCTCAGCGGCACGCCGAGGAGCTCGCAGATCGTCAGCGCGGGCACCGGCAGCGCGAAGTCCTCGACCAGGTCGACGGCGCCGTCCTTCATCGACATCAGGTCGAGCTGGTCGGCGACGATCTGCTCGATCCGCGGCACCAGCCGCGACAGCCGGCGCATGGTGAACTCCGGCGTCAGCACCTTGCGCAGCCGGGTGTGCTCCGGCGGGTCGCTGAAGCCCAGGCCACCCGGCGCCTCGTCGGCGAACAGGCCCAGCTCCTTGAGGTGGCCGAAGTCGTTGCTGAACGCCTCGACGTCGACGAGCACCTGCTTGGACGCCTCGTGGCCGGTCACCAGCCAGACCGGCACGGGCAGTGGCAGCCTGGTCACCGGGCCGTGCGCGTGCATCCGCGCGAGCTCCGGGACCGGGTCCACACCGTTGCGGCGCAGCGGGGCCAGCACGCGCGACGGCACGAACCACGACGACTCCAGGTCGAAGCCGGTTCGGCTGAGCCGGGCGAGCAGGCGCCGTCCCACCCACTCGGTCAGTCGGGAGCGCACGTCCGTGCCCGACCGCAGCATCTGCTTCATGAGACGGTTTCCCTTCGGCGGCAAGGGGGCTGAGGGATCGGACAATAGCGACAGGACCGTGCGCGTGTCGTCATACCTGAGATCTAGTACCCAGGTAGGTACGCCCGTTCTCAGGGAGTGGTGACGACCTGGCCGGCCCACGACAGCCCGCCGCCGAAAGCGAAGAGCAGCACCGGAGCACCCGAGGGCAGCTCGCCGCGTTCCGCCATTTTGGACAGCGCGAGCGGGACGGAGGCCGCGGAGGTGTTGCCGGAGTGGACGACGTCACGTGCGATGACCACGTCATCGGACAGGTCGAGCTTGCGGGTGAGCGCCTCGACGATCCGCAGGTTGGCCTGGTGCGTGACGACGCCGGCGAGGTCGGTGGTGGCGATGCCCGCCCGCTCGCAGGCCTGCCTGGCGATCGCGGGCAGCTCGCTGGTGGCCCACCGGAACACGGCCTGGCCCTCCTGGGCGAACCGCGGCTGCCACTCGTCGACGAGCCGGACGGCGCCGCTCCTGGTCGGGTCGGAGCCCCACACCACCGGGCCGATCGCCGGGTCTTCCGAGGCGCTGAGCACGGCGGCGCCCGCGCCGTCGCCGAGCAGGATGCACGAGCTGCGGTCGGTCCAGTCGACCAGGTCCGACATCTTCTCGGCGCCGACCACCAGCGCGTGCCGGGCGGCACCGGCGCGGATGGTGTGGTCTGCGGTGGCGAGCGCGGTGCAGAAGCCGGCGCAGGCGTTGTTGAGGTCGAACACGACCGCGGAGGGGATGCCGAGCCGGGCGGCGACCTGAGCCGCTGTCGACGGGCTGCGGTCGATCGCCGAGCACGTGGCCACGATCACCTGGCCGATCTCGGCCGCCGGCACCCCGGACGCGGCGAGGGCCTTGGCGGCGGCCGCGGCGGCCATGTCCGTGACGGACTCGTCGTCGGCGATGCGGCGCGTGGCGATGCCGGTGCGCTGCAGGATCCACTCGTCGTTCGTGTCGACCATCTGCTCCAGGTCGGCGTTGGTCAGCACCCGTTCCGGCTGGTGGTGGCCGAACGCGACAACACGGGATCCGGACAAGGTCAGCTCCTTCAGCAGGCGGGTCGCCGGGAATATAGCAACCGATCGGTCGGTAGCTGAAGGGCCTGTGATCATCGTCGGCGCGGCTATCATCAGGCCGTGAGCCCGCGCCGATCTGCCGCCGACACCCGTGAGACGCGGCAGCGCATCCTCGGCCACAGCCTCGCGATCGCCTCGCAGGAAGGCCTGGAGGGGCTCACGATCGGCCGGCTCGCGACCGAGCTCGGCATGAGCAAGGCCGGGCTGCTGGGCCACTTCGGCACCAAGGAGGCGTTGCAGCTCGCCGTCGTCGACGCCGCCGCGGAGGTGTTCCTGCGCGAGGTGCCGCGCCGGGTGAAGCAGCTGCCGTCCGGGCTGCCGCGGCTGAAGGACGTCTGCGAGGCCTGGGTGTCCTACCTGGAACGCAACGTGCTGCCCGGCGGCTGCTTCTTCACCGCGGCCACGGCCGAGTTCGACGGCCGCAGCGGACCGGTGCGCGACGCGCTGGCGGGCATGAACGCGTTGTGGCGCCGCGACTTGCGCATCCACATCCGGCGCGCGGTGTCCGACGGGGACCTGCCGCCCGACACCGACGTCGAGCAGCTGATCTACGAGCTGCTCGGGATCATGCTGGCGCTCAACCACTTCCTGCAGCTGGAGAAGGACCCGGCGGCACCGGCGCGGGCCCGTCGCGCGCTGGAGCGCCTGTTCCGCTGACCGCTCAGGTCCGAAGTGGACTCACGTGTTCCGCCGCTGCGCCAGCCGGACCTGGATCGACTCGACGGTCACGCCGCCGTCGGCGTGCCGCTGCAGCTTGCCGCGGCTCACGAGGTCGTGCACGCCCTGCCGGGTGATCCCGAGCATCGCCCCGGCCACCCCGAACGACACGTGCTGCCGGCTCGGGTGACCGGCCCTGCGCGCGACGACCCGGCCCAGCGGGGTGGCCCACCAGCCCTCCGGCGGGTCGAACGGGGTGTCGCCGGGGTACAGCACCGTCATCAGCCGGATCGCCAGGTGTTGCGCCTGCTCGTCGCGGCCGCCGAGCAGCTGCTCGGCCCACGTGTTCGCGTCGGCGTGCACCTGGTCGTGCAGCGCGTCGAGGTCCGCGGTGGGCAGCAGGATCTCCAGCGGGTCCAGCAACCGGCTGGTCACCAGGCGGATCAGGTCCACGCGCAGTTCGAGCTGCTCCTGACTGCTCACTTGACAGAAGATAGCAAGTACTTGACGACTTGTGTTAAGTACTTGCGCCGTCCCAGCCACCACCACGAGCGCGTGGCACGTGTCCGGTGTGCGTCCGGTAGTTACGATCAGGCGCTGTGGAGTTCCGGGTGCTGGGGCCGGTGGAGTGCTACGGCGACGACGGCGCGCGCCTGAACCTGGGACCGCCCAAGCAACGGGCCGTGCTCGCGCTGCTGCTCGCCCAGGCCGGGCGGGTGATCCCGGTCGACCGGCTGATCAGCGTGCTGTGGGACGACGCACCGCCCAAGACCGCGCTGAAGAACCTCCAGGTCTACGTCTACCAGCTGCGCAAGGTCGTCGGCTCACGGCTGCTGTCGCGCGCGCCCGGCTACCTGATGTCGGTCGACGCCGCGGAGCTCGACCTGACCCGGTTCACCGGGCTGCTGGAGGTGGCCCGCCGCGAGCGGACCCCGCAGCGCTACCGGGAGGCGCTCGCGCTGTGGCGCGGGCCCGCGCTGGCCGACCTCGCCGCGTCCGGGCTGCTGCGCGGGGTGGTCGCCCGGCTGGAGGAGCTGCGGCTGGCGGCACGGGTCGAGTGCGCCGAGGCGGAGCTGGACCTGGGACGGCACGTCGAGGTCGTCGCGGACCTCTCGGAGTGGGTGCGCGAGCACCCGTTGAACGAACGGCTGCGCGAGCAGCAGATGACCGCGCTGCACCGCGCGGGCAGGCCGGCCGAGGCGCTGGCGGCCTACCGGGAGTGCCGCGGCGTGCTGGCCGACGAGCTGGGCGTGGAGCCCGGTGAGCGGCTGCGCCGGTTGCAGGCCGAGCTGCTGCGGGCGAAACCCGTTGGCGCGCAGGCGGTCCGGCAGCTGCCGCCGGACGTGGTCGCGTTCGCGGGACGGTCCCGCGAGCTCGCGCTGATCCACTCGCAGGTCCGGCCCGACCGGGTCGCGGTGTGCGTGGTCACCGGGCAGGCGGGCATCGGCAAGTCGGCGCTGGCCGTGCGGGCGGCGCACGAGATCGCCGGGTCGTTCCCGGACGGCCGGCTGTACGCGGACCTGTCCGACGGCGCCGCGGACCGGGTGCTCGGCCGGTTCCTGCGGGCGCTGGGCGACCGGCCCGGTGACGAGGAGGCGGTGCGCTACCGGTCGCTCACGGCGGGGCGGCGGCTGCTCGTGGTGCTCGACAACGCCGCCACGGCCGGTCAGGTCCGGCGGCTGCTGCCGACCGGTCCCGGCTCGGTCGTGCTGATCACGTCGCGGCGGCCGCTGGCGGCGTTGCCCAGCGCGTCCTGCGTCCGGCTCGGCGCGCTGCCGCTGGACGAGGCCACGCAGCTGCTGTCCGGGGTGGCCGGTCCGGTCGGTGGCGCCGCCGAGCTGGTGCGGTGGTGCGGCGGGGTGCCGCTGGCGCTGCGGATCGCGGGCGCCCGGCTGGCAGCAGGTCCACAGTGGACGGCCGGGGTGCTGGCCGCGCGGCTGGCCGACGAGACCCGGCGGCTCGACGAGCTGCGGCTCGGTGACGTGGCGGTGCGGTCGGCGTTCTCGGTCAGCTACTCCGAGCTCGGTTCTCCTGCCGCGGCACGGGTCTTCCGGTTGCTCGGGCTGCTCGACGGCCCCGACTTCGCGGTGGCCGCGGCGCGGGCGCTGACCGACGTGCCGGACGTGGAGGAGCTGCTCGCCGAGCTGGCCGGCGCGCACCTGGTCGAGGAGCCGGTGCCCGGCCGGTTCGCGGTGCACGACCTGCTGCGCCTGTTCGCCCGCGAGCGGTGCCGCGCCGCGGAGTCGCCGGCCGAGCGCGCGCTCGCGCTGGCACGGCTGCACAAGCACTACCTGGAGGCGCTGGCGGACAACCCGGGCGACCTGTGGCTCGCGGAGGAGCGCGACAACCTCCTCGCCGCCGCCCACCAGGCGTCCCCTGCCGACGCGATCGCCTTCGCCGCCGGGCTGTCGTGGTACTTCCGGCGGCGCTCCGAGCTGGCCGACTGGGCGGAGCTGAACGTGCTGGCGCTGGAGGCGGCGCGGTCGCTGGGGGACGTGCGGGCGGAAGCCCTGGCGTTGAAGGAGCTCGGCGCCGCCTGCGAGCGCGGGTTCCGGTTCGCCGAGGCGCTGGCACACTGGACCGGGGCACTGGAGCTGGCGCGGTCGTTGCACGACCGGCAGCTGGAGGCGGTGCTGCTGAACAACCTCGGCATCGTGCACTGGCGGCGGCGTGACCTGGCGGCGGCCCTGGTGTCGCTGGGTGCCTCGCTGGCCCTGCGGGAGGAGCTGTCCGACGCGCGGGGTGCGGCGTACGTCCGCACGAACCTCGGGCTGGTGCACGCCGCTTCGGGGGACCTGCCGGCCGCTCTGGGGTGCTACGAGGAGACCCTGCGGACGTTCCGGGCGTGCGGTGACCGCTCCGGCGAGCTGCACGCGCTCGCGAACACGGCCGACGCGCACCGCCGGCTGGGGTCGCTCGACCGGGCGCTGGAGCTGGCGGCCGAGGCGCTGGCGCTGGCGCGGTCGGTGGGGGACCGGCAGATCGAGGCCGGGGTGCTGCTCGACCGGGGGAGCGTGCACGAGCTGGCCGGGCGCGCCGGTCCGGCGCGGGAGTCGTACGCGGAGGCCGGGGAGCTGTCGCGGCGGATCGGGTTCCGCTGGGGCGAGTCGGAGGCGGCGCGCAAGCTGGCGGCGCTGGACGGCTGACCGGGGAGCGCGGCCGAACGGCCTAGTCTGGGGTCCGTGGAACTGCTGCACCTCAGGTACTTCGTCGCGGTCGCCGAGGAGCTCAACTTCTCCGCGGCCGCCCGCAAGCTGCACATGGCCGCCTCGCCGCTCAGTCAGCGGATCAAGGACCTGGAGCACGAGCTGGGCAGGCAGCTGTTCGACCGCAGCACCCACCACGTCGCGCTCACGGAGGCGGGCACGGCGCTGCTGCCCCTCGCGCGGGACGTGCTCGACCGGGTCGGGTCGATCCGGTGGCGGCTCGACGAGGCGACCGGGCCGCAGCGCGCGACGGTGTTCGTCGGCATGCCCCCCGGCGTGCACCCGGCCCTGCGCGAACGCGTGGCGGTCCTCGCGGAACGGGTGTGCGGGCGGTTCGAGCTCAAGCGGTGGCCGGGGTCGAGCACGGACCTCGTCGAGGGGGTGAAGGACGGCAGGCTCGGGCTCACGCTGGCCAGGCTGCCGGTGCAGGAGCCCGCGCTCGCGACGGTGCACGTGATGTCGGAACGGCTCGGGGCGGTCGTCCCGGCCGACCGGTTCGCCGGGCACGACTCCGTCAAACTGGCCGAACTCACCGATCTCGCCTATGCGCGGTCGCCCGAGGAAATCATGCCGTCGTATTTCGAGCAGCTCGACGCGCAATTGAACGAACTGGGCATCAAGAAGCGCATCCAGCTCACGAACACCGGTTACGGCGGCGTGAGCGAGCTGGTGTCCGGCGGGCTCGCGTTCTCCGTCTCGATGCTCGACGAGGAGAGCTCGATGCGGGGCTACCAGCTGGAGAACATGGTGGTCCTGCCGTTCGCCGACTTCCGCGCCCAGCTCGACACCGGCCTGCTGTGGCGGCACGACCGCGGCGAGGGCGACCTCCGGGAAATCGTCCGGATCGCGCAAGAGCTGTTCGCGGAACCGATTGCGAAATAATGGTGTGACCACCGTGGTCATGCCATTGTGAGCGACTTGATCGTTCCCTTCGGAGAAAACCCGCACTAACTTCGGTGGTGCAGGAACTTCGAAAGGACGAACGATGCAGGACATCACCACCGGTCCGTTGGACGGCGTGCGGGTGATCGACCTCTCGACCGTGGTCATGGGCCCGTACGCGGCCCAGATCCTCGGAGACCTCGGCGCCGACGTGATCAAGATCGAGTCCCCGGTCGACACCGTGCGCAACGGCCGCCACCGCACCACCCCCGGCATGACGCCGCTCAGCCTCAACGTCAACCGCAACAAGCGCAGCATCGCCCTGAACCTGAAGGACGAGGACGACCGCGAGTGCGCGCTCAAGCTGATCGACACCGCCGACGTGCTGATCACCAACATGCGGCCCGGCGCGCTGAGCAGGCTCGGCCTGGACTACGCCGACGTCGCCGGGCGCAACCCCGGTCTCGTCTACGCCCACGCCCAAGGCTTCCGCGGCGACTCCGACCGCGCCGGCACCGCCGCCTACGACGAGACGATCCAGGGCGCGTCCGGGCTGGTCGACATCGCGAACCGCGCGCTGGGCCGGCCGGTCTACCTGCCGACGATCATCGGCGACAAGGTGTCGTCGCTGACCATCGCCTACAGCGTGCTCGCGGCGCTCGTGCACCGGGACCGCACCGGCCAGGGCCAGCGGGTCGAGGTGCCGATGGCGGACACGATGATCGCGTTCAACCTGGTCGAGCACCTGTCGGGCCACGCGTTCGTGCCGGAGGAGGGCCCGACTGGGTTCGGCCTGTCGATGGCCAGGGGCCACCACGCCGTGCACACCGCGGACGGTCTCGCCTGCGTCGTCCCGTACACCCCGCAGAACTTCCGCGACTTCTTCGCCGCCGCCGGACGCCCCGACCTGGTCGAGGACCCGCGGGTGGCCGGTGAGCGGATCGACCCCGGCGACAGCGACGACCTCATGGGCCTCGTCGACGAGTGCGCCGCGGCCCTGCCCACCGAGGAGTGGGCCGAGGTGTGCGCGAAGCACAGCATCCCGTTCGGGCCGGTGCTGGAGCTCGACAAGGCGCACGAGGACGACTACGTGCGCGACGGTCACCTGCTCGACACCGTGCGGCACCCGACCGAGGGCGAGATCCGCTCGATCGGCATCCCCGTCCGGTTCTCCGCGACCCCCGCCACCGTCCGCCGGCTCGCCCCCGTGCCCGGCCAGGACACCGCGGAAGTCCTGAAGGAGCTCGCATGACCGCCGAAGTCCGCACCGAACGCATCGGCTCGGTGCTGCTCATCACCCTCGACCGCCCGCAGGCGCGCAACGCCGTCAACGCGGCCGTCGCCGGTGGCCTCACCGCCGCACTGGACGAGCTGGAGACCACACCCGAGCTGCGGGCCGGCGTGCTGACCGGAGCCGGTGGCACGTTCAGCGCCGGCATGGACCTCAAGGCCGCGCTGAAGGGCGAGTCGCCGTCGGTGCCCGGCCGCGGGTTCGGCGGGCTGACCGAGGCCGAGCTGACCAAGCCGCTGGTCGCCGCCGTCGAGGGCGTCGCGCTGGGCGGCGGGTTCGAGCTGGCACTGGCCTGCGACCTGATCGTCGCTGCCGAGGATGCGCGGTTCGCGTTGCCCGAGGTCAAGCGCGGTCTGATCGCCGCGGGCGGCGGAGTCGTGCGGCTCACCGACCGCATCCCGCACCACCTGGCGCTGGAGCTGCTGCTCACCGGCGAGCCGATCGACGGCCGCCACGCGGGTGAGCTGGGCCTGGCGAACCGGGTCGTGGCACCGGGTGAGGCCGCCGCCGTGGCAGTGCAGCTGGCCGAGCAGATCGCGCGCAACGCACCGCTCGCGCTGGCCGCCGTGAAGACGGTCGTGCGGTCCGCCGACCGCTGGACCGCCCAGCGCGAGGAGATCGCGAAGTTGATGAGCACCGCCGACGTGCGCGAGGGCATGACCGCGTTCGCCGAGCGCCGGGCTCCGCAGTGGACAGGAGAATGACCGTGCTGGGTGTCACACCGTTGAGCGCACCGGCGTTTCCCGCCGTGCAGCCCCGGTTCTTCGACCGCGAGTACCTCAACATCGTCTACCGCACCGATCCCGAGGCGCTGCGCGCCGTCGTGCCGCAGCCGCTGGAGGTCGACGAGCCGCTGGTCCGGTTCGAGGTCATGAAGATGACCGACGTGACCGGCTACGGCCCCTACACCGAGGCCGGTCAGGCGATCCCGGTCGTGTTCGACGGCGAACGCGGCGAGTACCTGCACGCGATGTACCTCGACAGCTTCGCCGCCACCGCGTCCGGCCGCGAGGTGAGCGCCTACCCGAAGGTGATGGGCTCGCCGTCGCTCTACGCCGACCGCGGTGCCCTGGTCGGGACCCTCGACTACGGCACCGTCCGGGTGGCCACCGCGACCATGGGGTACAAGCAGTACGAACTGGACACCCGTCTGGCTGAGGCGGAGATCACGGTTCCAACGTTCATGCTGAAGACCATCCCCGGATATGACGGAACGCCGCGGGTCCAGGAGCTCGTGCGCACGCGGATCACGGACGTCGTGGTCAAGGCCGCGTACACCGGGCCCGCGCGCCTGCAGCTGTTCCAGCACGTCCTCGCACCGCTCGCCGACCTCCCCGTGCTGGAGGTCGTGTCCGCCAGCCACATCGTCACCGACCTGACGCTCGCTCCCGCCAAGCCGGTCCACAACTACTTGGAGGAAGCGTGAACACCGGGAAGAAGGTCAGCACCGTCGCCGTCATCGGTGCGGGGGTGATCGGCCTGTCGTGGGCCCGCCTGTTCTGCGAGCACGGCCTGACCGTGCGCGTCGCCGACCCCCGCCCCGACCTGGTGGTCCCCGACGGCGTCGAGGTCGCGGCGACCGTCGCGGACGCGGTGCGGGACGCGGACCTCGTGCAGGAGAACGGCCCGGAGGACCTGGAGTTCAAGAAGACCCTGTTCGCCGAGCTGGTCCGCGAGGCCCCCGCGCACGCGTTGCTGCTGAGCTCGTCGTCCGCGATCCCGTCCACCGCGTTCACCGAGGGCATCGACGGATCGCGTGTCCTGATCGGACACCCGTTCAACCCGCCGCACGTGATCCCGCTGGTCGAGGTCGTGCCGGGCGAGCAGACGACCGAGGAGTCGGTCAGCCGCGCCGTCGAGTTCTACCGCTCCGTCGGCCGCACGCCGGTCGTGGAGCGCAAGGAGGTCCCCGGCTTCGTCGGCAACCGGCTGCAGGCCGCGCTCTCCCGCGAGGCCGCCTACCTCGTCGAGCAGGGCGTCGTCACACCGCAGGACCTCGACACCGTCGTGACCAGCTCGCTCGGCATCCGCTGGGCGACCGTCGGCCCGTTCCTCGGCGCCCACCTCGGTGGCGGCCCCGGCGGGTACCGGCACCTCGCCGAGCACATCGGCAGGTCCATGCGGGACCTGGCGCTCGGCACCCCCTCGGACGACCCCGAACGGCTCATCAGGGCCGTGGAAGACGCTTACGGCTCCTCCACGTACTCGGCGCTGGCCGAGGCGCGCGACCGCAAGCAGCTCGCCGTTCTGACCGCAGTGGAGGACAACTGACATGGACCGCATCGAAGACCAGCTCGTCGCCGACTTCTACGACTACGAGGCGCTGCTGAGCGACGAGGAGCGCAAGATCCTGCTGCACGCCCGCGAGTTCATGGCCACCGAGGTCAAGCCGATGGTCAACGAGTTCTGGGCGCGCGGCGAGTTCCCGCCGGAGCTCATCGACAAGTTCCGCGGCGCCGGCCTCACCGCCCTGTCCTACGAGGGCTACGGCGAGCACCCGGCCGCCGTCAGCAACCTGCTCACCGGCATGCTGGCGATGGAGCTCACCCGCACCGACGCCTCGGTCGCCACGTTCTTCGGCGTCCACAACGGACTCGCGATGTACTCGATCTACTCCGGCGGCTCGCAGGAGCAGCGCGACCGCTGGCTGCCCGCCATGGCAGCGATGGACAAGATCGGCGCGTTCGCGATGACCGAACCGCTCGGCGGCTCCGACGTCGCGGGCGGCATGCGCACCACGGCCCAGCGCGACGGCGACACGTGGGTGCTCAACGGCGCCAAGAGGTGGATCGGCAACGCCACCTTCGCCGACTACGTGGTCGTGTGGGCGCGCGACCTGGACGACAACCAGGTCAAGGGTTTCGTGGTCGAGAAGGGCATGCCCGGCTTCACCGCGGCCAAGATCGAGGGCAAGATCGCGTTCCGGATCGTCGAGAACGCCGAGATCACCCTCACCGACGTCCGCGTGCCCGAGGCGAACCGGTTGCAGAACATCAACTCGTTCCGCGACGTCGCGGAGATCCTGCGCGCCACCCGCGGCGGTGTCGCGTGGCAGGCGCTTGGCGTGATGATCGGAGCCTACGAGGCCGCGCTCGCCTACGCCCGTGAGCGCGAGCAGTTCGGCCGCCCGATCGCCGGTTTCCAGCTGGTGCAGGACCTGCTGGTGAAGTCGCTGGGCAACATCACCGCCTGCTGGGGCATGCTGGTGCAGCTCGCCCGGCTCCAGGACGCCGGCATCTTCCGCGACGAGCACTCCTCGCTCGCCAAGGCGTTCGTCACCGCGCGGATGCGCGAGGTCGTGGCGTGGGCGCGGGAGATCTTCGGCGGCAACGGGATCGTGCTGGAGCACGACGTGGCGCGGTTCTTCGCCGACGCCGAGGCCATCTACTCGTTCGAGGGCACGCGGGAGATGAACACCCTGATCGTGGGCAAGGCGATCACGGGCGAGAGCGCGTTCGTGTAGGCACGGCGCAGAAGGGCCGCCGGTGGGCACCGGCGGCCCTTGCCATGTCAGCCGTGCCCGGCGACGCGGTGCGGCTGGTAGGCCTGCTCCAGCGAGCGCGCCTCGTCGTCGGTCAGCTCGAAGTCCAGCGCCGCCACCGCGTCGTCCAGGTGCGCGGGCTTCGTGACGCCGACGATCGGCGCCGTCACGACCGGGTTGCGCAGCAGCCACGCCAGCGCCACCTGCGCCCGCGAGACGCCCCGCGCGGCGGCGACCGCGGCCACCTGCTCGACGATCGCCCGGTCCGACTCGACGTACAGCGTCGACCCGAACTCGTCGGTCTCCGCGCGTGCGGTCGTGGCGTCCCAGTCGCGGGTCAGCCGCCCGCGCGCCAGCGGGCTCCACGGGATGACCGCGATGCCCTGGTCCGCGCACAGCGGCAGCATCTCGCGCTCCTCCTCGCGGTAGAGGAGGTTGTAGTGGTTCTGCATGGACACGAACCGCGTCCAGCCGTTCGCCCGCTGCGTGTACAACGCCTTGGAGAACTGCCACGCGTACATCGACGAGGCGCCGAGGTAGCGGGCCTTGCCGGACTTCACGACGTCGTGCAGCGCCTCGAGGGTCTCCTCCAGCGGGACGGCGGGGTCGAAGCGGTGGATCTGGTACAGGTCCACGTAGTCGGTGCCCAGCCGGCGCAGCGAGTTGTCGATCTCGGCGAGGATCGCCTTGCGCGACAGGCCGGCGCCGTTCGGGCCGGCGTGCATGCGGCCGTTCACCTTGGTGGCGAGCACGACCTCGTCGCGGCGGGCGAAGTCCTTGAGCGCGCGACCGGTGAACTCCTCAGACGACCCCGCCGAGTAGACGTTGGCCGTGTCGAAGAAGTTGATGCCGGCTTCAAGGGCGTTCTTGATGAACGGCCGGGCCTCCTCCTCCGGCATCGACCACGGGTGCGTGCCCAGCGACGGATCGCCGTAGCTCATCATGCCGAGACAGATCTCCGACACGTCCATGCCGGCGAGCTTGGTGTAGCGCACGTTCAGCCCCTCAGGAAAACGACGGTCACGGTCGGGTGATGGCGACAACAACCCGTTCAACATCAACGTAGTCCCGATCGCCGGATCGTGCCCCTTCTCGACACGACAGTGGCTGCGCACCCGGAGGCACCGGCTCGCGGGTCTAGCTTCTGTGGGCATGACGAGCACCGACGTGGTCACCGCGGCGCGACCCGCTGGAGAGGTGCTGGCCTGGAGCCGTGCCGTGGTCGAGGCACCGCTGACGGCCGCCATCGCCACGTTGCCGGACCAGACCCGCGCGGTCGTCGGCCACCACCTGGCCGGGCAGGACCCCCTCGTCGCCGCTCTGGCCCTGCTCGCCGCGGAGTCCGTCGGCAGCGCGGATGCCGCTGTCGAGGTCGCCGTGGCATTGCAGCTCGCGCACCTGCACGACCAGGTGCACGCCGACCTGATGACCCGCGCGGCCCGCCGCGGCTCCCGGCCGAGCGCGTGGGTGGAGTTCGGCGACCGCCGGGCCGTCTCGGCGGCGGACGCCCTGCTGACGCTCGCGTTCACCCACCTCACCGGGCCCGGGGTGATGGCGCTCAACGCGGCACTGCTGTCCGTTGTGGACGGTTACGTGCGGGAGGTCGAGATGGCCGGACGCCCCGGCACCGTCGAGGTCACCGAGCACCTGCGCGTCGCCGCCGCCCAGCACGCCTCCCTCGCGGCCTGCGCGTGCGAGCTGGGCGCACTGGCCGCCGGCGCGACCCGTGACCAAGCCGGTCGCCTCCGCGCGTTCGGCGACCACCTCGGCCTGGCGCGCAAGCACGTCGACGACGTCCTCGCCCTGTGGGGCGGCCCCGCGGTCTCCGGCCGTCCACTGCACGACGACCTGGCGCACGACCGCCGCACGCTTCCCGTGGTGGCCGCGCTGGCCGCCGGTGCCGAGTTGACCGGCTCACCCGCGGAGCAGGCCCGCGCGGTCGAGCAGGCGGGCGGGCGCCGGTGGTGCGAGCAGCAGGCCGGGGTGTTGCTGGACAGCGCGCTCGGTCACCTGCGCGCGGCGGGTGTGCGGCAGCGGGCGGTGGACGAGCTGGCCGGGCTGGCGGTGGCGGTGACGACCGGCCGGTTCTCGCCGGTGCGCGTTCCCGCGGCCGTCGTGCCCGCTCAGGCGACCGCGGACCAGGTGCCGTCGTGAGGTGGTCCGGTTGCTCGCTGGTCCCGGTCGGCCACCGTGTTCCGGCAGGACGACCGCCCTGCCGGAACACCGGCCGGAATCAGCTGCAGTAGGCGTACATCAGGTCGTTCTTCGCCCAACCGCGGACACCCGTCGCCACGTTCTGCACCTCGATCCACTCCCAGCCGGACACGGCCTGCCCGCAGGACAGGTACGCGTACTGACCGGGGTAGCCCGAGCCCAGGACGGTGTACCCCGTGCCGGGTCCGGAGCGGATGTTGACGCCGGCGACCTTGAAGTCGCCCGAGTTCTGCAGCGGGTCGGCGCTCGCAGGAGCGGCGACGAGGGTGATGGCAGCCGCGGACACCACGGTGGCGGACGCGAGCATGCGGAACAGAGACATTCGAAACCCCCCAGGTCTTAGAACCTAGTTTCAGCTGGTCAGTCAACCTTATCGCCGCTCACCGTGTCACCTATCCGGCGCGTCTGTGATCATGTCGATT
>NZ_JBVJRA010000018.1:0-118490 GCF_055608075.1 Lentzea sp. NPDC036949
AGAGTTTCTCTCGGGGCTTGTGTTGCTGAAGCTTATTTGGTCTTGCCCGCCGGTGTCAAATCCGCCTCTCAGAGGCCCTTCTTATCCGGCTTTTGACAGGCCCGTTCCGGTTTTGATTTCCGGCCCGCTTCGCTCTGACATGGAGAACATTACACGGGGGTGTTTCGATCTCCAAATCGGGGGGTCACCCGCCATCGGCAGCGCCCTGACCTGCGGGTTCTCCGGCGACGACCCGGGACGGAGCGCGCAGCGGCGCGAAACGACTTGAAGTGACCTGCGTCGCCGTCAGGTACTCCGGGCCCACAACGTCAATCATGGACGCATGTACGACGTGCTCGTGATCGGTGGCGGACCGGCCGGACGTGCCCTTGCGCGCGCGTGTGCACGGGAGGGCCTGCACACGGCCATCGTCGACAGGCACCCGCATCGCGTGTGGACGGCGACTTATGGCGCGTGGGCGGATGAGCTCCCACCACACACACCGGTTGCGGCGACGAGTACGACGGTGCGTGCCTTCGCGCGTGAGGAGCACAAAATCGACCGCACCTACGTGGTGCTCGACAACTCGCGTCTGCACGAGCTGCCTGGCGACGTCACGGTGCTCGATCGGCCGGCACCGGCCAGGCACACGTTCAACGCCACGGGTGCGCGCAAGGGCCGTGCGGAGCAGACAGCAGTCGGTGTGGTCATCGAGTCGGACGACACCGACACGACGTTGATGGACTGGCGGGGCGGCGACACGTTCCTCTACACGGTGCCGCTCGGCGACAACCAGGTGCTCGTGGAGGAGACCTGCCTCGCGCGCCGGCCGGGCATGCCGTTGAACGAGTTGCGCCGACGGCTTGATGCTCGCCAGTTGCCGGGCGTGAGAGAGGAGCGCGTCCGTTTCCCGTTGGACGCTCCACGGCACAGGCGCGCGTTCGGTGCGGCGGCGGGGTTCATCCATCCTGCGACGGGCTACAGCGTGGCCACCTCTCTCGCGCTCGCTCCAAGGGTGGCGGCGGCCGTCAAGGCCGGTGAAGACCCGCATCAGGTGATCTGGTCGAAGAAGGCCCGTGCGGTTCACGCCCTGCGGCGGTTCGGGCTGGAGACCCTGCTGCGCATGGACGCCGACGAGACGCGGGACTTCTTCGAGCTGTTCTTCCGGCTCCCGGCCGAGTCGCAGCGGGCGTACCTGTCCGGTCGCGAGGACCTGGCGGGGGTCTCGGCCGCGATGGTGCGGCTGTTCGGCACGGCTCCGGCGCGGTTCAAGCTCAAGCTGGTGCTCCCCGTGTGAGGGGTGGGTCACGGTGCGCAGCGGTGCCGTGGCGAGTCGCCGCCAACTCCGTGAACTCCTGGTGAACCCCCTTGGTGCGGGTCGTTCGCACCGGCACGATCGGGTGCGTGCCCGCATTGCTGGATGACGTCAGGTTCGCCTTCCAGCCGCTGTTCAACCTCAACACCGGCGGCGTCGTCGCGGTGGAGGCGCTCGCGCGGCCCCACGACGGCACCGTGCAGGACCTGCTGCAGGCGGCTCATCAGGCGCGGCTCCTGACGAACGCCGACGTCGGACTCGCGTGCCGTGCCCTCCGCGCCGCGGCCGACTTCGAGCTGCTGCTCCCGTTGCACGTGAACCTGCTGGCGCTCACGGTGGCGGACCGGCCGGAGACGCTCTCGCCGCTGTACGGCGCGTTGCGGGAGACCGGGCGGAGTCCGGACGGTGTCGTCATCGAGGTGGGCGAGCCGTACTCGCGGGCGAACCGCGTGCGGCTGGCGCGCGGGTTGCAGACGTTGCGGGACCACGGTTTCCGCATCGCGCTGGACTGCGTGGGCGAGGGTGACGTCCCGCTGGGGCTGTTGACGAGCTCGGCGCCGGACTACATCAAGCTCGACCGTGAGATCGTGCGCACCCTTCCGGACGATGCGGCGCGTTGTTCGCTCGTGCGGTCGTTGGTGCACCTCGGTGAGTACACCGGCGGTCAGGTCGTGGCGGAGGGTATCGAGACCGAGGAACAGCTCGCGGTCGTGCGGAAGCTCGGTGTGGCGCACGCACAAGGGCATTTCCTTGCTCCCCCTCAGCGCCGACCGGTGGTCAACGCGCGCATTGCGCCCGAGGCCGTGACGCAGACCGGGGAGATCCGGCGCAGCAGTGGTCCGCGGGTGACCGACTTCCTGCACCCGGCCACGACGTTGCCGGAGAGCGCGACCTCGGAGGAGGTGCGCGAGGTGCTGGCAACGCAGCCGACGGTCACCGGTGTGGTGCTGGTCGACGTCGAGGGCCGGCCGCGGTGGTCGGTGGACCGCAACCGGTTCCTGCTGGCGGTGACCGGTCCGTACGGGCACGCGCTGCACGCGAAGCGGGAGGCGGCTCGGCTGGCGGACAGGCCGCACGTCATCGGTACTGATGCGTCGGCGCTCGACCTGCTGGACGTGGTGGCGCATGCCAACCGTGAGCGCACGAACGACGACCTGATCGTGGTCGACCACAACGAGAGGTGCATGGGCGTGGTGCGGGTCGCGGACGTGGTCCGCGGTGTCGCCGAGCTCAAGGTGGAGCAGGCGGCCGCGTTGAGCCCGCTGACCCGGCTGCCGGGCAGCGACGCGATCGCGCGGGAGGTCGACCGGCGGATCGGGGGCGGGGAGATCTTCGCGGTGTCGTGGCTGGACGTCGACGGTTTCAAGCTGGTCAACGACACGGTCGGGTTCGCGGCGGGGGACGACCTGATCCGCGAGATCGGGCACGACCTGGCGGACCTCGCGACGACGTTCCCCGGTGTGCAGGTGGGGCACGTGGGCGGCGACGACTTCCTCATCATGGCCGGTCTCGACGAAACGGTGCCGTTGTCCGCCCGTTTGCTGGACAAGGCGTACACGGCAGAAGGACGACACGTCACCGTCTCTCTTGCGACCCTTATCTGTGCCGCGGGGTCAGTGGGGTCGTATCGCGAGGTGTCGCGGTTGCTGGCACCGGTCAAGGAGCACGCGAAGTCGCTCGCCGGGTCGAGCTGGGTCATGGGCCGGCCGGGTACCGAACGGCGCGATGTGCTGCGTGGTGTCGGGCAACGCGCGGTGAGTTGACAAGTACAACCGAACGCCTCCTGTGCGACGACCTGATCACTCATAGCATCGAGGTCGCTACTCAGCGCATCGGAGGTTCGTCGTGCAGGTCGGCAGCGGAACGCAATCTGTACCAGCGCAGCGCACGGCCGTGGACGGTCTCCTCACTGTTGGGGTGGAAGAGGAGTTCGTGCTCGTCGAGGCGTCGACGGGGCATCTGGCCAACCGCGCCGCCGAGGTGCTGGCCGGTGCCGACCGCTACGAGGTGGACCTCCAGCCGGAGATCGCGCAGTACCAGGTCGAGTCGGCCACGGGCATCTGCACGGACATGGCCGTGCTGCGCGAGGAGCTGGCCGTGGCGCGCCGTGCGTTGATGGAGCGGGCCGCGCGCCACGACGCCCGGCTGGCCGCGACCGGGACGCCGGTGCTGGGGCTGACGATGCCGACGCCGTTGACGAACGCCCCGCGCTACCACCGGATGGCGCAGGAGATGGGCGCGCTGACCAACGACCTCGCGATCTGCGGTCTGCACGTGCACGTCGGGCTGCCCGACGACGAGTCGAAGGTGTTCGTGAGCAACCACCTGCGGCCGTGGCTGCCGACGTTGCTGGCGCTGGGCGCGAACTCGCCGTACTGGCTGGACGACGACACCGGCTATGCGAGCTGGCGGTACGTGGTGTGGAACCGGTGGCCCACCTCGGGTGCGCCGCCGCACTTCGAGTCGGCGGCGCAGTACTTCGCGGCACGGGAGGAGATCGTCGCGAGCGGGGCGGCGCTGGACGCGGGGATGCTCTACTGGGACGTGCGGCTGTCGGCCCGGCACCCGACGCTGGAGCTGCGGGTGAGCGACGTGGCGCCGACGGTCGAGGAGGCCGTGCTGATGGCGGCCCTGGTGCGCGGGATCGCCGCGACCGCGCTGACGTCGGGTGCGGCGCCGGCGCCGGTTCCGCCGCACCTGTTGAGGGTGGCGTTGTGGCGTGCGGCCAGGGACGGGCTGGAGGGGTTCGGGATCGACCCCGTGACGGGGGCGCTGACGCCGGCGGCCACGCTCGTGGCGTCGCTGGTGCGCTGGGTGCGCCCGGCGCTGGAGCTCACGGGCGACTACGAGCTGGTGAGCGACGGCATCGACCGGGTGCTGCTCGACGGGACGGGTGCGGTGCGGCAGCGGCGGGCGTTCGCGCGGAGGGGGCGGCTCGACGACGTGGTGGGGTTCCTCGTGGACCAGACCGCGCCGGCCTGACCCTCAGACCGATGGCGGGATCTTGGCCAGCAACGGGATCACGGCCAGCACGACGGTCGACGCGGCTGCCGCGGACTCGCCGTGGTCCGGCCTGTCGCGGGCCGCGAGCAGGAACGCCGAGCACGCGACGACCCCGGCGACCGCCCAGGACCAGCCGAAGCGGAACCACAGGCCGGCGCCGGTCATCAGCAGGCCACCCGCGGTCAGCTGGAGGGCGGCGCCGACCGCGGACCGGGTGCGCACGGTCGTGTCACGCGGCTGGTCGTCGGCCGGCCACCGCAGCGCACGGCCGGTCGCGAGCGCGGTGGCGCCGGAGAACACGAGCCACACGGCGGGGTCGGCCTGTCCCCCGGCGGCGGAGTAGGCGGTGACGGCGGGCAGCAGGACCGTGGCCGTCGCCAGCGCCACCGGACCGGCGTACCCGTGGCGTGGCAACCGGGTCCGGGCCAGGTGGAGCAGCAGGGCCAGTGCGACGCCGGCGGCGACCCGCCACGACACGGCGGTCGCCAGTGCCAGTGCGACGACCATCTCGGCGACCACCAGGGCACGGACCTGACCGGTCCCCACCTCGCGCACCGCGACCGGTTGCGTGCGGGAGGAGTCGAGCAGGGTGCCGGAGAGGGTCGCCGTGAAGTTCGCGAGGACCGCGACCACGACACCGAGGTCCGGCCCGGTCGCGTAGCAGGCACCCCAGGCGGCGCAGCACGCGGCGAGGACCCCGGACGGGGTGTCGAGGCGGTGCAGGTGCGTCAACGCCGTCACGTGGCCACCATCGGGTCAGCGGCGCCGTCGCGGCACCCCGGGAGCGCAACACTAGGCCGTTCGGAGCACGGGCGCCGGGTGCGGGTGAGCGGCCCGCCGAAGATCCGGCGGGCCGCTCGGGGTGGGTTGGTCGTCCCGCCAGGACTTGAACCTGGGACCTACCGCGTATCAGACGGACGCTCTCACCGGACTGAGCTACGGGACGGGTGGAAGACGTGGGTGTCGAACCCACCGGGGCGATCGTGCAAGGATCACCTGCGCGCCGGCGCGTCCCCCGTTGTTCGGTTGTCGTGCGGTTGTTCTTCCGGGCAGCACCGGCGGAAGGAGTCGAACCCCCGGGAAACGGGTTTGGAATCCGTTCCGCTTCCGAAGCTCGCCGGCGGGAATTAGCGAAAAGAAAACCGCCCATGGTTTCCCGTGGGCGGCTCCGAGGTCATGACCTGGTGTGTCAGGTCATGGCGTGGAGCCCCACGCCAGCGCCAGGAGACCCCCGGCGATCGCAGCGAGAATCCGCCACCCCGCGAGCTCGAAGCTGGCAATCATGTCTTCCTCCGGTTGATCTCTTGTTCGTTGTCGGGACCAAGTTAAGCGACGGTGGTGAAGCCGTGCAACGCATTTGTTGAACCAACGGAAAACGGCGCGCACCGGGTGGGTGCGCGCCGTTCCACTGCTGGTGAGGTCAGACGGTGAAGCCCAGCGCGCGCAGCTGTTCGCGGCCGTCGTCGGTGATCTTCTCCGGGCCCCACGGCGGCATCCACACCCAGTTGATGCGGAAGTCCGACACGAGGCCGCCGCCGGTGAGGGCGGCGCGGGTCTGGTCCTCGATGACGTCGGTCAGCGGGCAGGCCGCGGACGTGAGCGTCATGTCGATGGTGGCCACGTTCTTGTCGTCGACGTGGATGTCGTAGACGAGACCGAGGTCGACGACGTTGATGCCGAGCTCCGGGTCGACGACGTCGCGCATGGCCTCTTCCACGTCGTCGAGGGCGGCGACGTCAGCCTTGGGCTCGAAGACCGGCATGCCTTCGGCTCCCCGGACCACTTCTTCGGTGCTCATGCTGCTCCCTGGCTTCGTGCGACTGCGTCCTTGAACGCCATCCAGCCCAGCAGCGCGCACTTCACGCGCGCCGGGTACTTCGCGACGCCGGCGAAGGCGATGCCGTCCTCCAGGACGTCCTCGTCGGGCTCGACCTGGCCGCGGCCCTGCATGAGCTCGACGAACGCGTCCATCTTCCCGAACGCCTCGCTCACCGGCTTGCCCACGACGAGGTCGGTCAGCACCGACGTCGAGGCCTGGCTGATCGAGCAGCCCTGGCCGTCGTAGGACACGTCCTTCACCACGTCGTCCACGACGTGCACGCGCAACGTCACCTCGTCGCCGCAGGTCGGGTTGACCTGGAACGACTCGGCGTCGTAGGGGTCGCGCAGGCCGCGGCCGTGCGGGTTCTTGTAGTGGTCCAGGATGATCTCCTGGTACATCTGCTGGAGCTGCATCTCAGGCCACCCCGAAGAACTTCTGCGCCTCGCGGACGCCGTCGACGAGCGCGTCGACCTCGTCCAGCGTGTTGTACAGGTAGAACGTCGCCCGCACCGAGGACTGCGCGTTCAGGCAGCGGTGCAGCGGCCACGCGCAGTGGTGCCCGACGCGCACGGCGATGCCCAGGCTGTCGAGCACCTGGCCGGCGTCGTGCGGGTGGACGCCCTCGATCTCGAACGGCACGGCGCCGCCGCGGTTGACCGCGTCGCGCGGGCCGATCAGGCGGACGCCCTTGACGGCCGACAGGCCTTCCAGCGCCGCCACGGTCAGCAGGTGCTCGTGCGCGTGGACGCGTTCCACGCCCACGACGCTCAGGTAGTCGACGGCGGCACCCAGACCGACGGCCTGGGACGTCATCGGTGAGCCCGCCTCGAAGCGCTGCGGCGGCGGGGCGAACGTCGAGCCCTCCATCTTCACCAGCTCGATCATCGAGCCGCCGGTGATGAAGGGGGGCAGTGTCTCCAGCAGCTCACGGCGTCCGTAGAGGACACCGATGCCGGACGGGCCGAGCATCTTGTGGCCGGAGAACGACGCGAAGTCGACGCCGAGTTCGTGGAAGTTCACCGGTCCGTGCGGCACGGACTGGCACGCGTCCAGCACGGTCAGCGCGCCGGCCTTCCGCGCGGCCGCGACGAGCACGTCGACCGGGTTGATCACGCCGGTGACGTTGGACTGGTGCGTGAACGCCACGACCTTCGCCCTGGGCGTGATCACGCTGTCCACGTCGGACAGGTCGAGCCTGCCGTCCGCGTCGAGTCCGAACCACTTGAGCGTGGCGCCGGTCCGGGCAGCGAGCTGCTGCCACGGGACGAGGTTCGCGTGGTGCTCCATCTCGGTCACGACGATCTCGTCGCCGGGGCCGATGCGGAACCGCGCGGCCTCGGGACCCGAGGTCACGGCGTTGCCCATCGCGTACGCCACGAGGTTGAAGCCCTCGGTGGCGTTCTTGGTGAACACCAGCTCGCCGAAGTCGGCGCCGACGAAGTCCGCGATGCGCTGACGCGCACCCTCGTACTCATCGGTCGCTTCCTCGGCCAGCTGGTGCGCGCC
This sequence comes from Lentzea sp. NPDC036949, assembly GCF_055608075.1. Lineage (NCBI taxonomy): Bacteria > Bacillati > Actinomycetota > Actinomycetes > Pseudonocardiales > Pseudonocardiaceae > Lentzea > Lentzea sp. NPDC036949. The sequence goes on from NZ_JBVJRA010000018.1 coordinate 7,626, forward strand.
CCTGTGCACGGCGGCGTTGTGCCGCTCCAGGAACGCGCGTTCCGCGTCCAGAACCTGCGTCGGGCGTTGCGAGGTGGCGCCGGAGTCCAGGTAGACCAGGCGCTTCCCGTCACGAACGGTGCGAGACAGGATCGGGAAGTCCGCCCTGAGGGCGGTGACGTCCAGTGGTGCTGCGGTGGTGGTCACAGCGCCTCCTCTCAACCGCTACAACGTCAGGAAAGGGCTGCTGCTTCCGTCTTCCCGGTGTACTTCACGTAACCCTCGGACTCGAGGACGTCGGCCAGCTCGCGGCCACCGGACTCGACGATGCGGCCGTTCGCGAAGACGTGCACGAAGTCGGGCTGGATGTACTTGAGGATCCGGGTGTAGTGCGTGATCAGCATGACGCCGACCTCACCGGAGGCCTTGTACCGGTTGACGCCCTCGGACACGACGCGCAGCGCGTCGACGTCGAGGCCGGAGTCGGTCTCGTCGAGGATCGCGACCTTCGGCTGGAGCAGGCCCAGCTGCAGGATCTCGTGGCGCTTCTTCTCACCGCCGGAGAAGCCCTCGTTCACCGAGCGCTCGGCGAACGCCGGGTCGATGTCGAGGTCGGCCATCGCGCCCTTGACCTCCTTGACCCAGTGGCGGAGGTTCGGGGCCTCGCCGCGGACGGCGGTGGCGGCGGTGCGCAGGAAGTTCGACATCGAGACGCCGGGGACCTCGACCGGGTACTGCATGGCGAGGAAGAGGCCCGCGCGGGCGCGCTCGTCGACGGACATCTCCAGGACGTCCTCACCGTCGAGCGTGACGGTGCCCGAGGTGATCGTGTACTTCGGGTGCCCGGCGATCGCGTAGGACAGCGTGGACTTGCCGGAGCCGTTGGGGCCCATGATGGCGTGCGTCTCGCCGGCCTTGATCGTCAGGTCGACGCCCTTGAGGATCTCCTTGGGAGCGTCCTCGCTGACGACCGAGACGTGCAGGTCCTTGATCTCAAGGGTGGCCATGACTTGCCGTTCTCCTGGTGGTGTAGCTAGAAGTCAGTTCGTGGTGGCGGTGACGTCGACGAAGACGTCGCCGTCACGGATGTCGACGGCGTAGACGTCGACCGGTTCGCTGGCGGGCGGTGACGAGGGCTTGCCGGTCTGCAGGTCGAAGCACGACCCGTGCAGCCAGCACTCGATCCCCTTGCGGGAGACCTCGCCCTCGCTCAGCGACACCGCGGCGTGCGAGCACAGGTCCGCGAGGGCGTGCACCCGCTCGCCCTCGCGCACCAGGACGACGTCGACGTCGTCCACGGTGGCGGCGAAGGGCTTGCGGTCGTCCAGGTCGGACAGTGCACACACCTTGATCACGCCCCGACCGCCTCGAGCTCTGCCTCGATGGCGGCCTCGAGGCGCTCGCGCACCTCGGGGACCGAGATCTTCGCGATCAGCTCCTGGAAGAAGCCGCGCACGACGAGCCGCCGCGCCTGGTGCTCCGGGATGCCGCGCGCCTGCAGGTAGAACAGCTGCTCGTCGTCGAACCGGCCGGTGGCGCTGGCGTGGCCCGCACCCTCGATCTCACCGGTCTCGATCTCCAGGTTCGGCACCGAGTCGGCGCGTGCGCCGTCGGTGAGCACCAGGTTGCGGTTGAGCTCGTAGGTCTCGGTGCCCTCGGCCGCCGCGCGGATCAGCACGTCGCCGATCCACACGGTGTGCGCGCCCTCGCCCTGCAGCGCGCCCTTGTAGACGACGTTGCTGCGGCAGTTGGGCTGCGAGTGGTCGATGAACGGGCGGTGCTCCTGGTGCTGGCCCGCGTCGGCGAAGTACAGACCGGCCAGGTCCGCGTCGCCGCCCTTGCCCGCGTACTGCACGACCGGCGTGATGCGGACGGCGTCGCCGCCCAGCGTCACCACGGTGTGCTTGATCGACGCGTCGCGGCCGAGCTTCACGTGGTGCTGCGAGACGTGCACCGCGTCGTCGGCCCAGTCGTGGATCGCGATCACCTGGAGGTGCGCGCCGTCCGCGACGAGGAACTCGACGTTCTCGGCGTACGCGCCGGAGCCCCGGTAGTCGAGGACGACGGTGCCCTCGGCGAACTGCGACGCCTTGACCAGCAGGTGGCCGTAGGCGACCTGGCCTTCGCCGGCACCGGTGACGGTGACGGTCGTGGGCTCGGACTTCGCGTCGCCGGGCAGCGTCACGACGGTGGCGTTCTCGAAGGACGTGTACGCCTGGGCCGCGATGCGGTCACCGGGGACACCGGCCCCGCCGAGGCGGTCGTCGTCACGACCGACCGTCTCGACGGTGACACCGGCGGCGGCGTTCACCTCGACGGCAGCGGAACCCGTTGCCGCAGCGCCGGAGTGCAGACCGGCAAGACGCTTGAGAGGCGTGAAGCGCCAGATCTCCTCACGGCCGCCCGGGACCTCGAACGCGTCCACGTCGTAGGACGTGAAGTGCTCCGCGCGCGAGGCGACCGGGACGACAGCGCCGTGGGAGTGAGGTTGAGTCGACAGGGCGGCCATGTCAGCCGACGGCCCCTTCCATCTGCAGTTCGATCAGGCGGTTCAGTTCGAGGGCGTACTCCATGGGCAGCTCGCGCGCGATGGGCTCGACGAACCCGCGCACGATCATGGCCATGGCCTCGTCCTCGTTGAGGCCGCGCGACATCAGGTAGAACAGCTGGTCCTCGGAGACCTTCGAGACCGTGGCCTCGTGGCCCATCGCGACGTCGTCCTCGCGGACGTCGACGTACGGGTAGGTGTCCGAGCGGCTGATGGTGTCGACCAGCAGCGCGTCGCACTTCACCGTGGACTTCGAGTGGTGCGCCCGCTTGTTGACCTGGACCAGGCCGCGGTAGGACGTGCGGCCACCGCCGCGCGCCACCGACTTCGACACGATGGTCGAGGAGGTGTGCGGGGCCATGTGGACCATCTTGGCGCCGGCGTCCTGGTGCTGGCCCTCGCCCGCGAACGCGATCGAGAGGACCTCGCCCTTGGCGTGCTCGCCCATCAGGAAGACGGCCGGGTACTTCATGGTCACCTTGGAGCCGATGTTGCCGTCGACCCACTCCATGGTCGCGCCCTCTTCGGCCTTGGCGCGCTTGGTGACCAGGTTGTAGACGTTGTTCGACCAGTTCTGGATCGTCGTGTAGCGGCAGCGGCCGCCCTTCTTCACGATGATCTCGACGACGGCCGAGTGCAGCGAGTCCGAGGAGTAGATCGGCGCCGTGCAGCCCTCGACGTAGTGCACGTACGCACCCTCGTCGACGATGATCAGCGTGCGCTCGAACTGGCCCATGTTCTCGGTGTTGATCCGGAAGTAGGCCTGCAGCGGGATGTCCACGTGGACACCCTTCGGCACGTAGATGAACGAGCCGCCGGACCACGTCGCGGCGTTGAGCGCCGAGAACTTGTTGTCACCCGCGGGGATGACGGAGCCGAAGTACTCCTTGAAGAGCTCCGGCTGCTCCTTGAGGGCGGTGTCGGTGTCGAGGAAGAGGACACCCTGCTGCTCCAGGTCCTCGCGGATCTGGTGGTACACGACCTCGGACTCGTACTGGGCCGCGACGCCGGCGACGAGGCGCTGCTTCTCGGCCTCGGGGATGCCCAGGCGGTCGTAGGTGTTCTTGATGTCCTCGGGCAGGTCCTCCCAGGAGGTGGCCTGCTTCTCCGTGGACCGCACGAAGTACTTGATCGAGTCGAAGTCGATCCCAGAGAGGTCAGCGCCCCAGTTCGGCATCGGCTTGAGGTCGAAGAGCTTGAGCGCCTTCAACCGGTACTCGAGCATCCACTCGGGCTCGTCCTTCTTGGCCGAGATGTCGCGGACGACGTCCTCGCTGAGGCCTCGGCGGGCGCTCGCGCCGGCAACGTCCGAGTCGGCCCAGCCGAACTCGTAGTTGCCGAGAGACGCGATGGTCTCTTCCTGCGTGAGCGGAGACTGCACCGTGGTGGGCGTGCGCTGCTCGGCAGCGGCAGTCATGCGGGCTCCCCTCCATCATCTGGGATCCGTGAAATGTTCGGGATGTGCGTCGTGCACACGGCGTGGCCGCGGGCGATCGTCGCGAGGCGCTGCACGTGGGTTCCGAGGAGGTTCGCGAACGTCTCCGTCTCGGTCTCGCACAGCTGGGGGAACTCGGCAGCCACGTGGGCGACCGGGCAGTGGTGCTGGCACAACTGCTCACCCGCCCCCGCGGTGCGGGTCGCCGCAGCGTAACCCTCCCTGGTCAACGCGGCAGCGAGGGCCTTCGCCCGTTCGGCGGGTGTGGCCTGCGCCACGATCGCCGTCCGGTGCCGGTCCACGAGCGCGTCGACCCGACTTTGCGCGAACGCCCTGACCGCCTCTTCGCCACCCGTTTGGGCGAGGAACCGGATCGCGGCGACCGCGAGGTCGTCGTAGGCGTGGCCGAACCGGGCGCGCCCGGTGTCGGTCAGCAGGAAGAGCTTCGCCGGACGGCCCCGGCCCCGCTGGGTCTGGCGGGGTGCGTCCCTCGTCGTCGCCTCGCCGTCCGCGAGCAGTGCGTCGATGTGACGGCGCACGGCCGTGGGGCTGATGCCCAGTTCCTCGGCAACAGCGGCCGCGGTGACCGGACCCTGCTCCAGCAGGAGCCTGGCGACAGCGCGCCGAGTCTTGCCGTCGTGCTGCGACACGGCGTCAAGGTGGGTCTCGGCGTTTTTCACAACACCAGTGTTGCGTATTTCGCCGGAGGTCGCAAAGATCGCGGTCACAGGGTGACCTGACTCACGGCTGAGCGGGGCTGGATACGCTGCTGGCATGCCCACTTCCGGCGGAGCCGTGACTCCGGAGAGCGACCTCTTGAACGGTCGAGAGCGTCGTCAGCTGGACATCGTCCGCCGTTGGGGGACCATCGGCGCGCTGCTGCTCACCGTCGGGTCCCTGGGCGGTGGCGCCGCCCCCATCTACTCGCCGCTGTACGGCGTGCCCGTCCTCGGGCTCTTCTCGAGGATGCCCTCAGTCGCGATGGGGGTCGTCTGGACCGGCATCTTCATGATCGTGTCGGCGTGGCTCGCGCTGGGCCGGTTCGTGCGGCCGGGGCGGGTGCGGATCGTGTCGCGCAGCCAGATGGACCGCACGCTGCTGATGTGGACCGTGCCGCTGGTGTTCTGCGTGCCGATGTTCTCCCGCGACGTGTACTCCTACCTGGCGCAGAGCGAGATCGCGGCCCGCGGCCTGGACCCGTACGAGCTCGGCCCGGCCTCGGCGCTGGGCGTGGACCACGTGCTGACCCGCGGTGTGCCGAACATCTGGCGGGAGACCCCGGCGCCGTACGGGCCGCTGTTCCTCGCGGTCGGCCGGCTGCTGGCGATGGTCACCGGCGACCACGTCGTGTCGGGCGTGTTCGTGCACCGGCTGCTCGTGCTGTGCGGTCTGGTGATGATCGTGTGGGCGCTGCCGCGGCTGGCCGCCCGCTTCGGCGTGTCGCCGGTCGGGGCGCTGTGGCTGGGCGCGCTGAACCCGCTGGTGCTGTTCCACATCGTCATCGGCGTGCACAACGACGGCCTGGCACTGGGCATGATGCTGGTCGGCATCGAGTTCGCGCTGCGCGGCCTGGAACCGCTGCGGTGGTGGTGGATCACGTTCGGCGCGGCCACGATCGTGTGCGCGGCCATGGTGAAGATCCCCGCGATGGCCGCCCTCGGTTTCGTGGGCGTGCTGGTGGCGCGCAAGCTCGGCGGCAGCTTCAAACACCTGCTGGTGGTGGCCGCGGTCATGGCCGCGATAGCCGGCGTGGGGGTGGTCGCGATCTGCCTCGGCACCGGCTTCGGGTTCGGGTGGATCGAGACGCTGAACGTCGCCTCGGTCGTGAAGTCGTGGATGTCACCGCCGACCGCGCTCGGCTTCATGGGCGGCGGCCTGGGCATCCTGCTGAGCCTCGGCAACCACACCGACTCGATGATCGCGCTCGCCCGCCTGCTCAGCCAGGGCATCTCGATCGTGATCACCGTGGTGCTGCTGTGGCGGACGTTCAAGGGCCGGCTGAAGGCGATGAACGCCCTGGGAGCGGCCCTGGGAGCGATCCTGGTGCTCGGGCCGGTGCTGCAACCCTGGTACGTGCTGTGGGCGGTGCTGCCGATGGCGACGGCCGTGATCGGGCCGCGGTTCCGCGGGTTCGCGATGGTGACGAGCGCGGTGATCGCGGTGATCCTGCCGCCGACCGGGTCGGCGTTCGACGGGCGGGCGTACACGGTGCCGCAGGCGGTGGCGGGGGCCGTGATCACGTTCGCGGTTTGTGTGTTGATCGCGCGGAAGCGGGTTGGGCCGTTTTTGAAGTCTGATGCGGTGTGAGGTGGGGGTGCGGCTAGCTCGGGGGTGAGGGCGGCGCGGGCGGGCGTGGGGCCGAAGCGGCCTGTTCGATGCCGCCTTGGCGGGGCTGCCGCTCGCATCCGGGGCTCACACCCGGCGCGCGTGCTCGCGCAGGGCGGGCGGCGGGCCGGTGCGTTCGACCGCGGACCTGACCGATCTGGCGGGCCTGACCGGGTGTGCCGGGGTCTGGTCAGGGTGTGCTGGGACGGTGTCGACTCGGCGGGCTGACGGCGGGGTCAGGCCGGGCCGGGCCCGCGTTCCTCCTTTCCTCCGGGGCGCGGCAAGGGGGTGGTTCCGGACATCCACAAGACGCAGCCGGGCGTGGATCCGGACACGATTCACCCGTCCGGGTGGCGCCGTGGACTGTCGGCTGCGGCGAAAGCAGCAGTAACCACACAACTCCAGCGGACGACTACCCGGCAGAGGGGAAGATCGAAGCTGGAGGGGGTGGTGCGGCATGTCCGAGGAGACCGCACGAGCCGAACAGACCGAGCAAGCCGCGCAGCCAACGCAGGCCGCGCCGGCCGAAAAGCCGGAACAGCCCGAACAACCGGAAAAGCCCGAACAGCCGGAGCAGCCCGCCCACGCCGGACAGCCCATGTCCCGCGAGGAGGTCCGCTTCGCCGTCGTCCTCAACGGCGGCGTCAGTCTCGCCGTCTGGATGGGCGGCACGGTGCTCGAACTGGACCGGCTGACCAGGCCGGGGTCGGTCTACCAGCCGCTGCTCGACCTGGTGGGGTGCACGGCCAGGGCCGATGTCATCGCCGGCACGTCCGCCGGGGGGATCAACGGGGCCGCGCTCGCGTTGTCGCAGGTCAACAAGAACGCGGACCTGAGCAGGCTGCGGGACCTGTGGGCGGAGCAGGGGCGGATGGAGCAGCTGCTCAGGACGCCGTTCAAGGGGGCGCCGGCGTCGCTGTTGCAGGGGGACGAGTTCTTCCTGCCGAGGTTGCAGGAGGCGTTGGCGCGGCTCACCAGCGACTTCGAGCCCACCGCGCCGGACGAGCGGCCGATCGACCTGCGGATCACGACCACCCTGCTCGGGGGTGTGCCGACCACGAGCTACGACGACCTCGGGCAGCCGTTGACGCAGTCGGTGCACCAGGGCAGCTTCTCGTTCCGGCGTGATCCCTACTCGTGGGTCAGCGAGGTCACCAGGGACGACTTCGCGGCCGGGGGGATCGACGAGCGGGTGCTGCAGTTGGCGTTGGCCGCGCGCAGCAGTGCGAGTTTCCCGTTCGCGTTCGAGCCGAGCTTCATCCCCGTCGGCGGGCAGCCCTCGCCGGGCCGGCCGGACATGGCGGACGTGGCGAGCTGGGCGAACGGCGGGGACCGGAGCCGGTTCGCCGTGGACGGCGGGGTGCTGGTCAACACGCCGACCAGGGAGGCGCTGGAGGCGATCGACCGGATGCCGGCGGACGGGCCGGTGCGGCGGGTGATGTTGCTGGTGTTCCCGCACGCCGAGCCGCTCGGGTCGGAGCCGCGGGCGGACGTGGCAGGGGCGGGGCCGACGACGGTGGCGGCCGGGGCGCGGTTGCTGAGCGCCATGTCGAGCCAGGCGAACCGGACCTACGTCGAGAAGATCGAGGAGCACAACCGGCGCGCGGCGGGCAGCAGGGGCGGGCGGATGGCGTTGCTCGAACGGTTGCACGCCGGGGGGCAGGACGTGGTCGGCGAGGTGTACTCGCTGGCGGACAAGCTGTTCGGGCACTACGAGGACGTGGAGATCCGGCTCGCGGCGCGGCAGGTGGCCGCGCAGCAGTTCGCGTTGCCCAAGGGGAACCCGGCGAACTGGTCGTTCGAACGGGCGCGGCGGGCCGCGGAGAACGCGCAGCGGGCGTGGAAGAGGAAGCACGGTGTGCTGCCGTACGTGCCGGGGGTGCGGTTGCCGAGCACGGTGTGCCGCGCGGACCTGGGCTGGGAATGGGGCATCACGATGGCCGAGCGGCTCGGGGCCTCGGCGCTCGACCTGCTCAAGCGGCTCGTGTGGGTGGCGCCGGACGGGCAGGCGGAGCGGATCGCGCGGGCCCGCGGGGAGCTGCACCAGGTGAGGGCGGAGCTGCGGCGGCTGCGCGAGGAGCTGTTCGCCTGGCAGCCGTCGGACTCGCTCGGCGAGGAGTACTGGACCGGGCGGCTGGCGAGCTACCACGAGCTCATGGTCGACGGGCACCTCGGGCTGGAGGTCAAGGCGCAGGTCGCCGAGATCGGGCGGGTCGTCGGGGCGGCGCAGGAGGTCGTGCGCGACCTCGACGAGCACCGGCTCAAGCTGGGTGGGCTGAGCGCGTGGCACGCGTTGCTCGGCACGGCGGCCACCGCGCAGGAGGCGGGGCTGTCGGAGGCGGAGCGGTGGCTGAGCCGGTTGCTGGCGCTGGAGGTCGCGGGCACCTGCCTGTCCGACGACGCGTCGACGGGGCTGGACACGCCGGTCGAGCTGGTGCAGGTGTCGCTGCAGACGCGCAACGCGTTCGCGCAGCAGTCGCTCACCGCCGACGACAAGGCGGGCGGGGCGTCGCTGTCGCGGTTCTCCGGGTTCCTCAAGAGGTCCTGGCGGGTCAACGACTGGATCTGGGGCCGGCTCGACGGCGCCACGATGCTGTGCCGGGTGCTGTTCGACCCGCGCCGGCTGCGGCGGATGGACCTCCTCGGCCGTCCCGAGGGTGACACCCGCACCGCCGCGCAACGCGCGGAAGCGGTGGTGCAGAACGTGATCGGGCACATGTTCGGTCCCGAGCTGCCGGTGCGGGTCGCGGCGTGCGCGAACGAGGCCGCGAAGGAGCTGCAGGGCATCTACGAGGCCGAGGGTGAGCTGTCGCCGTCGTCGCTGAAGCTCGCCGAGCTGGCCGCGTGGGGCCTGCACTGGCGGATCATCTGCGAGGAGCTGCCCCGGCTGCGGGCGGCGATCATCGCCGACCGCGGGGACGGGGCGGACGCGCGGTCGCGTGGCGAGCTGTTCCTGGAGGAGCACGCGGACCTGTTGCGGCGCCTGGAGTTCCCGCAGGAGCACACGGTCACCCTGGGCATGGCGGCGCTGACGGCGTTCGACCGCGCGGGCATCGGCCGCGAGCCGCTCACCCAGGAGGCGGCGTCGGACCAGATGATCCGCACGGCGGCGACCGCGGCGGCGGTGGCGGTCACGGTGGCCGACTCGGAACGCGCCGGGCTCAGGGCGGTGCGGCCGGTCACCAGGGTCATGCGCGGCGGCGCGCTGTTGCCGTACTGGACGATCACCGGGCTGACCAGGGGCGGGAACCTCGCGCAGTTCCTCGGTCTGCTCGGGCTCGCGGTCGGCGGGGCGCTGGTCGTGATGGCGTTGTTCGGGTTGCTGCCGTCGTGGGCGGCCGGGCCCGGCGCGGCGGTCGGTGCCGCGTCGCTGCTGGCCGCGTTCGGGTACGCCGCGCTGCGGTCCGGCACGCTGCTGCACGGGCTGGTGCTGCTGTCGCCGGTGATCCCACTGGCGGCGGTCGCGGTCGACCGGGTGCCGGACGACCGCTCGCAGCTCACCACCGGCACGGTCACCGTCGGCGGTGTGGTCGTGGTGGTGGCGGCGCTGCTGTTGCTGGGGTCGCTGCCGGCGCCGATCCGCACCCCGCTGGCGGTGCTCGCCGACTTCCGGCCGCTGGAGGTGCTGCGGCGGCGCTGGAAGCAGGCCGCCGTCGTGGCCGTGGCGGCCGGGCTGGTGTGGTCGGTGTGGCAGTTCGAGCTGCACACCCGGCCGTGGCTGGTGATCCCGACGTCCGTCCTGTGTGGAGCGTTCGGGGTGTGGATGGCGCTGTCGGGCGGCAAGTCGTTGCAGCGGTGGCGCCGGGTGGAGGGCGTGTGGGGCACCGAACGCGCCGAACCGCCCGCCGCGGCGACCGCGGGCTGGGCGGTCGTCTACGGCATCGCCTACCTCGCGGCCGCGGACGTGCTGCTGCTGGTGCGGCCGGGCGGCTGGGGCTGGCGGGCGGTGATCGGCACGGCGCTGGTGTTCGGGCTGACGCTGCTGCTGATCACGTCCTGGTACGTGCCGAGGGCGGAACGGCGGCGCATCCGCGAGCAGCTGGTCACCGAGGCGATCCCGGCGATCTACCCCGGCGGCTGCGACGTCGCGGCGGTGCTGCGGGAGCGGCTGGAGGGCCACGCCTCGCTGTACCGGTTCCTGATCGACGGGGAGGGTGAGCACCCCGCAGGGCTCACCCTCTCCCGCACCGGGCAGGTCGTCGCGCAGCGGATCGAGCGGAAGCTCAGGCCGCCAGCGCGATGACCGGCGCAGGGCGGCCCATCGCCCGTGCGTAGAGACCTTCGAACCGCTCCAGGGTCGCCGCCAGCGCGTGGTGCGAGATGATCTCGCTGCTGGCGGCGCCCATGCGGGCCCGCGTGGGCGCGTCGTGCACGAGCGCGTGCAGGCGCTGGGCCAGTGCGGTCACGTCACCGGGTTCGAACAGCCAGCCGTTGCGGCCGGGGTGCACGAGGTGCGGCAGCGCCATGGCGTTCGCGGCGATCACCGGCTTGCCCGCGGCCATCGCCTCCATGGTGGCGAGGCTCTGCAGCTCGGCGACACCGGGCATCACGAACAGGTCGGCGCGGGCGTAGGCGTCGAGCAGCTCGTCCTCGGACACGAACCCGTGGAACCGCACCCGGTCGGTGATGCCGAGGTCGCGGGCCAGCAGCTCCCACTCCGCGCGGCACGTGCCGTCGCCGACGACCTCACCGAGCGCGCCGGGCACGCGGGCGAGGGCGCGCAGGAACTCGTCGACGCGCTTCTCCTCGTCGAGCCGGCCGACGAACAACGCGGTGGGCCGGTCGTTGCGGGTGACCTCGCGCTGGTAGCGGGCGATGTCGATGCCGCACGACACGGGCATGGCGCGTTCGGGGAACCCGCTGTCGTGCAGCAGCTGCACGGCGCGCGGTGTCGGTGCGGTGACGATGTCGGCACGGCCGAAGACCCGTGCGAGGTCGCGGTAGGCCCATCTGCGGGACAGGCCCTGCAGGAACGCCGGCACGTGCGCGTGGCTGAACAGGTTCTCCGGCATGAAGTGGTTCGTGGCGAGGGTCGGGATGCCCTGCGCGGCGGCGGAGCCGAGGACGTACCGGCCGACCACGAAGTGCGCCTGGACGTGCACGACGTCCGGCTTGAGCGCCTTGACGAGCGCGTCGGCCTCCTCCTTCGCCTGCCACGGCAGGCAGAAGCGGAAGTCCGGGTAGAACGGCAGCCGGTGCGAACGCAGGCGGTGCACGGTCACGCCTTCGATGTCGGTGGCCTTGGGCGAGTCGGGTGCGATGACGTGGACGTCGTGGCCGCGGGAGGCGAGACCGACGGCGAGGCGCTGGGCGAACCGCGCGGCTCCGTTGACGTCCGGCGGGAACGTGTCGGCGGCGATGACGACGCGCAGCGCGCTGGAGGTGTTCACGGGAAGCTCCGTTCGAAGAGGGACACGAGGGTGACGGGCGAGGGCGAAAACACCACTGGCTGCGGCGAGCGCGCAGGCGAGCAGCAGGGCACCGGTCCACGCGGACAGGTGCGCGGCTTCGCCGAGGAGGAAGGCGCCGATGCCCACGGCGACCAGCGGGTCCACCACGGTCAGGCAGGCGACGGCGAGATGAGGGGGTCCTCCCGCGTAGGCGTGCTGGACGAGCCAGCCGCCGACCGCGAGCGAAAGGGCGATGCCGAGCACGGACGCCACGTGCGAAAGGCCGAAACCGCCCTGCTGCACCGACTGGGAGACGGCGCGCATGAGCACTGACACGTAGCCGTAGGCGACACCACCGGCTGATGCGAACGCCACGGCGCGAACGCGCGCGTTCGTCGTGAGCGCGGCTGTCACACCGGGGATGGCGATCAGGCCGAGGCACACCAGTCCGGCCGTGAGCTCGGCGTCGGGCACGACCTCGGTGGCGGTCGCGCTGCCGGACGCGAGGAACACGAACGCGCCCACGCCCACCGTGGTGAGCAGGATCGCGGGCAGCTCGCTCAGCCGCCGGTCCAGCAGCGCGGTCAGGCCGATCGCGACCACGCCGATCGGCTGCACGACCGTGAGCGGCGCCATGCCGAGCGCCGCCGCGTGCACCCCGGCACCGGCGACGAGCAGGGCGAGCCCGCCCAGCCAGCGGGGTTGCCGCAGCACGCTCGCGCGGGCACCGGTCTCGGCGACCGCGTCGTGCTGCAGGCGTGCCGCGAGGGCGAAGCACACGGCGCCGAGCACGGCGAGGGTGATGGCGAGCAGGGTCATGTCGTCCGCCTGAGCTGGGTGGCCGCGATTGCGAAGAGAAGTCCGTAAAGGGCGGCGAACAAAACGCGTTCGGTGAGCCCGCGCGCCTCGAAACCGGCGAAGGAAACGTGGCTGACCATGAATGCCGCACTCGACACCGTGGCCGTTATTGCGATACCGAGCAGAGCCGGAAATTTGCGCGCGATGAGCAGTCCGGCGACCGGCAACGCGGCGAACATGACGGCGCCGGCGTAGCGGTGGACGTAGCCCGACAGGGACGTCGGTGCCCCCGTCGGATCGGTCGGGAAGATCGTCGAGACGGTCAGACCGGCCGACCAGACACCGATCAGCCACTGCGCTGACCTGCCCGCACCCCGCAGGCTGACGGCCAGCAACGCCGACACGGCCGCGAGGCTGAGGGACGTCGCCGCCAGCCATTCGGTGCCGTTGCGGACGAACACGTAGTCGCTCACGACGTCGCTGACCGGGTCGAGCTGCCCCGCCGACACCACGTGCAGGTAAAAAATCGGAACCAGTGAGAACACCAGTCCCCCGAGCACCAGTCCCCGTCTTCTGTCCCCCACCTCGATCACGTGAAAAGTCTCTTGTGACGGCGGTGATCAACCAATGGGGAACTCCCCCGAGCGGACCCTGAGGTGTCCCTGACTTCCCGGGGTAGGGCCAGCCCCACCCTTTCCCGTCCGCCTTCGTCAAGGGCGCCCCGCGAACGTTTGCGCCACCCCTGCGGAGGTCACGCGGGGGCCCCGCGTTCCCCTCAGCGGCACGCGGGGCCCCCGCGTTCCCCTCAGCGGCACGCGGGGCCCCCGCGTGCACGTGTGCGGAGTGCACGCGGGGAGCTTTCGTGCGCTCCTGGTGCACGCGGGCGCCCCGCGTGCACCAGGAGCGGGGGCGACCGAATAGGGTGGGCGCTCGTGAGCCCGAATCCCCAGCCTGCGGTGGAAGTGTCGGGGCTGGTCAAGAGGTACGGCTCGAAGACCGCCGTCGACGGCCTGGACCTCGTGCAGCCGACCGGCACCGTTCTCGCCCTGCTCGGGCCCAACGGCGCCGGCAAGACGACGACCGTCGAGGTCTGCGAGGGCTTCCGTTCCGCGGACGGCGGGTCCGTGCGCGTTCTCGGGCTGGAGCCCGGCAGCGAGGCGCTGCGCCCGCGCATCGGCGTGATGCCGCAGGGCGGCGGCGGTTACCCCGGCATCCGCGCCGAGGAGATGCTGAACCTCGTGGCGGCCTGCGCAGCGCACCCGCTCGACCCCCGGTGGCTGATCGAGGTGCTCGGGCTGTCCGGCGCGGTGAAGACGCCCTACAAGAGGCTGTCGGGCGGCCAGCAGCAACGGCTGTCGCTCGCGTGCGCGTTGATCGGGCGCCCCGAGCTGGTGTTCCTCGACGAACCGACCGCGGGCATGGACCCGCAGGCCCGCCGTCTGGTGTGGGACCTCGTGGGCGCCCTCCGCGACGACGGCGTGTCCGTGCTGCTGACGACGCACCTCATGGACGAGGCCGAGGCGTTGGCCGACCAGGTCGTCATCATCGACCAGGGCCGTGTCGTCGCGCAGGGCACGCCCGCCGAGCTGACCGCGAACCGGGCCGACGACCAGCGGCTGCGGTTCCGCGCACGGCCCGGCCTCGACACGTCGCTGCTGTCGGCCGCGCTGCCCGAGGGCCTGAAGGTGCGCGAGGCCACCCGCGGCGGCTACGTCGTCGAAGGCCTGATCGACCCGCAGGTCGTGTCCACGGTCACGTCGTGGTGCGCCCAACAGGGCGTGCTGGCCGAGGAGCTGACCGTGGCCAGGCGCAGCCTCGAAGACGTGTTCCTGGAGCTGACCGGCAGGGAGCTGCGCTCATGACCACCTTCGCTCCCGGCACCTTCACGCCCAAGCCCGGCCGCGGCTCGCTCGGCCGCATGCTGTTCACGCACGCCCGCACCGAGGCGATGCTGACGTTGCGCAACGGCGAGCAGATCCTGCTCACGGTGCTCATCCCGCTGGCGCTGCTCGTCGCCCTCAGCCTCATGTCGGTCATCCCGATGCCCGAGCCGCGCGTCGGGTCGGCCACCGCCCGGATCTTCGCGCTGGCGATCATCTCGTCGGCGTTCACCGGCCAGGCCATCGCACTCGGGTTCGACCGCCGCTACGGCGTGCTGAAGCGGCTGTCGGCCTCCGCACTGCCCCGCTGGCTGCTCGTCGCCGGACGGGTCTGCGGCGCGCTCGTCGTGGTGGCGCTGCAGATCGCGCTGCTCGCCGTGACGGCGCTGTTCCTCGGCTGGGACGTGCAGCCCGCCGGGCTGCCGTGGCTGGTGCTGATGGTCGTCCTGGGCACGCTGACGTTCGGCGCGCTGGGCGTCCTGCTCGGCGGGTCGCTGCGCGCGGAGGTCGTGCTGGCGCTCGCGAACATCATCTGGTTCGTGCTGCTGATGGCCGGCGGCGTCGCGCTGTCGGTGCCGGTCGGGTTCGTGCACCTGCTGCCGTCCGCCGCGCTCGCCGAGGCGCTCGAAGCCGCTGTGGTGCACGGCACGGCACCGGGTGCGGGCCCCGTCGCGGTGCTCGTGGCCTGGGGCGTTGCCGCCGGGGCACTGGCGACCCGGACGACGCGGCTCACCTGACCCGGCATACCATCGGTCCGTGTCTCGATTGACCGCTTTCATCGTTCCGTTGCAACGCGCCCTCGCGATCGCCGCCATCATCGCGCAGGGCGGCATCGCGGTCACCGGGTCGATCGTGCGCGTCACCGGCTCCGGGCTCGGCTGCCCGACGTGGCCGGAGTGCGTGCCCGGCAGCATCGTCCCGGTCGAGCACCCCGACGTCGCCGCCCTGCACCAGTGGGTCGAGTTCGGCAACCGCACCCTGTTCGGCGTCATCGGCATCATCACGGGCCTGTGCCTGGTCGCCGCGGTGCTGAACAAGCCGCGCCGCCGCCGCGTGATCGTGCTCGCCGCGGTCCAGGTCGGTGGCGTGCTCGCCCAGGCCGTGATCGGCGGCCTGACCGTCCGGCTCGGACTGGTGTGGTGGAGCGTCTCCGTCCACTTCATGGTCTCGATGGTGCTGGTGTGGTTCGCCGTGCTGCTCCTGCGGTCGCTGAGCGAGGGCGACGGACCCGCCCGCTGGCTGGTCCCCGCCGGCGCGCGCGGGCTGCAGGTCGTGATGGCCGTCGTGATGTACCTGCTGCTGATCGCGGGCACCTTCGTCACCGCCGCCGGCCCGCACGCGGGCGACTCGAAGACGCCGCGCCTGGACGTGCCTGTGCCGACGCTCGCGCAGATCCACGCCGACCTGCTGTTCCTGTTCCTGGGCATGCTGATCGCGATGGGCTTCTTCGTCCGCAACCGCTCCTACTGGGTCCTGGTGGGCGTCGTGCTCGCCCAGGGCGCGCTGGGCATGGTCCAGTACTGGACCGGCGTGCCCGAGGTGCTCGTGTCGATCCACGTCCTGGGCGCCGGTGCCGTCGTCGTCGCCACGGCGATGCTGTGGACGTCCTCACGTGAACGCACCGTCGAGGTCGAGGTGCCCGCGGCCACCGGTCAGGCGCTCAGCAAGGCCTGAGCCTCGGTCTGCCCGTTGTGCCTCGCCCAGTGGGCGGGGGTCGCCTCGAAGTTCGCGTCGATGGCGGTCCGGTCGGCGCCCGCGCCGAGCAGGACCCGGATGACGCCGAGGTGCCCGCGTTCGGCCGCCAGGTGCAGCGCGGTGACGCCCTCGCCGTGCATCGGACCGCCGAAACCGGTGCGCTGGTCCGGGTTCGCGCCCAGGTCGAGCAACGTGCGGGTGGCGTTCTCCAGACCGCACCACGCCGCCCACGCCAGCGCCGTGCCGCGGTAGACGTCCGCGTCGACGCGGGCACCGCGCTGGAGCAGCTCGCCGAACACCTCGGTGCGGTCGTTGCGCGCCGCCCACGCGAGCGCCTCGTCCAGCACCTCCTGCGGGTCGGCCGTCGGCCACCAGCGCGGGAAACCGCTGTGCGGCCGGTAGTAGCCGCGGCCCGCCTCGGGTTCCACCGCCAGGTCCAGGTCGCCCAGTCCGGCGGCGGTGCGCAGGTTCGGTGGGTGGATCCCGTGCCGTGCCAGCAGTTCCGCGGTCTCCCGGTGGCCCCAGAACAACGCGACCGTCAACGGGGTGCCGCCCGCCCCGCGCGCTTCGAGGTCGGTGCGGGCGCCCGCGGCGAGCAGCACCTCGGCCAGGTGCGGCTGGTTGGCGTACGCCGCCTGGTGCAACGCGGTCCAGCCGTGGACGTTGCGGTGGTTCACGTCGGCGCCGTCGTCGAGCAGCACCCGCACGAGGCGTTCGTCGTGTTTGGCGGTGGCCATGCCGAGCAGGTCGTTCCCGTTGGTGCCGCTGGCCTTCACCAGCCACGGGTCACGCGCGAGCAGCGCCGCCAGCTCGGCCGGGTGCTGCAGCTCGACCGCCTGGTAGGCGCGGGCGAACGGGCGCGGGTTGCGGATGTGCGCCTTGAGCGTCTTCCAGTCCTCGCACCCGTGTGCCTGCGCGAGCACGATGTGCGCGCCCTCGTCCGTCAGCGGCACACCGTCGAAGACCTCCAGCGCACCCGGCACGCCGTCCCACGCGGAGGCGAGCAGTCCGCGCGCCCGTTCCTCGTAGTACTCGATGTCGTCGCGGAACGGGTGCCACATGCACCCAAGCTACTTGGGCGACGCGGGCCTGCGCTCCCACAGGGCCGGGATTTCCGCTGAGAGCCAACCGTAGAGGTGGTCGACGGTCTTCAGCCGCATCGCCCGCTCCGGATCGCCGCTGAGCAGCCGCATGCCGTCGTCGGTCAGCGTCTGCACGCTCGCGATGGCGTGGAGCTTGCGCTGCACGAAGTCCGACCAGGCCTTCTCGTTGATCCGGTACTCCGCGGCCTGCCTGCCCCGCCGGGTCCGCTTGGTCACGAGCCCCGAGTTGACCAGGAACTTGAGGTTCGTGCTGATCGAGCCGCTGCTCGCCTCCAGCTCCTGCGACAGCTCGGCGGCGGTGCGCTCCACCGGCTGGCAGACCAGCAGGTAGCCGAGGATGCGCCCGCCGATCAGCGGGATGCCCTCCTCGGCGAAGTGGGCCGCGAACCGCTCGATCCAGGCGGACAGGCGGGTTTCCCTGCCGACGCTCATCGATGTTCCCCTTCGGTCGACACTGAAATCATCGTAGCGATCTTGTCAACGACCCAGGGGGTGGCGGTGTGGTTCAGGCGTACAGGGTGGGGTTGCCCCAGGCGAGCTCGGGCAGGTGGTTCGACCGCCCGCCGGCGATGTTCGCGCCGGCCAGCAGCGGGTGCACCGTCGTGCCCGGCCGGTAGGCGACCAGCCGCAGCCGCAGCGCGTCGGTGACGTCGAGGCTCAGCAGGCGCGGGCCGCCCTGGCCCGCCGAGCGCTGCTCGCGCGGCACCCCGTCGACGACCACCTCGAACACACCGGTCTGGCCCGCGTCCACGGCGTCGTCGAGGACGCCGACCGTGGCCTCGAAGCGGCGGAACCGGCGGCCCAGGTTGAACTCGACCTGTCCCTTCGGCTCGTGGCAGAAGCCCGAGCAGCGGTAGACGACGCTCTCGCCGTAGTGCCGGCCGTTGAGGTTCGCGCCGCCCAGCACCACGTCCGGCGAACGGGCGGCCACCGGCAACGACGTGAGGCGGGTGGTGTCGGCCGGCGGAGGGGGCGGAACGCTGCCGTCGGAGCCCGCGAACGGCCGCACGGCGTCGAGGATCTGCATCAGGTCGTAGTCGGCGGACCGGTGGTGCAGGCGCAGGTACTGGTGCCCTGCGATCGCCGCGATCGTCGGCGGCAGGTCCGCGGCCGACGGCATCGCCGTGTCCCCCACCAGGACCGGTACGACCCGCGCGCCCGCCCGCAGCGCCAGCTCGATCTCGAAGCGCACCCAGTCGCCCGGTGCGGCGATCCGCGGCACGCCCCCGTCGGCGACGGTGAGCCAGCGCGGGCCGATCACGGCCAGCAGGACCGCGCACGAGGAGGCCGCGCGGACGAGCTCCGGGTCGAACGGGACACCCGGCTCGATGCTCGCGCTGGAGCGGAACACCCGGTCGCGGCCGAGCACCCGGCTGAGCTTCCGGTCGATCAGGACGGCGCTGTCCTGGCCGTCACCACCGCGGAAGTTGATGAAGACGACACCCATGGACCATTGTGGACACAGGTGGGCCCCGCGAACTGGACATCCGCTGGACACTTCAAGGTCAATGCGCGGCGGGGTGCTCCGTTCGGCAGTGCCGCGTGCTTTTCTCGTCGCATGGCCGGTGTGTTCGTCAACTACCGCGTGAAGGACAACCCCTACGGCGCGGCGTCGATCACGCAGGTGCTGCGCGACCACTTCGGCGCCGACCTGGTCTTCCGCGACGCCGTGTCGATGGAGCCGGGCACCCACTACCCCAGCGAGATCCGCAGGGCGTTGCACGAGGCCGACGTCCTGGTCGCCGTCGTCGGGCCGCACTGGCTCGTGCCCGACCCCGGCACCGGTCGCCCGCGCCTCGAGTCACCGGGCGACTGGGTGCACGACGAGATCGCCCACGCGCTGGCGAACGGCATCCCGATCGTGCCCGTCCTGCTGGAGGACGCGCCGCGACCGAAGCACGGGGACCTCCCGGCGGGCATCCGCGGGTTCGCGAGCATCCAGGCGCAGGCGCTCAGCCACCGGCGGTTCCACCAGGACATGGCCGAGCTCGTGGCGAGGCTGGTCGGCCTGGTCCCGTCGCTCGTGGTGCCGAGCCTGTTCGCCCAGCCGCCGCAGCCGTTCGAGCCCGGTGCCGCTCCCAGCACCCTGTTGCTGCCCGAGCGCGCCGTGGTGCCGTTCCACGGCCGGGACCGCGAGCTGGCCGACCTGGTCGCGTGGGCGCACGCCTCCGCTCCCAACGCGGCCAGGCTGGTCGTCGGCCCGGCCGGCTGCGGCCGGACCCGGCTCGCGGTCGAGCTGTGCCGGCGGATGACGGCCGACGGGTGGCTCGCCGGTCTGCTCGCCGGGCAGGCGCCCGCCGCTCAGATCCGGCGCACCAGCGCGGTCGACCGGCCGCTGCTCGCCGTCGTGGACGACGCCGAGCAGCGCTCCGAGCAGCTGGTGGCGCTGGCGGAGGCGGTCGCGGCGCGGTCGGCGGTGCACGACGCCCCGACCCGCCTGCTGCTGCTCGGCCGGTCCGACGGCAGCTGGCTGACCGCGCTGCGGGAGCACCGCGACGACCGGGTGGCCGCGTTGTTCCGCACCGCGGGCCGGTCCGGCACGGTGACGTTGCAGCCCTGCCCGCCCGGTCTGTCGATCACCGCCGCCGTGACCGCGTTCGCCGGTGCCCTCGGCGTGGAGCCGGTCGCCGTCGCCGCCCCGCCGGGAACGGTCCTGGACCTCCAGGCACGCGCGCTCACCGCCGTGCTCGGCGAGACCGGCCCCGACCCACTCGCGGCGCTGCACCGGCACGACGCCGCGCTGCGCGCCGGTTCCCCCTCGCTCGCGATCATCGGGACCCTGGCGACGCTGTGCGCCCCGGCGTCGGCGGAGGAGGCCGAGGCGCTGGTCGTCCGCCTGCCCGACTTCCTCGGCCAGGACCCGGACGCCGTGCGCACGCAGGTGGCGGCGTGGTCGCGCCTGCACCCCGGCCCCTACCCGCTCACCGCGCTGCGCCCGGACGCGCTCGGCGAGCACCTCGTCGCCGCGACCCTGGCCGAGCACCCGGCACTGGTCACGACCGTGGCCGTGGCGTTCCCGGACGAGTGGCTGACCACGGCGCTCACCGTCCTCGGCCGGGCGCTGCCGCGGCACCCCGGGCTGCTGGACGCGGTCACGGCGCTGTTCCACGCCGCACCGCGCCGGCTCGAACCGCTGGTGAGCGTCGCGCTCACCCGGCTCGACGAGCCGGAGCCGTTCGCCCGCGCCATCGCGAACGAGATGGGCAAGCTCGACTGGTCGATGCAGGACGTCATGTCGTTGCTGCAGAACGTGTCCACCGGCGGCACCGCGCACGACCCGTTGCGCGGCGCCGCGATGGAGGCGCTGCTCAAGGCGTGGAACGGGTTCACCGACCAGATTCGGTCGCACAGCGGAACGCCCGTCGCGCCACCGCCGGAACCGCTCGGCCGCATCCTCACCGGCCTCACGAAGCTCGCGGAGGACTTCGCGGTGTCGTTCGTCGACCCGGGGTCCGGACGCGCCCCGCGGGGTCCGGACGGCAAACCGCTCCTGCCGCCGCAGGTGATGGGGGTGCTGCGCGACCTCTACACAGCACAGCAGCGGGAGAAGGGGGACCAGCAGGATGGATGACGACGTTCTCGCCAGCTCCGCCGTACACGCCTTGTCGCAGTACGTCATCCGCAAGAACGAGGTGGGCCCGGCCGCGTACGACGCGCGGCTGGAGGGCCTGCTCGGGCACCTGGAGGCGAAGCTGTCCGGCCCGTACCCGCAGGAGATCCTGGCGCGCTTCCTCGCGAACCCGGCCGACCCGGTCGAGGTGGAGACGCTGCGCCTGCACCTGGCGCGCGAGCTGCGCCAGGACCCCGGCTTCGGCCGCCGGCTCTACGCAGACCTGGGAGGCAGGGTCGTGACGGCACCGAAGCGCGGGCGGTGGAAGATCGCGGCGGGTGCGGCGGCGGCGGTCGTGCTGCTGCTGCTCGGGTTCATCGCCGCGAAGGCGTTCTCGTCCGGTCAGCCCGCCCCGCCGACGGCACTGCCGACCACGACGACCGCGGCGGTGACCACCACGACCGCGACGACGAGCACCACCACGGCCAGGCCGTCCTCGTCGAACGCGCTGCCGACCGGGTCGCTGCCGGCCTCGGCGGTGCCCGGTGACGGCAGCTCGCTGTCCGCGGACGCGCCGGTGTGGCTCGTCGAGCTGCCGGTGCCGGGCAACAGCTGGTCCTTCACCCGCGGCGACCACGACGTGCAGCTGACGCAGCACCAGAACTCCGCGTTCACGAGCCTCGACTCGTGCTACACGACCAGCAGCGACCAGCAGGTCAGGCTGAAGAACTTCACGCGGCTGGAGGTCGCGGCGGTCGGCACCGACGCGACGTCCGACCCGCAGCTGGTGGTGAAGTTCCAGGTGTTCGTCAACAGCGACCTGGTCAAGCCGGTCGCCGAGGTCGTGGTCAACCCCGGTGAGGCGAAGCCGCTCAAGGCCGACCTGCCGCCGAACGTGTTCGCGCTGACCCTGAGGTCGTCCGTCGCCACGGTCGACAAGGCGCAGTGCCGCTCCGGCAAGGCCGTGTGGGGCTCGCCGTACGTGGTGGCCGCCGGCGCCGCCTGAGCACGCCTTCCGGCCGGTGAAACGCCACGCGGGGGCCTTCGCACGTGTCGTGCGAAGGCCCCCGCGTGGTTCGTCAGCAGACGGGCGCGAGCGGCGTCGTCTCGTCCGGGCCGGGACGGCGGCGCCACCGGTCCAGCTTCGCGTGCTCGGCCAGCGAGATCAGCGTCTCGCGCACCGAGACGCGCAGGCGCGGGTCGCAGTCCACCACCGGCACCTGGGGCGCGATGCCCATGCCGCGGATGACGGCCTGCACGTCCGAGCGGACGGACACGTGCACGTTGTTCAACGCGATCACGTACGGGATCTTGTGGTCCTCGAAGTAGCGCATGGCGTCGACCGAGTCGGCCGGGCGCATCACGTCGAAGAGCACGACCGCGCCGACGGCACCGCGCACCACGTCGGACCAGCCCGCGCGCGGGTTTTGCCACTGCGGGGCCACGAACAGGTGCAGCGCCAGCCCGGGGTCGAGCCACACCTTGCCGAACTGGATGCGCACCAGCTCCGTGACCAGGCCCCGCTCCGGCGGCAGCGCGGTCATCGTCAGCAGGTCGTGTTCGAGGATCGACCGGATGAAGGTGCTCTTGCCGACGCCGAAGCCACCGGCGACCACAACCTTGGCCGAAGTCAGCTCCCGACCGGGAGGCCCAGGGGGCCCGAGGTCGGGAAATCTAGAGCCGACGTAGTCCACTCAGCACTCTCTCCATCAACCCGAGGTCCGGCGTGTCACCGCCCGCGGAAACAGTCTGGTGCACGTCCACCAGACCTCGTTCCGCCAGGTCGCCGAGCAACACCTTCGCGACTCCCAGCGGGAGCCGCATCAGTGCGGCCACCTCCGCGACGGATCGCGGTGAGCGGCACAGCTCGACGACGTGTTGGTGCTCAGCCTGCAAGATACCCGCAGACTGCCGGCTCTGATCATTCGCGGAGACGAGTGTCTCGATCTCGAGGTGCACGGCGGACCGGGTGCGCCCGCCCGTCCAGGCGTACGCGCGCACGATCGAGGCGTCCTGCGGCTCCACCGCGGGCACCTCGAAGGCGGGCTGTTCCTCCTGTGGCGCAAGGGGAACAGCGGCGCCGGACGCGGGGGCGTCCCGCTCGGGCCCGTCGGAGGCCGAGCGCGACCGCCGCCGCGACGAGTTCAGCGTGAACCCGTTCATCAGGTCGGCGAAGGTCTGCTCCGCGGGCGTCTCCGCCCGCCTGCGCCGCCGGGGCGCGTCAGCGGCCGAACTCATGATCACCTCACGCTGTGCAGCTGAGCTCGCAGTTCGGGGGTGAGGATCTGGCCCACCTGGTCGACGACCACGGTCATCTCGTAGGCGACCTGGCCGACGTCGCTGTCGGGCGCGGCGAGCACCGCCAGACAGGACCCGTCTCGAATGGACATGAGGAGCATGATCCCGTAGTCCATCTCGATCACGGTGCGCAACACTCCGCCGCCCTCGAAACAGCGGGAGGCGCTCATCGTCAGCGCCGTCACGCCCGACGCGATCGCGGCCAGCTGCTCCCCTCGGTCCGGCGGCAGACCTGACGACTTCGTCAGGAGCAGCCCGTCCACCGAGATGACGATCGCGTGCGCGACACCGGGCACGCGGTCGGTGAAGTTCGTGATCAGCCAACCGAACTGGTCCACCTGCCGCGACTGAGGCGTGCTCATGCCTTCTCCTGCCCGTTCCACTGGCCGTTCCCGTTGCCCTTGTCCCCCAGCGGGGCCTGGCGAAGGCCTGTCTGGTAGCTGGCCAGGAAGCCCCGCGCGCGTTCCGGATCGCGCTTGGGCCCACCGGCCGGCCGCACCCCGTTCTCGGGACGTTCCACGAGGTCGGGGAGCAGGTTCTTACGCGGCGCGCGTTTCGGCAACCCGGCATTCGTCTCCCCCGCGTCGGCCGCGGGGTCGCCCGGCTGCTCCCACACCGTGCCGGGGGCCTTCTTGCCGAACCACGAACCCGTCACGGACGGTGACGAAGACGGGCCGGGCACCTGCGGGGAGCTGTCGTCGCCGGCCGGGCCGCCCGAGCTGCCCCCGGCGAACCACGAAGACGTCGTCTCGGCCGGTGCGGCCGGCGGGACCGCCGGGCGGGCGCCGGTGCCGTGCCCGTTCGAGCCGCTGTTGCCGTTGCGGGCGCCGTTGGAGGTGCCGTTGTGGACGCCGTTGGAGGTGCCGTTGGCGGTCGGCCGGCTCGGCAGCGGCGTCTCGTCGATCGCCGCGCCGCGGAACGAGGTCCACTCCGGTGACTGGCGCTGCTCCTCGATCGCGGGGGCGACCGGGGCCGGGGCCAGGTTCGGCGTCTTCACGACCACGTGCGGTGGCTTCTGGGCCTGCTTGGGGACCTGCTTGGGCTGGGGCAGCGCGGCGTGGCGCGGTGCGGCGGGGACCTCGGCCTCCTGGTGGGAGCGCACGAGCTCGGCGGGCACGAGCACGAACGCCCGCAGCCCCTCCCCGCCCTCTCCCGCCGAACGCAGGCGCACGGTGATGCCGTGCCGTCCGGCGAGGCGGCCGACGACGAAGAGACCCATCTGGCGGGAGACCGGCACGTCCTCCTCGGTGCCGGAGGACAACCGGTCGTTGGCCTCGGCCAGCTCGGCCGGGCCCATGCCGATGCCCTGGTCGGCGACCTCGACGAGGACCGCTCCCTGCTGGTCGAGCCGGGAGCCGATGACGACCTGGGTGCTGGGCGCGGAGAACGCGGTGGCGTTGTCCAGCAGCTCGGCCACGAGCCGGACGAGGTCGCTCGCCGCGTAGCCGACGATCTCGACCGACGGCGTCGACTTCACGACGACGCGCTGGTAGTGCTCGATCTCCGACGCGGCGGCGCGCAGCACGTCGGCCAGCGCGACGGGCTGGTGGAAGCGGCGTGCGACGTCGGTGCCGGAGAGGACCATCAGGTTCTCGTTGTTGCGGCGCATGCGCGTCGCGAGGTGGTCGAGCTTGAACAGGTTCGCGAGCTGCTCGGGGTTCTCCTCGTGGCGCTCCAGCTCCTCCATGAGCTTGAGCTGGCGTTCGACGAGGCCCTGCGAGCGGCGCGACAGGTTGACGAAGATGTTCTTCATGCCCGACCGCATCGACGACTGCTCGACGGCGGAGCGGATGGCCTGCTCGTGCACCGCGTCGAACGCGCGGGCGAGCTGGCCGAACTCCTCGCTGGTGTGCACGGGCACCGGTTCGATCGTGGTGTCCGGCTGGCGGTCGGCGCGGATCGCGGCGACGACCTGGGGCAGGTGGTGGTGCGCCACGTCGAGCGCGGAGTGCCGCAGCTCCGACAGCGAGCGCAGCAGGTAGCGGCCGATGACGAAGCCGAGCGTCACGGCGACGAGCAGCATCGCCAGCAGGACCACCGCGGCGGCACCGGCCTTGTCGGACGTGTCGTCCTGCAGCGCGGCCGACGAGCTCGCGAGCTCGTCCTGCAGGCCGCGGGTGACCTGCTCCATGAGCCGCGCGGTGGTGCCGGAGGCCTTGTTCCACTCGTCGACGGCGATGCCGAGCGTCGAGGCGGGGTCGGGCCGGGGCTGACCGGGCCTGACCGGGATCGGGGTGCCGTCGGGCTGGGTGAGCGCGCGCTCGACGAGCTTGCCGCGGGCGGCGACCTCGGCGCCGGTGACGGTCTGGTCGTAGTCGCGGCGCTGGCCGCCGGTGGCGACGGCCTGGAAGTCGCCGAGGCGGTCCTGCAGGCGGATGTCGGACTGCTCCAGCGAGCGGACCTCGGTGCCGAGCAGCTTGCCGCGGCCGATGCCCGCGAGCACGATCGCGTGCTGCTGCGAGACCTGTTCCTGCGCGATGACCATGTTGTGCAGGCCGATGGCGGTGCCGGAGATGGCCTGGTCGCCGAACTGGCTGATCAGCGCCTGCTCGAAGTCCAGCAACGACTTCACGACACCGGTGTAGCCGGCCGTGGCCTCCGCCGAGTCGCCGTTGCCGGTGGTCACCTTCTCGCGGAAGGTCTTGAGCTGACCGATCTGGTCGCCCATCTCCGTGAAGCGGCTGCGGGCGACGTCGCTCAGGCCGGCGGTGCGCTCGACGCGGCGGCGCACGGTCGCGGCGGCGTTGTCCGTGGCGCTGATCTGGTTCTGGTAGGCGCCCACACCGGAGCCGCTCGTGGCGCTCTGCGCGGCGAGCGTGCGTTCCTGCTGGACGCTGGAGATCAGCGGCGCGAGGTCGGCCCTCAGCTTGACCAGTCCCTGCATCCGCACGTACGAGTTCGACCGGTCGACGTACCCGTTGATCTGCAGTGCGCCCGCACCGACGGCCACGGCCACGGGGACCAGCAGCACGACGCCGAGCTTGACCGGCAGCCTCCAGTTGCGCCAGTCGCTGATCTTTCTCCACTCGACATTCACGAAATGATCCCCACGGCGCGCTCGAAGTGCCCCACTATCGGCTACCTCCTGGCCGGTGAATCCCCACGAGTTGAGTCACCCGGGGGTTCGATATCGAGATCCGCCGCATCGGGTGTGTGCGGATAGTAGGCCAGAGAGCGTGCGGCTACAACGACCTCAGGCGTGCACGATTGATCACCGGCTGTCACGAGCAACCTCTTGGGGTGGTGTTGCACGCGCAAGGGATTGACTCGCCGCCACGCGTGGTTACGCTGGCGCCCTCCACCTCCGGCACGGCAGCGGCGTCCGCGCACGCGCCCGCCGGGTACTCCCCGTAACGAAACGAGCGGTTGATGACGAAGGCGCTGCCCTCCGTGTCACGCCCGGCGACGCCCGGTTTCGCGACCTTTGACGACTCCCGTCACTCATTGCTCATAGACGGTGACGGTGAGCCGGATTTCAGTGCCATCCAAACGAGTGAGGATTTCCTCGTCCTGAAGCGCCGGGTGACACGTTTCATTCTTCCCGCAACCGGTTTGTTCCTCACGTGGTACGTCACGTTCGTGTTGCTTTCGGCTTACGCCGCCGATTTCATGCGCACTCCGCTGTTCGGAACGGTGAACGTCGGCCTGACGCTCGGATTCCTCCAGATCGTCACGACCGTCGTCATCACAATGGCGTACGCGCGCTACTCCAAGAAGCGGCTCGACCCCCAGGTCGACCGGGTCCGTGCGCTCGCCGGCGCTGATGAGGAGCTCGCGTGACCGGGGCGAACACCGCGATCAACCTGTCCGTCTTCGGCATCTTCGTCCTGCTCACGCTCTACGTCGTCTACCGGGCGTCGACCAGGAACGTGAGCGCGTCGGACTACTACGCCGCGGGCAGCAGCTTCACCGGGACGCAGAACGGCATCGCACTGTCGGGTGACTTCCTGTCCGCCGCGTCGTTCCTGGGCATCTCCGGTGCCATCGCCGTCAACGGCTACGACGGGTTCCTGTACTCGATCGGGTGGGTCGTCGCCTGGCTGATCGGCCTGATGCTGATCGCCGAGCGCCTGCGCAACACCGGCCGCTACACCATGGGCGACGTCATGGCGTTCCGGATGCGCCAGCGCCCGGTGCGCGCCGCGGCCGCCAACTCGACGCTGGTCATCTCGATCTTCTACATGATCGCCCAGATGGCGGGCGCCGGCGGTCTCATGGCGCTGCTCCTCGACGTCCACAGCAAGGTCGGCCAGGCCGTCATCATCGCCGTCGTGGGCATCGTCATGGTGCTGTACGTGCTGGTCGGCGGCATGAAGGGCACCACGTGGGTGCAGATCATCAAGGCCGTCCTGCTCCTGCTGACCGTGTCGCTGCTGACCATCTTCCTGATCGGCAAGTTCGGCTTCGACCTGTCCTCGATGCTCGACCGCGCCACCCAGCGGTCGCCGCGCGGTGAGGCCGTGCTGTCGCCGGGCGTGAAGTACGGCGCCACCGACCTGTCCAAGATCGACTTCCTGTCGCTGGCGCTGGCCCTCGTGCTCGGCACGGCGGCACTCCCCCACGTGCTGATGCGCTTCTACACGGTGCCCAACGCGCGCGAGGCGCGTCGTTCGGTCGTGTGGGCGACGTGGATGATGGCGATCTTCTACTCGTGCACCCTGGTCATCGGCTTCGGCGCGATGGCGCTGGTGGGCTCGGACAAGATCACCAGCGCTCCCGGCGGCGAGAACTCGGCGGCCCCGCTGCTGGCGTTCCAGATCGGCGGGGCGGTGCTGCTCGGCGTCGTGTGCGCGGTGGCGTTCGCAACGATCCTCGCGGTGGTCGCCGGTCTGACGCTGACCGCGTCGGCCTCCTTCGCGCACGACGTGTACGCCAACGTGATCAAGCGCGGTGAGGCCGACCCGCGCGACGAGGTCAGGGTCGCCCGCTACACCGCGGTCGGCGTCGGCGTGCTCGCGATCGCCGGTGGCATCGCGGCGAACGGCCAGAACGTCGCCTTCCTGGTCGCGCTCGCGTTCGCGCTGGCGGCCTCGGCGAACCTGCCGACGCTGCTCTACTCCATGTTCTGGAAGCGGTTCAACACCCGCGGCACGCTGTGGAGCATGTACGGCGGCCTCACGTCGTGCGTGCTGCTCATCGTGTTCTCCCCCGCCATCTCCGGTTCGCCGTCGTCGGTGTTCCCCGACGTCGACTTCGCCTTCTTCCCGCTCAGCAACCCCGGCATCGTGTCGATCCCGCTGTCGTTCCTGGCCGGGTACCTGGGCACGGTGTCCGGCGGCGAGCCGGCCGACCGGGAGAAGCAGGCGGAGATGGAGGTCCGCGGGCTGACCGGGATCGGGTCAGACCTCCGCTAGCAGGGAGCCGAGCGCCTCGTTGAAGACCTCGGGGCGTTCGAGGTTGGGCATGTGCGCGGCCCCGTGCACGACGACGAGGGTCGAGCCGGGGACGCGTTCGTGCATGTACTCCGCGTCGCGCACCGGCGTGTACTCGTCGTCGCTGCCGACCACCACCAGGGTCGGCACCTCGATGGTGCCCAGCAGGTCGGTGTAGTCGGGGCGTTCGGCCCTGCCGCGCAACGCCGCCGCGGCACCCTCCGGCGGCGCGTCGTGCATCATCCGGCTGACGTGGGCGGCGACCTCGGGCAGCGCCTCGGCGTTGTGCGGCGCCACCATCTTCGTGAGCACCTCGCCGGCGTAGCCGGACATGCCCTCGCGCAGCAGCCGGTCGGCCATGGCGTTGCGGTGGACCTTGCCCTCCGGCGTCTCGGCCTGGGCGAAGGTGTCCGCGAGCACGAGACCGCGGATGCGCTCGCCGAACAGCCGCTGGCACTCCAGGACGACCTGGCCGCCCATGGACAGGCCGCCGAGCACGAACCGGTCGACGCCGAGGTGGTCGAGCAGGCCCGCGACGTCCTGGGCGAACGCCGACAGCGGCGTGACACCGGGCACGACGGTCGTCTCGCCGTAGCCGCGCAGGTCGGCCGCGACCACCCGCCAGCCCCGCCGGCCGAAGTGCTCGACCTGCGGGCGCCACATCGTGCGGTCGAACGGGTGGCCGTGCACCAGGACGAGCACGTGGCCGCTCACGCCCTCGTCGTCGTAGCCGATCGTGATGCCGTTGACGTCCGCCTTCACCGAATCCCCCGAGGTGGTGTGGAACGACTACCGGGTGGCCGCCGCCCTGATCGCCGCGCTCATCCGGGCAGCCGCCTCCTCACCGGTGTACCGGAACCCGAGCGTCGGCTCGGTCAGCTCCAGCTCCAGCAGCAGCGGTGCCCCGTCCGCGTCCTCGACGACGTCGACGCGGGCGTACAGCAGCTCCTCGCGCGGCACCGCGAGCAGGTCTGCGGCCGCGTCCAGCACCGCGTCACCGAGTGCGCGCTGCGCCGCCGACGGTTCGACGCCCGCCAGCTTCTCCTCCAGGTACAGGCCGTTGTCGGACCCGGCACCGCCCCTGGCGAGCATCGGTCCCTTGTGGAACGAGTGCGAGTACTCGCCGGCGAAGTACACCAGCGCCGTCTCCCCGTTGGCGTCCACACTGGACTGGTAGGGCTGCACGAGCGCCGTCTTTCCCAGCGAGCGCAGGTGTGCCAGCGCCAGGTCGTGGTCGGTGAACCGGCCCGCGCCGCGCGAGCCCGCGCCGACCGCCGGCTTCACCACGAACTCGCCGGACGGCCACTCGGGCGTCTCATCGGGCCGCACGACGAACGTCGGCACCACCGGCACCCCGCGGCCGGCCAGCTCGACCAGGTAGGACTTGTCGGTGTTCCAGCGGACCACCGCGGCCGGGTTCGCGAGCACCGGCACCGTGTCGCACCACGCCAGGAACTCGTCGAACCGCTCGGGGTAGTCCCACGGCGCCCGCAGCACCGCGAGGTCGGCGTCGACCGGACCGCCCCACACCTGCCACGTGACGTCCACGCCGTCGCGGGCCAGCGCGTCGAACAGCGCGTCGTCGTCACCGTCGCCCTTGGGCAGCTCCGCGCAGGAGACCAGGACGACCCTCACGACTGCATCTTGGCCATCTTGCGGCGGTGCTCGGCACCGATCTTGGTCGCGGCGGTGGTCTCGCGGTCCCACTCGGCGGGCTCGACGCCGGGGGCGGCCTCGACGGCGGCGGTCGCGGACTCCACGTCCTCGGTCATCACGTCGCCCATGGCACCGTCCGCACCGACGAGCACGATCCGGGCACCGGCCCGGCCGATCGGCTCGACGACCGCGCGAACGGCCTGGTCCGGCTTGCCGTGGGCCTTCACGAACTCGGCGATGCGCTTCTGCGCGGTTTGATCAGACACGTCCCACACTCTAAAACCAGCAGGTAACTTCGGACGGGTGACCACCGACACGCTCACGTCCTACCTCGCCTGGTACTTCGACCAGCACCCCGCGCACGCGGCGCAGGTCGGTTCCCTCCCGCACTACGCGACGTTCGGCGACTTCTCCTCCTCTGCCTTCGAGAACCGGGCGAGGGAGAACGCCGCGTGGCTCGCGAAGCTGGAGGCGGAGCCGGCGTCGGTGGACCGCGACCTCGTGCTGTCGGTGCTGCGCGGTGAGCTCGCCGCGGAGACGTGGCCCGCGTGGCGGCGCGACCCGCACGCGTACACGGGCATGTTGTTCTTCGGGCTGCTCGCACCGTTCCTGCACCGCCTGCTGCCCGAGGCGGAGCTCGTCACCGCCATCGCCGCGAAGCTGCGGGAGGTGCCGTCGGTGCTGGCGGCGGCCCAGCACAACCTCGACCCGGCGCTCGCGGCGCCGCTGGTCGTGCGGCGCGCCCTCGGCCAGGTGCGGACCGGGCGGTCGTTCGTCCTTGACACGCTGCCGCTGGAGGTGTCCGCACCGGAGCTGCGCGCGGAGCTCGTGGAGGCCGCGCTGCCCGCCGCGGAGGCGTTCGACCGGTTCGCGGTGTTCCTGGAGGACCTGGCCCTGCGCGCCACCGGCGACTGGCGGATGGGCGAGAAGCTGTACTCGACCCTCTTGCAGGACAAGGAGATGCTCGGGTACGGGGCGCCGGAGCTGCACCGCCGCGGGCAGGACGCGTACGCGGGGCTGGAGGCCGAGCTGGTCGAGCTCGCGGGCACACCGGACTGGCGCGCGGTGATGAGCTCGCTGCAGGACGACCACCCGCCGACGCTGGCGGCGATGCGCGCGGAGTACGAGGCCGAGACGGCGCGGGCGCGGGCGGCGCTGGTCGAGCACCGGCTGGTGACGCTGCCGGAGGGCGAGGAGTGCCGGGTCGTGCCGTCGCCGCCGTTCCACCGCGCGGTGATGGCCGTGGCGAGCTACGTCGGCCCGCCGCCGATGACCGCGGGCCGGCTCGGGCACTTCTTCGTGCCGTTCACCCCGGACGGCGCCTCCGACGTCGACGTCACCCAGCGGCTGCGCACCAACGCCCGTTCGCAGCTCCCGACGATCTCCGTGCACGAGGCCTACCCCGGCCACCACTGGCACGCGTCGTGGGTCGCGGCGCAGGAGGACGCGCACCCGCTGCGCTGGGTGTTCCGGACGCCGTACTTCTCCGAGGGCTGGGCGCTGTACGCGGAGAAGCTGCTGCGCTCGGTCGGCCACTACACGACACCGGGCGCGGTGATGGGCCACGTCGAGGCGCGGCTGTTCCGCGCGGCGCGGATGGTCGTCGACACGGCGTTGCACTGCGGCGACATGACCCCGGACGAGGCGGAGTCGTTCATGGTGGAGCGCACGGCGCTGACGCCCGGCACGGCGGCGGGTGAGGTGCGCCGGTACTGCTCGTGGCCGACGCAGGCACCGTCCTACCTGACCGGTGCGCTGGAGATCGACCTGATCCGCGAGGACTACCTGGCCGCGGGGCTGGGGTCGCTGCGCGACTTCCACGACCGCATCGCCGGGTCGGGTGCCCTGCCGCTGGGGCTCGCGCGGCGCGTGGCGCTCGGCGAGGAGTAGCGGCCACGGGGTGGACCGCCCCGTGCTCCCGCGTGGTGGGACCGGGAACATCGGGTGGCGGGCCGCAGTTGTCCGGGGTGAGCCGATCTAGGAGGACAGATGCCCAAGGCAGTGGTGGTGCGCGCGGCCGGTGGTCCGGAGGTGCTGGAGCACGCGGACGTGGACGCGCGCACACCCGGTGACGGCGAGCTGCTGGTGCGGGTGAGCGCCGCGGGCGTGAACTACATCGACACCTACCAGCGCAGCGGGCTCTACCCCGTGCCGCTGCCGACCGCACTGGGCCTGGAGGGCGCGGGCGAGGTCGTCGAGTCCCGCTCGCCGGACTTCGCGGTGGGCGACCGGGTGGCGTGGATGTCCGTGCTGGGCAGCTACGCGACCGAGGTCGTGGTGCCGGCCGCAGCCGCCGTGAAGGTGCCCGACGGGCTGGACGTGGAGCTCGCGGCCGCCGCGCTGCTGCAGGGCATCACCGCGCACTACCTCGTGCACTCGACGTACCGGGTGAAGGCCGGTGACCGGGTGCTCGTGCACGCGGCGGCCGGCGGTGTCGGCCTGCTGCTGACCCAGTGGGCCAAGTCGTACGGCGCGCACGTGATCGGCACCGTGTCGACCGACGAGAAGGAGGCGCTGGCCCGCGAGGCCGGCGCGGACGAGGTGCTGCGCTACGGGGACTTCGCCGCGCAGATCGACAAGGTCGACGTGGTCTACGACGGCGTCGGCGCGGACACGTTCGACCAGTCACTGGCCTCGCTGAAGCCACGGGGCCTGCTGGCCCTGTTCGGCGCGTCGTCCGGCCCGGTGCCGCCGGTGGACCCGCAGCGGCTCAACGCCGCCGGCTCGGTGTTCCTGACCCGGCCGTCGACCGGCGCGTACCTGCTGGACCGCGCCGAGTTCGAGTGGCGCGCGGCGGACCTGTTCTCGGCGATCTCCTCGGGCACGCTGTCGGTGCGCGTCGGCGGCCGCTACCGGCTGGCCGAGGCCGCGCAGGCGCACACGGACCTGCAGTCGCGCCGCACGACCGGCAAGCTGCTGCTCCTGCCCTGACCCTGACCGAGGTGCACGCGGGGACCTTCCGTGCACTTGTGGTGCACGCGGGGAGCTTCCGTGCACTTGTGGTGCACGCGGGGAGCTTTCGTGCACTTGCGGCGCACGCGGGGAGCTTTTGTGCACTTGTGGTGCACGGAAGGTCCCCGCGTGCGGTCAACGGCTACTGCGCGGCGGTGACCTTCACGCCGTCGATCACGAAGACGAGCGTTTCGTTCGGCTTGATGCCGCCGCCACCCTGCCCGTAGCCCTTGGCGGGCGGCACGACCAGCAGCCGGCGCCCCTTCTCCTTCAGGCCGACGATGCCCTCGTTCCAGCCGTCGATGACCTGCGCCTGCCCGACGTTCTCCACGTCGAACGGCTCGCCGCGCTCGAACGAGCTGTCCAGCACCTTCTTGTCGCTGAACGTCGTGAGCTGGTAGTTCACCGACGCCGTCGTACCCGGCTTCACCTCGGCACCGGTGCCGGTCACGAGGTCCTTGACGATGAGCTCGCCGGTGGGCTTGCAGGCCGGGATCTCGACCTTCGGCGCCTTGCCGAAGTCCCCGGTGACCTTGAAGTCCTCCGCCTTGCAGGGGGCGGAGGCGTCGGCGGCGGGCTTCTCCTCGGTGCCGCACGCCGCGAGTGCGGTGGTGGCCAGGGCGAGGGAAGCGATGAGCAGGACGGTGCGCATGACCGGGCAGCTTATGGGCGGCGGTGTGAGCGGGGTGTAGCAGGCCGGTCGCGGGACGCCGCCACCCCGATTCCACCTGACTCGGAATTACGTGCCGAGCGGGTGAAAGGAGTCCGCCACTTGGAGCGGGTCCAATCCGGGCGAACACAGGCCACGGGTGCGTTCGGGTGGGTGGGTCACCCTCATCCGACACGAGGGCGGAACTTCGCGACGCCGCGTCACCGGAGCGCACGGGTGCGAACGAGCGGGTGCGCCGGAAGATGACTATTCCGGCCGGGAATATCGCACGATCAGCAGCTTCCTTATCTTTTGACCGACGCGTACAGTAACTCCGCGCACTTGATCGGACACTGAGAGCATTCGTCCGATCGGGTAGCGACCATTGAGGTGATCCAGGAGGTGGGACTTGTGTCCGCGGAGGCCGGAGGCATCCGCAGCAACCTGATCCAGGAGTTGTTCTGGACCCGGACCGGGTTGCTACTCCTCGTACTCGTCGTCACGTCCGGGGTGTCGCTCGCCATTTCCAGTCAAATGGACGTGGGGACGGCGCGGAACTTCTTGACGTCGGTCGGCACCGGAACGCTCATTTCCGCTGTCGTGAGCTTCACGCAGACGCTGATCACGTCCAGGGCGGCGCACACGGCGCTGCTCACACCCGTGGTCGAGGAAAGCCGCAAGGCGCTGAAGGAGCTGAGCGAGGAGTACCGGGCGCTCGACCGGGAGTTCTTCCCCAGCCACGTGTTCGAGCCGACGGCCACGCCGGACCCGGTGTTCAACCAGCTCATGATGCAGGACCTGGAGCGGACGCGGCTGTACTGCTTCCGCGGGTTCGCGGGGCGGTACGCGGCGGGCCGGGTGCTGCTGTCGCAGACGGAGTGCGAGCTCAGGGCGGTGCTGGCGGACCCGCGCGACGACAACGCCCTCAGCGGTCGGGCGCGGTACCTGTTGCGCAACGAGGGCGCCGACGGCGACTACGAGGAGATCCAGCGCCGGCTCAAGGAACAGATCAGAATCGGTCTCGTCGGGCTGTACGCGGCCAGGAGCAGGTGCAGCAGAATCGACGTCACCATCGTTTCCGACCCACCGCTCGACCGGCTCGAACTGTTCGACGACAGCGCCTGGCTCACGTTGTACAGCAACACGGCCGGAGTGCTCAGGCCATATCCGCGGACGCTGCGGTTCACGGAGAGTTCGTTCCTGTACGCAATGGAACGCGCGGAGTTCCTGCGGATCAGCAACTCCAGGGCCGGATACCACTTCGTCATCACGCCGGGCACCTCCCGCGCCGACTTCCTGGCGTTGTTCGAGAAGATCACCGGAACACCCCTCGGCGACGACGGGTTCACCGAGCTCGAAGAGAAGTTCCACGCATTTCGCCGCGAATTCTCCGCTTCCGCTCAGTTGAGGAGCTGATCGATCTTGCTAGCCGAGTTCACCGGGGTGTCCGCGCTCGACGAGCTCACCGCTCGGGTCAAGCGCGCCGACCCTCCCGTGGTCGAGCACTGGGCCGAGGTCGGCGGGTGGTTCCGCGAGTGGGCGGCACGGCCGGAGCTGCGCAAGGAGCTGCGCGCGCACATCGACGGGCTCACACCGCAGCAGGCGACGTGGGTGATCGCGCACTCGCGGGAGACGACGACGCACTTCGCGTGGTGCCTGCGTGACGAGCCGGGTGAGCCGTTCACGTTCTGGCTGCACGAGTACAAACCGCTCGCCGACTGGCGCACGGGCTACGCGGACTCGGTGCACAACCACCGCTACCACTTCTGCACGACCATCCTCAGCGGCGCCTACCTGCACGAACGCTTCGACGCACGGCTGGGCGTCGGCGGACGTTCGATCATCAGCACCGAGCTGACCAAGCGCACGCAGTGCGCCGCGGGCACCACGGGCACGCTGCTCGCGCACGAGTTCCACCGGATCCCTCGCGCGGCGGACGGCACGATGACGTTCCTCGTCAAGTCACGGGCCGTCACGCCGTGGAGCCTCAGCTACGACCCGGACACCGGCGTCAGCCACCGGCACGTGCCGGTCGAGGAGCGGCTGGAGGATCTGACGAACAACCTCTGAAGCCTCTGCGGCCGGGTTCGGCGCGCGCCTACCATCAGCCCACCTGCCAGGAGGGCTGATGATGCGTACGCGCACGATGATTCCGAGATCTGTCATAGCGGACGTGGAGCAACGGGTGCGGCGGCTGTGCGAGGACCTGGCCGCCAAGCTGCAGTTCCACGGCTGGCACCACGTGAGCTTCGTCCGCGACAAGGCCGTGCACTTCGCCGGCCGCAACGGCGCCGCCGCCGACGTCGTCGAGGTGGCCGCGCTGGTGCACGACCTCAACTACATGGTCCGGCGCAACTCGCTGCCGACCGACGGCGCGGCGCTGCGCCGCAAGACGCTGTTCGTCGCGGGGGTGTGCGTCGGCGACATCGACTGGATCGAGCGGATCGTGGTCGAGGCGGAGATGCGGACCCGCCACCGCGACATCTCACCGGAGGCGCAGGCGCTGTCCGACGCGGACACCCTGTTCAAGGCGCTGCCGGTCACACCGGTCGTCCTCGCCCACAAGTACCTGCAGGAGAACGGCATCACGCTGCGGGAGCTCGCGCACAAGATCGTCGGCGAGCAGGTGGGCAAGGCCGACGAGGGCTACTACTTCTACGACGAGGAGGCCGCCGCGACCTACACCCGGTGGGCCGAGGCGAACCTGTCGCTGTGGCGGTGCATCGTGGAGTCGCTCGACGACCCGTGCGTCGAGGACCTGCTCGCGAAGGTGGCTTCGTGACCTCAGCCGCCGGCCCGCAGCCGCAGGTCGGCTGACGCGTTCAGGGCGTGGGCGAGGCCCAGCACGTTGCCCCGGCCGAGCATCTCCCACCGGGTCAGCCGCAGCGCCTCACCCGCGCCGAACCCGGCCGCGAGCCGGGCCAGCACCATGCCGGTCACCCACCCGGCCATGTCCTGCGGCACCGCCACGGCGGGGCTGATGACGCCGGACGCGCCGTGCCGGACGAGCGGCCGGACCAGCGCGCTCAGCGGGGAGGTGGCCACCACCAAGGGCTTGCGGGTGGGCCAGTGCGGCTGCGGCCACACACCGTCGTGGCTCCACCGTTCGACCTCCTCCGCGTCGAGGGACCCCTCGCGGAAGTGCAGGTGCACGATGTCCGCCGACTCATCGGCCAGCGCGTGCCCCAGCTCCGACGGGCTGACGTACGCCGACGACACGGCCTCCGGCGGAAGCATCGACATCAGCTCGGCGGCGTGCCGTTCGGTCAGCGCCCGGTCCATCCCGGGGTCGACCGCCATCATCACCTCGAACGGCCGCGGGGTCTGCGACACCTGCCGCACGAGCGGTCCGACCGGCTGTTCCAGCACAGTGGACAGGCCCCAGAAACCGAAGGGGCACAGCACGTTCCCGCTGTGGTCGGACACCGGGCAGTGCGCGGGCACCTCACCGCCGGGCCCGAACGGGCCGAACCGCCCCACCGACGCGCACAGCCGATAGGGCCCATCGGCGAACGGCAGGTCGTAGACCAGCGACCACGGCACCGGCGACCCGGTCACCTCGGCCACCAGCACCCCGGCCGGGCGACCGGAGGCACGCGCCGACCGCCGGAGCAGCTCCGGCAACGCGGACCCGGCGAACAGCCGCGCGTACAACGCCGCACCCTCGCGCGCCAACGCCGCCAGGTCCGCGCAGTACGCCGGGAAGTCCTTGCCGTACCAGGGGTCCAGCCCCGCCACGGGCAGCACCGGGTGCCCGCAGCCGGCCAGGCCGACCCACGACGGCACCCCGTCACCGGCCGCGACCAGCGCCCGCTCCCCCACCACCAGGATCGACGCCACCCGCGACGCCAGCGGTGCCACGTCGGCGAACGTCCGCGACAGCCGGTACCGCGGCACCGCACGCCACTCACCACCACCGACCGGCAGCACGACCTGCTGGACGTGCACCGGCACCGCACCGCGGTAGAGGACCAGCTCCCCGGTCCACCGCGCCGCGGCGTACGGCGTGGTCACCGGGAAGCTCACCCACGGGCCCGCCCCGTCGGCGGGCAGCACGAACGTCTCGGTCCGCACCGCGCGACCGGACATGGCGAGCACCGCCCGCAGCTCCAGGTCACCGGGCAACGGCGTGGCGTGCGCCCCGACGTGCACCCACACCTCGTAGTCGGCACCCGGCCGCAACGCTCCCGCGACGCCCTCGGTCGCACCGGGCAGCGCGACCACGACGGTGACCGCGCGGTCGTCGGGCACGGGCGGCTGCGGCAGCGGGACGAACCCGGCCCGCCCCCGCCGTTCCAGCTCGCGGAACTGCCACAGGACGTCCTCGACCCGCACCTCGCCCGCCCGCACCGGCGCGGCCAGCACCACGTGCGGCGTGCTCCAGCCCAGGACCACGGTCGCCGGATCCACTCCGGACACCCACGCGTGCACGGCGGTGAACAGCACGACCGGCCGCCCGAGCCCGCGCAGCGCGGCGACGACCGGCGCCGAGTCCCACGCCCGGGTGTCGTGCAGCGCGACCACGTCGCCGGGCACGTCCGAGATCGGGGGCAGGCCGTCGGCCGAGGCGAAGTGCCGGAGGTCGAGCACCGCGAACCGCAGCGTCCGCAGGCGGGTCCGCACGGCGGCCGAGCCGGCCCGGCCGACCGCCAGCCCCCGGCTGACCTGCGCCCACCCGCCCGGATCGGTCACGACGAACAGCGACACCCGGTCCGCGAGCGCGGCGACGTGCTCCAGCGGCGAGCCTTCGCCGCCGGAGACGGTGAACTCGACGGGCGCCACAGCCGTACGCCTGGAGGTGCAGCTAGAACGGCCAGCCCAGCACCGGCAACCCGACCACGGCGTCCACGGCGAGCCCGCAGAACACCAGCATCAGGTAGAGGTTCGACATGTGGAAGAACTTCATGGTGTTCGTGGAACCACCGCGGCGCACGACGTTGTGCAGCTTGTGGGCGAACACGGCGAACCACACGCCCGACAGCGCCGCCACGGCGACGTAGATCCACGAGGTGACCGGGGCGAGTGCGAGCGTGCAGACCACGGTGATCCAGCTGTAGATGACGATCTGCCGCGTCACCTGCGCGGCTGTGGCCACCACCGGCAGCATCGGCACGCCTGCCCTGGCGTAGTCGTCCTTGAACTTCATCGCGAGGGCCCAGGTGTGCGGCGGGGTCCAGAAGAAGATGACGCCGAACATCACGAGGGCGGGCCACTCGACCGTGCCCGTCACCGCGCTCCAGCCGATGATCACCGGCATGCAGCCCGCCATGCCGCCCCAGATGATGTTCTGGGAGGTGCGGCGCTTGAGCACGAGCGTGTACACGAAGATGTAGAAGAGGATCGTCGCCACCGCGAACGCGGCCGACATGAGGTTGACGAAGATCCACAGGAACGCGAACGAGACGACCCCGAGCACGATGCCGAAGATCAGGGCGTTGCGCGGCGGGATGGCGTTGTGCGCGAGGGGCCGGCCCGCGGTCCGCTTCATGACCGAGTCGATGTCGGCGTCCACGAAGCAGTTGAGGGCGTTTGCCGACCCCGCGGCGAGGGTACCGCCGGTGAGGGTGCAGGCGATCAGCCACAGCGGTGGCATACCGTGCTGGGCCAGCAGCATCGCGGGGATCGTGGTGATCAGCAGGAGCTCGATGACCCGCGGCTTGGTGAGCGCCACGTAGGCGCCGACAACCTGGCGAGGCGACCTGCCCGGGGCCTCGGCAACGAGACTGTCGGCACTCATCGCGGGAACGCTCCTCATGTCGCGAGTGGGGGGAAATCCAGCAACTGATGGTAACCGCGCGCAGGATTCACAGCCCGTTCGGGTGCTGGTGTGCCTGGGCACACACCGGCCCGGGACCTTTCAGAGCACCTTCGGCAAGTGTCAGGACTAGGCTGGCCGCAGGACGAGGGACACACGCGGGTCAGGCCTTTCGGGATCGATCCACCAAGGTCGTCTGCAGACAGGTCGGGACCCGCCCAACCGACAGAGTGGAGCTGTAAGTCCGTGAGCGTCACCGACGACATCACCCGGCTCACCAAGGCCGATCTGCCTGATGACTGGACGGAGCTCGACAAGCGCGCCGTCGACACCGCTCGGGTGCTCGCGGCGGACGCCGTGCAGAACGTCGGCAACGGTCATCCCGGCACCGCGATGAGCCTCGCGCCCCTCGCTTACACGCTGTTCCAGCGGGTGCTGCGGCACGACCCCGCCGACCCGGACTGGATCGGCCGCGACCGGTTCGTGCTGTCCGCGGGCCACTCCAGCCTGACGCTGTACGTCCAGCTGTTCCTGTCGGGCTACGGCCTGGAGCTCGACGACCTCAAGCACCTGCGCAAGTGGGGCTCGAAGACGCCGGGCCACCCCGAGCACGGCCACACCCGCGGTGTCGAGATCACGACCGGCCCGCTGGGCTCCGGTCTGGCCGCCGCCGTCGGCATGGCCATGGCCGCCCGCCGCGAGCGTGGTCTCTTCGACCCGTCGGCCGCGCCGGGCGAGAGCCCGTTCGACCACCACGTCTACGTGATCGCCTCCGACGGTGACATCGAGGAGGGCGTCACCTCCGAGGCCTCGTCGCTCGCGGGCACGCAGCAGCTGGGCAACCTGGTCGTCTTCTACGACGACAACAAGATCTCCATCGAGGACGACACGACGATCGCGCTGTCCGAGGACACCGCGAAGCGCTACGAGGCCTACGGCTGGCACGTCCAGGTCGTGGAGTCCGGCGAGAACGTCAAGGGCATCCTCGAGGCCGTCGAGAAGGCCAAGGCCGTCACCGACAAGCCGTCGTTCATCCTGCTGCGCACGATCATCGGCTACCCGGCGCCGAACAAGCAGAACACCGGTGCCGCGCACGGTGCCGCGCTGGGCGTCGACGAGGTCAAGGCCACGAAGGAGATCCTCGGGTTCGACCCCGAGCAGACCTTCGAGGTCGCCGACGAGGTGCTCGCGCACGCCCGCGAGGTCGTCAAGCGCGGCGAGCACGCCAAGGCCGAGTGGCAGAAGTCCTTCGACACGTGGGCCTCGGCCAACGGCGAGAACAAGGCGCTGCTCGACCGGCTCGTCGCCCGCGAGCTGCCGCAGGGCTGGGACGCCGACCTGCCCTCCTACGAGCCGGGCGGCAAGGAGATCTCGACCCGCAAGGCCTCCGGTGAGGCGATCAACGGGCTGGCGAAGCACCTGCCCGAGCTGTGGGGCGGTTCCGCCGACCTCGCCGAGTCGAACCTGACCACGATCAAGGACGCCAAGTCCTTCGGCCCGGCCTCGATCTCGACCGAGATGTGGAGCGCCGACCCGTACGGCCGCGTGCTGCACTTCGGTGTCCGCGAGAACGCCATGGGCATGATCCTCAACGGCATCGCGCTGCACGGCCCGACGCGCCCGTTCGGTGGCACGTTCCTCGTGTTCTCCGACTACATGCGCCCCGCGGTGCGCCTGGCCGCGATCATGCAGGCCGCCGTCACCTACGTCTGGACGCACGACTCCATCGGCCTGGGTGAGGACGGCCCGACGCACCAGCCGATCGAGCACCTCGCGGCCCTGCGCGCGATCCCGGACTTCGCTGTCGTGCGCCCCGGTGACGCCAACGAGACCGCGTATGCGTGGAAGGCCGTCGTCGAGCAGCTCGGCCCGGTGGGCCTCGCGCTGAGCCGGCAGAACCTCCCGATCCTCGAAGGCACCTCCGCGGAGGGCGTCAAGCGCGGCGGTTACGTGCTCCTCGGTGACGACAACCCGGAGATCGTGATCATCGGCACCGGCTCCGAGCTGCAGGTCGCCCTGGAGGCCGGAAAGGTCCTGCAGGGCGAGGGCGTTGCGGTGCGCGTGGTCTCCATGCCGTCCGTCGAGTGGTTCGAGAAGCAGGACGCCGAGTACCGCGAGTCGGTCCTGCCGAAGGCGGTCAAGGCGCGCGTCGCGGTGGAAGCCGGTATCGCACAGCCGTGGTACCGCTACGTCGGCGACGCCGGCGAGATCGTCTCGATCGAGCACTTCGGTGCCTCGGCCGACTACCAGGTCCTGTTCAAGGAGTTCGGCTTCACGACGGAAGACGTCGTCGCCGCCGCCCGCCGTTCCCTTGACAACGTGAGGGGTAACAAGTGAGCAAGCCGCATCTCGACGCACTGTCCGGCGCCGGTGTCTCCATCTGGCTGGACGACCTGTCCCGCGAGCGCCTGACCAGCGGCAACCTGGACGAGCTGATCCGCGACTGGAACGTCGTCGGTGTCACGACGAACCCGACGATCTTCGCGGGCGCCCTGTCGAAGGGCGAGTCCTACGACGAGCAGGTCCGCGAGCTCGCGAACCGGGGCGCCGACACCGAGGCGACCATCCGCGAGGTCACCACGACCGACGTGCGCAACGCGTGCGACAAGTTCCGCGACGTCTACAACAGCACGAACGGTGTGGACGGCCGCGTCTCCATCGAGGTCGACCCGCGCCTGGCGTTCGAGACGGACAAGACCGTCGCCGAGGCGCAGGACCTGTGGAAGACCGTGGACCGGCCGAACCTGCTGGTGAAGATCCCGGCCACCGAGGCGGGCATCCCCGCGATCACGAAGGTGATCGCCGAGGGCATCTCCGTCAACGTCACGCTGATCTTCTCGGTCGAGCGGTACGAGAAGGTCATGGAGGCCTACATCGCGGGCCTGGAGCAGGCCAAGGCGAACGGCCACGACCTGCGCTCGATCCACTCGGTCGCGTCGTTCTTCGTGTCCCGGGTGGACACCGAGATCGACAAGCGGCTGAAGGCGATCGGCACGGACGAGGCCACCGCGCTGCTGGGCAAGGCCGCGCTGGCCAACGCGTGGATCGCCTACGGCGCGTTCGAGCAGACCTTCCAGGGCGAGCGCTGGGAGGCCCTCAAGGCGGACGGCGCGAACGCGCAGCGCCCGCTGTGGGCCTCGACCGGTGTGAAGGACCCGAGCTACTCCCCCACCCTCTACGTCGACCAGCTCGTCGTGAACGACGTCGTGAACACGATGCCGGAGAAGACGCTGCAGGCCGTCGCCGACGCGGGCGAGATCACCGGTGACACGGTCACCGGGCGCGCCGCGGAGGGCCAGGAGGTGTTCGACCGGCTCAGCGCCGTCGGCATCGACCTCCAGGACGTGTTCGTCGCGCTGGAGACCGAGGGCGTCGAGAAGTTCGAGAAGTCCTGGGAAGAGTTGCTCGAGACGGTGACGAACCAACTGGCGAAGCTGAAGGGCTGATCATCAAGTGACCTCCGTCGACATCGTGAGGTCACCGAACGCCGACCAGGTCAGCACGATCGCTGCTGACCTGGTCGCGGATTCGGTGCCGAGCAAGCTGACCGCGCAGGACCCGACCCTGTGGGGGCCGGAAGCCGAGTCCGAGGCGGGCATCCGCCTCTCCTGGACCACGCTGCACGAGTCGTCCCGTGCGCTGCTCCCCGACCTCGTGGCCCTGCGCTCCGCACTGCACGCCGAAGGCGTCGACCGCGTCGTGCTCGCCGGGATGGGCGGCTCGTCGCTGGCCCCCGAGGTGATCACGCGCACCGCGGGCGTCCCGCTGGTCGTGCTGGACACCACCGATCCCGCCCAGGTCGCCGACGCGCTCGCCGGTGACCTCGAGCGCACGGTGATCGTGGTGTCGTCCAAGTCCGGTGGCACCGTCGAGACCGACAGCCACCGGCGGATCTTCGAGAAGGCCTTCGCGGACGCGGGCATCGACGCCGCGTCGCGCATCGTGGTGGTCACCGACCCCGGCTCGCCGCTGCAGAAGGCGTCCGAGGAGGCGGGCTACCGCAAGGTGTTCCTGGCCGACCCGCACGTGGGTGGCCGCTACTCCGCGCTGACCGCGTTCGGCCTGGTGCCGTCCTACCTCGCGGGCGCCGACGTCGAGTCCCTGCTCGACGACGCCGCCGCCGAGGCGAAGGTCCTCTCCCAGGACTCGGTCGACAACCCCGCGGTGCGGCTGGCCGCGATCTTCGGTGCCGCGCACGCCAACGGCGCGGAGAAGGTCGTGTTCGCCGACACCGGCTCGGGCATCAAGGGCTTCGGCGACTGGGCCGAGCAGCTGATCGCCGAGTCCACCGGCAAGAACGGCACCGGCCTGCTGCCCGTCGTCGTCGAGGGCCCCGGTGCCCCCGGCTTCGTCGACGCCCGCTCCGACGCCACCACCGTCGCGATCGGACCGGCCACCGGGTCGGCGCACGTGGCCGTGGAGGGCCCGCTCGGCGCGCAGTTCCTGCTGTGGGAGTACGCGACCGCGCTCGTCGGCCGGGTGCTCGGCATCAACCCGTTCGACCAGCCCGACGTCGAGGCCGCGAAGAAGGCCGCGCGGGCGCTGCTCGACGCGCCGGCGGTCTCGGCCACCGCTCCGTCCTTCGTGGACGGTCCGGTCGAGGGCCACGGCACCGACTGGGCCCCGCGGGAGGTCCACACCGTCGCCGAGGCGCTCGCCGCCCTGGTCGAGGTGGCGCCCGAGCACAGCTACATCTCCGTTCAGGCGTACCTGGACAGGATCGACGACGCGTCCTTCGAGCTGCTCCGCGCGGAGATCGCGAAGAGGACGCACCTGCAGACCACGTTCGGCTGGGGTCCGCGGTTCCTGCACTCGACCGGCCAGTACCACAAG
Source organism: Lentzea sp. NPDC036949 (assembly GCF_055608075.1). Taxonomy (NCBI): domain Bacteria; kingdom Bacillati; phylum Actinomycetota; class Actinomycetes; order Pseudonocardiales; family Pseudonocardiaceae; genus Lentzea; species Lentzea sp. NPDC036949. The sequence goes on from NZ_JBVJRA010000018.1 coordinate 51,844, forward strand.
GGCGGTCACCAGAACGGCGTGTTCATCCAGATCACCGGCGAGTCCGGTGACGACCTGGAGGTGCCCGGCCGTCCCTACACGCTGGCGCAGCTGCAGCTCGCGCAGGCGGCCGGTGACGGTCAGGTCCTCGTCGAACACGGCCGCCCGGTGCTGCGGCTGCACCTGCAGGACCGCATCGCAGGTCTGGCCCAGCTCGTCGAGGCAGTCCAGGAGGACGGCTCGTGACCACATCCGCCGCCAAGTGGCGCAACCCGCTGCGGGACGCGCGCGACAAGCGCATGCCGCGCATCGCGGGGCCGAGCGCGCTGGTCATCTTCGGTGTCACCGGTGACCTGTCGCGCAAGAAGCTCATGCCCGCGATCTACGACCTCGCGAACCGGGGTCTGCTGCCGCCGGGCTTCGGTCTCGTCGGCTTCGCCCGCCGCGACTGGGCCGACCAGGACTTCATGAAGGTCGTCCACGACGCGGTGAAGGAGCACGCGCGCACGCCGTTCAACGAGGCCGTGTGGCAGCAGCTCGCCGAGGGCATCCGGTTCGTGCAGGGCACGTTCGACGACAACGAGGCGTTCGACAACCTGGCCTCCTGCCTCGCGGCGCTCGACACCGAGCGCGGCACGGGCGGCAACCACGCGTTCTACCTGTCGATCCCGCCGGGCGCGTTCCCGACGGTGATCAACCAGCTCAAGCGCGCGGGTCTGGCGCAGGCGCAGAACGACCAGTGGCGCCGCGTCGTCATCGAGAAGCCGTTCGGCCACGACCTGGCCTCGGCCAAGGAGCTCAACCGCACGGTCAACGAGGTCTTCCCCGAGGAGTCGGTGTTCCGCATCGACCACTACCTCGGCAAGGAGACCGTGCAGAACATCCTGGCGCTGCGGTTCGCGAACCAGCTGTACGAACCCATCTGGAACTCGAACTACGTCGACCACGTGCAGATCACCATGGCCGAGGACATCGGTCTCGGTGGCCGCGCCGGGTACTACGACGGCATCGGCGCCACGCGTGACGTCATCCAGAACCACCTGCTGCAGCTGCTCGCGCTGATCGCGATGGAGGAGCCCGTCTCCTTCAAGCCGTCGGACCTGCGGGCGGAGAAGGTGAAGATCCTCTCGGCGACGCGTCCGGCGGAGCCGTTCGAGGAGACCACCGCGCGCGGCCAGTACACCGGTGGCTGGCAGGGCGGCCAGAAGGTGCCCGGTCTGCTGGAGGAGGGCGGTTTCTCGCCCGAGTCGAAGACCGAGACGTTCGGTGCGATCACCTGCGAGGTCAACACCCGCCGGTGGGCCGGGGTGCCGTTCTACCTGCGCACCGGCAAGCGCCTGGGCCGCCGCGTCACCGAGGTGGCCGTCGTGTTCAAGCGGGCGCCGCACCTGCCGTTCGACGACACCGCGACCGAGGAGCTCGGCCAGAACGCGCTCGTCGTGCGGGTGCAGCCGGACGAGGGCGTGACCATCCGGTTCGGCTCGAAGGTGCCGGGCAACACGATGGAGGTCCGCGACGTCACGATGGACTTCGGCTACGGCCACTCGTTCACCGAGTCGTCGCCGGAGGCCTACGAGCGGCTGCTGCTCGACGTGCTGCTCGGCGAGCCGTCGCTGTTCCCGAAGAACGACGAGGTCGAGCTCTCCTGGGAGATCCTCGACCCGATCCTCGAGTTCTGGGCCCGCAAGGACGAACCGGCTCTCGAGAAGTACAAGGCCGGCACCTGGGGACCGCCGTCGGCGGACGCGATGACCGCCAGGACCGGAAGGCACTGGAGGCGTCCGTGATCATCGACCTTCCCTCGACCACCACCTCGCAGATCAACTCCCGGCTCGTCCGGCTGCGCGACGAGGGCGGTGCGACGACGCTGGGCCGCGTGCTGACCCTGGTCATCGTGACCGAGGACGGCCAGCGCACCGACGCCGCGATCGACGCGGCGAACGACGCCTCGCGCGAGCACCCCTGTCGCGTGATCGTCGTGGCGCGCGGCGCCCGGCAGGCGGCTCCCCGGCTGGACGCCCAGATCCGCGTCGGCGGTGACGCGGGCGCGTCCGAGGTCGTGGTGCTGCGCCTGTACGGCGAGCTGGCCAAGGAGGGCGCGTCCTGCGTCATGCCGCTGCTGCTGCCGGACACCCCGGTCGTGGCGTGGTGGCCGTTCGACGCGCCGATCTCGCCGTCGAAGGACCCGATCGGCCAGCTCGCGCAGCGGCGCATCACCGACGCCGCCGCCGAGAAGAACCCGATCAAGGCCCTGGAGACCCGGCGGGCGCACTACGCGCCCGGCGACACGGACCTGGCGTGGACGCGGCTCACGTTGTGGCGCGCCATGCTCGCCTCGTCGCTCGACCTGCCGCCGTACGAGAAGGTCGTCGACGCCGAGGTGACCGGTGAGGCCGACTCGCCGTCCACCGACCTGCTGGCCGCGTGGCTGACCGACCGGCTGAAGGTGCCCGCGAAGCGCTTCAAGGCGACCTCGGGCGAGGGCATCGTCCAGGTCACGCTGAACCGGGCGTCCGGTCACGTCGACCTGCACCGCCCGGACGGCAAGGTGGGCACGCTGACCCAGCCCGGCCAGCCGTCGCGGCGGGTGGCGCTGCAGCGGCGTTCGGTGCGCGACTGCCTCGCGGAGGAGCTGCGCAGGCTCGACCCGGACGAGGTCTACGCGGCGGCGCTGAAGTCGCTGTCGAAGATCTCCCGGGGTCGCACGCCGGCGGCGAAGCCCGAGTCGGCCGCGGCCGCGGCGGCGGCCGGTGAACCGGAGGCCGCAGCGGACCTGCCCGCGCCCAACGGCAAGGCGGCCGCGAAGAAGCCCAAGGCGAAGGCGGGTTCGTGAGCAGTCCGCAAGTAGTGGTCCACCGCGACGGCGACCTCCTGGCCGCCGCCGCGGCGGCTCGCCTGGTGACCCGCGTGGTCGACGCTCAGGCCGCCCGCGGCTCCGCGTCGGTCGTGCTCACCGGCGGCCGCACCGGCACCGCGGTCCTGGAGCACCTCAACCGCAACGGCGCCCGTGACGCCGTGGACTGGTCCAGCGTGGACCTGTTCTGGGGCGACGAGCGCTTCCTGCCGTCCGGTCACCCGGAGCGCAACGAGACGCAGGCCCGCGCGGCCCTGCTCGACCACGTGCCGGTCGACCCGGCGCGCGTGCACGTCATGGCGCCCTCCGACGGCGAGTTCGGCGACGACCCGGAGGCCGCCGCCGAGGCGTACGCGGCGGTGCTGGCCGCGCTGGCCCGCCCGGAGGACCACGGCGACGTGCCGTCGTTCGACGTCTGCATGCTGGGTGTCGGCGAGGAGGGCCACGTGGCGTCGGTCTTCCCCGCTTCCCCTGCGGTGTACGAGGAGGAGCGGTCGGTCGTGGCCGTCCGCAACTGCCCCAAGCCGCCGCCGACCCGCGTGTCGCTGACGCTGGGGGCCGTGCGGAACTCGCAGGAGGTCTGGCTGATGACCACCGGGGAGGCCAAGGCCGCCGCGGTCGCGATGAGCCTGACCGGTGCGGGCGAGGTGCAGCTGCCGGCCGCCGGTGCCACCGGACGCCGCCGCACGCTGTGGCTGCTGGACACGGCGGCGGCCTCGAAGGTGCCCGCCTTGTTCACACCCCCGCTGGCATGACGAGGGCCCCCGGTTCGCACCGGGGGCCTTTTTCGTCGGGGGAACACGGTCGTACAGCGCGTGGGGCAGATCAGGCCGCCAGACCGTGAACTCCGTGCAGTACGGCCAAATCCACCGAAGAGTTCCCCCTCGCAACAGTCCGGGCATTCCCCCGGCTGCGCGTATCATCTCGAATCGCGTTGAGGCAGCGGGGGTTTTGTGGCGAACGGCAGTGCGGAGCGGCGGCCCACCATCGGGATGATCACCGCTGGCCCGCTGATCGAGCTCGCGGGCGAGCAGTGGCGCGGTGTCAGCGAGGGTGCGCAGCGGCTCGGGTGCGACCTGGTGTGCTTCGTGGGCACCGAGCTCGGCCACCCGGACCCGCACAAGCGCCAGGCCAACTCCGTGTACGAGCTCGTGTCACCGGACCGGGTCGACGCGCTCGTCGTGTGGACCACGCGCGTGGGGCAGCTCATCGGCTCCGAGGGCATGCAGGAGTACGTGAAGCGGTACGCACCGACGCCGATCGTGAGTGTGGAGACCTCCCTCGCGCAGTGGCCGGCCATCTTGATGGACAACCGCAAAGGCATGGAACAGGCCGTCGACCACCTCATCGAGGTGCACGGCCGCAGGCGCATCGCGTTCGTGCGCGGTCCGCGGTCGCACGCCGGGGCGCAGGAGCGGTACCAGGGGTACGCGGACTCGTTGCGCAAGCACGGGATTCCGCTCGACCCGCGGCTGGTGACGGTGCCCGGTTCGTTCGTCTGGGAGCCGAGCACCGCTGCGGACGCGGTGCGCGCCGTGCTCGCGTCGGTGGACCGGCCGCCGGACGCGGTCGCCGCCGCCAACGACGACTACGCGATCGGTGTCGTGTCCGCGCTGGAGGCCCTGGGGTTCCGCATCCCGGAGGACATCGCGGTCGTCGGCTACGACAACCACACCAACGTCCGCACCCACGACCTCGGGTACGCCACGACGTCCGGTTCCGGTCACCAGGTCCGGGTGCACCGCAAGGTCGACATCGACGCGGCGATGCCCGCGTTCACCACGGTCCGCGCCCCCTTCCACCAGATGGGGGTCCGGGCGGCGGAGCTGGCGCTGGCGCTGGCGCGCAAGCGGCCCACGCCGCCGGTGCAGACGATGCGCACCGAGCTGGTGGTGCGCCGGTCGTGCGGCTGCCTGCCCACCGGGCTGGGCGAGCACGCGCCCGCGCACGGCCGGCTGAACCTCACCGAGTCGGCGAGCGCGCACACCGTGGCCGGGCACCTGCGGTCCTCGCTCGGCCCGTCGGCGGAGGCGCTGCCGGAGGGCTGGGCCGAACAGCTCGTCGTCGAGCTGATGGCCGCCGGACGCGGGGAGGTCGAGGGGGCGGAGTTCCTCAAGCTGCTCGCCGAGTACATCCGGGCGAGCGCGCGCGCCGGGTGTTCGCCGGAGAGCTGGTGGGCGCCGCTGTTCGACCTCTACCGGTTCGTCACCGCACGGGTCACCGACGCCGCCGTGTTCCAGGAGCTGTGGTTGCGCGTGCAGCTGCTGGTGGGCGACGCGTTCCGCACGGACGCGAAGTTCGCGTACCTGTCGCACGAGCGCCACGACCAGACGGTGCGCGAAGCCGGGCAACGGCTCATCGCGTCGAGGACGGTCAGCGAGCTCACCGACGCGCTGGTCGAGGAGCTGCCGCGGCTGGGCATCCCCGGTTGCCACGTCATGGCGTACGAGGCGCCCGGCATAGCCCGTGTGCTCGTCCGCTACGAGCGGGGCGCGGTGCGGACCGCTCCGGCCAGGCCGTTCCCCGCCATCGCGCTGACGCCGTACCCGTTCCGCCGCGATGAGCCGTTCAGCGCGCTGGTCGCCCCGCTCCACGCCGACGACGAGCAGCTCGGGTACGTGATCTTCGAGGAGGGCCCGGAGCAGGGCTGGATCTACGAGGCCGTGCAGCAGCAGCTCAGCAGCGCCCTGCGCGGCATCCGGCTGATGCAGGAGCTGAAGGACGCGCGCGCCCGGCTCGAGGAACGCGTCGGCGAGACCGAGGCGCAGCTGCGGCACGCGCAGAAGATGGAGGCCATCGGCCGGTTGACCGGTGGCATCGCGCACGACTTCAACAACATCCTGACCGTGGTGAACGGCAACAGCGAGATGCTGCTGCGGCGCACCCTGCCCGACGACCCGCGGCGCGCGGCGATCGAGGACATCCGCCACGCCGGTGAGCGGGCGGCGAACCTGACCCGGCAGCTGCTCGCGTTCACCCGCCAGCAGGTGCTGCACCCCGAGTCGCTCGACCTCAGGGAGAACCTCACGAAGGTCGGCTCGATGCTGCGCACGCTCGTGGGCGAGGGGATCGAGCTGGAGCTCGACCTGCCCGGCGGCGTCTCGCGGGTGTGGGCGGACGCGGGCCAGATCGAGCAGATCCTGTTCAACCTCGCGGTGAACTCGCGCGACGCGATGCCCCAGGGCGGCAGGCTGACCGTGCAGATCGGCGACGCCACGCTCGGGCCCGGTGACACCGGCCGGATCGTGGGCGTGCGGCCGGGCGCGTACGTGGTGATGCGGGTGCGCGACACCGGTGCGGGCATGGACAAGTCCGTGCTGGCGCAGGTGTTCGAGCCGTACTTCACGACGAAACCGGTCGGCAAGGGCACCGGGCTGGGACTGTCCACGGTGTTCGGCATCGTGCAGCAGAGCGGCGGCCAGATCGAGGTGATCAGCGCCCCCGGCGAGGGCACGACCATCGAGGTGTACCTACCGGTGCCGTACGAGAGAGAGGGCACGCCCACGGCGCCGTTCACGCGTCGTGTCACCACCCAGCTGGGCGCGGGCACGGTGCTGCTGGTGGAGGACGACGCCCAGGTGCGGGCCATGACCCGCCGTTCGCTGGAGGCCGCCGGGTACGTGGTGGTCGAGGCGGGCGACGGCCAGGAGGCGCTGCAGCTCGCGACCGAGCACCGCAGCACGATCGACCTGGTGCTCACCGACGTCGTCATGCCGAAGATGGGCGGACCGGAGCTCGTGGCGCTGCTGCGGTCGGCGGGGGCGGCGCCGGCCGTGATCTACATGTCCGGCTACACCACCGACGAGCCGATGACCTCCGAGGTGCTGATCAGCAAGCCGTACGTGGAGTCGGAGCTGCTGGAGGCGGTCCGCCAGGTCCTCGATCAGGACGTCTGAGCGCGCTGGGCGACCGCGAGCCGCACGGTCTCGTCGAGCGCTTCGATCCGGAACGGTTTCTGCAGGTAGCCCGCCACGGCGTGGCCCGCGAACCGGTGTTCCAGGACCGTGCGGTCGTGGCCGCTGGTCAGCACGACGGGCACGGACAGCCCCTCGCGCTCCAGCTCGGCCAGCACCTCGCCGCCGGACAGGCCGGGCATGCTGTGGTCGAGCAGCATCGCGCTGATCTCCGCGTGGCGCGCGCGCAGGACCGCGATCGCCTCCGCGCCGTCCGCCGCCTGCAGGACGCGGTAGCCCAGCTCCTCGAGCAGGCTGACGGTGTACCTCCGCACGGGGTCCTCGTCCTCGACCACGAGCACCAGACCGGCTTGCTGCATGCGCGTCATTATGCCGGAAACCATTCGTGTCCTCAGCACCAGGTGCGCGACTATCACCGAGAATTGTCCACCTGCTGCCCCACCGGTGTGACCACGGCCGTTCGGGCTACATCGTCGGATGTGTTTCTGCGCTAGCCTCCGTGCACCGCTGCCGCTCCACGCTGAGAAAGAGGCTCCAGGAAAGGCGACCTCCATGCGCAAAGCGACGGCAGCAGCCTGTCTGGCCGTGCTGTTCACATTGTCGTCCACGCCCGCGCAAGCCGCTGTGACTCCTGCGGAGCGGGTGACGATCGACGTGGTCACGATCAACGGGTCCGGGTGCGAACAGGGCACCGCGGACGTGGTCGTGGCGCCGGACAACACGTCGTTCTGGGTGCTCTACAGCGACTACCTGGCCCAGGCGGGCAAGGGCGCGGGCGCCACCGACTTCAGGAAGAACTGCCAGCTCAACCTGCAGATCAACATTCCGCAGGGCTTCACCTACGGCATCGCGGAGGCCACCTACGGCGGTTTCGCGCACCTCGAACGGGGCGCGACGGGCCACCAGTGGGTGAACTACTACTTCCAGGGCCAGCCGGCCGGCACCGTGAAGAAGCACTCGTTCACCGGGCCGGTCGACGACAACTGGCGGGTCACCCACCGCACCGAGTTCGCGGACATCGTCTACGCGCCGTGCGGTGAGAAGCGCAATCTCAACGTCAACAGCTCGTTGCGCGTCGACAAAGGTTCCGCCGACCCGAATGCGAACAGTTTCATGACGATGGACTACTCGCGGGGCGAGGTGCGCACGTTGTTCCAGTTCTCGTGGAAGCGCTGCGACTGAACCTGACGATTTTCTGACAATTCGCCACCGGTCCGCCCCGCGAGCTGCGCCGGAAAGGTGTCCCGTGCTCAACGCGGTTGCCGCCGCTCCGCCGGTTCTCGTGGAAGCGCTGCCCGCGGGCGGCTGACCTCCCCCGGAGCTGCCGCACACGCCCCGTGCGTGTGCGGTAGCACATTAGTGGGGACAGCGGCGTACCGATCCGCGAGCGGGGCCGTCCTTAACTCGTGACGGAGCAGGTCGGGGTGAAGGGGCAGCCATGCCAACCGCCGCATACGCGCAGTACGGTGAGGATCGCACCGCTCACAGGGGAGGTCGGATCCTGACCACGACGCTGCTTCCGGCCCGGCGGTCGACGGCGACCGGGGCCGGGTCGCTCTGGCCGCTGACCGGTGGCGTCCGGCAGGTCGCGGCCGACCTGGGGCTCGTGCTCGTCGGGGTGCTCGACGTGTGGCTCGGCATGTCGTGGCTGGCCGACGAGCACCCGCCGGCCTACTCGTTGTGGCTGTCCTGGATCGCGGCCGCGGTGCTGCTGCTGCGCCGCCGGTTCCCGTTCGTGGTGGCGCTGCTGACCATCCCCGGTTTCTTCTTCGGCTGGGCGCAGATGGCCGCGATGATCGCCCTGTACGCGGTCGCGCGCCGGTACGTGTGGGGCTGGCAGACGCTGGCCGCGGGCGTGCTGGTGTGGCTCAGCCGCTCGGCGCTGTGGCCGCCGGAGGACTTCCTCAAGTTCCCCTGGTACGCCCACCTGCACTCGGCGATCCGCGGCGTGATGATCGCGGGCCTGCCGATCGCGCTGGCCCTGCTCGCCCACGCCCGCCAGCAGCTCGCCGACCGCATCGCCGAGCTCGCCGAGTCCCGTGAACGCGAACGGGTCCTGAACGCGCACGCCGTCCGTGCCGACGAACGCGCGCGCTTGGCCCGTGAGATGCACGACGTCGTGTCGCACCAGGTCAGCTTGATCGCCATGCAGGCGGGCGCGCTGCGGATGGCCGTGGCGAACGCCGAGCACAAGCAGGTGGCCGCGACGATCCGCACGTTGTCGACCAGGACCCTGGACGAGCTGCGCCAGCTCGTGTCCGTGCTGCGCACCGCCGACGGTGACGACGTGACCCAGCCCGGTGTCGGTGAGCTGCCCGAGCTCGCCGCCGACGCCGGTTTCGAGGTGGAGCTGCAGGTCAACGGGCCGGTGAACGACGTGGCGGCCCCGGTGTCCGGCGCGGTCTACCGGACCGTGCAGGAGGCGCTGACCAACGTCCGCAAGCACGCACCCGGTGCCACGGCGCAGGTGGTGGTGGACGCGGGCGACGAGGCCGTGCGCGTGGAGGTGCGCAACGCGGCGTCACCCGAGCCCGGCCAGTCGCTGCCCAGCGGCGGTCACGGCCTGGTCGGCCTGCGGGAGCGCGCCACGCTGCTCGGCGGCGAGTTCTCCGCGGGCCCCACCGAGGAGGGCGGCTACCTCGTGACGGCGTCGTTCCCGACCCAGCGCACCGCCGCCGACAACTAGCCGTTTGATGTTGAGGTGGTAGTACTTGCAGACGCCTTGAGAGGCAGGCGCGGGAGATCGCGGAACTGTTCGAGCGCGGTCAGCGCTTGGAGGCCAGCGCCGCGGAGAGGCCGGCTGCCGCGCCCAGCACGCCGCAGGTGATCGCGATCGGCAGCACCGGTTCCCTGTCCAGCAGCACCGACACGAGCAGCCACACCGCGAGCCCCAGGCCGAACCCGAGGGGCACCGACGCGATCACCGCGCCCACCCCGGTCTGCCGGCGCCGCAACGCCCGCAGGTTCGACTCCAGGTACGCCAGCGTGAACAGCAGCAGCAGCGCGGACCCCGTGCCCATGATGCTCAGCCACGGCGTCTGGTTCGACACGAGCAGGAACTCGCGTCCGTCCACCGCCGCCGTGACCGCGCCGCCGACGACCCACCGCGCCGCACCGGGCAGCTCGAACCCCTCCTGCCCGCGCACCACGTCCGCGAGCGGGAGACCGGCCAGCGACACCGTCAGCCGCTGCCCCTCGACCGCCACCGGCTCGGACAGGTTCGCCGGGTACGACGGCAGGTCCCGCCCGGACACCGCGAACGGCACCGCCACCAGCGCGATCAACGCAGCCGCGGCCACCAGCCACAGCCACCACGGACGGGCCGCCGGCGTGATCACCTGCGCGGCGGGCACCAGGGTGCCGCTGCCGCTCAGCCGGGCGGCGGGCACCGGGTCGGTGAGCGTGGCGCGGACCGGCTGCTGGGTGATCGAGATCGTGTCGCGCGGCTGGGTGGGCCGCGCGGACGGCCGCGCGGCGGACACCTGCGGCGCCAGGTGCACGGGCATGCCGAGGCGCATCAACCAGTCCGGCCCGAACAGGTGGCCCGCCGCACCGGCGAGGTCCACGGCGAACGTCTCCGCGTTGCGGTAGCGGGCCGACGGGTCGCGGGCCAGGCTGCGCATGACCACGCCGGCCAGCGGACCGGGGACGTTCGTCAACGGCCGCGGGTCCTGGTGGACTCGCTTCTGGATCATGGCGAGCGCTCCGCCGCCGCGCTCGAACGGCAGGTCGCCGCTCAGCAGCTCGTACAGCACCGTGCCGGTGGCGTAGACGTCCGCGGCGGGTGTGAGCGCGTTGCCCAGCGCCTGCTCCGGCGCGATGTAGGCGGGTGTGCCGAGCACCGCGCCGGCGTGCGTGACGAGCGTGGCGCCCTCGGACACCACCTGCGAGATGCCGAAGTCCGCGACCTTGACCAGGCCGTTCGAGGTGAACAGCAGGTTCTTCGGCTTCACGTCGAGGTGCAGCACCCCGGCCTCGTGCGCGGCGTGCAGCCCGGAGAGCGCCGCCAGCACGATGCCGCAGGACTGCTGGGCGGTGAGACCGGCGGAGGCGAACCGGGACCAGACCGTGCCGCCGTCGAGGCGTTCCATGACGAGCAGGTGCTCGCCGTGCTGCCGGACGTAGTCGTACACGGGCACGATGTGCGGGTGGTCGAGCCGGGCGAGCAGCCGTGCCTCGTGCTCGAACCGCTCGCTCATCCGCGGGTCCTCCGCGACCGCGGCCGGCAACCGCTTGATCGCCACGGGACGGCCGAGCTGCCGGTGCACGCCGCCGTACACGACGCCCATCCCGCCCTCGCCGATCTGCTCGCCGACGGCGTACTGCGGGAGCGCGGCGACCACACTGGACAACGTCACCGGGCAGTCCTCACAGTCTCGGGATCCTCACGGTATCCACTTCGGACAGTTGCTGTTGCTGTTGCTGTTCGCCCGGATGCGGCGTCACGTAGCCGAGGAGCAGTGCCACCGCGGCCGCGCCGACGACGAACGGGATCTCGGCGGAGGGTGACGGCGCCACGAGGCGCAGCACCGACAGCGTGAACACCGCGATCAGCCCGGTCCCGATGCCGGCCGGCAGGAACCGCATCGCCCGCTGCCACCGGTTCGCGGGCAGCCGCCGCCGCGCCAGCGCGATCAGCGCGCCCAGCCACGACAACGCCGTCAGCGCCAGCACGCCCAGCCCGAACGCGCCGTAGACCGACCACAGCGAGCCCCGGATGTCACCGGTGGCGTCGATCGAGGCGAGCACCTCGCGCTGCGGGCCGATCACCTCCACCGACACCGGCAGCAACCCGATGGCCTGCGCCCCCAGGTCAGCGGGCTCCAGCGGGAACGACCGCGTCTCGGTCTCCCCCGCCGGCACGTCGAACGGAACCGTTGTGTCGTAGGCGAAGAAGGTCAGCGCCAGCACGGACCCGCTGATCCGCACCGTCTTCACGTGCTGCACCGTGTCCGTGTCGTTGCGGACCGTGACCGAGACCCTGGCGGTGCGGTCCGGGTCGAGCACCATGACCGTCGCGCCCACCGGGGTGCTGTCCACTGTGGCTTCGAGCGTCACCGACCCGCCCTGTGCGGACGCGGTTGACGGCAGCAGCATAATTCCGCACCACAGCAGTAAACCTGCACCGGTCGTACGACGTCTCACTAGCGCACCTTCGGTTCTGATCCGGGGAGAGGGAATGCGGTCTTCAGTCTTACTCGCGGCCTTGACGGCCGGTGTTACGGTGCTGGTCGCCACACCGGCAGCCGCCCAGCAGCAGCTGACCGTGTCCGCGAACCCCGGCACCGGACCCGCGGGGTCGAGCGCGACCTTCACCTGGACGGGCTTCTACAGGTGCAAGGGCACGATGCGCATCAACTGGCCGGGCGGAAGCGTACTGGCCACCGCGCCGTGGGTGGCTAACGGTTCGGTCACCGCGACCATCCCGGCCGGCGCCAAGGCCGGTCAGTACGTCTTCACCGCGACCGACGAGTGCAACCGGATGGCCCGCAACACCTTCGTCGTCACCCCGCGGCCGGCCACGACGACGACGCAGCCGCCGGTCACCGTCCCCCCGGTGACGAACCCGCCGGCCACCGACCCGCCCGTCACACGCCCGCCGGTCACCACGACCACCACGACCACTCCCCCGGTCACGACGACCACCACCACGACGACGACCACCGCACCGTCGTCGTCGGGCACGTCGTCGTCCACCGACCCGTTCGGCTCCTCCGGTGACGGCGTCCTGGTGCTGGACAAGGAGAACATCCAGCCCGGCGAGGACCTGACCGCGACCGGCACCGGCTGCCCCAAGGGCGCCGGCGTGACGCTGAAGTCGCTCGGCCAGGACGTCGGCAAGGCCACCGCCGACGACAACGGCGGCTTCACCGCGCCGGTGCGGTTCACGAACATCGAACCCGGCCGGCACAAGGTGCGCGCCGAGTGCGGCATCACGCTCGTCGGCAACGTCGACGTGACGCTGTCCAGCTCGTCCGGCGGGAGCAGCAGCACGCTCGTGGTGCTGGTGTTCTTCCTGCTGGTCGGTGCCGCGATGCTGCGCCGCCAGTTCTCCGGCCTGCGGCGGTGACCCTCCGGCACCCCCAGGTAGTGCCTGAACACGCGAAAGGCCCCCTCTCCGCAGATGAGGGGGCCTTTCGCGTTGATCGGGAACTCCGTGAGCCCTACGGCTCCTCGCGCTGACGGCGCAGCTTGGCGAGAGCCTCTTCGAGGATCGCCTCACCGTCCGCGTCGGAGCGCCGCTCCTTCACGTACGCGAGGTGCGTCTTGTACGGCTCGTTGCGCGGAGGCGCGGGTGGCGTCTGCTCGTCACGACCTGCCGGCAGGCCGCAGCGCGGGCAGTCCCAGTTCTCCGGAATCTCCGCGTCGACCGCGAAAGACGGCCGGGACTCGTGACCGTTCGCGCACCAGTACGACACCCGACGGCGGGGCGCGGACTCGCCGCGCTCCGACTCACCCATCGGTCCTGCGCCGACGCGGGTACCGCGAATCGCGTTACCACCGGACATCGACCGTTACACCCCCACCAAGTGGTTACCCCAAGCCCCGGAGGGCTTCTGCCGCTGAACGGTTGATCAGCTGCCCGCGCCGGGCAGCTTGATCAGCAGTCCGATGCCCACGATCGCGATGATCCAGACCGCGCCGACGAACAGCGTCAGGCGGTCGAGGTTCTTCTCGACAACGGAGGAACCGGACAGACTCGACTGCATACCGCCGCCGAACAGCGAAGAAAGGCCGCCACCACGGCCGCGGTGCAGAAGCACGAGCAGCACCAGCAGCACGCTGGAGACGATCAACAGGATCTGCAGGAACAGGATCATTTCTTCCTCGCTGTCAGGCAGCCGACGCCATAGAGTACCTGTTCGACTGCCGAACGTGTGCAACCAGTGGGATTAAGGGTTTGTCCAGATCAACCTAGGGTAGAGGCCCGCCGGCAGCCAGAGCGCAGAGCTTGGTGAACTCGTCGGCCTGGAGGCTCGCGCCGCCGACCAGGGCGCCGTCGACGTCCTTCTGCCCGATGAGCTCACCGATGTTGGACGACTTCACCGAGCCGCCGTAGAGCACGCGGACGACCGCGGCGGTCTCCTCGCCGTAGGACTCCGCCACGAACGAGCGGACCAGCGAGCACACCTCCTGCGCGTCGGCCGAGGACGCGGTCTTGCCGGTGCCGATCGCCCAGACCGGTTCGTAGGCGAACACGATCTTCGCGACCTGCTCGGCGGTGAAGCCCTTGAGACCGGCCTCCAGCTGCCGGCGGACGAGCTCCAGGTGGCCCTTCGCCTCGCGGACGTCGAGCTTCTCGCCGAAGCAGAAGATCGGCGTGACCTCGTGCTTGAGGGCGGCGGCGATCTTGGCGTTGACCAGTGCGTCGGTCTCGCCGTGGTACTCGCGGCGCTCGGAGTGCCCGACCACGACGTAGTGGCAGCCGAGCTTCTTGAGCATCAGGCCCGACACCTCGCCGGTGTAGGCGCCGGAGTCGTGCTGCGAGATGTCCTGCGCGCCGTACTTGAGCAGCAGCTTGTCGCCGTCGACCAGCGTCTGGATGCTGCGGATGTCGACGAACGGCGGGAGGACGGCCACCTCGACCTTGGCGAAGTACTTCTCCGGCAGGGCGAAGGCGATCTTCTGCACGAGGCCGATCGCTTCGAGGTGGTTCAGGTTCATCTTCCAGTTGCCCGCGATGAGCGGGGTGCGCGCTGCCACCTCAGTCCTCCAGGACGCTGATGCCGGGGAGTTCCTTGCCTTCGAGGAACTCCAGGGACGCACCACCACCGGTGGAGATGTGCGAGAACCCGTCCTCGGGCAGACCCAGTGCGCGGACGGCCGCCGCGGAGTCGCCACCGCCGACGACGGTGAACGCGCCGGAGGCCACGAGCGCCTCGGCCACGGCACGGGTGCCGCCGGCGTAGGTCTCGATCTCGAAGACGCCCATCGGGCCGTTCCAGAACACGGTCTTGGCGTCGGCGAGCTTCGACGCGAACAGCTCGCGCGACTTCGGGCCGATGTCGAGGCCCATCCGGTCGGCGGGGATCGAGTCGGTGCCGACGACGTCGTGCTCCGTGCTGCCGAACTCGGCGGTGACCAGCACGTCGACCGGCAGCACGAGTTCGACGCCGCGCTTCTCCGCCTCGGCGAGGAAGCCCTTGACCTGGTCGAGCTGGTCTTCCTGCAGCAGCGACGTGCCGACCTCGTGGCCCTGGGCCTTGAGGAACGTGTACGCCATGCCGCCGCCGATGAGCAGCCGGTCGACCTTGCTCAGCAGGTTCGCGATGACGCCGAGCTTGTCGGAGACCTTCGCGCCGCCGAGCACCACGACGTACGGGCGCTCCAGGTCGTCGGTGAGCTTCTTGAGCACACCCAGCTCGGCCTCGACGAGACCGCCGACGTAGGCGGGGAGCTTCTGCGCGACGTCATAGACCGAGGCCTGCTTGCGGTGCACGACACCGAAGCCGTCGGACACGAACGCGTCGGCGAACGCGGCGAGCTCGTCGGCCAGTGCCGCGCGCTCCGCGTCGTCCTTCGAGGTCTCGCGGGCGTCGAAGCGGACGTTCTCCAGCATCACGACGCCACCGTCGGTCAGCGCGCCGACCGCGGCGGTCGCGGACGGGCCGACCAGGTCCTCCGCGAGCACCACCTCGGTGCCGAGCAGCTCACCGAGGCGAGCGGCGGCCGGTGCCAGGGAGAACTTGGGGTCCGGCTCGCCCTTGGGGCGGCCGAGGTGGGCGGTGACGACCACGCGGGCACCGGCGCCGGCCAGTGCCTTGATCGTCGGCACCGACGCGCGGACGCGGCCGTCGTCGGTGATCTTGTCGCCGTCGAGGGGGACGTTCAGGTCGGCGCGCACGAGCACGCGCCGACCTGCGACACCCTCCGCGAGCAGGTCGCTGAGAGTCTTCACTGACTGTCCGTTCCCGCTGCTCAGATCTTGGAGGCGACGAGCTTGACCAGGTCCGCGAGGCGGTTGGAGTAGCCCCACTCGTTGTCGTACCAGCCGACGACCTTGACCTGGTTGCCGATGACCTTGGTCAGCGGCGCGTCGTAGATGCACGAGTGCGGGTCGGTGACGATGTCGGCCGACACGATCGGGTCCGTCGAGTACTTGAGGATGCCGGCCAGGGGGCCCTCGGCGGCGGCCTTGTACGCGGCGTTGACCTCGTCGACGGTGACCTCGCGCTTGAGCGTGACGGTCAGGTCGGTGGCCGAGCCGGTGGGGATCGGCACGCGCAGCGCGTAGCCGTCGAGCTTGCCCTGCAGCTCCGGCAGCACCAGGCCGATGGCCTTCGCGGCACCCGTGGAGGTCGGCACGATGTTCAGCGCGGCGGCGCGGGCGCGGCGCAGGTCCTTGTGCGGCGCGTCCTGCAGGTTCTGGTCCTGCGTGTACGCGTGGATCGTGGTCATCAGGCCCTGCTCGATGCCGAAGCTGTCGTTGAGGACCTTGGCGAGCGGCGCGAGGCAGTTCGTGGTGCAGGACGCGTTCGAGATGATCGTCTGCGACCCGTCGAGCTTCTCCTCGTTCGCGCCGATGACGACCGTCAGGTCCTCGTTCTTGGCCGGCGCGGAGATGATGACCTTCTTGGCGCCACCCTCGTCGACGTGCGAGCGGGCCTTGGTGGCGTCGGTGAAGAAGCCGGTCGACTCGACCACGACGTCGACGCCGAGGTCCTTCCAGGGCAGCTTGCCCGGCTCGCGCTCGGCGAGGGCCTTGATGACCTTGCCGTCGACGGAGATGCCCTCGTCGGTGACCTGCACGTCGGCGTCCAGGCGACCGAGGATGCTGTCGTACTTCAGCAGGTGGGCCATGGTGGCGACGTCACCGAGGTCGTTGAACGCGACGATCTCGATGTCGTGGCCGCCGGCACGCACCGCGCGGAAGAAGTTTCGGCCGATGCGACCGAACCCGTTGACACCTACACGAACCGTCACGACGGACTCCTTGCGTTCAGCTGGCTAGGAACAAGCCCACCCTATCTGCCGAACTGCGTCGCTGGTCACAGGGATAGTGAGTATCTCTGGATCGAGCCAGAAAAACAGGCCCTGACTAGGCCGTTCGGCCCATGGTCAGACCTCTGCTTCAAGCATCTCCGCCGTGACCGCCGACTCGGTGTCGGGCAGGCCCAGGTCCTTCGCGCGCTTGTCGGCCATCGCCAGCAGACGCCTTATGCGCCCGGCGACGGCGTCCTTC
This sequence comes from Lentzea sp. NPDC036949, assembly GCF_055608075.1. Lineage (NCBI taxonomy): Bacteria > Bacillati > Actinomycetota > Actinomycetes > Pseudonocardiales > Pseudonocardiaceae > Lentzea > Lentzea sp. NPDC036949. The sequence goes on from NZ_JBVJRA010000018.1 coordinate 68,774, forward strand.
GTCATCTGCGGCTCGGACAGCTGGCCGAGCTCCTCCAGCGACGCCTGCCGGTGCGCCAGCCGGAGCTGGCCCGCGGCGGCGAGGTGGTCGGGGGCCTCCGGGCCGAGGATCTCCAGCGCGCGGGCGACCCGTGCGGCCGCGGCGACCGCGGCGCGGGCCGAGCGGCGCAGGTTGGCGTCGTCGAAGTTCGCCAGCCGGTTGGCGGTGGCGCGAACCTCGCGGCGCATGCGGCGTTCCTCCCAGGCCAGCACGCTGTCGTGGGCGCCGAGGCGGGTGAGCATGGCGCCGATGGCGTCGCCGTCGCGGATGACCACGCGTTCGGCGCCGCGGACCTCGCGCTGCTTGGAGGCGATGCCCATCCTGCGGGCCGCGCCGACCAGGGCCAGTGCCGCCTCCGGGCCGGGGCAGGTGATCTCCAGGGAGGAGCTGCGGCCGGGTTCGGTCAGCGAGCCGTGCGCCAGGAACGCGCCGCGCCACGCCGCCTCGGCGTCGCACACGCCACCGGACACCACGGGGGCCGGCAGGCCGCGCACGGGTCGGCCGCGTGGGTCGAGCAGACCGGTCTGGCGGGCGAGGCCCTCGCCGTCCTTGACCACGCGGACGACGTAGCGGGTGCCCTTGCGCAGGCCGTTCGACTGGATCGTGAACACCTCGGCGTGGTGGCCGTAGAGCGCCTGGATCTCCTTGAGGAGCCTGCGGGCCGCGGAGCCGAGGTCGAGCTCGGCCTCGACGACCACCCGGCCGGACACGATGTGCAGGCCACCGGCGAACCGCAGCAGGGACGAGACCTCCGCGCGGCGGCAACAGGTCTTGGATACCGCGAGCCTGCTCAGCTCGTCCTTGACCGCCGACGTCATCGCCACGGGTCTGTCCCTCCCACTCCGGTCTCCTCGACCACTTGCCTCAGGCAGCCTGCCAGTGCCTCCGGATCGTGCCGGTCGGCGGCGTCCGGTGCGGCGATCCTGGCCAAGTGCGTTCGCGCACCCAGTGCCGAGGCGGCTCGCGTCAACCGGTCCGGCGTCGGGACCGAGTCGACGTCGGCGATGACCGCGTCCACCTTCAGCTCGGGTGCGTGCTCGCAGACTACGTCCAGATGCCGCTCCGGTGAGAAACCGGCGGTTTCGCCCGGTTGGGGGACGAGGTTGAGCACGAGGACCTTCTTGGCGCGCGTCCGCACCAGCGCGTCGTGCAGCTCGGGGACCAGCAGGTGCGGCAACACGCTGGTGAACCACGATCCCGGGCCGAGTAGCACGAGATCGGCGGCAAGTACAGCCTCCACCGCCTGGGGGCAGCCGGCAGGTCGCCCGTTCGGGGCAGTCAGCCGGATGCGCCGCACCAGTCCGGGCGTGGTGGCGATGGCGACCTGCCCGCGGATCCGGCGCACGTCGGTCTCGTCCTCGTCGAGCCCGGTGACGTCGGCCTCGATGTCGAGCGGGTCGTTCGACATGGGCAGCACCCGCCCCCGCACGCCCAGCAGCCGCCCGGCCACGTCGAGCACCGCCACCGGGTCGCCGAGCTGTTCGAGCAGCCCGGCGAGCACCAGGTTGCCGATCGCGTGACCGGCCAGCGCACCCGTGCCACCGAAGCGGTGCTTGAAGAGCGAGGTCCACAGCACGCTGTGCTCGTCCTCCCCCGCCAGCGCCGCCAGCGCCTTGCGCAGGTCACCGGGCGGCAGCAGGTCGGACAGCTCACGCCGCAACCGCCCCGACGAGCCCCCGTCGTCCGCGACGGTCACCACGGCCGTCACGTCCCCGGTCACCCGCCGCAACGCCGACAGCGTCGCGTGCAGCCCGCGCCCGCCGCCCAGAGCAACTGCCTTCAACTCCGTCACTCGCGTCCCAGATCCCTGTGCACAACCTTGACCGCCATGCCGTCCTCACTCGCCAGCCGCGCCGACAGCTCCTCGGACAGGGCGACACTGCGGTGCTTGCCACCCGTGCACCCAATCGCGAGCGTCAGGTACCGCTTGCCCTCACGCCGGTATCCGGCGCCGACCAGCCTGAGCAACTCGTGGTACCGGTCCAGAAATTCCTCGGCCCCCTCCTGCGACAGCACGTAGTTGCGCACCTCGCCGTCCAGCCCGGTCTGCTCGCGCAGCTCAGGAATCCAGAAGGGGTTCGGCAGGAACCGCACGTCCATGACGAGGTCGGCGTCCATCGGCAGCCCGTACTTGTAGCCGAAGCTCAGCACCGTGACCCGCGTCCTGGTGGCGGCCTCCGTGCCGAACGTGTCCTCGATCTTGGCCCGCAGCTGGTGGACGCTGAGCGCTGACGTGTCGAGCACCAGGTCGGCCTCCTGCTTGAGCGGCGTGAGCAGGACCCGCTCCGCCTCGATGCCGTCCTGCAACCGCCCGTCCCCCTGCATCGGGTGACCGCGCCGCACCGCCTCGAACCGCCGGATCAGCACGGCGTCGGTGGCTTCGAGGAAGAGGACGCGGGGCTTGTACCCGCGCGCGTCCAGGTCCTTGATGATCGACGCGAGGTCCTCGGTGAACGCACGACTGCGCACGTCCATGACGACGGCGACCCTGGTGATCGCCCCTCGCGCCTGCGCGCCGAGCTCGACCATCGTGGCGATGAGCTCCGGGGGCAGGTTGTCCACGACGAACCAGCCGAGGTCCTCCAGGCACTTGGCCGCGGTGCTGCGACCCGCACCGGACAGCCCGGTCACCACGGCGACTTCGATGCCGGACTTCTCCGCGTTCACGACTACGACTCCGTTACCTGTTCATGAGCGGGAGCGTCAGCTTCCGCTTCTCGGTGGGCTGTGCTGTGGGCGGTTCTGGGGTTCGGGCAGTTCTGGGGTTCGGGCAGTTCTGGGCGGTTCTGGGGTTGGTGGGCAGCTCTGCGGTTCGGGCAGTTCTGCCGGTTCTGGACAGGTCTGCCAGTTCGGCGCGCCTTCCGTTCTTCCACCGCGCCGGGTGCAGTCTCCACTGCGAGGCCCTCCGCGCGCGGCAGGTTCGGGCCACGGTGACGCGCGCGTCACGGTGAGGGTGCGCGCTTGGCCCATCTTGGTTGGGCGCTTCGGGGCTGGTTGTGCTCCCGACTGCGGTGGCCGTCACTCGGACAGGTGAAGCTTGTCCGGATCTGCGCCTGGCGCCGTCTTTCAGATGTCTCAACACCATGGTCGTCTTCGCCGCGCCGAGAAGGAAGGGGGCGGGGGGCGGAGTGGTGGGCCGCCGGACGGGAGCAGTGGCAGTTGGGCGGGAGCAACGGTGGCTGAGCCAGAGCGGTGGCTGAGCCAGAGCGGTGGCTGAGCCAGAGCGGTGGCTGAGCCGGAACGGCGGGCGGGTGCGTGGCGACCGGACGTACGTAGCGGGCCGGTGTGCATGGCAGGCCGGTGCGCGTGGCAGGTGGGTGTGCATGGCTGGCCGGGTATGCGTGGCAGGCGGGTATGCGTGGCCAGCCGGGTGTACGTGGGGGACCGGTGTGCATGGCGGGCGGGTATGCGTGGCCGGCCGGTATCCGTGATGGCTGGGTGTGCGTGACGGGCGGGTGTGTGGCGAGCATCGGGGTCAGCCTGCGATGGGGTGGCTCGACTGGAAGGCCAGGCGGGCGTCCGCGGTGGAGGCGATGCGGTCGAGCTCGTCGTCGAGGGCGAGGAAGACGTCCCAGGGCTCGCGGGCGCTGGCCGTGGCGAGGTGGGTGGTCACCAGTTGTTCGAGGTCTTCGACGCGTTTGGCCTTCCAGGCCTTGTCGGCGAGGCTCACCAGGTGGTCCTCGAAGGTCGTGCCGGGGGCGGTCCAGGAGCCGTGGGTGCTGGCGAAGCGGGCCAGGTGGTCCGGCACGCCGTGGCGGAGGAGGAGGGCGTGGCCCGCCGGCTCGTGGGAGGAGCCCGGGGCGGAGAGTTCTGCGGGGTGTTCGACCTTGCCGATGTCGTGGGTGGCGGCGCCGAACAGGACCGCCTCGCGGTCGAACGGCACTTCGGGGTGGTACTGGGTGACCCAGTCGGACAGTTGGCGGGCCACGTCGTGCACCGCGCGCAGGTGGGCGATCAACCGGGGTGGAGCCTGCAGGGTGATCAGGAGGTCGGCGGCCTGGGCGGGCAACGGGGAGAGCCAGTCGGCTTCGGTCAGGGCGCGGGTCATCGCTGCGGTGAGTGGCGGGGGCGAGGGTGTCGGCAGTCGCGGTGAGGGCGTGGGCGACGGAGACGGGACACGTGACTCGGCCGGGGTACGCGGCGCGGTTGGGGCGGACGACGCGGCCAGGGTGTGCGGACCGGTCAAGGTGCGCGATGTGGCTGTGGCCGGCGATGCGGCTGGGGTGCGCGGCACGACTGGGGCAGCCGACGCGGCCGAGGTGCGCGGCACGGCCGAGGTGCGCGATGTGGCTGGGGCCGGCGACGCGGCCGGGGCGGGCGATGCGGCCGGGATGCGCGGCACGACCGAGGCGCGCGACGCGGCTGGGGTGCGCGGCGCACCTGGGGTGGACGGCACGACCGGCGTGGATGGCTCCGCGTCGGCGGGTGGCTGGGCCGTGGCGGGTGCAGCAGCCGGACCAGGCGGCTGAACTGGTGCGGGTGGCTGCCCCGGAACCGGAGCGTCCGGCGGAGTCGGGGTGTGTGAGCAAGCCGCCGGTGTGGGTGGCTGGGGTGGGTCGGTGGGAGCGGGGGTCATGGGGCTGGGTCGGGGTGGGGCGCCGGGGTGGAAGGGGCGGACAGGGCCACGACCACGGCCTCGGCGGTGCGGCGGCCGAAGCCGGGGAGGTCGCTGATTTCGTCCACTGTGGCCTGTTTGAGTTTGCGGACCGAGCCGAAGTGGCGGAGCAGGGCGGCTTTGCGGGTTTCGCCCAGGCCGGGGACGTTGTCGAGCTCGGAGGCGATCATGCGCTTGGAGCGCTTTTGGCGGTGGTAGGCGATGGCGAAGCGGTGGGCCTCGTCGCGGATGCGTTGCAGGAGGTAGAGGGCGTCGCTGGTGCGCGGGAGGATCACCGGGTCGGGTTCGCCGGGGACCCAGACCTCCTCCAGGCGTTTGGCGAGGCCGACCACGGCCACGTCGGTGATGCCGAGCTCGGCGAGGACGTCGGCGGCCGCGGCGGCTTGGGGGGCGGCGCCGTCGACGACCAGGAGGTTGGGCGGGTAGGCGAACTTGCGGGGTTTGCCGGTGTCCGGGTCGATGCCGGGGTTGGGGCCGCCGGAGGCGGTTTCGCGGAGCATGGCCTGGAAGCGGCGGCGGACGACCTCGGCGATGGAGGCGACGTCGCCCTCGGTGGCGGCTTCGCGCAGGGCGAAGCGGCGGTACTCGGACTTGCGGGCCAGGCCGTCCTCGAACACCACCAGCGACGCGACCACGTCGGTGCCCTGGACGTGGCTGATGTCGATGCACTCGATGCGCAGCGGCGCGGTGTCGAGGGCCAGGGCGTCCTGCAGCTCCTGCAACGCGGCCGAGCGCGCGGTGAGGTCGCCGGCGCGGCGGAGCTTGTGCTGGGCGAACGCCTCGGAGGCGTTGCGCGCCACGGTTTCCAGCAGTGCGCGTTTGTCGCCGCGTTGCGGGACGCGCAGGGCGACGCGGGAGCCGCGCTGTTCGGAGAGCAGGTCCTCCAGGGCGGAGGCGTCGTCGGGCAGCACAGGCACGAGGACCTCGCGCGGTGTGCTCTCCGTGTTGTCGCCGTAGAACTGCATGATGAACTGGTCGACGATGGCGCCGTCGTCGACGGCCTCGACCTTGTCGAGCACCCAGCCGCGCTGGCCGCGGACCCGGCCGCCGCGCACGTGGAACACCTGGACGGAGACCTCGAGCTCGTCCTGCGCGAACGCCATCACGTCGGCGTCCGTGCCGTCGCCGAGGACCACGGCCTGCTTCTCCATCGCGCGGCGGAGTGCTCCCAGGTCGTCGCGCAGCCGGGCCGCGCGCTCGAACTCCAGCTCCTCCGACGCCTGCAGCATCTCGCGTTCGAGGCGGCGGACCATGTGGTCGGTCTTGCCGGCCAGGAAGTCGCAGAAGTCGTCGACGATGTCGCGGTGCTCGTCCGCGGACACCTTGCCCACGCACGGCGCGGAGCACTTGTCGATGTACCCGAGCAGGCACGGGCGGCCGATCTGGTTGTGGCGCTTGAACACACCGGCCGAGCAGGTGCGCGCGGGGAACACGCGCAGCAGCAGGTCCAGCGTCTCGCGGATCGCCCACGCGTGGGCGAACGGGCCGAAGTAGCGCACGCCCTTCTTGCGCGGGCCGCGGTAGACGTGCAGCCGCGGGTAGTCCTCGAACAGCGTGACGGCCAGCACCGGGTACGACTTGTCGTCGCGGTACCGGACGTTGAACCGGGGGTCGTACTCCTTGATCCAGTTGTACTCCAGCTGCAGCGCCTCGACCTCGGTGGTCACGACGGTCCACTCGACCGACGCGGCCGTGGTCACCATCTGCCGCGTGCGCGGGTGCAGCCCGGACAGGTCCGCGAAGTAGGAGTTCAGCCTGCTGCGCAAGCTCTTCGCCTTGCCGACGTACACGACCCGGCCACCGGCGTCGCGGAACCTGTAGACGCCGGGGGCCTCGGGGATCGAGCCCGGAGAAGGGCGGTACGTCGAAGGATCTGCCACGTGACCCAGCCTAACGACGGGGTCTGACAAAAGTGGAAAGGGTCAGGCCAGGACCACCTGGTCGCCGTCGACGCGGACCTGCACGGCGCGCAGGCCGGAGGTGGCGGGGCCCTTCTTGACCTTGCCGTCCGCGGCGGCGAACTGGCTGCCGTGGGAGGGGCAGGTGATGGTGCCGGCGGACGGTTCCGCGACCATCGAGCCCTGGTGCGGGCAGGTGGCGTCGTAGGCCTTGACCTCGGTGGCCGAGATGCGGGCGACGACGATCTTCTTGCCGCCGGGTGCGTCCACGACGGCGCCGCCGCCCTCGGGCACGTCGGCCAGCGCGACCAGCGCACCTCCCGCCGCACCGGTCGAGCCGGTGGAGCCGGTGGAGCCGGTGGAGCCGGTGTTGCCGCTCCCCTGCTGGGTCGGTGCGGTGCCGGACGACGTGCCGGGTGAGCTGCAGGCCACGAGGCCGCTGGGCACGGCGAGGGCAACCGCGATTCCGCACAGGGCAGCCCGCCTGCTGACTGGGCTTTCGGTGGTCACGACCGATCCTCCGTGGTGGGTGGTGTTCGGGGTCACACCACAGCAGTACGCGATCCGGGCGGCGGAAGTTCAGCGACGGGCCGGATGCACAGCAATTCCACAGGTCTCAGGCGAGCAGCAGGTCATCACCGGACAGGGTGATGGCGACCTCGGTCAGGCCGGACGTCGCGGGTCCTCTGCGGACGGCGCCGGTGGCCGGGTCGAAGGTGCTCCCGTGCAGCGGGCAGGTGATCACGCCGGCGGCGGGCGGGTTCACCAGGGAGCCCACGTGCGGGCACGAGGGGTTGAACGCCCGGTACTCACCCGGCCGGGGCTGCACGACGAGGAGCTGGGCGTTGCCGGGCATGTCCACCAGCACGCCGCTGCCCTCGGGCACGGACGACGCGGGGGTGACCCGGTCCCCCGCACGGGCGGTTCCGACACCGCCCGTCTTGCGCGGCGCAGGCTCGCCACACGCACTCAAAGCCGCGACGAGCCCGCACAACAACACTGAACGACGGTCCACGGGTGCCGATTATCGGCGCTGGTCCTCCGCGACGGCCGTCCGGGCCAGGGCGAGCACTGCGGTGAACGGCGGGAACCAGTGCCGCGAGTGCGACGGCGGGTTCGCCCACCGCAGGGAGCCGTACCTGGTCATCGTGGGTGGCAGCGCGATCCGGTGGGGCGAGCGCACGAACTGGACCTCGGCCGGGGCCTTGAGGTGCGTCGGTAGCAACGCGACCAGCTCGGCGAGGAAGATCCAGTGCTCGCGGGGGCCGGGGATGACGGTGACCGGTCCGGCGAGCATGCGCGACTTCAGGTCGGCCAGCACGCGCGACCCGATGCGGGCCGGCATGGCGAGCGCGGTGGTGGCGGGCCCGAGGGGCAGGAACACGCCCTGTTCGGTGACCTGCACCTGCCAGCCGAGCAACCGGTAGCCGGCGACGGCCTCCCCGATCGCCCGGTCGTGTGCCCTGTTCTGTGGGACACCGGCTTTGCCGGTCTCCGCGGTCGTGAGGCTCATCGGCGGTCGTCCTCCCCTTCGGGTGGGTCAGGCACTCGGTCACGGGGATCGACCCGCGACCCGACGATGTGCAGGGTGCTTCGCACTTCGCGTCAGCACCACTCGCCCGGTGCATGGGCTTCATGCAGCGGACGCATGAAGCTCATCCGCCGGGCGGGGGTACCGGGGGTGCGACACGCGTACCCATTACGTCTTATGCATGAGATGGATGGACTGACGATCACGGCTCCGTACACTTGGTAATCGCTCAGTGACGGGAGCGATGCCGATGGATGCCGCGAGACCCAAGTCCAGGCGCGCCTGCCCGTGTGGGGCGTTCATCGCCGCCGACAACACCGACCGGTTGTGCCACCGGTGCCGCCGCAACGCCCGTTCCGGTGTGCACGGCCCTCCCGCGGTCCCCGACGACTTCTGGGACCACCCCTCGGTCGCGGCCGCCTGCACCGACCGCGACATGGGCGCGTTGATCTCCGCGTACCGCCACCACCCGCACCACCTCAGCCGGGTGTCCCAGGACCGCATGGCGGCGTGGCTCGGCATCAGCCAGGCCCAGCTCTCGCGCTACGAGTCGGGTGAGAACCCGATCGACCGCCTCGACCGGTTGCGCCACTTCGCGCTGGTGCTCGGCGTGCCGGGCGAGCGGCTGTGGTTCGACCGGGTCGTCATCCCAGCTCAGGTGGGTTCCCCCGGTTCGGGCCCACCGGATGTGCTCGCCGCCCCGTGGGAGGCGACGAGCATTGCCCGTTCGGTCGAGGAGACGGCGAGGAGCGACTTGGCGATCAGCAGACGAGCGGCGCTCACGGGAGCGGCCGCGGTGACGGTGGGGTCCGCACTGGTCGAGCCGTTGCAGCGCTGGCTGCACCCGTTGCAGAACCTGTCGCGGTGGTCGTCGCACTCGGCGATCAGCGAGGAGGAGCTGGCGGCGTTGCAGCAGGTCGCGGACGGCCTGCGCGGCTGGGGCGGCCGCGGTGGTTTCGGGCTGGCCCGCAAGGCCGTGCTGGGTCAGCTCGACGAGCTGGCCGAACGGCTCCAGCGCGCCCCCGCGGGCCCGTTGACGGAACGGGCGTTCTTCATCGGCGCCGAGCTGTCGAAGGTGGCCGCGAGCATGTCGTTCGACGCGGGCCTGCACAACGCGGCTCAGCGCTACTACGTGCTCGCCATCCGGATGGCGAAGGCCGGTCAGAACGACGGTTTCGCCGCGTTGTGCCTGGCCGCGATGGCCCGGCAGATGTTCGACCTGGGCCGCCCGGAGGACGGTCTGGAGCTCGTGCAGCTCGGCCAGTACGGCACCCGCCGCACCGGCACGCCGACGTTGAAGGCCCTGCTGCTCACGCGCGAGGCCTGGGCCTACGCGCAGCTGGGCAAGGTCCGCGAGTTCCACCAGGCCGTCGGCATGGCGCAGGACAGCTTCGCGCAGCGCGACTCGTCGCACGAGCCGGACTACCTGCACAGCTTCGACGAGGCCGAGTTGGAGGGCGTCATCGGCGCCCGCTGCCGCGACCTCGCGATGCATGACCCCTCTCAGGCCGTGTACGCCGAGCAGCACATTCGGCGTGCGTTGGAGCTGAGGGACCCCTCGAAGGTGCGCAACCGCGCCTTCGACGTGATCGGACTGGCGCGCACCAAGATGGTCGCGGGAGACCCGGAGGCGGCGTGCGGGTTGATCAACGAGGTCCTGCCGACGGCGGCGAAGCTCTCCTCGGGCCGGGTGCTGCGCAAGCTGGAGGACTTCGCGAAGGAGGCGGCACGGCACCGCCACATCCCCGCCGTGCAGGACACGCGCGACGCGATCAGGGCGATTCGGACCGCCTGATGCGCGTCGGTGTCACCGGTCACAGCAACCTGGTCCCCGAGTGCGTCCCGGCCGTCCGCGCCGCGCTGTCGGCGGTCTTAGCCGGCTTGGGCCGGCCGCTGGTCGGCGTCACGTGCCTCGCGCCGGGCGCCGACCAGGTGTTCGCGCGCGCGGTGCTGGACCTGGGCGGGCAGGTGGAGGTGGTGCTCCCGGCGCTCGACTACCGCGACCGGCTCAAACCGCACCAGGTCGCCGAGTACGACGAGCTGCGGTCGGCCGCGACGGTCGTCAGCGTGCTGCCGCACATGACGTCGGGCCGGCTGGCCTACGTCGCCGCGAACGAACGCGTGCTGGCCTCGGTCGAGCTGCTCGTGGCGGTGTGGGACGGGGTGCCGGCGCAGGGCAGGGGCGGCACGGCGGACGTGGTCGAGCAGGCACGGGCGTCCGGGGTGCCGATCGAGGTCGTGTGGCCGCCGGAGGCGCGCAGGAAGTCGTGAGCACGGGGGTGGGGCCGTGCCCGGGGTTGCGCTACGCCACCTGAGCGAAGTTCGTCGGCAACCGGACCAACTCGTCGCGCAGCCCTACCCACACCCCGCCCCCGTTGATCACGCTTCCGGGACATGGCAGCCGATCCGTTCGCCCGCTTGGCCGACCGCCAGCACTCCCTGCGAACAGCACTGCGCGCACTCCAGGCGACCCACCCCGGCAGCCCCGAGCTCCCCGCCCTGCTCGCCGACACCGACCGGGAGGTCCAAGCCGTCGTGCAGGCGCGCAGGGACGTCGAGTCGGCGCGGCTCACCGTCCCGAACCGGGTCGTCGCGGCCGTCACGGCGGTCGCGGCGCTGACCGTGGTCATCGGGTGGTTCGACCCCTGGTCGCTGGTGTCGGTCGTCCTCGCGCTGGCGGTCGCGGCCGCGGTGCTCGTGGACCCCACCGGCACGCGGCTGTGGGAGCCGCGGGCCCGCACCGCCGCCATCTCCGCCGCGCTCGCGGGGGTGCTGCTCACCCCGGTCCTGCGCGGGTGGGCGGCACTGGCCGTGGTCGCGGGTGGCGTGTGGTGGGCGTGGAGGACGCTGCGGTGAACATCGACCCGGTCAAGGCGCTCGGCGACAAGGTCGAACGGCTCAGGAAGGACCTCGGCACCCTCACCGCGCGCCTCGACGACGTCGAGACCGCGGGAGCGCAGCAGCAGCTCAGCGCCACCAACCAGATCAGGGACAACAACCGCAGACTCACCGGGACCAACGACCGGGTGAGCGAGCTCGCCGAGAGCGTCCACCGGCTCGAACGCCTGCTCGTCGCGCTCAACCGCAAGGTGCGGGCGGGGGTGGCGGAAAGGGCCGACTTCGACGACTGGCCCGGCATCGACCAGACGCTCGTCGACACGATCCTCGCGGGGCAGGACGCCTACGCGCGCAAGACGTTCACGCCGCAGGAGGCGCAGGACACTCGCAAGCTGATCGCGCGGTACGACGCCCGGCTCGCCGAGGCGATCGACGCCGCCGAGGGGCTCACGAACCTCCCGGCGAACGCGGAGTCGTTGTGGCGCGCCAAGTACGCGCGGTGGCAGGCGTTCGGGAAGCTCGGGCGGCGGCCGCCGGCACCGGACGACGAGGCGCACGCCGGGGACGCCGCCGCACGGTCGCAGGGCAACGAGGCGGTCGCCGAGGCACGCCGGCAGATCCGCGAGCGCATCGAGGACGCGGTCGCGCGCGACCTGCTGTTCCCGGCGTGGTTCGAGAACGCGCTTGGACCCGCCGCACCACCGGGGTGTGCGGACGACTGGCTCTGCACGGCAACGGACGTGGTGCTGTACCGGCTGTTGCACGGCGTCGACAGCCCGGCGGACGCGCTCGGCCCGGCACCCCGGGAACAGGGGCACCGCAGGACCTTGCACGACCGGCTGGTCGGCGAGTGCGCGGAGTACCGCAGGGCGTGAGCACAGGACCGGACAGGGCGCCTCTGTCCGGTCACGCGCTCATGCGGTCAGGCGGATCAGGCCAGTTCGAGGCTGAACCGCTGCTGCGCGTCGTCCACCACCAGCACCTTCACCTGCACGGTCGAACCGACCTCGGCCTGCTGACCGTGCAGCAGCCCGTGTGCCCCGGCGGGGTGCTCGACGAACGAGCCGAACGGGACGGTCGAGACGACCTTCCCGGAGAAGACATCACCAACGTTGGGAAGCATTGCGCATCACCTCCTCTCCCGTGCGCAGTTCCCCTTGAGAACGGAGGAAGCGCGGGGGTGGAGGGGCCCTGATCAAGTCAGGGCCGGGCAACCGTTCCGCTCACGGCACAGGGCCGACCCGGCAGTCATACCGGGAAGACTAGCCACTTCCCGCGGTTGTCCGCAATGGAACTTAGACTTCCGCCCATGCTGGAGACGTCCGCACGGCTGCTGAAGCTGCTCTCGTTGCTGCAGGTGCGGCGCGACTGGACGGGCCCGGAACTCGCCGGCCGGCTCAGCGTCGACGTGCGCACGATCCGCCGCGACGTCGACAAGCTGCGCAGTCTCGGCTATCCCGTCACGTCGCTTCCCGGCGCCACGGGCGGGTACCGGCTGGGGGCGGGTGCCGAGCTGCCGCCGCTGCTGCTGGACGACGACGAGGCGGTGGCCGTCGCCGTAGGACTCAGGACCGCGGCGAACGGTACGGTCGCGGGCATCGAGGAGACGTCGGTGCGCGCGCTCACCAAGCTGGAGCAGGTCCTGCCGAGCCGGTTGCGCAGGCGCGTCCAGGCGTTGCAGGCCCACACCACTCCCCTGGTCGCGGGCGGGCCGGTGGTCGACGCGGCGACGCTCACGGTCATCGCCGCCGCCTGCCGGGACCACCAGCAGCTGCGGTTCACCTACGCCGCCACGCACGGCGAGCCCGCGAAACGGCTCGTCGAGCCGCAGGGGCTCGTGCACACCGGCCGCCGCTGGTACCTGGTCGCGTGGGATGTGTCCAAAGAGGACTGGCGGACGTTCAGGGTCGACCGGATCACCGAGCAGCCGGCGCTCGCGGCCCGGTTCGCGCCGCGCGAACCGCCTGCCCCCGAGCTCGGCGAGTTCGTGTCGCGCCAGGTCGCGTCGAGCGTCTACACCTACCAGGCCGTGCTCACGGTCCACGCACCCGTGCGGGCGGTCGCCGAACGTTCGACGCCCACCTCGGTGTCGCTGGAGGCGATCGACGACGACACGTGCCTCGTGCGCACCGGCGCCGAGTCGCTCGACCGGATGGTGTTCTTCCTGCTGTACCTGGGTTTCGACTTCGAGGTGCACGAACCGCCGGAGCTCAGGGACCACATCGGCACGCTCATCGACCGCATGCGCACCGCGATCGGGGTCCGGGGATGACGGCCACGACCGACTTCGCCACCGCGGTGGACCCGTACCGCCGCGAGCTGCTCGCGCACTGCTACCGGATGCTCGGCTCGCTGCACGACGCCGAGGACCTGGTGCAGGAGACGTACCTGCGGGCGTGGAAGTCCTACGACCGGTTCGAGGGCCGGTCGTCGGTGCGCACCTGGCTGTACCGGATCGCCACGAACGCCTGCCTCACCGCGCTGGAGAGCCGCGCCCGCCGGCCGTTGCCGTCCGGGCTCGGCACCCGCGGCGCCACGCAGGACGACCCGCTCACCCAGGACCACGAGGTGCCGTGGCTGGAGCCGTTCCCGACCGACCCGGCGGCGATCGTCGCGGAACGGGAGAGCACGCGGCTCGCGTTCGTCGCGGCGCTGCAGCACGTGTCACCACGGCAACGCGCGGTGCTGATCCTGCGCGACGTCCTGCGGCTCAGCGCCGCAGAGACCGCCGACCGGCTGGACATGACCGTCGCCGCGGTCAACAGCGCCCTGCAACGCGCCCACGACCGGCTCAAGGACCTCAGCGAGGACCAGGTCACCGAACCGGGCGGGGCGCGGGAGCTGCTCGACCGGTGGGTCGAGGCGTTCGTGGCCAAGGACATCCCGGCGATCGTCGCGCTGTTCAGCGAGGACGTCGTGTGGGAGATGCCGCCGTACCCGCAGTGGTACCGCGGCCCGGACATGATCGCGTGGCACCTCGTGCACCAGTGCCCGGCCGTCCCCGGCAGGGCGCGCATGATCGCGACGGAGGCGAACGGCCAGCCCGCCTACGGCCTGTACCTGGAGGGCGAGGACGGCGGGTACCGGCCGTTCAACCTCCAGGTGCTGGAGGTCGGGCACGACCGGATCACGCGCGTCTCGTCGTTCTTCGACCTCAGCCTGTTCCCGCGGTTCGGGCTGCCTTCGACCGCATGAGGTCCGAGCAGGAAGCCGCGGCGGGACGAGGTCGTGGCGCGGACCGCGGGTGCGCTTGACCGACGTCAGGAGAACACCGGGCGAAACCGGGCCCTCCGCCGATCGGACCACTCGCTAGCATCGCGACCCATGGGCTGGGGGATTGTGGTCGCAGGAGCGGTCGTCGCGGTGGGCGGGCTGTTACAGGGGTTGATCGGGTTCGGGCTGGCGCTCGTGGCGGTGCCGTTGATCGCGCTGCTGGACCCGGCGCTGCTGCCGGTGCCGGTGCTGATGGTCGCCGCCGCACACGCGTCGATGTCGCTCGCCCGCGAGTTCGGCCACGTCGACTGGCGCGGTGTGGGCTGGGCGATGCTCGGCCGGCTGCCCGGCACGGTCGTGGGCGTGCTGGTCGTCGACGCGCTCGACCCGAAGGGGTTCGGGCTGGTCGTCGGCGGCTCGGTGCTGGCGTGCGTGCTGCTGTCCACCACGACCTGGCGGCCGGCGCCGAGGCCGGGGTCGCTCGTCACGGCCGGGTTCGCGAGCGGGTCGTTCGGCACGGCCACGTCGGTGGGCGGGCCGATGGTGGCTCTGCTCTACCAGAACCAGGCGGGTCCGCAGGTCAGGGCGACGCTCGCGGCGTTCTTCGTGCTCGGCTCCGGTGCCTCGATCCTCGCGCTGGCCGGCGCCGGGCAGGTCACCGCCCACCAGTTCTGGGCAGGGGTCGCGCTCATCCCGTTCCTCGTCGCCGGCTTCCTGCTGTCCGGGCCGCTGCGCGAGCGGGTCGACGCGGGTGGGATCCGCACGCCGATGCTCCTCGTCGCCGGGCTGAGCTCGGTCGTGCTGATCGTGCGGAGCGTGCTGTCGTGATCTGGTTCGCGGCCGCGACGGCGGTCTTCCTCTACTTCGCCCGGCCCGCGTGGGTGACGTTCGTCCTCGCCGGGCTCGCGACGATCGCGGTGCAGCCCTTCGGCCCCGGCTGGATCGGCGCGACCTCCGGGGCGCTGGCCCCCGACCTGGCCTCGCCGCGGCTGGTGATCGCCGCCGGGCTCGTCGCGTGGGCGGTCCGGCACCGCAGCTGGCGGATGGGCGCCGCGGCCGTCGTTTTCGGCGCGCTCGTGCTCTGCACCGACCGGGCGTTCATCCCGGTCCTGCTGCTCTTCACCGCCGCCG
The DNA here is from genome assembly GCF_055608075.1 of Lentzea sp. NPDC036949. Lineage (NCBI taxonomy): Bacteria > Bacillati > Actinomycetota > Actinomycetes > Pseudonocardiales > Pseudonocardiaceae > Lentzea > Lentzea sp. NPDC036949. Next base: position 84,039 of record NZ_JBVJRA010000018.1, read on the forward strand.
CGCTCGCCGCGGCCCCGCGCAGGCCGCTGCACTCCGGCGGGATCGTGGTCCTCGCGGTCGCGCTCGGGCTGACCTTCCTCGGTGTCCTCCCCGCCCGCCCGGTGGTCGAGGCCATGCCGGAGGTGGTCTGGATCGCGTTCGGGGTGGCCCTGCTGCTCGTCGCCGTGGCGCCGAGACCCGCCTGGGTGGCGCTCTCGATCGCCGGGTTCGGCTCGCTGGCGGCGTACACGGTGACGCTCAGCCCGATGTTCCTCACCAACCCGTGCACCCTGCCCGGAGCCGTGTGCGGCAGTGCGCCCGGCTGGTACTCCTCTGACGAACGCCCGGCACAGGTCGTCGTGTCCAGCGGAGCCACCGGGATCGGCAGCCTGGGCCGCGACGACATGCTGACCTACACGCCCGTGTGGTTCGTCGTGGCCGCGGTGCTCGTCTGGGCGATCAGGCGCCGCAGCTGGCGGGTCGCCGTCGCGGGCGTGGCGTTCGGCGCCGTGCTGCAGGCCGCTCCCGAACACGCGGCCATCCCGGTGTTCGCCGCCGCGGCCGCGGCACTCGGGCCGCGGCGGGACCCGTTCTACCTGGCGGGCATCGGGGTGCTCGCCCTCGCGCTGGCCGACCGGCAGGAACCGTGGACGCTGGCCGTCACGATCATCGCCATCACGGCCGGCCTCGCGCTCGGCTTCTGGTCCTGCGCGCGGAAGAACGGCGCCGACGGGGCCATCGCCGTGGTCGCGCTGGCGGTGGCCCCGGTGACGCCGTTCCTCACCGCAGGAGTGCTGCTCGCAACGCCTTTGCTCAGAAGGGCTGCGTGTTGGGCTGGTACACCGAACCGTTCACCGGCGCCGTGAGGTCGACCAGGTACCTGGTCACCGCCGCGTCGGCACCCGCGGAGTCGCCCAGGATGCAGTGGCCGAACGCGTCGACGCTGATCAGCCGCGCGTTGCCGAGCTGCTGGGACATGCGGCGGGCGAACTCGTACTGCGTGGCCGGGTCGTAGTAGTTGCCGACCACGACGACCGGGTTCTTGGTCTTGCGGTGCCACGGGCCGATCCAGCGGTCCGGGTTGCGCGCCGGCCACGTCGGGCAGGTCAGCGCGTCCGAAGCGGCCTGGTAGCGGCCGAACGTGGGCGACTCCTTCTCCCACTTGGCCGCGGTGGACGCCCAGGTGCGGGTCGTCCTGGCGAACGGCTTGTCGATGCAGTTGACCGCGTAGTACGAGTCGTCGCTCGTGTACGGGGTCTCCGGCAGGCCGCGCACGTCGGCCAGGCCACCGTTGTTGTTCAGCGCGGGAACGTCCACAACGGACTGGACGCTCATCGTCTGCGCGGTGGCCGTCGCCGCGGCCGGGTTCTGCGCCGCGTGGATCGACTGCAGCCACGTGGCGAGCGCCTTGAACGTGGCCGGGTTGTACAGGTTGCTCGCGGTGCGGCCGACGACGTCCGTCAGCGTCACCTGCGTGCCGTCCGGCAGCGTCGTCGGGCCCTTGCGCAGGGTCTCGCGGATGCCGTCGAACTTCTTGCGGGCGTCACCGGCGAACGCGCACTTGGCGGTGCCCTCGGCGTCGCAGCGCTTGAGGAACGCGTCGAGCGCGATCTCGAAGCCCTTGGCGCGCTGGCGGTCGTACTCGGCGCCGTTGGTCAGGCGCAGCTTCGGGTCGACGTTGCCGTCGAGCACGAGCGCACGCGACCGCTCCGGGAAGATGTTCGCGTAGGTGGCGCCGAGCAGCGTGCCGTAGGAGAAGCCGACGTAGGTCAGCTGCCGGTCGCCGACCGACTCGCGCAGCACGTCGAGGTCGCGGGCGACTGCCTCGGTCGACATGTGGTTGAGCAGCGGACCGGCGTTGATCCCGCAGTAGTCCGTGTAGGCCTTCGACTGGCGGATCGAGCTCTCGATCTCCGCCTTGGTCGTCGGCAGGGCGAACCAGCCCTCGTTGACCGCGTCGGCCTCCTCCTGGGTGCGGAAGCAGCGCAGCGGGGCGCTGCGGCCGACACCGCGCGGGTCGAAGCCGATGAGGTCGAACTTCTCGAGGACCTCCTGGCTGAAGAAGCTCGCGCCGAACGCGCCGTAGATCAGACCGGCGCCACCGGGGCCGCCGGGGTTGATGAACAGCGAGCCGACCTTCTTCGCCGGGTCGGTCGCCGGCCGCTTCATCATGATGATGCCCGTCTTGTCACCGCGCGGACGCGAGTGGTCGACGGGAACTTCCTGGATGGCACAGCTGACCCTGGTGCGTTCGGCAGCAGGGATCGAGGCGAGCACATCCGCCGCGCACGGCCCCCAAGCGGCGGGTCTGACTGCTGCGGCGCCGGGCTGGGCGGAGGCGGTGCTCGCGCCCAGACCGGAGGCGATGGTGCCGAGCGCGAGCGCCGAAGCGAGCGCCGCGCGGCCGGCACGGGTGGCAAGGGAAGACGTCACCGGTGCAGCCCATCACTGCGGGCGCACCGTTTGTACCCGCCTATCGGAGGGTTGTCGGCTCAGATCGCCCGCGCCAGCGAGACGGCGAAGCGGTCCCGCGAGTCGGTCCACCACCGGTGCAGGGTGAACCCGGCGTCCTCCAGCTCCGCGCGCACCCCGTCCCGCCGGAACTTCGCCGACACCTCGGTGCGCAGCTCCTCGCCCTCGCGGAACTCCACCGCCAGGTCGAGACCGGCGAGCGTGACCGTCATGGCGCGCGTGGCGCGCAGCCGCATCTCGATCCATTCCTGCTCGCTGTTCCACAACGCCACGTGCTCGAACGCCGCGACGTCGAAGTCGCCGCCGAGCTCGCGGTTGAGGACGTTCAGGACGTTGCGGTTGAACGCGGCCGTCACGCCCTGCGCGTCGTCGTAGGCGCGCACCAGCGTCTCGCGGTCCTTCACCAGGTCCGTGCCGAGCAGCAGCCACTCCCCCGGCCGCAGCACGTCGCGGACGGTGTGCAGGAACTTCTCCCGCTCCTCGGGGATGAGGTTGCCGATCGTGCCGCCCAGGAACGCGACCAGGCGCGGTGACACGCCCGGCAGCAGGCCCAGGTGCTGGGTGAAGTCGCCGACCACACCGTGCACCCGCAGGCCGGGGTAGTCGGCGATGATCGCGTGGGCGGCCTCGGTGAGCGCGGACACCGAGACGTCCTGCGGCACGAACTCGGTCAGCGTGCCGTGGTCGCGCAGGGCGCTGAGCAGCAGCCGCGTCTTCTCCGACGACCCGGAGCCCAGCTCGACCAGCGAGTGCGCGCCGGTGGTCGCCGCGATCTCACCGGCCCGCGCGGCGAGCACCTCCCGTTCCGCCCGCGTCGGGTAGTACTCGGGCAGGCGGGTGATGTCCTCGAACAACGCGCTGCCGGTCGCGTCGTAGAAGTACTTCGGCGACACCCACTTCGGGTCCGCGGTCAGCCCGGCGCGCACGTCGGCGCGCAGGGCGTGCACGGCGTCTTCCGGTTTGAGGTGAACGTCCAGCACCGGTTCGGTCATGCGGGTCGAACCTCCACAGTGGATGGATCGGCGAGGACGACGTGGTGGTCGGGGATCTCCCGCCACGCCGCGTCGGCGTCGAGCGGTTCGGAGGCGAGCGTGACGCTCACGCCGTCGTGGCGGACCCACAGCGAGTGGGTCCAGGTGGTGCCGACGACGACCGAACCGTCGGTCATCAGGAAGTTGAGGCGTGACCCCGGGGCCACGGCCTCGACCTCGTCGCTGAGTTCAACAAGGACGTCGGCGGGGTTCTTCCCCGCGGCCAGCGCCCGTGCGGCGAGCGCCCACAGCAGTGCCGAGTCGGTGGGCGCGTCGAGGGTGAGCAGGTCGGTCACCGGCAGCGTCCTCGCGAGGTCCTCGACGCTGTGCGGCCAGCCCGTAACGCGCCCGTTGTGGCTGAACAGCCACGTGCCGTCGGTGAACGGCGCGCACGCCGCGTCCGCCACCGGCATGCCGGTCGTGGCGTTGCGGACCGCGGCGAGGACCGCGGTGGACTCGGTGCCGCTGAGGGCGCGCAGGTTCGCGTCGCTCCACAGCGTGCCGGCACGGCGGTAGCGCACCGGGCCGGGGAACCAGCCGACGCCGTAGCCGTCGACGTTGACCGAGCCCCCGCCGCGCATGTCCCCCGGTGCGTACGACTGGTGCTCCAGCGAGTGCGGTGCGTCGTACAGCAGGCCGGACAAGGGCACGGCGGGGCCCAGGTACGCCAGGTGGCGGCACATCGCCTAGGCGTCCCTGGCGCAGCGGAAACCGGCGAAGATCTGCCGCCGGACCGGGTAGTCCCAGTTGCGGAACGTCGCACGGACCGCGGAGGAGTCGGTGCCGAACGAACCGCCGCGCAGCACCTTGTAGTCGGGTCCGAAGAAGACCTCCGAGTACTCGGGGTACGGGAAGACCTCGAAGCCCGGGTAGCCGTGGAAGTCCGTCGAGGTCCACTCCCAGACGTCACCGATCAGCTGGTGCACGCCGTGCGCGGAGACCCCGTCCGGGTACGCGCCGGCCGGTGCGGGGCGCAGGTGTCGCTGACCGAGGTTCGCGTGCCGTTCGTCCGGTGCCGCGTCACCCCACGGGTAGCGGCGGCTGGTACCGGTCGCCGGGTCGTGCCGTGCGGCCTTCTCCCACTCGGCCTCGGTCGGCAGCCGCTTGCCCGCCCACGTCGCGTAGGCCTGGGCCTCGTGGAAGCACACGTGCACAACGGGTTCGTCCGGCACGACCGGCTCGGTGACACCGAACGCGGTGCGGCTGAAGCTCGTGCCCTCGCGGTGCCAGAACCGGGGTGCGGTGAGCTTGGCGCGCGTGCGGTGCACCCACCCCTCGTCCGTCCACAGCCGACGGTCGGAGTACCCGCCGGCGAGGACGAACTCGGCGTACTCGCCGTTGGTGACCGGGGTGGTGTCGATGAAGAACGGGTCGACGTGGACGGTGTGCGCGGGGCGTTCGTTGTCCAGGGCCCACGGTTCGTCCGAGGTGCCCATCTCGAACGGTCCGCCCGGGATGAACGCCTCCGTCGCGGCGACGAGGTTCCCCTTCGGCGGAGGGGGCGCGTGCAGCACCGGTTCGCCGGTGCGCAGCTGGTGGGTGGCGAGCATCGTCTCGTCGTGCTGCTGCTCGTGCTGCACGATCATGCCGAACGCGAAGGCGTTCTCGACGAGCCTGCGGCCCTCCAGCGGGACCTCCTCCAGCACGTCGAACACCTTACCGCGCACGTCACCGACGTACCGGCGGGCCTCGGCGGGGTTGAGCAGCGGCAGCTCCGGCCGCACGCTGCGCCCGTACTTGAACGCGTCGTAGTACTCGTCGATGTCGCTGCGCACCGGTTCACGCCCGCCGACGTCGCGGACGAGCCAGAGCTCCTCCTGGTTGCCGATGTGCGCGAGGTCCCAGACCAGCGGCGACATGAGCTTGGAGTGCTGCCGCACGAGGTCGTGCTCGTCGACGGCATCGGTCAGGGCGGTGGAACGCGCGCGAGAACGCAACAGTTCCTCCGCCACCCGCTCGCGGAGTTCTTCGGTCACAGCTTCCCCTCCAGCTCCCGGCTGATGGTGCTGATCTGCTCGTCGGAGAGACCGGTGCGGGGCAACGCCTCGATGCCGAGGGCGACGACGTCCTTCGCCGCCCTCGCGATGCGGTCGTCCGCCATCCCGTGCCGTGCGGCGACGAGCCACCGCCCGGCCGCCCGTTCCGTCGCCGCCAGCACACCGTCCACAACGGACTGGTCGCTGAACAGCGCGACGAGCAGCGCACTCGGCGCGATCCAGCCGCCCGGCGGCGGCGTGTCCAGGTACCGGATCTCGATGTACCCGCGCGGCCGCACCGGCGGGAACATCAACGACATGTGGTAGTCGAGGTCGTCGCTGGTGGGGCTGCGGTCGAGCGCCCCGTCGATCCAGTCGGCGAACGTGAGCCTCCTGGGCGGGACCCAGTTCGGACCCGGTCCCCTGACGACGATGACGGGCGTGTCGACCACCCGCCGCGCGTAGGCCGCGGCCGGATCGGCGCACACGGCACTCGGCCTGGTGCGCACGGGATCCGTGCCGTACAACGTCCGCATCCGCGCGGAGGCCCAGTCCTGCCGCTGCCCGCCGAGCCCCGGTGAGTTCGCGAACAACGCGACCATCACCGGCCCGAGCTGGTGCACGGCGGCCCACCTGGCCCGCAGGTCCTGCTGTTCGCCGAAGTCGAGGCACACCTGCAGCCCGGCGGTGCTGCACATCATGGAGATGCCGTCGTGGCCGAGGCGGCCGAACTCGTGCTCCATCGCGGCGTAGCGCGGCACCCGCAGCACCCGGCTCGGCGTCCGGTGCGCGTCGGCACCCCTGTCGCCGAGGACGAGGCCCTGGTCCGCGAGCAACGCGGTGAGCTGCTCGACGTCCGTTTCGACGGTGGTGAAGAGCGTGGGGAGGGAGGTGCAGGGAGGTGTGGAGATCTCGACCTGCCCGCCCGGTTCGACGGTCAGCGGCGTGCCGCTGGGAAGCGGCCTCTGCGGGCTGTCCGGAACGAGGGTCGGCGGCGCGTGGTCTCCGAGCGCCGCGGCCAACCTTCGCTGGTCCAGGGGTAACGCGGGGTCTTCTGCGTGGTGGACGGTGAACTCCAGTTCCACGCCGAACAACCTCGGAGGCCCGTGCTTGAAGCAGACCGAGGCGACGTAAGCCTCGGCCTCGGCGCGGTCAGCGAACCTGACCGGCGCCGGTTGGTCACGCAGCGCAGTCGTCACTACACACTCCCCGTGATCGGATAAGCGCATTCGACGCTACACGCGGGCATTGCGGCTCGCACGCTCTCGCGGACGTGCAAATCCTTACAGATCAACGACGTGGCGTGCGCGCACGCGTGTGCCCAGGGGTTTGCGTGGCGGATGTGTCGAGTTGCCCGCTTCGTTCACGTTCACGCCCTGCGCCTCCCCCGCTGCTTCTACTGGCGGTGGAGTCAGCCAGATGTCGACCTCCACCGTGCGCAGGCGGCCGTAGACCTGCTGGTCGACGAGGTGGCGGTGCCGTCCGCGGTCTGCCGAGGTCAGCCGGACCGTTCCCGGTCCCGGTTCTCCGCGAGCGCCGCGATGAGGTCGGTGGTCGTGCGGCTGAGCAGGAGGTCGACCACGTGGACGCCGGTCGAGACGCGCCGCCGCCACCCGAGGCGCTCGGCGAGCGCCGACAGCTTGACGAACTCGTGCGTCTCCATGGCGCAGGAGGATATTGGCGCTCACGCCGCCACCGGGACAGGCCAGGCCGGAGATCCACTCGAAAGGATCACACGGATGGAGCTGTCCAATCCGTACGTACGGATTGGATTTCCGGTCCCCGTCCTGGGACCATCTACCGGTGCCCAGGGTCAGCCAGGACCACCTAGACGCCCGCCGTCGCCAGATCCTCGACGGTGCGCGTGCTTGCTTTGCGCGCCACGGCTACGAGGGTGCCACGGTACGCCGCCTCGAAGAGGCCACGGGACTGTCCCGCGGTGCGATCTTCCACCACTTCCGGGACAAGGAGTCGCTCTTCCTCGCCCTGGCGGAGGACGACGCGCTGCGGATGGCCGACGTCGTGGCCGAGCAGGGCCTGGTCCAGGTCATGCGCGACCTGCTCGACGAGCCGGAGAAGCGCGACGAGGGCCACGCGGCGGACTGGCTGGGCACGCGCCTGGAGGTCTCCCGGCGGCTGCGCACCGACCCCGACTTCCGCGCGCGGTGGGCCGAGCGGTCCGAGCAGCTGACGGCCGCGACCCGGCAGCGCCTGCTCCGGCAGCGGGAGGCCGGCAACCTGCGCGACGACGTCGACGTGACGGTGCTGACGAGCTTCCTGGAGCTGGTGCTGGAGGGCCTGGTGTCGCACCTGGCGATGGGGCTGCCGGCCGACGACATGGAGCCGGTGCTCGACCTCGTCGAAGAAACCGTGCGCCGCCACCGCCGCAGCTCTTGAAGGTTCTTCACGTAAACCCCACTGTGGACGCATGCCGTCCTCGCTGAAGACCACCGTCCAGTTCTTCGCGCTCCGCTCTCTCGTGCGCGGCTATGCGCTGATCGGTGACCCGTACGCCGGTGTCATGGCATCACCGCCGGACCGCGACCCGTACTCGATGTACGAGAAGGTGCGCGCCAAGGGCGACATGGTGCGCAGCAAGATGGGCGCCTACGTCACGCCGTCGCGTGCGTTGTGCGACTCGGTGCTGCGTGACCCGCGGTTCGTCACGGCGACGTTCGACGAGGCGTCGATGATCCCGATCACGCTGGTCAAGGACGGCCACAAGGTCGTGAACCCGGTGCAGGACTCGTTCCTGATGAAGAACCCGCCGGACCACACCCGGCTGCGCAGGCTGGTGCAGCCGTTCTTCACCCCTCGTGCGCTGAAGGACCGCACCGCGTCGATCCAGAAGATCGTCACGGACCACCTCGACCGGCTGGACGACCGGTTCGACGTGGTGGCGGAGTTCGCGTCCCAGGTGCCGATCCAGGTGATCGCGGACCTGCTGGGCGTGCCGGACGACGACAGGGCGCTGTTCGCCCGCTGGGGTTCGTCGCTGGCCGAGACGCTCGACGGCGTCTGGTCGCACAAGCAGCTCAGGGACCTGCACGCCACGATCGTCGAGTACAACGACTTCATCGACGGGCTGATGGACGAGCGGCGGCGCAACCCGCAGGACGACATCGTCAGCCACCTGGTGACCCAGCACGCGGACCTCAGCCGCGAGGACCTGGTCGCCACCACCGGGTTGCTGCTGTTCGCCGGGTTCGAGACGACGGTCAACCTGATCGGCAACGGCGTGCTGAAGGCGTTCGAGAACCCGCACACGGTCGCGCCGCTCGCGCAGAGCCCGGAGTACGCGGAGGGGTTCGTCGAGGAGGTGCTGCGGCTCGACCCGCCGGTGCAGTACACGATCCGCTGGCCGAAGGAACGCCTTGAGCTGGCCGGCGTCTCCCTGCCGAAGGGCATGCCGGTGATGCTGCTGCTCGCGGCGGCCAACCGTGACCCGCGAGTGTTCTCCGACCCGCTCACGTTCGACCCGACGCGGTCCAACGCGCGCGAGCACCTCGCGTTCTCCGCGGGCATCCACTACTGCATCGGCGCGGGCCTGTCGCGCATCGAGGGCGCGGTCGCGTTGCACGAGCTCTTCAAGCGCTTCCCGAACCTCGCGCAGGACGGCCCGATGGCGCGGCGCAGGTCGAAGCTCATCCGCGGCGCGTTGCGACTTCCGGTTCGTGCGAACGAGCCCAAACGATCACTGGCGGTGAAGCAGACCTGACGTGGGGCGAAATTCGCGGGCGCACGTGCCCTACTTCACCTGTCCGGAGCAATGTTCGTGCCCCAATGACACATCTCCGTAGTGCATGCTTGAAGGCGAGAGGGAGACCCGCCGCACCGCCGCCGCGACGGGCCTCCCTCTCGCCTTGTGCGCCTCACTCGACGCCCGACATCAGCTTCCTGATGGCAGGGGCCGCCACGGCCAGCGCGATGCCGAAGACCACGGCCGCACCGCCCAGCGTGAGGAAGTACGCCGACGGGCTCGTCGTGTAGAACTTCACGAGCTGCGCGGCCACACCGGTGCCGGCCGAGGTCGCGAGGAACCACAGGCTCATCGTCTGCGAGGCGAACGCGCGCGGCGCCAGCTTCGTCGTCACCGACAGGCCGACCGGCGACAGCATGAGCTCACCGGCGGTCATGATCAGGAACATCAGCACCAGCCACAGCGGCGTCACCTTGCCGTCGGCCGCCGAGTTGCTCGCGAAGTACATGAGCACGAACGACAGGCCGACGAGCACGAGCGCACCGGCGAACTTGCGGGGCGTGGACGGCGCCCGCTTGCCGAGCTTCACCCACAGCAGCGCGAACAGCGGCGCCAGGGCGATGATCATGATCGGGTTGATCGACTGGAACCACGCGACCGGGAACTCCCAGCCGAACACGTGGTTGTCGACGCGGGAGTCGGCGAACTCGGCGATGACCGAGGCGCTCTGCTCGAAGATCAGCCAGAACATGGCGGCGGCGACGAACAGCGGGATGTAGGCGACGACCCGCGGCTTCTCCTCCGGCAGCGTCTTCGGGCTGCGCAGCATGACGGTGAAGTACGCGATCGGCAGGACGATCGACATGATGCTGATCATCAGGATGACGCCCTCGACGTCACCGAGGAGGTAGGAGACCACGCCGAGTGCGGCGATGGCGACGGCGACACCGGCGATGAGGCCGTAGACGCGGCCCTTCTCCTGGTGCGGCAGCGGGTTCGGCGCCACGGCCGCGGACCCGCGCAGGTGCTTGCGGCCCAGGCGGTACTGGACGAGGCCCAGCGCCATGCCGACCGCGGCGACGGCGAACCCGGCGTGGAAGCCGATGCCGTCCGCGAGCGCGCCGGTGATCAGCGGCGACACGAAGCCACCGATGTTGATCGCCATGTAGAAGATCGTGAAGCCGGCGTCGCGGCGGGTGTCGGTCTTGTCGTACAGGCCGCCGACGACCGTCGAGATGTTCGGCTTGAGCAGGCCGGTGCCGAACACGATGAAGATCAGGCCGACGTACACGCCGGTGATGCCGATCGGCAGCGCCAGTGCGATGTGGCCGCACATGATCAGGACGCCGCCGTAGAAGGTGGCGCGCTGACCACCCCACACGCGGTCGGCGAGCCAGCCGCCGGCGACGCCGGACATGTAGACCGCGGTGCCGTAGATGGCCACGACGGACAACGCCAGCGCCTTGTCGACGCCGAGACCGCCCTCGGACACGGCCGTCCACAGGTAGAGGCCGAGGATGGCCTTCATCCCGTAGAACGAGAACCGCTCCCACAGTTCGGTGAAGAAGAGCGTGGACAGGCCTCGGGGGTGGCCGAAGAAGCCCGTGTCCTGCTTGCCGGGGATGCTGGCGCTAGGGGCGCTCACGTCATCGTCCTCTCGTGTCAACGATGTCACGGCGGATCCGGTGCACATTACGCCGAACGCTCGTACTGTTTGCAATCGGGGTTGCGTCCAAGTGGCCCAACTCTCAGGCCGTCGTGCGGGGTCGGGCGGTGTTTGATGCACTGCTGGGGTGGACTTGATCCAGGCGCACGGCCTCGCAATGACGGAGTTCGACCGTCGGGTGCGGGAAATCGCCCCCGACCAGTGGGAGCTGGGTACCCCCTGCCGGGAGTGGTCGGTCAGAGATCTGGTGGGCCATCTGGTCCACGAGCAGCTCTGGGCGCCGGAGCTGCTGGCGGGCTGCACCACCGAGCAGGTCGGTGACCGGTTCGACCACGACAACCTCGGCGACGACCCGCTGGTGTCCTGGGTGGTGGCCGCGGCCGCGGCGCGCGAGGCGTGGCTGGAGCCCGACGCGCTGTCGCGGCCGGTGCACGTGTCGAGCGGGCTGCTGGACGCCGCCGAGTACTGCTGGCAGATGACGACGGACCTCGCGGTGCACGCGTGGGACCTGGCGCGCTCGATCGGCGCCGACGAGCGCATAGACCCGGACCTGGCCGCGACGGTGCTCGCGTACGTGGAGCGCAACGCCGACGAGTGGAGTGCGACGCCGATGTTCGACTCGGCCGTCCCGGTCGCTCGGGACGCGGACGACCAGACCCGCCTGATCGGACTGCTGGGACGCAAGCCGTAGCCCTTCCGGTGTGCAAGCGCCCCGCCCCGCATCCCCCTCGCCTCCTGCGAGGCGGGGCGCTCATCCCCCACTGCGCGGCCGGTGACCCCCCGGTTCCGGCCGCACCGCAAGTTCTACCGCCCGCGGCGTTGTCCGGTGTCGGCGCACGACCACCGGACAACGACCTCCGGACAACCCGCCGCCACGACGCGACGCGCCCCCTGGCACCGGATGTGCCAGGGGGCGCGGGGTGCCGGACGGATCAGCCGACGTGTGATCGACGTCCGCACCGGTGTGTGGTCGTGGGTGGACCGCCCAGGACTCTGCCAGCCGCCCGTGACCGGCACCTGAACCTCAGATGACCTTCCGCTCCAACGTGACGAGTGTGATGCCCAGCCCGTCGACGCGCTCGCTGATCTTCACGAACCCGGCGCTCTCGTACAGCCGGATGTTCTCCTCGCTGCGGGCACCGGTGAACAGCCACAGGACGTCGACCCCGCTCGGCGCGGCACCGGCGGCCGCGTCGAGGAGCTTCCTGCCGATCCCCCTGCCCTGCTGGTCGGGCGCCACGAACAGGCGGGCGACCTCCATGCGGTCCCCGTCGACGTTGCCGCGCACGCTGCCGACGAGCCGGTGCCCGTCGAACGCGCCGAGCGCGGGCTGCCCGGAGGAGATGTGGTCCCGCACCTGCGCGAGCGTCTCCACCAGCGGCGGCAGGTCCCACGCGCCGTACCGGCGGGCCTCGACCAGGTAGGCGGCCCGCTGCACGGTCATGACCTCACCCGCCCGGTCGGCGTCGAGTGCCCTGATCCGGATGCTCACGGCCCGTTGACCCCCGGCGTCCAGCTCTCCGGCACACCGCTCTCGGTGAGGACGAGCTGGTGGTCGCCGAACCCGGCGGGCGCGTCGGGCTGCCACGGCCAGTGGCCCTGCGGTGTCGGCACGATGATCTGCACGGCGGCGAACTCGGAGCCGTCGTAGAGCAGGTAGGCACTGCCGAGGAACTCCGGGTAGAAGCCCTTGTAGACGCGTTCGAACGTGATCGGCACGCCGTTGAAGAAGTCGAAGTACAGCTGCCCCGGCACGAACCGCTCCCCTGCGCTCGCCCGCTTGACGTACGCGTTGACGAGCGTCTCGCCCATGCCCTGGTCGAGTCCGATCACGACCGCCTCGGCCACCCCGAACCGCCGCCACGCGCCGACCGAGAAGACGTAGCCCGCTCCCTCGGCGTCCGGTGGCACGACGATGGTGGCGTGACCGTGCCGGTCGGCCAGGGAGAGCAGCCGGGCACGCAACTCGATGTCCTCGTCGGAAAGCACGAAACCCACCCTACGCACACGGAACGGGCGGGTGAGCCGTCCGGCCCACCCGCCCGCCCACCGCCGGAAGAGGTCAGCCGACCTCGGCCATGACCTCGTCGGACACGTCGAAGTTCGCGAAGACGTTCTGCACGTCGTCGCAGTCCTCCAGCGCGTCGATCAGCTTGAAGATCTTCTTGGCGCCCTCCGCCTCGAGCGCGACGGACACCGACGGCAGGAAGCTCGACTCGGCCGACTCGTAGTCGATGCCCGCGTCCTGCAGCGCCTTGCGCACCGGGATCAGGTCGCCGGCCTCGGAGACGACCTCGAAGGCCTCCCCCAGGTCGTTGACCTCCTCGGCACCCGCTTCGAGCACCGCCATCATCACGTCGTCCTCGGTCGTGCCCGCCTTCGGCACGATGACGACGCCCTTGCGGCTGAACATGTACGACACCGAACCGGGGTCGGCCATCGAACCGCCGTTGCGGGTCATGGCCGTGCGGACCTCGGTGGCGGCGCGGTTGCGGTTGTCGGTGAGGCACTCGATGAGCACCGCGACACCGTTGGGCCCGTAGCCCTCGTACATGATGGTCTGCCAGTCGGCGCCGCCGGCCTCCTCGCCGCCGCCGCGCTTGCGGGCCCGTTCGATGTTGTCCAGCGGCACCGAGTTCTTGCGGGCCTTCTGGATCGCGTCGAAGAGCGTCGGGTTGCCGTCGGGGTCGCCACCACCGGTGCGGGCGGCCACCTCGATGTTCTTGATCAGCCGCGCGAACAGCTTGCCGCGCTTGGCGTCAATAGCGGCCTTCTTGTGCTTGGTGGTCGCCCACTTGGAGTGGCCGCTCATTTCTCCTCCGTCGAACTTCGGACCATGTCAACGAACAGTCGGTGAACGCGCTCGTCCCCCGTGAGCTCCGGGTGGAACGCCGTGGCCAGCACGTTGCCCTGCCTGACCGCGACGATCCTACCGGCGGCGTCACCCGCCTCAGCCGTGACGGGCACCGTAGCGAGCACCTCGACACCGCTGTGCACCGCCTCCACCCAAGGTGCCCGGATGAACACGGCGTGAACCGTCTCGCCCTCCAGGTCGAGATCGGTCTCGAACGAGTCGGCCTGCCGGCCGAAGGCGTTGCGCCGGACCGTGACGTCCAGGCCGCCGAGCTGGTGCTGGTCCTCGCGGCCGTCCAGGACGGTGTTGGCGAGCAGGATCATGCCCGCGCACGACCCGTACGCGGGGAAGCCCGCCTTGATCTTGGCCCGCAGCGGCTCCAGCAGCTCGAAGTTGTCGAGCAGCTTGCTCATGGTCGTCGACTCGCCACCGGGGAGCACGATCCCGTCCAGCTCGTCCAGCTCCTCGGCGCGCCGCACGGGCCGTGCGGTGACATCGCACTTCGCGAGCGACACGAGGTGTTCCTGGACGTCACCCTGGAGGGCGAGCACGCCGATGACGGGAGGGGCAGCAACCATGCCTGCCAGCTTATTCGAGGTGGTCAGCGCACACCTCGCCGGTCCGCCGCCCGCGTGGGGCAGGATCGGCGCATGACCGGTTCGCACCTCACCGCCGTCGTCGAGGACTGGGTCAGGGGCTGGGCGCTGTCCCGCGGCACCCCTGCGCCCGTCGAGGAGCCCGACGGCTACCGCATCGACGTCGGGCTGCCGGGGCACCGGGTGCGCTACGTCCTGCCGGACCCGGCCGCGGCCGGACCGCGTGCCGCCGGGTTGTCCGAGCCCGGCACGTGGCTGAAGGTCTGCGGTGCGCGCGACCAGGTCGAGCTCGGCCCGGCGTGGGTGGTCAGCGCGCCGGAGCACCTGATGAGCGTCGAGCTGGGGACGCGGCCGCCCGTGACCCCGCCGGCCCTCTACACCGTGGAGGTGCGTGGCACCGGTGACGTGGCCGAGGCCGTGGTGCTCGCCGGGAGCGAGGTCGCGGCGAAGGGCCGGGTCGCGGTGCACGGGCGCGCCGCCGTGGTCGACGTGGTGGAGACCGGCCCCGCGCACCGCAGGCGTGGCCTGGGCAGCGTGGTGATGTCGGAGCTGACCCGCACCGCCGTGACCCGGGGTGCGACCCGCGCCGTCCTCGTCGCCTCCGAAGCCGGTCGCGCCCTCTACCTGACCCTCGGCTGGACCGCCGTCTCCCCCATCACAGCGGCCCACCTGCCCGTTCCCTGAAGGCACGCGGGGACCTTTCGTACCCTCTGAGGGTACGAAAGGTCCCCGCGTGCCCTGAGCCGAGCAGGAGCTGAGCCGAGGAGGGTCAGTCGACGGGCACGGGCTCCTGCTGCGCCTGCCGCGACTTCACGAACCGCCAGCCGAGGAACAGCACCAGCGCCAGGACGGGGATGGACCAGAACGCGATCCGCTCCGCGTGCCCGGACGAGAACGCCATCTGCCCGACGACGAGCGCGAGGAACCCGAGCGTCAGCCACGACGTGTACGGCGCGCCGGGCATCCGGTAGGAGGGCCGTTCGACCTCACCCCGCAGCGCCTTCTGCCGCAGCTTCATCTGGCAGACGATCAGCGTGGCCCACGTGGACACCACACCGAGCGAGGCGACGGCGATCGCGATGTCGAACGCGTCCTTCGGGACGGTGTAGTTGAGCACCACGCCGAACAGGTAGGCGGCGCCGGTGAACAGGATGCCGCCGTAGGGCACGTGCCGGGAGTTCATCTTGCCGGTGAACGCCGGTGCCTCGCCCTTCTGCGCCAGCGACCGCAGAATGCGGCCGGTGGAGTAGAGGCCGGAGTTGCACGAGGACAGCGCGGCGGTGAGCACCACGGCGTTCATGATGTCGCCGACCGCGGGGATGCCCAGCGCCGAGAACACGGTCACGAACGGCGACTCGGTGCCGGTGTAGTGGTCCCACGGCAGCAGCATCGTCAGCAGCAGCACGGAACCGACGTAGAAGATGGCGATGCGGTAGACCACGCCGTTGATGGCGCGCGGCATGATCTTCTCGGGGTTCTTGGTCTCGCCGGCCGCGATGCCGACCAGCTCGATGGCCGAGTAGGCGAAGATCACGGCCTGCAGGGTCATCAGCGCGACGCCGAACCCAGCGGGGAACAGGCCGCCGTGGCCCAGGGTGTTGGAGACCGACGCCGTGGTGCCGCCGATGTCCGCGGCGCTGATCACCAGGGCGATGCCGGTGACCAGGAAGACGAGGATCGCCGTCACCTTGATGACGCTGAACCAGAACTCCAGCTCACCGAACAGCTTCACCGACAGCATGTTGATCGCGACGAGGACGACCAGCGCCACCAGCGCGGTGATCCACTGCGGCATGTCCGGGAACCACTTGTGCATGTAGATCGCGACGGCGGTGATCTCGGCGATGCCGGTCATCGCCCAGTTGACCCAGTACATCCAGCCGGAGGTGAAGCCCGCCCACGGGCCGATGAACTCGCGGGCGTACTCCACGAAGCTGCCGGCCACCGGGCGGTGCAGGACGAGCTCGCCCAGCGCGCGCATGACGAAGAACGCCGCGAGGCCGCACACCGCGTAGGACAGGATCAGCGACGGCCCCGCCGCGGCGAGGCGTCCGCCCGCGCCCAGGAAGAGGCCGACGCCGATCGCGCCACCGATTGCGATCATCTGCACCTGGCGCTTGGTCAGCGCCTTGGTGTAGCCGTCCGCATCAGTTTCCACAGAACTCACGAGGAGGTTCCTTCCGAAAACGGAAAATGCCCGCGTCGGAACCTCCCGCGCCCCGACGCGCTGATGCGTCCGGACCTTAGTGAGTGGCGGTCATCACCAAGAAATCAGTTGGGGAAGGCTTAACGTAAGCGACGTCACACAACGCCGCGTCGAGGTCTTCCCAAATGTCCTCGACGTGTTCGAGTCCCACGGAAATGCGCAGCAAATTGTCCGGAACGCCAGAAGCACGCAGTTCTTCTCCCGGAACGAGCCGGTGCGTCAATGCCGAGGGGTGCTCGATCAGGGTGTCGACCGATCCCAGCGAGACGGCGGGCGTGACCAGCTTCAGCCGCCGCACCACCTCGACCGGGTCGCCGTGCACGCCGAACGCGATCATCGCGCCGGTCCCGCGCATCTGCGCCGTCCTGCCGGGGTAGCGCACGAACTCCACCGCGTCGTGCTCGGCCAGCCGTGCGGCGAGGACGGCCGCCGACCGCGACGCCGCCTCGACCCGCAGCGGCAGCGTGGCGAGCCCGCGGTGCAGCAGGTAGCCGCCCAGCGGGTGCAGCACGGCGCCGGTGATGATCCTGACCTGCCGCAACGCCGCCGCGCGCTCCTCGGAGCAGGCCACGACGCCACCGAGCACGTCACCGTGCCCGCCCAGGTACTTGGTGCCGGAGTGCAGCACGTACGACGCCCCGTGCAGCGCCGGGTTCTGCAGCACGGGCGTGGCGAAGGTGTTGTCGACCATGACCGGGACGGCGCCGGCCTGCCGCACGACGTGCTCGATGTCGACGAGGTCGAGGTTGGGGTTGGCCGGCGTCTCGACAACGACGAGGCCGGTGTCCGGCCGGATCGCAGACGCCACCAGGCCCGCCTCCACGTACGTCGTGGTGACGCCCAGCAGACCCGACGACAGCAGGTGGTCGGTGCCGCCGTAGAGCGGACGCACGGCCACGACGTGCGGTTTTCCCGCCATCACGCAGGCGGCCTGGACGACGGCGGTCACCGCGGCCATGCCACTGCCGAAGGCCACGGCGGCCTCGGTGTGCTCCAGGGCGGCCAGCGCCTGTTCGAACCGCGCCACGGTCGGGTTGTGCAACCGGGCGTACACCGGTGACGCGGCGTGCGCCGCGCCGGTGGCCCACTCCCCCAGCGCCGCCCCGCCGAGCGCCTGGTCGGGCACGGGGTAGGTGGTGGACAGGTCGATGGGAGGAGCGTGCACGCCCAGCTCGGCGAGGTCGTCGCGGCCGCCGTGCACTGCGATGGTCTCCATGCGCGTCATGGCCGGAATGGTGGAGACTTCCTCGGCACAGCGGGCACGGAACCGCACCCGTTTCGGCAGAAGGGCGATTCGCCGTGCTGGATTCGATCGACGAGGCCATCGTGCGGGAGCTGCGGAAGGACGCGCGGCTGCAGAACAAGGACCTGGCCGAACGCGTGAACGTCGCGCAGTCCACGGCCGTGGTCCGGCACCGGGCGCTGCGGGAGCGCGGCGTGATCACCGGCTACCACGCCGAGGTCGACCCGAGCGCGGTCGGGCAGCACGTCCAGGCGATGCTCGCGGTGAAGATCCGGCCGCACACGAAGGAGATCGTCGACCCGTTCATGGCGTACGTGCTGGGCCTGCCGGAAACGCTCGCGCTCTCCCACGTGACGGGTCCGGAGGATTTCCTGGTGCACGTCGCGGTGTCCGACGTCGCTCATCTGCAACGGCTCGTGCTCGACAAGTTCACCAGTCGGCGAGAGGTGACCGAAGTGCACACGAACCTGCTTTTCTCGCACATCAGAAAGCATTAGGCCACGCCGAGCCACCGCAGTCCCGCGGTGGTCGCGGCGGCCAGGACGATTACTGCGACAAAAGGCAGTTTCCGCCACGCCGCGAGACCGCCGACCGCCACTCCGGCGGCGAGCGCCCAGCCGCCGAACTGCTTTCCGCTCGTCAGCGCCGAGATCGCCACCAAGGCGACCAGCAGCACGGTGGCGGAGGCGGACATCAGCTCGCGGACCCGCTCCGGCAGCGTCACTCGGTCGCGCAGCACCGGCCCGGCGAAGCGGATGGCGAAGGTGCCGGCGGCCAGGATCAGGATCGCGGTGACGGGCACGGCTCCTCCTTCGTCGGTGTCTTCTTCTTCGGGGCGCGGAACGCGAAGAGCCCTGCCAGCGCGAGCAGCACGGGCACACCGGCGGGCAGGAACGGCGTCGTCGCCAGCGCGATGACGGCGCCGGCGAGTGCCGCGTTGCGCGTCGCCGCGTCCTTCAGGGCCGGGAGCGTGAGGGCGAGCAGCGCCGCCGGGAAGGCCGCGTCCAGGCCGAACGCCGCCGTGTCCCCGATCGCCTGCCCCACGAGCGCGCCGATGAGCACGCCGGTGTTCCAACTGAAGAACAACGCCACGCCGCACGCCCAGTAGGCAGCCCGTGCGCGTGCGGGGTCCTTCTGCGCCATGGCGAACGCGGTGGACTCGTCGATCAGCAGGTGGCTGCCGACGACGCGGGCGAGCGGGCTCTTGCCGAGCACGTCCCCGACCGCGAGGCCGAATGGCAGGTGCCGAGCGTTCAGCACGAGACCGGCCAGCACCGCGGCGGCGGGGCTGCCGCCGGCGGCGACCACGCCCACCGCCATGAACTGCGAGCCACCCGCGAAGACCAGCAGCGACATCAGCACCGGCACCCACCACGCCAGGCCGGAGCCCACCGAGATCGCACCGAAGCTGGCGCCGGTCACCGCGGCGCCGAGGGCCACCGCGGTCACGTCGCGCAGGAGGACTGCATCCAGAGTTCGCCAAATCGAACGGACCACCCGATAAGATGAACACCCGGGATCGGTGTTCGTCAAGACGAACGGATGGACTTCTGTGTCGAACGCACCACTCGACCTCATCGCGGCCAACCTCCGGCGGGAGCGCGACCGCAGCGGCATGTCCCTGAGCGAGCTGGCCAAGAAGGCGGGCATCGCGAAGTCGACGCTGTCGCAGCTGGAGTCCGGCGCCGGCAACCCCAGCGTGGAGACCCTGTGGGCGCTCGGCGTCGCGCTGGGCGTGCCGTTCAGCCAGCTCGTCGAATCCGGCGTCCCCCGCGTCCAGGTGATCCGCGCGGGCCAAGGGCCGGTCATCCACTCCGAGCGCGCGCACTACTCCGCGACGCTGCTCGCCGCCTGCCGCCCCGGCACCAAGCACGACCTCTACTGGCTGGCGCTCGAACCGGGCGGCGCCCGCGAGTCGGAGCCGCACGTGCCGGGCAGCGTCGAGCACATGATCGTGGCGACCGGCCGCTGCCTCGCGGGCCTCGCCAGCGACCCGGTCGAGCTCGGGCCGGGCGACTACATCGTGTACCCGGGAGACCTGCCGCACATCTGCAAGGCGCTGGAGCCGGGCACGACGGCCGTGATGGTGATGGAGCACACCGCGTAGCCCGGCAGCGCCGTGGCGGCGCGGTCCGCGAACTACACTCCGCCCCGGAAACCGTCTGGGGGGACACATGTCTGATCCGTTCGCGAGCTTCTCGCCCGAGGAACCCGACCTGGCGCCGGAGCGGCGTTCGGCCAGGATCGCCCGCGCCGCACTGGTCGCCGGTGCCGCGCTCGTCGTCGTGCTGGGCGTCGCCTTCTACTACGTGGCAACGAAACCGGCACCCGAGACCCAAGCCGCGCCGACGAGCACGACGCCGTGGACGCCGCCGCAGGACGTGAACGAGCCGCGCCTCGGCGACTGTGCGCGGGTGGCGGGCGGCATGCTCGACTCGACCTACACGCCGGTCGACTGCGCGGCGGGCGCCCACAACTACGTGGTCGGCAGCCTGCAGCGCCAGGGCGAGGACTGCGGTGCGGCGAGCGGCTCGAAGAAGGACAACTACGCGCGGTACCGCTACAGCGGCCGGCTGGGCGTGTGCCTCGTGCCGGTGTTCGCCGACGGCCGGTGCTACGAGTTCTTCACGCTCAAGACCGACCTGGCGGCGGTCGAGTGCACCGGGGTGGGCTTGCGGGTGAGGGTGCTGGCGAACACCGCCGACGGGGCCGCGTGCGGGACGGACGTCCGGCAGGCGCTGGTCTACCCGGAGACCAGGACGACCTACTGCTTCTCCCGGCCCACTTAACCATATAGCAGACAGGGGCCCTTGCCACAAGCCCCCGTTCATCCCTCAAACTCATCGCGCTAAGCCACAACCAGGCGCTTGGGGAACACGTGTCAAACCAGGGGTACGAAGCAGAACTGCAGTCCGAGCGCGCCTACGTTGCTGATCTGTACGCACGGCTGGATGCCGACCGTGCGCGCGTGAAGGGGGCGTTCACCAGCGCGTTGCGCGGCACCGGCGGCACCGTCATGGAGCGCGACCAGGAGGTGCGCGCCCGGCACAAGGAGATGAAGCGGCTGGAGGTGGCCGACGACGGCCTGTGCTTCGGGCGGCTCGACAGCCTCGACGGCGAGGTGTCCTACATCGGCCGCATCGGCATCTTCGACGAGGAGCGCGACTTCGAGCCGGTGCTGCTGGACTGGCGGGCGCCGTCCGCGCGGCCGTTCTACACGGCCACGGGCGCGAACTCCGAGGGCATGCGGCGGCGGCGCCAGTTCCACACGAACCGGCGCGCGCTGGTCGGCTTCACCGACGAGGTCTTCGGCCGGCCCGACGCCGGCGAGCGCGGGGACGCGGCACTGCTGGCGGCGGTCAACGCGCCGCGCGGCGAGGGCATGCGCGACATCGTGGCGACGATCCAGGCCGAGCAGGACGCGATCATCCGGCTCGAGCACCCCGGTGTGCTGGTGATCGAGGGCGGGCCCGGCACCGGCAAGACGGTCGTGGCGCTGCACCGCGTCGCGTACCTGCTCTACACGCAGCGGGAGCGGATGGAACGCCACGGCGTGCTCGTCGTGGGCCCGAACCCGGCGTTCCTCACCCACATCGGGCGGGTGCTGCCGTCGCTGGGCGAGTCCGACGTGGTGTTCATGACCACCGGCGACTTCGTGCCCGGCCTGAAGGTCACCGCGGAGGACCCGGCGGACGCCGCGCGGCTCAAGGGGTCGCTGAAGATGCTCGACGTGCTCGCGGCCGCGATCGCCGGCCGCCAGCGCCTGCCGGAGGAGCCGATCCCCGTCGGCCTGAAGGACGTCACCGTCCACATCAACGCCGAGACCGCCGAGTGGGCCCGCCAGGAGGCCCGCGACACCGGGCTGCCGCACAACGAGGCGCGCGCGACGTTCGTGGAGATCGTCACCTACGTGCTGACCGAGCGCGCGATCGCCCGCATCGGCAAGGGCTGGCTGTCGCGCGAGGACAAGCAGGGCTGGGAGGACATGCGGTCCGGCCTGCTGAAGGACCTGGCGGAGGACGACCGGTTCCTGGCCGCGGTGGACGAGCTGTGGCCGGTGCTGACGCCGCAGTCCCTGCTGTCGTCGCTGCTGTCCTCACCCGACCTGCTGGCCGCGGCCGGCGGCGACCCGGCGCTGCTGCGCGCCGACGGTGCCGCGTGGACGGTCTCGGACGTGCCGCTGCTCGACGAGCTGCACGACCTGCTGGGCCGCGACAAGATCACCGAGATGACCCGCGAGCGGGCGGCGCTGGAGGAGCGCAAGGCCGAGACCGCCTACGCCGAGGCCGTGCTGGACAGCATGACCAACCGCCAGGACCACATGGACGACGAGGACCACCTCTTCGCCACCGACCTGCTGCGGGCGGAGGACCTGGCCGTCCGGTTCGTGGAGCACGACACCCGCACCCTCGCCGAACGCGCCACCGCCGACCGCGACTGGACCTACCGCCACGTCGTCGTCGACGAGGCGCAGGAACTGTCCGAGATGGACTGGCGGGTGCTGATGCGGCGCTGCCCCGGCCGGTCGTTCACCGTCGTCGGCGACCTGGCCCAGCGCCGCACCGCCGCCGGTGCCGTGACGTGGGGCGACATGCTCGACCCGTACGTGAAGGACCGCTGGGTCTACCGCTCGCTGACGGTCAACTACCGCACCCCGGCCGAGATCATGGCCGTCGCCGCCCGCGTGCTCGCCGAGTTCGCACCCGACGTGCAGGCCCCGGAGTCGGTGCGCGCCAACGGTGTCCAGCCGTGGGCCCGCCAGGTGAGCACCGCGGAGCTGCCGGCGGCGATCGAGGAGTTCGTCGCGGCGGAGGCGGCCCTGGAAGGCACGAGCGTCGTGATCGGCCCGCCCGGCGTGCCCGGCACGGTGCCCGCCGCGGAGACGAAGGGCCTGGAGTTCGACTCGGTGCTCGTGGTGGAGCCGGAGCGGATCCTCGCGGACGGCCCGCGCGGGGCGGCGGAGCTGTACGTGGCGCTGACCCGTGCCACGCAACGGCTCGGCGTGCTGCACCACGGCCCGTTGCCGGAGGCGTTGAGCTCGTTGCGGCCGGTGGGCTGACGGACGCGAGGAGGGGCCGCACCCGGAGTGGGTGCGGCCCCTCGGCGTTCCTCGTGGGACCGGTTACCAGCCGCGCTCGGCCAGGCGGTGCGGCTCCGGGACGTCCTCGACGTTGATGCCGACCATGGCCTCGCCCAGGCCGCGCGAGACCTTCGCGATGACGTCGGGGTCGTCGTGGAAGGTGGTGGCCTTCACGATGGCCTCGGCGCGCTGGGCCGGGTTGCCGGACTTGAAGATGCCGGAGCCGACGAACACGCCCTCGGCGCCGAGCTGCATCATCATCGCGGCGTCGGCCGGGGTCGCGATGCCGCCGGCGGTGAACAGCACCACGGGCAGCTTGCCGTTCTGCGCGACCTCCTTCACGAGCTCGTACGGCGCCTGGAGCTCCTTGGCGGCCACGTACAGCTCGTCCTCCGGCAGGTTCTGCAGGCGGCGGATCTCCTGGCGGATCTTGCGCATGTGCGTGGTGGCGTTCGAGACGTCGCCCGTGCCGGCCTCGCCCTTGGAGCGGATCATCGCCGCGCCCTCGGTGATGCGGCGCAGCGCCTCGCCCAGGTTCGTCGCACCGCACACGAAGGGGACGGTGAACGCCCACTTGTCGATGTGGTTGGCGTAGTCGGCCGGCGTGAGCACCTCGGACTCGTCGATGTAGTCGACACCGAGCGACGCGAGCACCTGCGCCTCGACGAAGTGGCCGATGCGGGCCTTGGCCATCACCGGGATCGAGACGGCGTTGATGATGCCGTCGATCAGGTCGGGGTCGCTCATCCTGGCCACGCCGCCCTGCGCGCGGATGTCCGCGGGCACGCGTTCGAGCGCCATGACGGCGACGGCGCCGGCGTCCTCCGCGATCTTCGCCTGGGTGGCGTCGACCACGTCCATGATGACGCCGCCCTTGAGCATCTCGGCCATGCCGCGCTTGACGCGGGCAGTGCCCGTGACCTGGTCAGTGCTCACCCTGGGGACCCTTTCACGAGGGGAAGTCGGTCCCCAGAGGCTACGTCCGACGTGGCCCCCTGACCCAAGCCACTGGAGCCACGAAACAGAAGGCCACTTTCCGGCCAACCGCAGGTGGTGACGCTGCTCACTCCACCGCCGCTGTGAACTGTGTTCGCGCACCGGGCGGCACCCGGTCGGGTTTCCGGGCTTGTGACCACCGGTGAACGGGTGTGAGATCGGACACTACGACTTGACGGAGGTCGCCATGGGAAGCAAGGGCTCCGACAACACCACCTCGGCAGGCGCGGTCGCTGTGGACGACCCGGCCAAGGTCCGCAACGTCGTGCTCGTCGGCCCGTCCGGCTCTGGCAAGACGACGCTCACCGAGGCCCTGCTCGCCGCCACCGGCGTGGTCAGCCGCGCGGGATCGGTCACGGAGGGGACGACGGTCTGCGACCACGACCCGGCGGCGGTGCGGCAACAGCGGTCGGTCGGCCTCGCGGTGGCACCGGTCCGGCACGGGGACATCAAGATCAACCTGATCGACACCCCCGGCTACGTCGACTTCGTGGGGGAGCTCAGGGCAGGACTGCGGGCCGCGGACGCGGCCCTTTTCGTCGTCAACGCCTTCGAGGGCGTGGACGCGGCAACGGTGGCGTTGTGGGAAGAGTGTGCGTCGGTGGGCATGCCGCGTGCGGTCGTCGTCACGCGCACGGACCACCATCGCGCCGATCTCACCACCGAGGTGCTCGCGTGCCAGGCGGCGTTCGGCGCGGGCGTGGTGCCGTTGTACGTGCAGGAGGGCGACCGGCTCGTCGGCCTCCTGACCCAGGGCGGCGACTACCCGGAGGAACGGGCCGCGCTGATCGAGGGGATCATCGCCGAGAGCGAGGACGAGACCCTCATGGACCGGTACCTGGCCGGGGAGGACATCGACCAGGACACGCTGATCGCCGACCTGGAGACCGCCGTCTCGCGCGGGTCGTTCCACCCCGTGATGCCCGTGTGCGCCGCGACCGGCCTGGGCCTGACCGAGCTGCTCGACGGCATCGCGCGGGCGTTCCCGTCACCGCTGGAGCACGCGGTGCCCGACGTGACCTCCGTCGACGGCATCCCGCAGCCCCGCATGGCCGCCGACCCGGACGGGCCACTCGTCGCCGAGGTGGTCCGCACCGCCGTGGACTCCTACGTCGGCCGCGTGTCGCTGGTCCGCGTCTTCTCGGGCACGCTGCGACCCGAACGGCCGGTGCACGTCTCCGGGCACGGCATGGCCGACCGCGGGCACGAGGACCACGACACCGACGAACGCGTCGCGCACATCTACTCGCCGCTGGGGTCGAACCTGCGCGAGGTGCCGTACTGCGTGGCGGGTGACATGTGCGCGTTGACCAAGCTGACCACCGCCGAGACCGGTGACACCGTGTCCGCGCCCGAGCAGCCGCTGCTCATGGCGCCGTGGGACATGCCGGAACCGTTGCTGCCCGTTGCCGTCGTGCCGCGCACCCGCAGCGACGAGGACAACCTGGCGCGCAACCTCAACCGCCTCGTCGCCGGCGACCCCACGCTGCGGCTGGACCGCAACGCCGAGACGCACCAGCTGGTGCTGTGGTGCATGGGCGAGGCGCACGCGGACGTCGTGCTGGCACGGCTGCGGGCGGGCGGCGCGGAGATCGACACCGAGCCGGTGCGCGTGCCGCTGCGGGAGACCTTCGCGGGACCGGCGAAGGGCCACGGCCGGCACGTCAAGCAGTCCGGGGGGCACGGCCAGTACGCGGTGTGCGACATCGTCGTCGAGCCGCTGCCGCGCGGCTCCGGCTTCGAGTTCGTCGACAAGATCATCGGCGGCGCGGTCCCCCACCAGTTCATCCCCTCCGTCGAGAAGGGGGTGCGCGCGCAGCTGGAGAAGGGCCTGCACGACGGCACGCCGGTGGTGGACGTCCGGGTGACCCTCGTCGACGGCAAGGCGCACTCGGTCGACTCGTCGGACGCGGCGTTCCAGACCGCCGGCGCGCTGGCGTTGAAGGAGGCCGCCGCCACCGGGCGCACGCAGCTGCTCGAACCGATGGACGAGCTCGCGATCCGCTTGCCCGACGAACACCTCGGCACGGTGCTGGGCGACCTGTCCGGGCGGCGCGGGCGGGTGCTCGGCACCGAGGCGGGCGAAGGTGGCCGCACGGTGATCCGCGCGGAGGTGCCGTCGAGCGAGCTGCTGCGCTACGCCGTCGAGCTGCGCGCGCTGACCTCGGGCACCGGCACGTTCACCCGCCGGTTCTCCCGCTACGACCCGGTCCCCGAGGCACTGGCGGCGCGCACGAGCCGGTAGGCCCGGTCGCCCGCGAGCCCGACGCGCAGGTCGGGAGCGCGGCCGAGGCGGGCCGTCTGCACGAGACCCGCCTCCGCCGACGCCGCCGCGTCCCGCGGCTTCCCGCCGGGCTAGGTGTTCTGCGGGAACCCGAGGTTGACCCCGCCGTGCGACGGGTCCAGCCAGCGCGAGGTGACCACCTTGGAGCGGGTGAAGAAGTGCACGCCGTGCGGTCCGTAGGCGTGCGCGTCCCCGAACAGCGACTCCTTCCAGCCGCCGAAGGAGTAGTAGGCGACCGGCACGGGGATCGGCACGTTCACGCCGACCATGCCGACCTCCACCTCGTTCTGGAACCGGCGCGCGGCGCCACCGTCGTTGGTGAAGATGGCGGTGCCGTTGCCGTACCGGTTGGCGTTCACCAGCTCCAGCGCCTCCTCGTAGGTCGAGGTGCGCACGACGGACAGCACCGGGCCGAAGATCTCGTCGGTGTAGACCGACATGTCCGTGCCGACGTGGTCGAACAGGGTCGGGCCGAGCCAGAAACCGCTCGCGTCGCCGTCGATCGGGTGGTCGCGGCCGTCGACCGCGAGCACCGCGCCCGCCTCGACCCCGGCGTCCAGGTAGGACGTCACCTTGTCCCGGTGGGCGCCGGTGACCAGCGGTCCCATCTCGCACGACGGCCCGGAGCCGACCTGGACGTCGGCGATCCTGGACTTGATCTTCTCGACCAGCTCGTCGCCGACCGGGCCGACCGCCACGACCACCGAGACGGCCATGCAGCGCTCCCCCGCCGAGCCGAAGCCCGCCGAGACCGCGGCGTCGGCGGCCAGGTCGAGGTCGGCGTCGGGCAGCACCACCATGTGGTTCTTGGCCCCGCCCAGCGCCTGCACCCGCTTGCCGTGCGCGGTGCCGGTCTCGTAGACGTACTTCGCGATCGGCGTGGAGCCGACGAACGAGATCGCCCTGACCACCGGGTGCTCCAGCAGCCGATCAACGGCCACCTTGTCGCCGTGCACGACGTTCAGCACGCCATCGGGCAACCCCGCCTCGGCGAACAGCTCGGCGATGAACACCGAGGCACTCGGGTCCTTTTCGGACGGTTTGAGCACCACCGTGTTGCCGCAAGCGATTGCGGTGGGCACGAACCACAGCGGCACCATCGCGGGGAAGTTGAACGGCGAGATCACGCCGACCACGCCCACCGGCTGCTGGATCGAGTAGACGTCGACCTTCGTGGAGGCGTTCTCGCTGAAACCGCCCCGCAGCAACGTGGGGATGCCGCACGCGTACTCGACGGACTCCAGGGCGCGCTGCACCTCGCCGCCCGCGTCGGACACCACCTTGCCGTGCTCGGAGCTGACGAGCACGGCCAGCTCGCCCTTGCGCGCGTTGAGCAGCTCGCGGAACTTGAACATCACCGTCGAACGCTGCGCCAGCGACGCGTTGCGCCACTGCGCAAACGCTTTCGCGGCCGTGTCGACCGCTGCGTCCACTTCGGACACCGACGCGAACGCGACCTGGTTCGCCACCTTGCCGGTGGCCGGGTCGTAGACGTCACCGGTGCGCTCCGGCGTCTCGGCCCAGCTCTTGCCGCCGATCCAGTGCCTGATCATCCCGGGCCCGGTCATGCGCGCGCCACCGCCTGCGCGAGGATGCCCAGCGCCTCGTCCAGCTCGTCCTCGGTGAGGGTCATCGGCGGGGCGAGGCGGATGACGTTGCCGTAGAGGCCGCCCTTGCCGACGAGCAGGCCCAGCGCCCTGGTCTCGTTCAGCACGGTCGTGGCCGCACCGGGGTTGGGCTCCCCCTCGGGACCGACCAGCTCGACGCCGACCATCAGGCCCTTGCCGCGCACGTCGCCGATCACCGGGTGCCGCTCCGCGAGCTCGCGCAGGCCGCCGATCAGCCGGGAGCCGAGCTTGGCCGCGTTGGCCTGCAGGTCGTGGTCGAGCAGGTAGTTCAGCGTCGCCAGCGCGCCGGCGGTGGAGACCGGGTTGCCGCCGAAGGTGGAGATCGAGTTGGCGGTGATGGTGTCCATCAGGTCGCCGCGGGCGACCACGCCGCCGATCGCGAGGCCGTTGCCGAGACCCTTGGCGAACGTCATCGCGTCCGGCACGACGTCGTGCGCCTGGATGCCCCAGAAGTGCTCGCCGGTGCGGCCCCAGCCGGTCTGCACCTCGTCGGAGACGAAGAGGATCCCGTACTCGTCCAGCACGTCCTTGAACGCGCGGAACAGGCCGTCGGGCGGGGA
Organism: Lentzea sp. NPDC036949; assembly: GCF_055608075.1. NCBI lineage: Bacteria > Bacillati > Actinomycetota > Actinomycetes > Pseudonocardiales > Pseudonocardiaceae > Lentzea > Lentzea sp. NPDC036949. Next base: position 112,310 of record NZ_JBVJRA010000018.1, read on the forward strand.
GGTGAACCCGCCGACGCCCTGGATCGGCTCGGCGATCATGCACGCGACGTCACCGGACGTGGTGGTCTCGATGACCTCGCGCAGGTCGTCGACGCAGGCCTTGACGTAGTCGGCGTCGGACAGCGACCTGAACGGGCTGCGGTAGCGGTAGCCGCCGTGCACCCAGCTGACCTTGATCGGCGAGAGCGCAGAGGCCGACCAGCCGCGGTTGCCGGTGATCGCGGTCGTGGCGAACGCGCGGCCGTGGTAGCTGTTGCGCAGCGCCAGGACCTGCTCGCTGCGGCGGGCCTGCGTGGCGAGCATGAGCGCCGTCTCGTTGGCCTCGGTGCCGGAGTTCGTGAAGAACACCTTGGCGTCCGGGATGCCGCTCAGCTCCGCGACCTTCTCCGCCAGCTCGACCTGTGACCTGATCAGGTAGAGCGTGGAGCTGTGCAGCACGCCGGTGTCGAGCTGTGAGCGGATCGCGTCGCTGATCTCGGCCACGTCGTAGCCGATGGCGTTGGTCAGGATGCCCGCGAAGAAGTCGAGGTAGGTCGTGCCCTCGCTGTCGGTCACCCGCCGCCCGTCGGCGCTCGCGATCTCGATGGGCTCGTCGTAGTAGAGGGCCAGCCACTTCGGCATCACCGCGCGGTGTCGTGCCAGCAGCTCCTTGTGGGCCATCACGTCCTCCAGGGGTCTCCACCTGCTCGCGAGTCTGCTGGGGTGACGGGTCCGCCGCCATGCACAACCTGTACCCGGATCGGCTGGTTGGCATTACGTTGTGTCCATGTACCCGACGGTCGCCGAAGTCGTCGCCCTCCCGGTGATCCGGCAGGGAAAGCCGCGCCTGGTGGCCGGGTCGGCGGGGTTGTCGCGACGGGTCCGCTGGGTGCACGTGGCGGAGATCGCGGACATCGCGCCGTTGCTGCGCGGCGGTGAGCTGGTGCTGACGACCGGCGTGATGCTGCCCGACTCGGGCCTCGCCCGCTACGTCGGGGAGCTGGCCGCGGTGGGGTGCGCGGGCCTGGTCGTGGAGCTGGGGCGGCGGTGGCGCGACGACGTGCCCGCCGCCCTGGTCACCGCGGCGGAGCAGCACGGGTTGCCGCTGGTCACCCTCGCCGCCGAGACGCGGTACGTGGCCGTGACGGAGGCGGTGGTGGCGTTGATCGTGGACGCCCAGCTGGCCGAGCTGCGGGCCGCGGAGCAGGTGCACGAGACGTTCACGGCGCTGACGGTCGCGGGTGCCGAGCCGTCCGAGGTGCTGCGCGAGGTGGCGCGCACGTCGGGGCTCGCGGTCGTGCTGGAGACGCTCGGCCACGACGTGCTGGCCTACGACGCGGCCGGGCACGACCCGGTGCTGCTGCTGGATGACTGGGCGGCGCGCTCGCGCGCGGTGGCGGTGGCGGAGCGGACGGCCTACCACGAGGCCTCCGGCTGGCTCGTGACGATCGTCGGCGCGCGCGGCGCGGACTGGGGCCGGCTGGTGCTGGTGTCGCCGGAACCGCCCCCGCACCGGCACGTCGTGGTGGCCGAGCGGGCGGCGTCCGCGCTGGCCGTGCACCGCCTGGTGGCGCGCGACCGGGAGTCGCTGGAACGCCAGACGCACCGGACGTTGCTGGCGCAGCTGCTGGGCCAGTCCCCCGCCGCACCCGACCTGGGCGCGCGGGCGGCGGCGCTGGGGGTGCCGCTGGAACGCCGGCAGCTGATCGGCGTGGCGGTCCGGCCGGTGTCCGGCGGGCACGGGCAAACGCTTGCGACGCAGGAGGTCCTGCGCGACCTCGCCGAGGCCACGGCGCTGGCGGGGCGGCGGGTGACGGTCGCGGCACTGGTCGGCGTCGTGGACGACACGTCCGTGCGGGCCCTGCTGTCGGTGCCCGTGACCGTCGGGGTGGAAGGTGTGCTGCGCAAGGTCGCACGCGAGGTCCACCGGACGGCGGCGGGCGCGGTGGTGATCGCCGTGGGCACGACCGTGTCGTCCACAACGGACGTTCGCCGCTCGCTGGGCGAGGCAGCACACGTGGCCGGTGCGGCGTTGCGTGCGCCGGGAACCCAGCTGTACCACCGGCTGGACGACGTGCGGTTGCGCGGTCTGCTGCACCTGCTGCGCGAGGACGAACGGGTGCGCGCGTTCGCGGACCGCGAGCTGGGCCCGTTGCTCGCCCGCGACGCGGCGCAGGGCTCACGGCTGGTGGAGCTGCTGCGGTGCCTGTGCGAGAACGGCGGCAACAAGTCGGCGGCCGCCGCGGCGGCCCACCTCTCCCGCACCGCCTACTACCAGCAGCTGGCCCGGATCGAACAGGTGCTCGGGGTCTCGCTGGAGGACCCGGAGTCGGTGCTGTCGCTCCACGTGGCGCTGCTGGTGCACGAAACGGGCCCGTGACGACTCCGGCACGGGCCCGTCCGCTTCGGGCGCTGCTCAGCCGTTGATCGTCGGCAGGATGCCGGACAGCACGGTGTTGGTGGGCAGGTCCGACAGCTGCGGGGTCTGCAGGCCGCCGAACTGCGAACCGGCGAGCAGCGTCTCCGCGCTCGGGGTGCCGGGCAGCGAACCCAGCTCGGGCGCGACCGGGTTCGCGGCGCTGCGCTCCCGCGGAAGGGCCAGCGTCGCCGTCTTCTCGCCCACCGGTGCGCTCACGGTCGGCAGCTTGACGGCCTTGTCCACCTCGAGGATGTCGACGTGCCGCTTGGCGTCGGAGATCAGCTGGTCCGCGCCGACGTCGGGCACACCACCGTCGAGCACGGGGGCCTCGGCCGCGTTGGCCGTACCCGCGAGCAGCGGGGCCGCACCGGCGGCGAGGAGGGCGGCGGCACGGAGGAGTCCGGAACGAGACACAGTTTTCCTCAATCTGGGTTTGGGGACCGATCTTCGATTTCATCGGCTGTTCCGGTTCGGATGTTTAGGCGCTCGATCGTGTGATCCGGGGGTTGAACCTCACCCCACGGGAGGTCCTACCGTCGTCATGTGACCCGCTGGAGCATCGGTGACCTGGCCAGAGCAAGTGGCCTGACCGTCCGCACCCTTCACCACTACGATGAGATCGCCCTGGTCGTCGCCTCGGAGCGCACGCCGTCCGGTCACCGTCGGTACACACCCGCCGACGTCCGCCGCCTCTATCAGGTGAGATCACTGCGCCAGCTCGGTCTTTCCCTGGAGGAGGTGCGGTCCGCACTGTCCTCTTCGGACTCCCTGCGCCCGCTCTTCGAGGCGCAGCTGGCGGCCCTGACGACCCGAGCGCGGCAGGTGGAGGCGCTGCGCTCGCGGATCGCCGGCCTGCTCACCGAGGACTCACCGGAGTCCCTTCTGTCCACTTTGGAGCTGATGTCCGTGTACGAGAGCTACTTCACCGCAGACCAGCTGTCGGACCTGCGTTCCCGTGCCGCCGAGATGGGCGGCGAGGCCGTGGAGGCGCTGAAGGCCTCGTGGCTCGACCTGGTCTCCCGGCTGCGCGGCCACCTGGCCGACGGCACCCCCGCGACCGACCCCCGCGTCGTCGAGCTGTCCCGGCAGTGGGACGCGCTGGGCGCGCGGTTCACCGGCGACGACCCGGCGGTCAAGGCGGCGGCGCAGCGGTCGTGGGTGGAGAACCGGGCGGCTACCAGCGCGCAGCTCGGGTGGCCCGCGGACGACGGGCTGCTCGACTACCTGGCACAGGCCCGCGCGGCACGCTGAGCAGGTTGCCAGCTGTTGCGCCTTTTCCACCCCAAGCTCCCGCTCCTGGCTTCGCTGGCGTCTGCAAGTACCCGGTAGAAAGGTGTCATGTCCGCTGACGACGACGCCCGCCGCCTGGCCGCCGCCAACCCCACCGGGTGGTTCGAGGACCTGTACGTGGAGGCCGACGCCGGCACGGCCGCCGTCCCCTGGGACAAGAACACCCCGCAACCGCACCTGGTCGAGTGGGCCGACGGCATCGACGGCAGCGGCCGCACCGCGCTGGTCGTGGGCTGCGGCTACGGCCGCGACTCCGAGTACCTGGCCACACTCGGCTTCGACGTGACCGCGTTCGACATCTCCCCCAGTGCCATCGCCACGACCCGCGCGCGGTTCCCGCAGACGAAGGTCTCCTACGAGGTGGCCGACCTGCTCGCCCCGCCGGCCGCGTGGCACCGCGCGTTCGACCTGGTCGTGGAGAACATGACCGTGCAGGCGCTGCCGGTGGCGCTGCACGCGCGGGCCACCGGACGCGTCGCCTCGCTCGTGAGGTCGACGCTGCTGGTGCTGGCCGTGGCGCGGGACGAGGGCCCGGAGCCGGACGGCCCACCGTGGCCGTTGACGCTGGCCGAGGTCGAGGCGTTCGCGACGGACGGGCTGAGCGCGCGGTCGATCCGGCGCGCGGACGGGCGGTGGGTGGCCGAGTTCGCGCGCTGACCTCGTTCGGGGTCGGATGGCACAATGCCGGGATGAACGAACTGCACGGCAACAACCATGGTCAGGCCGTGCAGGCCACCCAGATTGGCACCGTGAACATCGACGCCGTGCACGCGGCCGCCCCGATGACCGCACTCGCCGGCCTGCCCCCGTCCACCGCTGCCTTCGTCGGCCGCTCCGACGAGCTGGCGGTGCTGGCCGCGACCCGGTTCGTCGTCGTGTCCGGGCTCGCGGGAACCGGCAAGACCGAGCTGGTGCTGCGGCACGCCGAGTGCCAGGAGTTCCCCGGCGGGCGGCTGTTCTGGAACTTCCACGGCTACGACAGGTCTCGGCGCACGACGGCGTCCCACGCCCTCGACTCGTTCCTGCGGTCGCTGGGCGTCGCCGACATCCCGCCCGCCGAGGCGGACAAAGCCGCTCTCTTCCGCTCCCTGGTCGCCGCACGTGACCGCATGCTGATCGTCCTCGACAACGTGCACACCGCCGCTCAGGTCCGGCCGCTCATCGTCGCGGAACACCAGGTCGTCGTGACGAGCCGCCATCGGCTCACCAGCCTGGACGGAGCGGTCCCGCTCGACCTCGGCGTGCTCGACGCCCCGGCCGCGGCAGAGCTCGTCGGTGACCGCGAGCTGGCCACGTTGTGCGGACGCCTCCCGCTCGCCTTGTCGATCATGCGGGCGCTCAAGGCGAGCGATCCGGACAACGACTGGGCCGCTGACTTCCGCTCGGCGCGACTGGGTTTGCTCGTCGACGACGACAGGGACGTCCGGGCCGCGTTCGACCTGTCGTACCAGATGCTTTCACAGCAGCACCAAAGGTTCTTCGGCCTGCTCGCCCTGCACCCCGGCGACGAGGTGACCGTCGAAGGAGCCGCCGCGCTCGCCGAGGTCGACCTGATGACGGCGAAGCGCATGCTGCGCGACCTGCGCAACGCGAGTCTCGTGGACCAGCAGAACCGGTTCCACGACCTCATCCGGGACTACGCGCTGCACAGCATCGAAGCCGACCCGGTCGACCTGCGCACCGAAGCCGAGGACCGGCTGGTCCGCCACTTCGGCGAGCGCGCACTCGCTGCTCTGGCCGACGCGGATCCCGACAGCGTGGGGTGGGCAGAAGCGCACGTGAAGGCACTGATCGCGACAGCGGCCATGGCTCACCAGTCCGGCCGCCCCGCGGAATCCCTCGTGCTGGCTTGGGCGCTGGCCGACTTCGCCCGAATCCGATCGGAAGCTCCGGCTTACTTCGTCTCCGCCGCAACCGGATGGGTCGCAGCTGTTCAGCTTGCGCGAAAACGGATTGAAGATGCGAATCTCGCCGACAACGCGGACAAGCTGCTCGGCCGCGAACACGCTATCGCGAGTTTCCTCATCGCGTTCAGCGAGAAAGAGCTCCTCAAGGGTTTCGAGGAAATTCGCGACCTCGCGACTGCGAACCGCGACTCACAGCAAGCCGGCGCAGCTTCCATCGTGCTGGCTTCCACATGGGCGATGTTGGATCGCCCCGATAAAGCTGTACACCACTTTCAGCGCGCGCTGAAGGAATTGGCGGGCAGCCAGTCCGGCCACTCGCTCACCGCGAGCGCTCATCACGGCCTCGCCTCGGCGCTTCACCGCCTTGACCGCAGCGCTGAAGCGATCTTCCACGCCCAGAAGGCCTTGGCGGTCTACGAGGACCTGGAAAACGCACAAAAACAAGATCGACTCCGCAGCATGATCCGCGCAATGGAGGAGACGGGCTGCCGCTAAGAGGTCCTAACAGAATGATCAACGTGGTGGCGTGCAGCATGTCGGATGTGGATCATGTTTGACCGTGAGGAGGGGTCAGTCGCCGCCGTGG
>NZ_JBVJRA010000019.1:0-102747 GCF_055608075.1 Lentzea sp. NPDC036949
CGCGGTGCCCGCCAGCAGAGCCGCACTGCCCAGCAGAAGACGGCGACGGTTGACTGTCATGGAACGCTCCTCGACGCTGAAGAATCCATTGTGGACCGGACAGTGCCGGCGAACGGCGCGTTCGTCGGCAGTGGAACGACGGTACGCCCGCGACTTCGAGGTCACAGCGGAGGCATACCAGGCGGTGGGACGAGGGCGTGATCAACTCGCGGATCACCGCTAGCTTCGCCTCGGACGCTCCACCGCTCATCGGTCAGCCGCAGACCGAAGACTTCTCACCGGTACCCGCCCGTCGTGCCGCGCGTACCCGCAGATCGAGAGGATTCGACCACATGACCGCGACAGCAGGTCCTCACGAGCACCAGCTCCTCACCTCGACCGACCGCCGGCAGACGATGCGCGCCCTGTTGCGGGAGGACCTGTTCGATCCGCGGCTGCGGGACGACCTGCCCCTGCGCGACTACATGGACCTGACCATCGAGCGGATGAAGGCGATCTTCCGGGAAGGCCTCGTCGACAACGACATGTGGATGGGCCGGCCGGATGAGCACGCGTTCCGGTCCATGTGCGACGTGATGGGCCTGACGGGTGCTTTCGACTTCGCGCTCACCTCGACCATCACCGACCACCTCATCGCGGGCAGTGCGCTGTTCAACCACGGCTCTCCCGAGCAGGTCGACCGCTACCACGCCGAGATCACGCAGATGCACCAGGTCTACGCCTTCTGCTGCACGGAGATCGGGGGCGGCACCAACCTGCGGGAGATCCGCACGACGGTGACGTGGGACCGCGCGGAGCAGTGCTTCACGCTCGACACCCCCTCGGACGCCGCGTGCAAGTTCTGGATCGGGAACATCAAGCACGCCGCGACCGTCGGCATGGTCCTGGCCCGCCTCGTCATCGACGGCGAGGACGTCGGCCACCACTGGTTCCGCGTCCCGCTGCGCGACGAGGAGAACGGCCCTGCCCTGCCGGGCATCACGATCCTGTCCTGCGACCCGAAGGGCGGCATCCAGGCCAACCAGGTCGGCGGTGCCCGCTTCACCGGCGTCCGGCTGCCCCGCGAAGCGTTGATGGGGCGGTACTCGCGCATCGACGAGGACGGGCGTTTCTCCAGCACCCTGCCCGATGCCGGCACCCGTTTCGTGAGGTCGATCGAGACCTTCGTGCAGGAACGCATCTTCCCGCTCAGCGCGGGGGCGCGGGCCGCCGAGCTCGCGACCCACCTCACCTGGCGGTTCGCCGGTCACCGCGAGACCCGCGGCGCGCCCCGGCGCAGGACCCTGCTGGACGAGCCGCTGTTCCGCGACCGCCTGTACCAGGTCCAGCTGCGCAGCCTCGCGCTGCGGCTGCTGGAACGCGCCGTCGTCAGGGGTGTCGAACGCGACTGGCACACCGACCCCGGCCGCAAGAACATGCACGTCCTCACCGCGACGGGCAAGTGCGGTTCCTGGCTGGCCCTGGAGGTCCTGGGCGCGTGCCGGGAGATGTGCGGCTCGCAGGGTTTCCACGGCCACAACCAGATCGTCACCCTGCGGACCGACTTCGAGGTCAACGTGACCTTCGCGGGCGACAACTCCGTGATGGCCTACCAGGTGGCGCGCAGCGCGCTGAGCTCCGACCGGTTCGCCTCCCGCCCGCCGGTGACGTTGCCGGAGCGGGTCGAGAAGGCGCTGACCGAGACGTGGCGCAGCCGCGCGGACGGGTCGTTCACGCACGCCGAGGCCGTCGTGCTCGTCCACGCCCGCATGCTCGACCTCATCCTGACCGAGCACGACGCCGAACCGCTGGTGCCACAACAGGTCATGGACGACCTGGTCGCCGACTTCGCCGCGCACCGGCTGCGCGAGCCGCACCGGGCCGTCTCGCCCGAAGGGGAGAAGATCGACCTCCTGGCCGAGCTGCTCGCACCCCTGCCGGAGCTCGTCACCGCCCCCATGGTCGACGACCGCTACCTGGCGGAGTTCACCTCCTCCGCGCGGGCCCTGGGCGTGCAGATCCCGGTGCAGGGCAAGGTGAACCGCCGTGGCGATGCGCGTTCATGAGGAGACGCGTGCGGCGGGCGGGCTGCGGTTCCGCCTGCGGCGCGCCGGAGAGGGTCCGCTGGTCCTCCTGCTGCACGGCTGGCCGCAGACCGGCCACGCCTGGCGCCACGTCCTCCCCGCACTCGCGCGGGACCACGAGGTGGTCGCGCCGGACCTGCGCGGCTACGGGGCGTCCAGCCGGCCGCGCAGCGGGTACGACAAGCGGACCATGGCGGCCGACATGAGCGGGCTCATGCGCGAGCTGGGACACGAGCAGGCCGCCGTGGTCGGCCACGACCGGGGTGCGCGCGTCGCCCACCGGTGGGGACTGGACCGGCCGGACGAGATCAGCCGCCTGGTGTTGCTCAGCGTCGTGCCGACGCGGGAGATGTGGCGGCACATGGACGCACGCGTCGGGACCGCGTACTGGCACTGGCTCTTCCACCTCGTTCCCGACCTCCCCGAGTTCCTCACCGAGGGGAAGGGCGGGGAGTACGTGCGGTTCATGCTGGCGGCCGGGGCGGTCCGGCACGAGGCGTTCACCGAGGCGGACCTGCGCCACTACGCGGAGACCTACGCCCAGCCGGGGGCGCTTCGCGCGAGCTTCGACGACTACCGCGCCGCCCGCCACGAGGACCTGGAAGCCGACGACGCCGACGCGGAGGCGGGTCGTCGCCTGACGATGCCCGTGCGGCTGGCGTGGGGCGCCCAGGGACTCGTGGGGAGCATGCCCGTGCTCGACCTGTGGCGTGACTACGCCACCAGCGTCGAGGGGGCCCAGATCGACTCCTGCGGGCACTTCCCCGCCGAGGAGCAACCCGACGTCCTGGTCGAGCGGATCCGGGCGTTCCTCGCCGACGAGAAAGCTGTGGTGGAAGAATGAGGGCGCTGGTCGTCACCGAGGAGCGCGGGCTGAGCCTCGCGGAGGTCCAGGACCGCGAGCCGGCACCCGGCTGGGTGCGCGTGGACGTGGCGTTCTGCGCCATCTGCGGCTCCGACCTGCACCTGCGGGCCATGCCGCACGTCGTCCCCGCCGGGGCCGTGCTCGGGCACGAGATCTCCGGCCACGTCGCCGCACCGGGCGGGCAGCGGCTGGCTGCGGGACAGGCCGTGGTGGTGTGGCCGAAGGCGGGCTGCGGGGACTGCGACGTCTGCCGCACGGGCGACAACCACCTGTGCGCGGTGCAGCCGTGGCACCTGAGCTCCCTCGGCCTGGGCACCCGTCCCGGCGGCTACGCCGAGAGCATCGTGGTCCCCGAGCACACGGTCTACGCGGTACCGGACGGCGTTCCGCTGCAACACGCCGCCCTGACCGAACCGCTGTCCTGCGCGGTCCACGCCGTCGACCGCTCCGGCGTGTCGGCGACGGACACCGTCACGGTCCTCGGCGGCGGCACGGTCGGCTTCCTGCTGGCGCACGTGCTGCGGCTGCGCGGAGTCGAGGACGTGTGGGTGGTGGAACCGAGCGCCGTGCGGCGCGCACGCCTGGCCGCCACCGGGATCACCGCGGTGGACGTCGACGAGCCGATGGCGGCCGCGGACGTGGTGTTCGAGTGCGTGGGTTCGGTGACCGCGCTCGCGGAGTCGGCCCGGCGCGTGCGGACACGGGGAACGGTCGTCGCGCTCGGGGTGAACGAGCGGCCCACCGAACTGGACTCGGTCGCCCTCATCACCAAGGAGATCCGGATCGTGGGCAGCTTCGCCCAGAACAGGGGCGCGTTCGAGGCGGCACTGGGCCTCCTCGCGGGCGGCAGCGTCCCGGTTGACCAGATCATCACCGACGTCGTGCCGCTGGCCGACGGGCCGGTCACGGCGATGATGGACGCCCTCAGCGGACGGCCGGGCGACCACCAGGTGGTCATGATCGCTCCCGGCGGGTGACGCGGCCGAACGCGGTCGTCCTCCACGTGGTCGTCCGCCGGCCAAGACCGGCGGGACGCCGATGAGCCACATCGGCCTGATCGACCTCTCCCCGGAGAACCGCCCGCCACGACTGCGGTGGCATCAGCCGTCCACTCACGCCGAGATCGCCGGGGTGCCGGGCGCGCCCGGTCTGTTCCACACCACGAACGCCGCCGGCACCGGCAGCACACCGCTCCGGCGTGCCTCCGGCAAGGTCCGGGAGCTCGTCGAGCTGCTGGGGGTCGAGGGCGTCGCGGTGCGTTCCGACGCCTACGTCGAGGTTTTCGGCCACGGCTCCAGCGTCGTCCACCCGCAGGTCGAGGTGGGCGGCAACGTCTTCGCGGTCCACGTCAAAGCCGTGCGGAACCGCCTGTTCGACGGCGCCGAGCGCATCGACGTCGTGTCCGGTGTCTGCCTGTTCAGCAACCGGCGGCTGCGGGTCCTCGACGCGGCAGGACGCGACGTGGGCCTGCTGCGATCGAACGCGCAACCGCTGAGGGAGAAGATCGTCAGCCTGCGTGTCGACGACCGGCTTTCGCTCTACGAGTACGAGTCGAGCCTGCGGCAGACGGCGTTGGTCCGCGGGGTCCTGGCAGGTCTGCCGGCATCGACTCCGGTCTCGGTGCTGCTCGACCTCCCGCGGGCCCAATACTACCTCTTCCTCGCCGATGCGCTGAGGCACGGCATGGTCGGCGCTGAGCTGGCTCTCGGGTGGTTCGACGAGGTGGACACGCGCAGGCAGCGCGTTGCGCAGCTGATGACCGACGAGCTCCACCGTCCCGGCACGGGGCCTCGGCGCAGCCTCACGGTCCGGCTGGCGACCGCGTTCGACGACCTCGCCGAGCACGTGCGGTCGGTGGTCGCCACGGGCGGCGTTCTCGAGCTCGCAAACTGCGTGACCGTCTTGGACGCCGGCGGAGATCACGTGTGGCAGCTGCTCAGAACGGTGTGGAGCCCGCGCACGTTCCACGAGCTCGGCCACGCCGGTTACACGATCGAGAAGCTGCGGGCCTCGCTGTCCGTCGAGGGGATCTCCCCCGGCCTGGGCTTGGTGGTCGACAGCGCCTCCGAGCGGCGCGGCCACGCCGCTGCCGAGTCGGTCCAGCGAGACCTCGCCCGCCTCCACCCCGGGCTCTCGTTCACGATGGCCGGTCTGTACTCGCTGGAGAAGCTGGTGGTCGCCGGAGACTCCCGGCGGTCGAGATCCCTGTTCTTCAACGACCCCGGCACGGTCGCCGTCGATGCCACGGGCAACGAGGTGGACCTCTTGGAAGCGGTGGAGGAGCGCTACGGCCGAGCGGAACCCGGTGAGGTCCGGGTCCCGCTACCAGCTGAGCGGCATCGGTTCCCACGCGGTGCGCACCAGCGGGTCCTCGGCGGTCAGGTGCTCGCCTGACCGGTGGTCCGCCGTGCCCTCGACGATCCGGCGCAGCACGGCGGCCGCCTCGGCAGCCGCCGGACCGGTGACACCGGGGTCCACCGGTCCTGGGTGGTAGCTCAGCACCGCGACGCCGTGTTCGCGGGTCTCCGCCGCCAGTCCCTCCGTCAGCCCGGCCACCGCGGCCTTCGCCACCGAGCAGGCGGTCGCACGGGCTCCGGTCGCGTGGCTCACGACGGTGACGATCCGGCCGTGCTTGCGCGGCACCATGCGCGCGAGCACCGCCGCGGTCGTCACCGCCGTGCCGCGCAAGGCGACTTCAACCGCCCGCCACCAGTCGTCCTGGTCGACCTCCCAGGCCGGACCGACCGGGCCGGCCACGTCGACGACGTGCACCAGCGCGTCGAGCGGTCCGGACGCGGCTTCCGCGGCGGTCACCGCCGCCTCCACCGAAGCCCGGTCGGTGCTGTCCATGGTCACCGCGCAGACGCCGGGCAGCTCGTCGCGGGCCTGCCGCAGCGCCCCGGAGTCCCGGCCGGTGATGACGACCGCCGCTCCGGCGCGGCACATCTCCTCCGCGAAGACGCGACCGAAACCCGTGGCTCCGCCCGTGACCAGCACCCCCGGTCTCATCGCGTTCCTCCGGCAGGGACGTCGGTCAACCGGTGCACGAGCGCCTTGCCCATGGCGGAGCGCGGAATCCGGTCGACCGCGGTGATCGACCGGATCTTCTTGTACGGCGCGACCCGGCCCGCCACGAAGCCGGTCACCTCGGACAGCTCCACCGGCTCGCTCAGCACGACGAACGCGACCGGGATCTCGCCCGCGACCTCGTCCGGTGCCCCGACCACCACGGCGTCGGCGACGGCGGGGTGGCTGAGCAGCACGGACTCCAGCTCGGCCGGTGCGATCTGGTGGCCCTTGTACTTGATGAGCTGCTTGATCCGGCCGATGATCGTGACGTGCCCGTCCCGGTCGCGCCGGGCGATGTCCCCCGTGTGCAGCCAGTGTTCGTCGTCGGCGAGGCCGTGCACGGTGCCGTCCTCGTCCAGGAAGCCCGGTGACACCTGCGGGCCGCGGACCCAGATCTCCCCGGTCTCGCCGTCCGCTCCGGTCGCCGGGTCCACCAGCCGGATCTCGGTGCCGGGCAACGCCTTGCCGATCGAGGTCGGCACGGACGGGGTGCCGTCGGGCGGGGCGAAGGTGCACCCGGCCTCCGTCATGCCGTAGCCCTGCACCACCGGTACGCCGAGCATGCGGGCACAGCTCCGCGCGACGTTCGCGGGGAGCGGGGCGCCGCCGGAGTAGACCAGGCGCAGGCTGCCCGTGTCGCGGTCGCCGGTGTCACCGCGCCGGGCGAGCTCCGCGAGGGTGCTCGGCACCAGGTACGCGACGGTGACCTTCTGCGTCTCGATGACCTCCAGGAGATCGTCGACGTCGAACGGGGTGCGGACCGTGACGAGCGTGCCGCCGGCGCGGAGCGTCGGGTTCATCGCCATCTGCATGCCGTAGATGTGCCGGAACGGTGTCGTGGCGAGCACGACGTCGTCGGCGGTGAGCCGGTGCACCGCGTCGATCTGGTCCAGGTTCGACACCAGGTTGCGGTGCGTGAGCACGATCTGCTTCGGGAGCCCGAGGGACCCGCTCGACGTGGCGAGCAGCGCCGGTCGTCCGTCCCCGGTGGCTGCGGGCGCGGCGACGGCCGGCCCGTCCAGCCACTCCTGCCAGCCGGTCGTCCTGTCGCCGGAAGGGATTTCGTCGAGCACGATCACGGTGCGCACCGACGCGGCGGCCGGGAGCGCGGACAGCTGCCGCCACGCCTTCGCCGAGGCGACCACGTGGGCGGCACGGCACCGCTCCAGCACCGGCTGCCACTCGTCCGGGGTGCCCAGCGGTTCGAGCGGGAGCACGACGCCACCGGCCAGCAGGGTGCCGTGGTAGGCCACGACGAACTCGGCCGTGTTGTCGCACACGAGCGCAACGACCTCGTCCGGGCCGCGAAACCGGGACCGCAGCGCGGCGGCGAACCGTTCAGCGGCCTGCTTCAGCTCCGGGTACCGGTAGGAGCGTCCGCTGCTGTGCTCGATGAGCGCTGTGCGCCGGGACGTGGCGTCCTGCCAGACCGACTCGGCGAGGTTGGTCGACCACTGCCCATATGCCGTCATGTCTTCTCCTGCCGCTCGCACGCGCCACGCCGAGGAACCCCGCCGCTGCGGAACGCGGCCCGGTAGGACGCTCCCGACAGTAGGGGCAGAGCCGAGCAGAACACTGCTGTGGAGTTCCGCAATTGTCGCTCGCACGTGGAGGGACCAGGGCCGGCTGTCACCCGGATGCAGCAGAGCCGGCGCACCGGCCTGCCGAACCGGTTGCGCTGCCGGCCTGTGCGAACGACGTTCCAGCGCTTGGAACGAGCGGCAGACAGCACGCGTCCACCGACACACAATCAGCCGGTGGACGTCGAAGACGCGGCAGGCGCGCACCGGTGACCACGCACGAGCCGCTGGTGCACCCGTTCACCCGGCCCACCACCACCCACTGGAGCCCGCATGTCGACGGTTCACGACATCGTCACCCACGACGTCACCCTGCCGGGCCGGCTCGACGCGGCCATGCTGGAGCGGGCGGCCGGGGTGCTCCACGTCGGGTTGTCCGAGACCGCCCGCGCCGAGCTCGAACGCTGCCGCCGGTTCGTCGACACGGTCGTCGCCGACGGCCACGAGGTGTACGGCGCCACAACGGGTTTCGGTCCGCTGGTGACCTACGCCGGCCGGGACACCGCCGCCGGGCAGTGCGACAACACCCTGCAGCACCTCACCGCGGGACAGGGCGCCGACCTGCCGGTCCCCGTGGTGCGGGCGACGGTCCTGGCTCGGCTGGCGTCGCTCACGAGGGCCAGGTCCGGTGTCACACCCTCCGTTGTGGACGGTCTGACCGCGATGCTGCGCACGACGTTCACCCCGGCGGTGCCGACCTACGGGTCGGTCGGCGCGAGCGGCGACCTCGTCCCGCTCGCCTACGTCGCCCAAGCGCTGCGCGGCACCGGTCACGCCTATGTGGACGGTGTGCGGCTGCCGGCGGCCGAGGCGCTGCGGGCGGCGGGCCTCACACCGCTGGAGCTCGACGGGCGCGACGCGCTCGCGCTGGTCAACGGCACCTCGCTGACCGCGGCCACCGCGGGTCTCGCGTGGCGGTCGATCGGCCGGTCGCTGCACACCGCCGCCGCGTTGAGCGCGCTGCTGGCGGACGTGCTCGGCAGCACCACCGCGTTCCTCGACCACCGGCTGCTCGCCGCGTTCGGCCACGCCGCCGCCGGTGAGGTCGGTGCGCGGATGACCGCGATGCTCGACGGCACCCGTCCGACCGGCCTGCGGCCCTTGCAGGAGCCCTACAGCGTCCGGTGCACCCCGCAGCTCCTCGGCGCCGCGACGTCGGCGCACCGGTACGCGGGCGGGGTGGTGCACGACGACCTCAACGGGGTCAGCGACAACCCGCTGTTCTTCGTGGACGACGAGGCCGTCGCGCACGGCGGCAACTTCTTCGGCCAGCCCTGCTCGTTCGTGAGCGACCTGCTCACCACCGTCGCGGTGCAGGTCGGCAACCTCGCAGAGCGGCAGCTGGACCTGCTCGTCGACCCCAACCGGAACACCGGGCTCCCGCCGATGCTGTCACCGCGTCCCGGTGTGCACCACGGGGTCCAGGGCGTGCAGCTGGCGTCGACGGCGATCGTGGCGGCGATGCGCCGGCAGGCGGTGCCCGCGAGCGTGCAGAGCCTCCCGACGAACCTGCACAACCAGGACGTCGTCCCGTTCGGCACGCAGGCGGCGCAGAACGCGTGGGAGACCGCGCGGTTGCTGCGGCACCTGCAGGGCGGGCTGGCGGTCGCGTTGCGGCAGGCGGTGCACCTGCGCGCCGACCGGCCGACCGCGCCGTTCTGCACCGGCCTCGCCGACCGGCTGGCCGAGGCGATCCCGCCGATCGAGCAGGACCGGCCGCTGGACGCCGACGTGCGCCTGGCCGCCGACGTCGTGGACGCCCACGTCGCCGGCGCCGGGATGGCCGAGCCCTGCGACCCCGGGGGTTCCGGGGACGTCACGGCCGCCGCGTGGAACCAGGGCCTCTGAGCCGCCGCACCGACCGAGGAGGTCTGGCATGAGCGTGACCCTGAACGGCACGACCCAGGTGGACAAGCGGATCCGGTTGACCCCCGAGATCCTCGACTACGTCCTCGCCTGCACCGAGCAACCGGTGCCGGTGCAGCGGTGGCTGATCGACGCCACGACCGCCCTCGGCCAGGTCGCCGAGATGCAGATCGCCCACGAGCAGGCGGTGCTGTTCACCCTGCTCGCCGCTGCGAGCGGGGCGCGCCGGATCGTCGAGGTCGGCACGTTCACCGGCTACTCCGCGCTCGCCTTCGCCAGGGGCATGCCGGCGGACGGCACCATCGACACCTACGACATCACCGACCGGTGGGCGCCGACCGCGCGCCGGGCGTGGCAGGAGGCCGGGTTCGCCGACCGCATCCGCCAGCACATCGGCCCGGCGGCCGACCTGCTGGACCGGCTGCCCCCGGAGCCGGCCGTGGACCTCGTGTTCATCGACGCGGACAAGGTCGGCTACATCGGGTACTGGGAGCAGCTGCTGCCGCGGGTCGTCGACAACGGGCTGATCATCGCCGACAACGTGCTGTACGCGGGTGAGGCGACCAGCGCCCACTCCGAGGGCAACGCCGCCGCGATCCGCGCGTTCAACGAGCACGTGCGGGCCGACGACCGGGTGCAGGCGGTCATGCTGCCGCTGGCCGACGGGCTGACCATCGCGCGGAAACTGCCCGCCGGGTACCGGCGGTGAGCTGACCAGGACGGTTTGAGCGCGGGCACGAGAATCGAGCTGACCGAGTCGGTCAGCTCGATTCTGCTGTCACGAGGACGGCAGGGACGGTCACGGCAGTGCGGCCCCGACGGGTGCCTCGGCCGGCAGGGGCCCGGCGACGACGGCGATCAGCTCGTCGACCATGCCGGGGAGGCCGGTCGGCAGGAGGGCGAACACCTCGGCCCGCGCGTCGACCGGGTCAGCGGCGAGGTCGTCCCGGATCGCGTCCAGCCGCGTCAGCATCGCGGCGGTGAAGCCCGCTTGCGTGACCACTCCGCGGTGCACCAGGAAGAACTCGTCGAACAGGTCGCGTTCGGCGTCCGTGATGTCGTTGCCCGCGCGGCCTCCGTGGCCCTTGAACAGCGAGGCCCCCTCGGGCACCAGCATCTGCGCCACGGTCATGTGCACGAGGCGGTTGCGCTTGAGCGCTCGCTTGAGCACGCCGTCGCGGGGCACGCTCAGCGTGCCGAGCAGGCTGGCCACCCGCTCGTGGTCGCGGGCCCACAGGCCGCTGAAGGCCGGGTGCTTCGCGGCCATCCGCGGGCGGATGGACCGGGCGTAGACCTCCGGGGTGCAGCTGCCCGCGTAGAGCAGCAGCGCGCTGTAGCAGTCGTACCACCACGCCGCCCGTGCCGTGCCGGCCTCGGACAGGCCGCCGGTTCGTCCCGCGTCGGCGAGCAGGTCCGCGAGCATGCGCCACACGCCGAACGTCACGTGGTGGCCGATCATCCAGCGGTAGAACGCCCGATCCGCGTCGTCGGCCGCCACCCTCGCGACGGGCGCGGACAACTTCGGCGCCACCGGACCGGCTTCGAAGACGGGGTCCGGCTCGGCCAGCGGATCGCCGGGCATCGGCAGGCACAGGACGTCGAGCCCGAGCGGTCGCTCCCACGCGGTCGTCATCAGGCGGTCCGGAGTCCGTCGGGCGGGTTCGCGGTGAGCGGAACACCGACGCACCGACACCCGGACAGAGGGGAAATGCTTTGTGCGCACATGGTCAATCGCCTTCTTGGCCCGATGACGGAGATGTCCCGACCGGCGGAACGCCTGGTGTGCCGGCTGGTCGCGCCCTCCCGTCGTCGCCGGTGGAGCCATCGAAACCTGCTGTGCGGCAACGGCGGAAGTGCGCGTTCCACCGTCCGGGACGAGGACGGGTGCGCGCCATTACCCGTGGGCGTAAAGGAAATCAAGTGTGCGCCCAATGCCCTTGTCGTCGGCTTTCCCTTGGCACCACCACGTCTGTTCGCCAGGCTGTGCGACACATCGCCCCACCCGGGCACGCTCATGGACTTTTCGAGAGGAACAGCATGCTGAAGAAGCTGATCGCCGGCGCCGCACTCACGTGCGCGTCGCTCGTGGTGGTCGCCCCGGCCGCGCACGCCGCGTCGTTCGCGGGCGTCTACCCCAGCCACAACGCGGCGGTCAAGGCCTGCAAGCAGGGTGTCGCCCAGGGCCGTTGGTACGACACGTGCAGGTACCAGGGCTACACCAACTCCAGGCAGGTCGGTCTCTGGGTCCAGCCCCGGTAGTTCCCCCTGACCGCCCTGTCCGCGGGCGTGGCAGAGCCGGTTCGGCTCTGGCACGCCCGCACCGGTTGGAAGCCCTCATGACCAGCTCGGTGGAAGACCTCCGGATCGAGTGGCCGGACGATCCCGCGGCGTTCTTCCGCCGCCACGCCGAGGTGCTGGCGGGCATCGGCGCCGGCGCTTTCGCCCAGCCCGAAATCGTGATGAGGCACCAGGTCGCCGACCGGTTCGCCAAGGCGGCGCTCGCGCAGATCCTGCGGGTCGACGGCGAGATCGTGGGCTTCGGCTTGTTCGACCGGCTGGACGTCCCCGGACGGGAGCAGGGGCTGTGGGTCGTCGAGGGCCGGGCGATCGCACCCGCTCACCAGCGGGGAGGGCTGGGAACGCGGTGCTTCCGCGAGTTCGTGGACACCACCGGGGCGAGCGCCGTCGCCACGGTCACGCGCAACCCGGCGGTGTGCCGGATGATGGCGGCCGAGTTCCGCACGGTCCTCCCGGACCTGACGTCCGACCGTCCACTGCGGACGCTGCACCACCCCGGCGTCGCCATGGCCGTCCGCACTTACGCCGCACACCTCGGCGCCGACGGCGCGGGACTGCCGTTCATCCGCAACCGCTACCCCGGTGGGCTGTACGGAGTGCGCGATCCCGGCCTGCGCATGCCCCTGCCGGAGATCAGCCGTGACCCGTCGTGCGGGGTCATCACCGTGGGAGTGGCGTGCTGACGCGGTCGTCCGGCGCGGTCACCAGCGCGCGCACCGCCGAGGCGACCCCTGCGGGATGGGTCAGGAACCCCTCGTGGCCGCCGGGCAGGACGGCGAGGTCCTCCCCGAGCACGTCGGCCAGTCTGACCGTGGTGCGGCGCAGGAACGCCGAGCTCACCGTTCCGACCGCCGGCCGCACCCTCGCCGTGCCGGACCGCAGGGCGGCCCAGCCCTCCTCGCCGATCCGGTAGGCCCACGTCATGCCCGCCTCGACGGCGAGGAACGAGTCGATGTTGGCGATCGTCCGCCTGCTGGGCGGTTCCCAGCCGACGTCCGGCTCCCGGTCGAGCGGGTCGCGCGCCTCCGCGCCGAAGCCGACGTGCAGCAGCCTCGCCGCCCTGCGCCAGCCCGACTTCCCGTGGACCCGCCGAACCTCGTCGTGCAGCGCGTCGAACTCGACGCGTTCCGCCGCGTTGGCGAGACACCGCAGCGGGGGTTCGTGGGCGACGAGCACGCTCACCCGCTCCGGTCGCTGCCGCGCCAGCTCCAGACCGATGACCGCGCCGGTGCTGCACCCGAACACCGCGACCGGGGTGTCCCCGTGGACGTGCGCGGCCAGCGCCGCCACGTCCTCGGCGTGCTGCTCGATCGGCACCGGGCGCAGCGGGTCGGCGACCGAGGTGCGGCTCTGCCCGCGCCGGTCGTACGTCAGCACGGAGTGCGTTGCGGCGAGCCGGACCGCCAGCGGGGCGGCGCTGTGCGCGTCACTGCCGCCACTGGGCAGCACCAGGACCGGCGGACCACCACCGCGGACGGTGAAGCTGATGTCCGCGCCGTCGACCCGGAGCGTGCCCGTTCGTTCAGCGATCGCCACGGCCGGCTCCGCCGCCCCCGTGGAACCGTTCTGCCAGCGCGAGGTCGCCGTTGGACAGACCGTGGCGCCGGAAGAACATGCGGGGGTTGAAGTACACCGCGACGCGCGCCGGACCGTCGGCGGAACGCTGTGCGCTGAGGAAGGAGTGCGCGTACATCTCGCCGCTCGCGTCACCGCCCAGGAAGAACTGGGCGCACCGCTCGTAGGCCGCACGGCTTTCCGGTGACACGTCGTAGGCGTCGAGCACCTCCCGGACCATCCACTGCGCCTCGGCGTCCGAGCGGCTGCGCGGGGTGAGCCCGAACTGGTGCATGACGGACTCGATCGGGCGGGCGCGCCCCGGCAGGAACGAGACGTACGTCCCGTACGACCAGAAACGGCGGTGGTTGGAGCGCCATTCGAGGCGGGTGCGCGACGGCACGTCCTGCCGCCAGGCCGACCGTTCCCAGGCCCTGGCCGCGATCCGGGCCATCGTGGGGCCGTCGTCCAGCTCGGCCGACGGCCCGAGCCGGTCCCAGCGGGCGAGCCGGTCCGGTGTGAGGGACCCGCGGTGCTGCACGTAGAGCTTCGTCCTCGCCGACGGTCCCGCGGCGAGGTCGAGGCACAGGTAGGACACGGTGTCGTCGTCGTCCATCACGTCCGCGACGACCTTCCACTGACCGGGGAACCCCAGGGCGGTGAGCACCGCGTCGGTGCGCTCGGCCGTGGCCGACCGGCCGCCACCGGCCAGCCACAGGTGGATCTTGCCCTCCGGTGGCCTGCCCCGCACCCACCCCAGGGTGTGGAAGGCCGCCATCGGCGGACGGTCGGCCGGCCGTGGCGCCACCAGGTGCTCGATCTGCCGCAGCCTGCGCAGGTCGAGGCCGTGGACGGAGGACAGGCGCTCGCTGAGCCGGAGGGCGCTCTCCCAGTAGGACAGCGGGCTTCCGGGTTCGGCCTGCGCCTCGACCGAGGCGCGCAGCCCGAGCGGCCGGTCGCCGAGCACGACGGAGAGCTCCAGCGGTGTGCTGTCCGCGGTGAGCGTCGACCAGGCGGGCGGCGTGCCGGGTGAGCGGTGTCCCCACGACTCGCCCATGAGCCGCACGTCGGCTGCTGTCCGGTCGGCGAGGTCGGTGAGACCGCTGGCCCGGCACAGCCCGCGCACGGCGGCGTCGGCGAGGTCGGCGCACGTCGTGCTCATCGGCTGAACCTCATCGGCAGGCCCGTGATCCCGTTGACCACAGTGGACACGAGGTGGCGGGGCGGACCGGCGAGCTCGAACCGGACACCGCTGTCGGCCAGTTCGCCCACCAGTGCGGCGAGCAGCGTGCGACCGGCCGCCGCGCCGACGCAGAAGTGCGGACCGAGCCCGAACGCCAGGTGCGGGTTCGGTGCGCGCCGGGGGTCGAACCGGTCCGGGTCGGCGAACACGGTCTCGTCCTGGTTCGCCGACGCGAGCCAGGCGACGACCCAGTCCCCCGCGCGCAGGTGCGCACCGGCCAGCTCCGCGTCAGCGGTGACCCGGCGGACCAGCTGACGTGCCGGGGTGCTCCAGCGCGCTGCCTCGTCCACCAGTCCCGGCACCAGCGAGCGGTCCTCGACCACCTCCCGCCACAGCTCCGGTGTCCGCGCGAGGTGCAGCAGGAGGTGCAGCGCCGTGCTCAGCGTGGCGGTGGTGCCCCCGATCAGTGCGCTGTGGACGTTCGCCATGACCTGGCGGCGGGTGAGGGCGGACCCTTCGACCGAGACCTCCGACAACGTCCCCGGCAACGTGTGCGGCATCGTCAGCGACGTGGTCAGCGCTTCCCTGATGGCACCGAACAACCGGGTGCTCGCCCGCAGCACCGTCTCGGTCCCGTCGCCGTCGGCGTGCAGCGGGTCGTGCGGCGCGATGGTCGCGGTCGAGGCGGACACCGCCATCTCCCACGACTTCTCCGGCAGGCCGAGCATCGGCCCGGCGGCGACCATCGGCAGCCGGCGCAGGACGACGGCCAGGTCGTGGACACCTCCGGCGAGCACCGGTTGCAGCAGTTCCCGCACACCGCGGTCGATGCCGTCGGCGTGCGCCCGCACGGCCACCGGACCCAGCGCGCGTGTGGACGGTCTGCGCAGGGCGGCGTGCCGCGGCGGGTCGGTCGTCGCCAACGTGTGCCCACCGAGCGGGTCGGGTGTGCCCACCGAGGTGAGCAGGGTGCCCGAGGTGGAGCTGAACAGAACGGGATCACGCAGGATCGTCTGGCAGTCCGCATGGCGGTAGAACGACCGGAACGGCACCCCGCCCTGGCTGGTCTCCTCGCGCACCGGACAGGTCCGGCGGAGCTCCCGCCACACGTCGCGATCCTCTTCCACACCCACCCGCAGATCTTCACCGCCACCGCGGTCGTCGTCCAGGGCAGAGTTGGCTGCCCTTCCGGTCAACCGGTCCCGCCGACCCACCGGACGAGGATGACCATGTGTCCCATCAGCACCGAACCCCGGGGGTCCGCAGTGGACGATGTGGAACGCGCGATCAAGGACTTCGTGGCGGAGGTCCTCCTCGAAGGCGAGCACGTCGAGTTCGACGAGCACACGCCGCTGCTGGAGCACCGCCTGATCGACTCGCTCAACGTGGAGGAGCTGCTCGTCCACGTTGAGCAGACCTTCGCCGTGTCACTCAGCCGTTGGCCGCACTCGGACTGGAAGACCATTCACGCCATGGGAGAACTCATCCGCACCCACGCGCCCGCCGATCACGCACAGGCTCCCGACGAGGAGCCGGCGGCCATCGTCAGCGACTACGAGAAGTGGGTGGCCGGTTACTGGAACGAGAAGCAGAACGACCCCATCAACCTCCTCCTCGGCGAGGAGGACGGGCTGGTCCACCACCACTACGGCCTCGGCGAGTACGACCCCGCCGTGCTGACCGCGCCCGACCGGGAGGCCGCGATCATCCGCGAGCTGCACCGCCTGGAGTGCGCGCAGATGGACGTCGTGCTCGACGCCCTGGGTCCCATGACCGCGGACGAGCGGTTGCTCGACGCGGGGTCGGGCCGGGGCGGGGGTTCGTTCAGCGCACACCTCAGGTTCGGCTGCCGGGCGGACGGCATCACGCTCTCGCAGTACCAGGTGGACTTCGCGACGAAGCTCGCGGCCAGGCACGGCTGCACCGACGAGGTGAGCTTCCACCTGCAGAACATGACGCGCACGGCGTTCCCGGACGGCCACTTCGACCGCATCCTCACCAACGAGACGACGATGTACGTCGAGCTGGCCGACGCGTTCAGCGAGTTCGCGCGGGTGCTCAAGCCCGGCGGGCGGTACGCGTGCGTCACCTACTGCGTCAACGACACGCTCGCACCGACGAGCGAGGCCTGCGAGGCGGTGGACGCGCACTACGGCACCCGCATGCACAAGCGCAGCGAGTACCTGGCCGCGCTGTCCGCGGCCGGTTTCTCGCCCAGCCGCGTCAGCGTCCTCAACGCCGACACGATCCCCTACTGGGAGCTGCGCACCCGGTCCGAGCACAGCACCGGCGTCGAGAAGGCGTTCCTCGACGGCTACCGGTCGAACGTCCTGCAGTACGTCCTGATCGTGGCGGACAGGCTGCCCGCCTGACCTGCCGGCACCCGTTCACCTGGCCGAGGAGCCCATGGACTTCGCACCGGACCCGGACCAGTCGTTGCTCGCCCGGCGCAGCCACGAGCTCGGCCTGGCGCTCAACGCACCCGACGAGCACGACCGTTCCGGCGACCCGTGGTTCAGCAGGCGGAAGTGGCGGCGCTGCGCGGAGTTCGGCCTGCTGGGCCTGAGCGTTCCCGAACGGTGGGGAGGTCTCGGGCTGGACTCCGTGAGCACCTGCACCGCCGTCGAGGCCTTCGCCAGGGGTCATGCCGACCTGGGGTTCGTGTTCTCGGCGTGTGCGCACACGTTCGCGTGCGGGATGCCGATCGCCGAGCACGGAACGCAGGCGCTGTGCGACGAGGTGCTGCCGCGGCTCGTCTCGGGCGAGTGGGTCGCGGCGAACGCGATCACCGAGTCCGAGGCGGGTTCGGACGTGTACGCGATGCGGTCGACCGCTGTCCGCGACGGCGACCGCTACCGGCTCAACGGCACGAAGAACTACGTGACGAACGCACCTCTCGCGGACGTGTTCGTCGTGTACGCGAGCACCGACCCGAGCAGCGGCTACCTCGGCATCAGCGCGTTCGTGGTTCCCCGCGACACCCCCGGCGTCACGGTCGGGGCTCCCCTCCCGAAGACCGGGCTGGCCTCGTCCCCGCTCGCACCGGTCTACTTCGACGACGTCGTGGTGCCGGTGGAGAACCGGCTGGGCGAGGAGGGCGACGGGCGGGCGATCTTCACCGGTTCGATGGACTGGGAACGCACGTGCCTGTTCGCCGCCTACGTGGGCGCGATGGACCGGCAGCTCGCCGCGACCGTCGCGCACACCGGTGAGCGCCGCCAGTTCCGCCGTCCGCTCGCGCGGCACCAGGCCGTCGCGCACCGGCTCGCGGACATGAAGCTCCGGCTGGAGGGCGCGCGGTTGCTGCTGTACCGCGCGTGCTGGCGCCGGGACCGGGGACAGGCCACCCCGCTCGACGTCTCCCTCGCGAAGCTGGCGGTGAGCGAGGCCGCGAAGCTCAACGCACTCGACGCGGTGCACCTGCACGGCGCGATGGGCGTCATGGCCGGGTCAGGAGTCGACCAGGCGATAGCCGACGCCGTTCCCGCGGTCATGTTCTCCGGCACCTCCGAGATCCACCGCGACATCATCGCGGCGCAGCTGCGGTCATGAGGCTCGAACAGCACGTCTCCGGCTTCGCGAAGGCCACACCGGAGGCGTTGGCGGTGTGCGGGCCGGACGGCGACCTGACCTACCGCGAGCTGGACGTGCGAGCCGACGTGCTCGCACGCGAGCTGGCATCGCTCGGTGTGGCGGCGGGTGACAGGGTGGTGCTGTGGGTGCCGAAGTCGGTGTTCGCCGTCGCGGTCACCCAGGCCGTCCTGCGGCTGGGCGCAGCCTACGTCCCGGTGGACCCGAGCGCTCCCCCGGCACGGGTGGCCGCGCTGATCGCCGACTGCGGGCCCGCCGCCGTGGTGACGACCGGAAGCCGGATCTCCGCGCTGCCATCCCTGCCCGCGCTGGTCGCCGAGGACGACCTCAGCGGGTGGGCGGCCAGACCCGCCGCGCGGCCGGCGGTGGAGCGTTCGCCCGACGCGGACCTCGCGTACGTGCTCTACACGTCCGGCTCGACCGGCACGCCCAAAGGGGTGTGCGTCAGCCACTCCGCGGCCTCCGCGTTCGTCACCTGGGCGGCCGCCGAGCTGGAGGTGACCCCGTCGGACCGCCTGTCCAACCACGCGCCGCTGCAGTTCGACCTCTCCGTGTTCGACCTCTACGCGGCGTTCCGGTCGGGCGCGTCGGTCCACCTCGTCCCCGAGCTGTCGCTCCCGCGGGACCTCGTGCGGTTCGTCGTGGACCACGCCATCACCGTCTGGTACTCGGTGCCGTCCGCGCTGACGATGATGATGGAGTTCGGCCACCTGCTCGACGTGCCCCGGCTGCCGCTGCGCGCCGTGGTGTTCGCGGGAGAGGTGTTCCCCGTCGCCCACCTCAGGGTCCTGCGCGAACGCCTGCCGTCGGCGGCCCTCCACAACTTCTACGGCCCCACCGAGACGAACGTCTGCGCCAGCCACCGCGTCGGGGACATCCCGGCCGACCGGTCGGAACCGGTCCCGATCGGCACGGCCGCGGCGGGCGACGAGATCTGGGCCGTGCGCGAGGACGGCACCATCGCGGCGCCAGGGGAGGAGGGCGAGCTCGTGGTCTCCGGTCCCACGCTGATGACCGGCTACCTCGGCCATGAGCCGTTGAAGGGCCCGTACGCCACCGGTGACGTCGTGCGCAGGCTGCCAGAAGGCGGGTTCCTGTACCTCGGGCGGCGCGACGGCATGGTGAAGGTCCGCGGCTACCGGGTGGAACCGGGTGAGGTCGAGGCGGTGCTGCACACCCACCCGGACGTCCTCGAGGCAGCGGTGACCGTCACCGGCTCCGGGCACCTGGCACGACTGGTCGCGTGGGTCAGCACCCGCTCCGGGCAGCCACTGCGCGCAGGCGAGGTCAAGCGCTTCCTGGCGGCGCGGCTCGCTCCCCACCTCGTTCCCGACCTCGTGCGCACTGCCGGCCGGTTGCCCAGGACGACCAACGGCAAGGTGGACCGCCGTGCGTTGAGCGAGCAGGACAACCGTTCAGAGAGGCTCCAACCGTGACAACGGATGTCTACGACGTGTGCATCATCGGTGGCGGTCCCGCGGGCTCCACCACCGCGTCCTACCTGGCGATGGCGGGCATGCGCTGCATCGTGCTGGAAGGCGACTCGTTCCCGCGCGAGCACGTGGGTGAGTCCCTGGTGCCGAGGTCCACGGTGGCACTGGACGAGATCGGCGTGCTGGACAAGATCGACAAGGCCGGTTTCGCCCGCAAGTACGGCGCCGCCTGGACGGCCTCCGCGGACGACCTCCCGCTGCCGGACGGCGTGCAACGGCGCCGGCGGGCCCGCTTCAGCATCCCGCAGGTCGAGTTCCGGTTCGCGGAACGCGAGCAGACGGGTGTGGCGTTCGACTACACCTACCACGTCGACCGGGCCAGGTTCGACACGATCCTGCTGGAGCACGCCGCCGAGCTGGGCGCGGTCGTGCGCCAGCAGGCCAGGGTGCTGCGGGTGGACCTCGACGGCGAGACCAAGCGGGTGGTGTACCGGCACAACGGGGTCACGTCGGAGGTGCGCGCGCCGATGGTGGTCGACGCGAGCGGACGCGGCACGTTGCTCGGCCGCCAGCTGAAGCTCAAGGTGCCCGACCCGGCGTTCAACCAGTACGCCGTGCACAGCTGGTTCGAGGGCCTCGACCGGGAGGCCGCGAGCGGCACCACCGGCATCGGTGACTACACGATCATCCACTTCCTGCCGTTCGCCGGTTCGTGGATGTGGCAGATCCCCATCTCCGACACCGTCACCAGCGTCGGCGTCGTCACCGAGAAGTCGCGCCTGCGCGGCGCGAGCGCCGACCTGGAGAAGTTCTTCGACGAGTGGGTGGGCACGCGCCCGCCGCTGGCGCAGGCACTCCGCTCGGCACGGCGGCTGCGCCCGTTCAAGGCGGAGGGCGACTACAGCTACTCGATGCGCGAGCTGTGCGGCGACGGGTGGGTGCTGGTCGGTGACGCGGCCCGGTTCGTCGACCCGATCTTCTCCAGCGGCGTGGGCATCGCGCTCAGCAGCGCACGGCTCGCGGCGAGCAGCATCATCGCCGCCGCTCCGACCGGGTTCTCCAAGGCCGCGTTCGCGGAGTTCGAGCGCAAGAGCCGCAACGCGACCCAGTGGTGGCGCAACTTCATCGTCCTCTACTACCGGCTCAACGTGCTGTTCAGCTCGTACATCCGCGATCCGGAGCACCGGCTCGACCTCGTCCGGTTGCTGCAGGGTGACTTCTTCGACGACGACGAGGAACCGGCGGTGCTCGGCAAGATGCGGGAGAAGCTGGAGCTGGTGGAGAACAACCCGAACCACCCGTGGCACGACGCCCTCCGCTCGCTGCAGACGCAGGCGTGGCTCGACAGCAGGTGACAGCGGGCCGTTCCCGGTGTCGTCACGTCACCAGATGAGCCCCCGGCGCAGGGCCTGCAGGACCATCGCCGCCCGGTCGCCCGTGCCGAGCTTCCTCCCGATGCGTTCCAGGTGGGACTTGACCGTCATGGGGGACAGTCCGAGCTGCCTCGCGGCCCCGCTGTTGGTGCAGCCCGCCGCCACCAGCCGGATGACCTCGACCTCGCGCGCCGTCAGGTCGCCGGGGCACAGGTCCCCCGACAGGACCCGGCCGGCCCAGCCACCCCGCGCAGGGTGGGTGTCCGGCCGGACCAGCACACCGTCCACGCCCGCGTCGAGAACCGCCGCGTGCGCCTGTTCGTCGTGCTGCGGCACCACCGCCAGCACGCTGCTCCACCCCAGCGTGCGCAGCGCCCTGATCAGGTGTGCACCCCGCCGCCCGGTGGCCGCCAGGTCGACCAGGGCGAGCCTTCCCGGCGGTTCGTCGAGGACCAGGCGGCGCAGCGACTCGAAGCCGGGCGCCGGGTGCACCACCCGCACGTCCACCGCGTCCAGCGAGTCCGCCACCAACGACGTGACGTGCGCGTCGACGCTCACGACCAACGCGGAACCCCCGCGGTCGCCCTGGAGAGGCGGCCAGAACATCATCCCCACCTTCGCCGCGCAGCAGGTCGCGGTCATCGAACTCCGTTGTCCGGACGGCCTTCCGAGCTCCTCGGGCGGGCCCCTCCCACGGTGACACGCCCCGACGAGGTCGTTCCGCCCGAAACGGCACCTGATCACACCCGGTCCGCGACCGTGGCCCCCGCACGGCCCGGGGAGGGGTGTTCGCGCACAGTTCATGCCCAAACGGACTCGAAAGCCCAGGTGAAGTCGAGAACCTCCGGCCGTCGGACGAGCATCCTCACTCGACCTGGTGAACACCCGACGACCCGGAGGAGTCCCGATGATCAGCTGGGACCGTTGCGGCGACTCCATCTACGTCGGAGTGCTGAGCAGGTACGAGATCGAGGTGCTGCGCAGCTACGCCGACGGGCTCGTCTCGTTGCTGGACCACCACCTCGCCCTGTTCGACACGACACCGGACGGGTGGGCCTGGCCGCACCCCTCGCTGCACAGCGACGTGAGGGCCACCGCGATCCTCCTGGCCGAGATCGGAGGGCAGGAACCCGACTGGGTCCACTCCCTCTCAGCGGCCGCGTGCCTGCGCGACGTCTCGTCCCGCGCTCGCCTCATGGGGTGCGCGCTGTCGTCCACGACCGGCGTCGTCCACCTCGCTTCCCGCGCGGAAGCGGAAGCCTGGCTGGGCTGCATCCGGCTCGTCCTCGTCATCATCACCGCGGTGGCGGACGAACGGGGAGAGGTGTGCGGCAACGCCTGCGAGCCGACGGTGTCCTGGTTGACCGAGGTGTCAGCGGGGCTCAGCGCGGTGCTGGACGGCACCGCCAGCCCGACGATGACGATCGGCCGCTGACACTCGTTGTCCGTTGTGGACGATTGGCCGTTCGCTTCTCACCGATGCGGAAGCCCGGGTTTCGCGTGCCTTCCACCTGACGGGCGAGCAGGTCGAGGTGGAACGCCACCGCTTCGTGGTCATCCCGCCCGAAGGCGGCCATCATCTCGGCGGCCGCGGCGACGGCGAACTGCAGCTCTCCCACGTCCTGCGCGGCGCGGCCCTCACCGGCACTCCGCAGTGCAGAACAGAGCCGGCGCAGCACTTCTTCGAGCGACTCCGCCACGTCAGTCCACCTCACGGAGCGGAGAACTCGTCGAGGTGCTTCCGGGAGACGCGCGAGGCGTTCGCGTGCCGAGGCGTCGATCCGCGCGGAGTCCGCCTCCACGGTCCCGGTGGCCTCACCAGAGGGCCGTGCCCGTTCTCCCCACCGGGCTCAGACGTCCGTTCTCCGATCGCGGTGGTGACCGCCGCCATCGGCGGTGTTCGCACAGGACAACCGAACCAGGCTTCCGCGCCCCGAGCGGCGGCTCAAGCTCGTTGCCCGAACGAACTTGCGATCCTGCCTGGAGGAGGCGACCGACTGAAGTCCTCAGTGGACAAAGATGCATCCCGGGCCCGGCCTGGTGGCACGAACCCGGGACGGGTACACCTCGGCGCGGCGTACGAACGGCTGGATCAGCCGCCGACCACTGTAACCCGGTCACACCCGGTCCTGGTTCCGTACTGCCCGAACGCACACGGAACAGCGCCGCCGTGCACTTCCGGTCAGGCGATCAACTCGTTCCGCCCGTCGGGACGGGACGTTCTCCAGGGCAGCCCGGCGCCATAGCATCCCTCTGGGCAGCACCGGTGAGCAGTCACATCGGCACCGACCGGCGAGCTCGACGAACGCACAACGGGTGTGGGGCGAGCAGTCCGTCCAGCTCAAGGACAAAGCGCCGGCAGCCCCCACCACCCGGGACCTGCGCCGGGCGGATATCTCGAAGGATCGGGAGACATCGTGAGACGCATTCCGGAAGAGAGCGTGCGAGCGCAGGCGGGCACCTCGGTTCCCCTCGTGGTTCTGGACGGCCGGGTACTGGATCTCTCGGGCTTCCTGGAACACCACCCCGGCGGGGCGTCCGTCCTCCTCGCGAACCTCGGCCGGGACGTTTCCGCGGACTTCCACCACGTCACCGCTCACGCTCGCGCCGCGGTGACCCGCAAGCTGGACCAGCAGGTGATCGCCGAGGTCGCTCCCCTGACGATCCCGCCTGCCGCGAAGGACTTCGCCAGGTTCGTCGACTACGTGCGGCTTCTGCTCAACTCGTTCGACGTGCAGGCGGACCCGGCGCGGGACCCGATCTCCGACGTCTTCTACGTCGGGCAGCTCTACAGCCACTTCGTCGGAGACCACCTCGTGTCACTCCTGAACACGCTGGCGGAGACGGTGGGCGTGCCGGTGGAACCGGCGGCGTCGCAACGGCTGCGGCGGGTCTTCGAGGCCGTGCCCGGCCGGGTGGAGGCAGTGGTCGTCGCAGCGGACGCACCCGCCGCGACCGAGTTGTCCTGGCAGATGCAGCAGCGCTGCCGGGCGCTCCTGGACGACCTGCTGCGCATCGGCTCCGAGGCGCTCGGCGAACTGCGCGCCGCGAACGTCCACCAGACCACCTCCTGTCATGCGACCAAGATGATGTGCCTTGCGAACGAATGGATCAGTGAGGAACATGACCTCGTCAACGCTGAGCAGCACCGATGCGCGCACGAAGAACGCGCTCACGGACCACGTCCTGTCGTGTTCCGATCCCGAGGTGCTGCACCTCGACGGTGATCTGACGTTCTCCAACGGGTTCATGCCGCGCACGGCAGCCAACCGGCCGCTGACCGGAGCCCACGAGGCGTGGGAACAGCTCGCGGGTCAGCTGCCCACGCTCACCACCTCTCCGCACGCGCAGCGGATCATCGCCGACCTCCCGATGATCCCGGCGGGAGTGGACGACCTGCCCGACTCCCAGCTCAAACGGGCCGCGACGGTGCTCGGGACGATCGTCCAGTCGTACTGGCGGTTCGGGATCGGCCCGATGTACCTCGCACGCGGCGAGCAGATCTCCTCGGACCTCCCCGCCGTGGTCGAACGCCCGTGGCGGCAGGTGAACCACCGACTCGGCCGCGCCGAGGTCATTCTCAGCACCGAGGACAGCTTCTTCAACAACTTCACCTTCATCGACGCCGACCGCATCGCCGACGACGGCACCTACCGCATCGAGGACGCCAGGATCGAGCTGATCCGCCCGAAGGTGCCGGCTTTCGGCAACGCGGCCGAGCGGGTGTTCATCTCGGCGTTCGTGGAGGTCAACTCGGTGATCGCACCGGTGGTGCCGCTGACCTGCCGGCTCGCCGAACTGCTCGCCGAAGGTGGTCCTGATGCGCACGGCGAGATCAGCGCCCTGTTGTCCGGCATCGCCGACTGTGCGCGCGGCGCCATGAAGGCCTTCCGCCGCGTCAGTCCGCACAAGGGTTCCGCGACCCACTGCGACCCGGTCGAACTGGCCAAGACCTTCGCCATGTGGGACGTGCCCGCTCCCGGCTACCCGACCGGCCCGAGCGGCTCCGCGACGCCGGTCCTGCACTTCTTCGACGCGCTGATCGGCCGCTCCCGCTACGACACCGAGCTGGGCAAGTTCGCGCACCACCTGCGGGACAACCAGCTTCCCGCGAAGCACCGGGTCTTCTTCGACCTGGTGCGCGAGCTCGACGTGCGCGGCTACGTGACGGGCCTGGCGGATTCGGCGCCCGCGCGGTACCGGGAGGTCTCCGCGGCGTTCAACGAGGTCGTGTCGTCGTTCGCCGGTGACGACGGCTTCCTCGGCGTGCACAAGGGCAAGGTCGTCGACTACCTGGGGGTGGGCACCGTCGTCGGCCGCAACCAGTCCACCGCGCACGACCAGATCTTCATCGCGGACGCCACCTGGACCAGCATGGCGGACAAGCTCCAGCAGGCGAGGGACGAGCGCACCGTCCGGGCGGTGGACGAGAACCAGATCTGATCGCGCCGGATCGTCCCGGTGTCGAGCCGCTGTGCCGCGACCTCGCCGAGGCGGGCGGATCGACACCGGTCCAGGTCGGGGAAATCCGCCCGCCGTTGGACCACAAGGGAGAACCGCGCTGCCCCTGAGCACCTGTTCCCACACCGGAGCGGAACTGGCTCCTAACCTCGGAACCGCACCCGCTCACGGGTGCTCAGCGAGGAGGTGGCCGATGGTGCTCACCAAGCCGGAGCCGGCGCAGGTCGGCGCGCGGTGGTACCGCGAACGCATGCTCTGGAACACGGCGGTCGCCGGCAGGTCGATCGTGTTGTCGCTCGGCGGCGGGCTGGTCGCGTTCGAGACCACCGCTTCCCTTCTCCTGCGGGCGCGGAAGGTCATGGAGCACAGCGGGATCGAGATGCCTCCCACTGTGCTGGACCGGCGCGGGAGGACGGCGGTGGTGCTCGCGGAGTCCGACGGTGCCGTGCTCGGGCAGTGCCAGATGCCCGGTGGCGTCCGCTACCTCATGGCACCCAGCACGGTCGAGCTGCCGGTGGTGCACGTCGCCGCGACCGCCCAGGACAGGAGCTGGGTGCGCTGCCCGAAGGCCGACGACCGCCGGCTGCCGTCCGCCAGCTCGGTGCTGGCGGCCTTCATGGCGGTGGTTCCGCCCGGCCTGCGCCCGGCGAGGTCCGTCACCGCTGCCGTGCGAGCGCGGACGCTCATCGGCTGAGACCGCTCCGGCTCCGCGGTCACCGGGACGCGTGGGCCGGTCGAAGGCAGACATGTCTGCCTGTTCGGTTCGAGTTCCGGCCGGTCGCCGCGATCTCCAGTTGACTGGGATGTCACCGCAGTGCGGCAAACACCATGGAGTACTCGCATGTCTTACGGTTTGGGTGTCGACATCGGCACGACCTACACGGCCGCCGCGGTGTCGGACGCCTCGGGCACCCGTGCCATCCCGCTCGGCCGCGACGTCGTCGTGTCCTCCGTCGTGTTCGCCACCGAGGGCGGCGAGCTGATCACCGGTGACGCCGCGGACGGGGAGTCGAGGAAGCAGCCGCTGCGGGCCTCCCACTCCCACAAGCGGCGGCTGGCCGACCCGACGCCGTTGAAGATCTGCGACGTGGTGCGGTCCCCCGCGCTCCTGATGGCCGCGCAGCTGCGCGACGCGGTCTCGCTGGCGACCGCGATGCGGGGACGGCCACCGGAGTCGGTCGTGCTGACCTGCCCCGCGGTGTGGGGGCCGTACCGCCGCGAGCACTTCTCGGAGGTGCCGCGGCTGGCGGGCGTGCAGGACGCCGTCATCGTCACCGAACCAGAAGCCGCTGCCATGCACCACTCGGTGGAACGCAGGCTCGGCGAGGGCGAGATCGTCGGTGTCTACGACCTCGGCGGCGGCACCTTCGACGCCACCGTGCTGCAGGCGCGGCGGCACGGCATGGAGATCCTCGGCACCCCGGAGGGGGTCGAACGGCTGGGCGGCATCGACTTCGACGACTCGCTCCTCGCGCTGGTGGACCAGCGCGTGGACGGCGAGATCACCCGGCTCGACGCGGCCGACGCCGAGCAGGCCCGCGTCCTGCTGTCGGTGCGGGAGGCGTGCCGCAGCGCGAAGGAGGAGCTGTCCGCGGCCACGGACACCGTGCTGCGGCTGGACCTCCCCGACGGCACCCGCGAGGTGACCGTGACCCGCGCGGACTTCGAACGTGCCATCGCACCCCAGCTCGCGCTCACGACGGACGCGTTCCGCCGCACGATCTCGTCGGCCGGTCTGCGCGCGGACGACCTCGCGAGCGTGCTGCTCGTCGGCGGGTCCTCCCAGATCCCCCTGGTGGCCGACACGCTGTCCAAGGCCGTCGGCAAACCGCTCCGCGCCGGACTGCACCCCAAGCTCTCCGTCGCCCTGGGCGCCGCTGCCCTGGCGCGCAACGCGCTTCAGCGCTCCCCTGCCGTGCCGGCCGCTGCTCACCGGTCCGCCGTGCCTGCTCACGCGGTGCCCGGACACCCGGCGGGGCCGCAGGCTCCTGCGGTCGGACCGGTTCCCGTGGGCGTGCCGGTGCACGCGAACCTGCCGACTCCCTCGGGTCCGTCGGTGCCCGCGGGCGCGTCATCGCCCGCAGGCCAGCCACCGTACGCAGGCCCGTCGCCCGCAGGCCCGTCGTTGCCCACAGGCCCGTCGATGCCCGGCATCCGGCCCGTCGCCTCCGTCGACGAGCTCCCGGTGCGGCGTCGCAACGTCACGACTACACCGCCCACCAGGTCCGCGCGCAAGCGGAACACCGCGGTGATCGCGGCAGCGGCCGTGACGGTGCTGGCCGCCGGCGCCATCACCGCGGCGGTGGTGCTGACCTCGGGAGAGGACTCCGGCGAACCGCCGGCCCCGGCCGCGGCGAACGGCACCAGCGCTCCCCCGGCGTCTTCCGGCCCCAGGTTCCTGCACGACGGCCGGGACGTGGCGCCGTTCCACAGCATGGTCGGCTCCGAGGCCAACTGGGCGGGCACCGCGCTGACGGCGGACGGCAAGGCCTCGCAGCAGGCGGTCGCGGTCCGCCCCGCCGACGTCAACGGCTCGAAGGACGGGCGGCAGGTGACGTGGACCGGCAAGGGCGCGGCGCAGTTCTACGTGCAGAACCCGCAGGGCCGGCTGGACGCCACGTCCTACCTGAAGTCGGGCACCCTGACGTTCGACGTGGTCGTCGTGAAGGCGCCCACCGCCGAGGTGTCGCTCGCCGCCCACTGCGGCTACCCGTGCGCGGCGCAGCTCAACGTCACGAAACCGTTGCAGCGGCTGCCGGTCGGGCAGAAGACGACGATGCGCATCCCGTTGAGCTGCTTCGCGGGCAAGGGCCTGGACACGGCCGCCGTCGACGTGCCGTTCCTCGTGCACACCACCGGCGCGTTCGAGGCCAAGTTCGCCGAGGTGCGGTGGGAACCCCTGGGGACAACGGGTTCGGCGCCGGTCACCCCCTGCACCGACCTCTCCTGAGCTTCCTCCTGACGTGACCAGCGGTTCCAGCCCGGGCTGGAACCGCTGGTCGCGTTGGCTGCTCAGCCCACGGAGGCCAGCCCCTCCTCCGCGGCGACCCGCGGCGTCCCGCTCCTCATGAGCAGTTCGAGATCGGCGGCGGTGAGGGTGCGGGAGGCCGCCGTGGTGGCGAGCCGCTGTGCGAGCCGGTGCACGTCCCTGGCCGTCCGGCCGCGGGTGTGCGGCAGGAGGTCGCGCAGTGCGGTCGTCACCTCCTCGGGCACCTCGTGCCCGCGGCGGGTCAGGTGGCGCACGACCAGCGCCGCCAGCTGGTCCACGTCGTAGTCCTCGAAGTCCCACCGCTGCGCGAAGCACCCGCTCAGCTCGGAGGAGAACTCCAGCAGGCGGGCCAGCGCGAGGTCTTCACCGCTGAGCAGGACGACGGGTCCGGCCGGGTTGCGCCGGGTCACCTCGACCAAGGCTTCCAGCACCTCGATGCGGCGTTCCGCCGAGTCGGCGGCCCACTCGTCGTCCACGTCGAGCAGCAGGACACCGCCGCGCGCGTCGTCGAAGGCCGTGGCCATCAGGCTCATCGCCTGTCCGGGCCAGCGCGGGCACAGGTCCGTGCCGAGCGACAGCCGCGTCACGTGACCGGAGTCGACCAGCCGCAGCTCCGCCAGCGCCTGCGCGTAGTGCGCGGCCACCGCGCGCCGTCCCATGCCCTTGCTGCCCGACAGCACCACGTTCGCGTGCCGGCCGACGCCCTTGTTGCGCGCCTTGAGCCCGCACAGCTGCACCAGGGTGCGGCCCAGGGCTTCGCGGACGCCGGTGAGCCCGGACATCGCGACGACGCGTTGCCAGCCGAGCGTCGCCTCCACTGCGGCGACGGGGTTCGTGGCCGAGTCCGGTCCCGCGGTCCTGGGCGCCACCTCGCCGAGCGCGGTGACCTCGGCGGCGAGGTCCTGGCCGGTGAGCCGGTTCAGCTCGGTGTCCTTGTCCGGTGGGGCCAGCGCGAGCCGGGACGCCTGGTTGTTCACCATCGACTCGAACAGCTTGCGGGCCACGCGGCCGTTGCCGAACGTGTCGTTCTTCGGCACGCGCTCGAAGTAGTCGGTGAGCGCGTCGACCGCGTCGTCGGTCAGCTCGTAGTAGTGCTTGCGGCACAGGTTGGTGGTGATCGTGACGAGCTCGTCGACGCTGTAGTTGGGGAACTCGATGGTGCGGGAGAAGCGGGACGCCAGACCGGGGTTGGAGGCGAGGAACTGCTCCATCAGCTCGGAGTAGCCCGCCACGATCACCACGATCTCGTCGCGGTGGTCCTCCATCATCTTCATCAGCGTGTCGATGGCCTCCTGACCGAAGTCGGGGCCGCTGCCGCCCGACCCGCTCGACAGGGTGTAGGCCTCGTCGATGAACAGGACGCCGCCCATCGCCTTCGTGACGACCTCGGCCGTCTTGATGGCCGTCGCACCGATGTACTGGGCCACCAGGTCGGCCCTGGCGACCTCGATCATGTGTCCCTTGGCGAGGATGCCGAGCTCCGCGAGGACGGAGCCGTAGAGCCGTGCGACCGTCGTCTTGCCCGTGCCGGGAGGACCGGCGAAGACCAGGTGGCGGCTCATGGGCGGCATCGGCAGGCCCATCTGCTGCCGCCGCTGGGACATCTTGATGAGGTTGATCAGACCGAGCACCTCGTGCTTCACGCCGTCCAGGCCGATCAGCGAGTCGAGCTCGGCCAGCGGGCCGTCCAGCTCGGCGCCCATCGCACCGCCGAGCGCGGACGACGCCGGGGACGCGGTGCCGGAGGGGTGCTCCGGCGCGGCCGGCCTGGGCGCGGGAGCCGCGGGCTGCGCGGGCCGCTGGGAGGCCTGCTCACCGGTGATGATCCCCGTGACGGACAGCCGTTCGTGCTCGACCGCGCGGCGCACCGGGCTGCCACCGCTGCCGGTGACGGTGCAGTCCGCGACGGTCACCGCCTCCTCGGTGTCCAGCAGGACGCCGTCGCCCGCGCTGTCGGTGATCTCGCACCCGCGCACCTCTCCCCGCGCGCCGCTGAGCAGGTGCACGCCGTGCCGCCGGGCGGACCTCACCCGGCACCGCACCGCCTGCAGGACGCTGCCCGCACCGGCGCTGAGGCCGTCTCCCGCCGCCGCGACCACCTCGCTGTCCTTCATGGACAGCGAGGCGTCGTTCGCGTGGACACCGCCGCCGCGGACCAGGGTGGAGGCGAACTCGCCCCGTGCTCCGCTCAGCACGGTGACCAGGTGCTCCGCGGACCCGGTGACGCGCACGTCCGTCACCTCGGCCTGCGCCGACTCCGCCAGCGAGATGCCCGCCGCGTCACCGACGTCGATCACGGCGTCGGCGAGCAGCAGCCGGGACTGGCCCTTCACCAGGACGGCGGGACCGCTCGCCGGGGTGGTGCGGAAGCCCTTGAGCTCCACCGCGGACCCGGAGTCGACCAGCACGGCGCCGCGGTCGCTGCCCTCGACGGTGAGCTTGCCGAACACGGCCTTGGACGCCGTGTCGACGACCACCCCGACCGGGCTGGCGCCGACGCGGCAGTCGTCGAACCGGGGTGAGGCCCCGCCGGTGACGTAGACGGCGTTGCGGCCGGCCGAGGTGAAGTGGCAGCCCCGCAACCGGGGGGAGGCACCGCCCGCGATGTGCGCGGACTGCACGCCCGCGCCGGTGAACACGGAGTCGGTGACGGTGACGTCGCCGGTGCTGCGCACGTAGAGGTCGAGGCTCGCGCTCTGGCTGATCTTGACGCCCCGGACGTCCGCGTTCGCCTCCTGCTCCACGACGAGCGCGGGCTTGTCCGCCTCGACGATCTCGCAGTCCTCGACGACCAGCCGTGCGCGGCCGTTGGCGCAGATGCCGTTGCCACCGGCCTTGCGCACGGCGACCCGGCGCAGCACGAGGTTGCCGTCCTCGGTGACCACGACGCCGGACGAGGCGTTGCCGACCACCTCGGTGTCCTCGACCGTGCTGAGGACACTCGACGTGACGACGATGCCCGCGCCACCGGTGCTGGTGATGGCGCACCCGCGCAGGACCAGGCTCCCCCGCCCCTGCACGAGCACCGCCCACGAGGACGCCGAGACCCGGCAGTCGTTCAGCGCGACCTCGCCGGCCCGGATGTCGACGGCCGGCACACCGGAGTCGGTGCACGTGAGCACCAGGCCGGAGAACTGGGCCGCCGCGGCGGCCACGACCGCGACGCTGCCGGTCTGGGCGACGAGTTCCACCGTGCCGGCTCCGTCCTCGGCGGTGATGGTGACCATCCGCTCGATGACGAGGTTCTCCTCGTAACGGCCGGGCAGGACGCTGATGGTCGCGCCGTCGCGGGCTTCCCGCAGCGCGGCGCCGATCGTCGGGTAGGCGCCCGGCCGGTCGGTGGCGACCACCAGAAGTTGCCGGTTCATCAGCTCTCCTCGTGGGTCGTGGTCCTGGTGAGCCCCGGCCGCTGGACGAAGCGCGCCAGCGACGACTCGGGGACCCGTGCCTCCTGCGTGCCCGCCCCCCAGGTCTGCACGCACCGCCGCAACGAGTTGAGCGCCAGCTCGTCGAGCGCCTCGCGGTTGCGGTCGACCTTGCCCGTCGGGTCGATCTCGCCGGCGGCGAGCTCGCGCAGCAGCAACCGGCCGCGCGCACCGTCAGCGGGAGGGGTCAGCTCCAGC
The DNA here is from genome assembly GCF_055608075.1 of Lentzea sp. NPDC036949. NCBI lineage: Bacteria > Bacillati > Actinomycetota > Actinomycetes > Pseudonocardiales > Pseudonocardiaceae > Lentzea > Lentzea sp. NPDC036949. The sequence goes on from NZ_JBVJRA010000019.1 coordinate 31,949, forward strand.
ACCTTGAAACTCGTCCCCGGCACGAAGAGCACGCGGTCGGCGACGGCGTCGACGTCCGGTTCCAGCAGCTTCGTCCGCCGGGCCGTCATCGACCAGACGAGCACGTCGACGTCGTTCTGCTCGGACTGGCGCGCACAGGGCGCGCTCAACGCGTTGATGAAGCCCCACTCCGTGACGAGCTTGCGACCGCCGTAGAAGTCGAGCTCCTGCTCGGTCAGGGAGGTGGAGAACACCGCCGGTCCCCGGTGCGACGGCAGCCTGCTCAGCCCCGACACGACGCAGCGCGCGAACGGCACGTGCGGGCCGACCCCGCCCGAGCGCAGGGACTGGTCGAGGCCGTCACCGCTGGGCGACAGGTACAGCCGGATCGCGACGGCGTCGGTCAGCACCGCGCCGGACGACCGCTCGATCGCGCCCTGGAACCCCGGGTGCTCCGACAGCACGCGGTTCACGGAGTTGGCCACGGCCGCGTACTCCTGGCTGAGCGTGCGGCGCAGCCAGCCCCGTTCCTCCTCCAGCCCGCGCTGCGGAACGAGCGCCGCCGCGGCGGCCGCCGGGGTCGGTTGCACGACCGTCACCACCGGGCGTGCCGCGGCCTGCGGCGGTGCCGGTTCTTCTGCCGCAGGCGGTTCCTCGGCCGGGGTCGCGGCAGGCGCGGAGACCGCGGGTTCGGTGACCGCGGGTTCGGCCGGACGCTCCGGTGGCGGAGCAGCAGCGGGTTCGGCGACGGTCAGATCGGGTGCCGAGGGCGGGAGCAGCGGTGGCGTGCTCGCCGGAGGCGCGGAGACCGGTCCGAAGTCCAGCACTGGCGCGGAAGACGCCGGCGCTGGCGCCGACTCGGAGACCAGCGGCGACTGCGCCGGCAGCGGGTCCGCGACCAGCTGCCCGTTCTCCAGGCGGACCGTCGCCGTCTCGAACGACGGCTCCAGGGCGAACGGCGCGTCGGTCGGCGCCGTGGTGAACTCGCGCGGCAGGTGCGGTGCGGGGGCCGGCAGCGACGGGACAGCGGGCTCGGCCACCGGCAGCGGCAGCGGCGCGACCTCGGTGGCCGGGGTCAGCACCGGAGCGGCGACCGGCTCGGCCGGCTGCTGTTCCACGACGCCCCACGCCTTGCCGCCGACCTGGTTGCGCTGCCGCGCGACCGCCAGTGCGGGCACCAGCTCGCTCACCCGGCGCGTCTGCGAGTCGAGCCTGCCCAGCAGGTCCTGGGCCGCGCGCCGCACCTCCGGTGCCACCGCGTCGACGCCCTCCTCGAACAGCACCAGGTGCCGCTCGCCGTCCGGTTCGGCCGTCCTGACCGCCGGAGCGTGGGCGACCTCCTGCTCCAGGCGCACCCAGAGCCCCGCGGGGACGACCTCCAGCAGCACGTCCTGGGTGTACCGGTAGACGGCCGGTTCGACCTCCTCGATGCCGAACAGCGGGTCCCGGTAGCTCAGCAGGGCCGGCAGCGGTGCGGCCTGCCCCTGCTGGGCGGGGAAGTAGGCCACCTCCAGCGCGAACGGCTGCCAGCCCGGCGTGCCGTCGGAGCGCAGGGTCACGATGCGGGGATCGGTGCGCGACCCGACCGGCAGACCGTTGTAGCAGGTGATCTGCTCGCCCAGCGCGTCGGCGACGTGCTGGCCGTACGGGCCGCTGTCGGGCAGCGTCATCGGGCCGAACCTGACCACGCGCAGCTTGGCCCGCAGGTCCTGGGGCAGCCAGCTCCAGAACCGGGTGATGTCGTAGAGCGTGATCGGAGGGGCGCCGGGGCAGCCCAGCACGATCGTGCAGACGTCGGGCTGGCACGGCATGGTCTCGATCAGCCGCTGCCGGTGCTGCATCAGCAGGCTCTCCGACCCGCGCGGACGCAGCCACACCCCGCCGGGCAACGGTTCGCTCACCGCGCTCGCGCTGGTCGGCATGACCTCGGCGAGCGCGGACACGGTCTCCCAGGTGGGCCTGGGGAAGCGCTTGCCGTCCCGCTTGGGGGGCTTGCCCGGCTGGAACCGCACCCATCCGGTGCCCCAGCCCGCGTCGACGAAGAGCGAGCCGCCGACGCCCGGCATCACCGTGCCGTCGGGTGCGATCACGGTGCGGCCGAGCCGCTCGGAGAACCACTGGCCCGCGAGCACCGTCGTCTCCCTGGTGCGGCCACCGATGACGAGCCGCACGCCACGTCGCTTGCGGGGCAACAGCTTCGCCGCGGACTCCCACGTCGTGAACGTGCTCGACGGTGGCAGGTCGACCACGACGAGCTCGTGGTCGGGGTCGGCGGCGAGGTTCAGCGCCATGTCGCGGACCTCGTCGCGCAGGACATCGCGCGGGTGCACCACGAGGGCGTTGCCGATCGTGTGACTGGTCATGTCCCGGTCACCACCGCGGTGATCCGGCCTCCTGGTCAGCAGGCTCACTCAGCCACGTCCTTTCCCACTCACGCCCACGGCGGCCCGGCTGAGGCCCGGACCGCTGGGAATCTGCGCCAGCACCCCGGCGGCGACCGGTACCGGTGCGACACCGCCGAACCCGAGTGCGCTGATGCTGTCGTCGTCGGCCAGCCGGTACTTCAGGCCGCGATCGGTGATGAGGTAGCGGTCGGGCTTCGCACCGGCACCCTTCGGGGCGGGCACCGACGCGGCGAGCACCCCGGTGCCGGGCTTCGCGCGCACCCCGACCCGTTCGTTCATGCCGAACCCCGCGTCCGCGCGGTCGACCGTGACGGCCTGGCTCACGACCTCCGCGCCGTCGGGTTGCTGGCGCAGGCAGAACGCGCGCTCCCCTGCGGGAACCGGCTTCGCGGCCAGCAGGTCGGGAACGCGCTTCACGAGCGAGTCGTCGTCCGAGTGCGGTGCGCTCGCCAGCGCCTCGGACCCGATCTCGACGGCGGCGCCGCCGTTCTTGGCCTGCAGCAGCACGGCCTCGGTGCGCGACACCGGGGCCAGGCCGTCCTCGCGCAGGACGGAGAAGTTCTCGACGCCGTTGCCGGCCACGTGCCGGAACACCGTGCCGACCGGCCGCGCGACGCCCCCGACGTCCACGTTCTTCTTGCCCTGCTGGGGAATGACCGCCGGTCCCACCTCGGGACCGTCCGGCAGCGCGGAGAGCCACACGGGCGGCGCGACGGGCGGCTTGCCCCCGCCGAGCCCGAGCGCCAGGGGGACGAGCGGGTCGGTGAGCCGCAGCTTCCGGTTGCCCCACACCACGTACTGCTGGCCCTCGGTGGACGCCACCCAGAGGTACTCGGTCCCGGCGACGGGAGCCGAGGGCACGTCGGGGTCGACGGTCATGCTCATCAGACCGGTGCCCTCCACCTCGACGCCGGCGCTGCGCGGCAGGCACAGCAGCCAGTGCCCGGCCACCAGCGAGGAGGCCGGGGGCACCGGGTCGGGCGCGTCGGGGATGCCGACCGGCTGGCCGCGTTCCAGAGCGGCGAGCGACGCCCGCGAGATGGACTCGACCTTGGCACCGGCACCCTTGAGGAGCATCGCGGACGCGTGGTTGAGCACGGGCACGAGCTGTCCCCGCTCGTACACGAACCGCGCGCCGCTCTCCTTCTCCACGAGGATGGCGTTGGGCTTCTTCCACGCCATGTTGCCGCCGGGGTTGATCAGGCCGTACACCCAGAACGCCACACCGATCAGCAGCGCCAGCACCACCCCGAACACCAGGCCCATGAGGGCGCGCCGCGCGGGTGCCTCGCTGTAGTTGGTGTCCCCCAGCAGCAACGCCGAGCTCATCCGGCCGACGAGCGTCTGGTAGGCGTGGACGTGGTCCTTCTTGGTCTGCACCGCTCACCCCGCCAGTCCGCGGGCCCAGGCGAAGAGGCCCAGTGCGTGCAGGACGAACGGCACCAGCGCGAGGCAGAGCAGGTTCTCCACGACGTCGCTCAGGTGCGGCCAGATCGGCAGCACCCGGCGGTAGGACGGGCGCAGCGCCGCCAGCACGAGCAGCAGGGCGGCGGCGAACAGCATCAGCACGCCGAAGAGGCGCTCCAGGTCGCTCATACCGGACAACATGTGCAGAGCGGGCAGCACCGCGCCCCAGGTGCCGGCCAGCGCGAGGGACGTGCGCTGGCCGACGTTCAGGAACTCGCGGGAGCGCAGCAGCACCAGTGCCGCGAAGAGCCCGCTCAGCGTGTAGTCGAGCCAGCCGGGGTCCGCCACCAGGTAGACGAACCCGACGGCGAGCACCGCGGACGCCCCCGTCGCGAGCACGCTCAGGTAGCGGTCGGCGGTCCCGGTCTGCTCGATCACCTGCGCCGCGGGCATGGGCTCGACGTCGATCTTCATCTCGTCGGCGTTGCGGGGCAGCTGCGGGCCGCGCAACCGGGCGACCCTCGTCGCGAGCTTCGGCGCGAACAGCAGCAGTGCGAAGAAGGCGCTCATCAACGACGCCGCGATCTGCAGGCGGGTCAGCTCCAGCCCGAGGTGCAGCCACACCGCCAGCACCATCGCCACGCCCGCGACCGCCGCGCACCCGAACGGGACGATCGGCAGCTTCGGTGCGAGCAGCCGTTGCACCACCAGCAACACCACCGACGTCGCCATGAGCACGACGCCGCAGATCAGCACCCCGTGCGGGTCCAGGGCGAGCGCCCCGTCCACGCCGGCGACACCGATCAGGCCGGCCAGTCCGGCGTACCCGCAGCCCGCCACCCCGATCAGCCCGGCGAGCACGCCGTCCTCGATGGTGCGCGCGACGAGCACGGAGGCCAGGCACAGCACCAGCGCCAGGACACCGGCCGTGATCGTCGCCGCGACCGCGCTCGCGTTCTCGAACAGCGAGACGGCGATGGCGAGGAGCACGAACCCGCTCAGGCTGAGGAACAGCTTCCGGTTCACCGCCTCGTTCCAGCGGTTGCCCTGCCGGTTCACCGCCGTGGCCATGCCCTCGGCCACGTCGTCGAAGTCCAGCTCCGGCAACGGGTCCTCGGCGCGGGAGAGGTGGAACTGCTCGCCGTCGAGCCAGTCCAGCGTCTCCGGTGTGCCCTCCGGGTCGAACGGGGCGCCGCCGAGCCGTTGCAGCACCCACGAGCCGTACAGCTCACCCTCGTGACCCCGGTCGTGGTCGCGCACCACGTGCCGCACCAGCGTCGGCAGCAGCACCGCCACCGTCGTCGAGACCGGCACGGAGAGGTCGGCCTTGCCGCTGGGACCGTGCACGGTGATGCGACAGAGTTCGGAGGTCGTCGTCACATGCCCTCGTTCCGCGCGAACGCGCCGACACCGGCCGGCTCGTCCTGCGACTTGTCGACCGGCACGAGACCGGTCTGGATCAACTTGACGCCGCGTCGCGTCACCAGCTGGGCGCGGCCCTGCGGGAGGGTGCGCGGAGCGGCCTCGCCGAGGAACTTCCCCTCCTCCTTGGGGTAGGAGAAGAGCAGCGCGGGCGAACCGAGCTCCCACAGCCGGCGCATGACCGGGTCCATCATGCCGCGCAGGGCGTTCGCGCTGCTGCGCGCGACGATCAGGTGGAACCCGATGTGGACGCCCTGCGCCAGCAACGGCAGCAGCGTGTCGAGCGGGGTGCCCATGCCGGTGCCCGAGGTCATCAGCTCGTAGTCGTCGACGACCACGAAGAGCTGCGGTCCCTCCCACCAGTCGCGCCGGCGCAGCTGCTCGGACGAGATGTCCGGGCCCGGTACCCGCTTGTGCAGCGACACCGCGGCCTTGGTCGCGAGCTCGGTCAGCGCGTCCGAGCTGACCACGTGGCCGATCCTGTACTCGTCCGGCACCATGTCGTCGAGGTCGCGGCGCGAGTCCGCGACGAGGATCTTGGCCTCACCCGGCGGGAAGCCCTCGACGATCGACCGGATCACGAGCCGCAGCGCGTTGGTCTTGCCGGTCTCCGCGTCGCCCATCACGAACAGGTGCGGGATGGCGTTGAAGTCGTGCCACACCGGGTTCAGGCGCTGTTCGTCGAGGCCCAGGCACACCTTCAGGCCGCCGTTCTGCGGCTTCGGCAGGTCGACGATCGGCAGCCGGGTCGGCAGCAGCCGCACACCGGGCGCGCTGCGGCCCGGCCAGAAGGTGCGGACCTCCTCCACGAACGACTTGGTGGCGCTCGCCAGGTCCTCGGTCGCCGAGGACCCGTCCAGCCGCGGCAGGGCGGCGAGGAAGTGGAAACCGGAGCTGGTCAGACCGCGACCGGGCTGGTTCGGCACGGTGGCGGCCTTGCGGCTCTGCACCTCCGACTCCATCGAGTCGCCGAGGCGCAGCTCGAACCGCGTGCCCAGCACGTCGCGCAGCCACGGCCGGATCTCCGACCAGCGCGTCGAGGACACCACCAGGTGCACACCGAAGGAGAGGCCGCGGGCGGCGATCTCGGTCAGCTTCGTCTCCAGGTCGCCGAAGTCCTGGCGCAGGGTGAACCAGCCGTCGATGATCAGGAACACCTCGCCGTGCGCGTCCTCGACCCGTCCGGCGCGCCGTGCGGCGCGGTAGTCGGCCATCGACTCGAAGCCGTGCTCGGCGAACGCCGCCTCGCGCAGCTCCATGACCTGCACGACCTCTTCGAGGGTGCGCACCACGCGGTCGCGTTCCATGCGGGTGGCGACCGAACCGACGTGCGGGAGGCCGCTGATCGACATGATGCCGCCGCCACCGAAGTCGAGCCCGTAGAACTGGACCTCCTCGGGGGTGTGGGTCAGCGCCAGGCCGAGGACCAGCGTGCGCAGCAACGCGGACTTGCCGCTCATGGGGGCGCCGACGACACCGACGTGGCCGTCGGCTCCGGACAGGTCGGCCACCAGCAGCTCGCGCAGCTGCTCGTAGGGCAGGTCGACGACGCCGACGGGCACCCGCAGGCGCCCTCGGGTGCCGGGGTCGTCCACGCACATGCCGAGCTCGGGGTGCGGCACCACGCTGGGCAGCAGTGCGTCGAGGCTCGGCGACGCGGACAGCGGCGGCAGCCACACCTGGCGGGCGGCGGGTCCCGCACCGGCGAGCCTGCCGATCAGCACCTCCACCACGCTCGGGGCGTCCTCCGCGGGCGTCTCCGCCTTCTCCTGCTTGGCCTCCGGTTCCGCGGGCTCGCTCTGCCGCAGCTCGTGCACGCGCGGGCTGGGCTGGGTGTAGAACGGCACGATCTCGCCCGCCGCGCGGTCCTCACCGCTGATCGCACCCTGCTCGGGCGCGCTCGTGAGGCAGGGACCGGACACGTACGCGCCCTTGAAGCGCGTCAACGTCGTCGTGTCGAACTTGAGGTACCCGTTGCCCGGACCGGGAGGCAGCTCGTAGGCGTCGGCGACACCGATGACGCTGCGCGACTCCATGGAGGAGAAGGTGCGCAGCGCGATGCGGTAGGACAGGTGGCCCTCGACGCGGTGGATCCGCCCCTCGTCGAGGCGTTGCGAGGCGAGCAGCAGGTGCACGCCGAGGCTGCGGCCCAACCGTCCGATCGAGACGAACAGGTCCATGAACTCCGGCTTTGCGCTCAGCAGCTCGGAGAACTCGTCGACGATCACGAGCAGCGTCGGCAGCGGCGGCAGCTGGCCACCGGTCATGCGGGCCTTCTCGTACTCGAACAGCGACGAGTACCCGCTCTCGCGCAGGATCTCCTGGCGCCGCGTCATCTCACCGTTGATCGAGTCCTGCATGCGGTCGACCAGCGGGAGCTCGTCGGCGAGGTTGGTGATCACCGCGGAGGTGTGCGGCAGCTTCTCCATGTTGAGGAACGTCGCACCGCCCTTGAAGTCCACCAGGACGAAGTTCAGGGTCTCCGACGAGTGCGTGGCCGCGAGCCCGCACACCAGGGTGCGCAGCAGCTCGCTCTTGCCGGAACCGGTGGCGCCGATCAGCATGCCGTGCGGTCCCATGCCGCCCTGCGCCGACTCCTTGAGGTCGATCTCCACGACCTCGCCGTCCTCGGTGACGCCGATCGGCACCTGGAGGCGGGCGCGCTGCGGCGTCTTCTGCCGCCACATCGCGTTGACGTCGAACGTGTGCAGGTCGCGGATGCCCAGCAGCGAGGGCAGCTCGAAGTCTGTCTCGAAAGGACGGTCCACGACGTCGACCGTGCCGCTGGTGCGCTTCGGCGCGATCAGCCGGGCGAGGGCGTCGGCCTGCACCACGCCGAACGAGTCGTGCTGAGCGGTGCCGGTCTCGTCGCCGACCGGGTAGGTGACCTCACCGTCGCGGCAGGTGAGCCGCAGCACCTTCGCACCACCGGGCAGCGCGCCGGTGGCGTCGAGCAGCACCGTGTTGCGCAGGCCTGGGCCGAGCAGCGGGGAGTGCTCGGGGATCGACGCCAGGTGCGCGACGACCACCACGAACGGTTCCACCACACCGGGCAGGACGGACTTGTCGTGGTCGCCGCGGTCCGTGACGTCCTTGCCGAGCAGGTCGACCAGCTCGTCGTGGTCGCAGGTGAGCATCCGCAACGGGCCGGCGGCGTCGCGGGCGGTGGGGTGCGCGAGGTGCGGCAGCCACTTGACCCAGTCCCAGTCCGCCTGGTTCGAGGGCGCGGTCAGCACGGCGATCCGCAGCTCGTCCGGCGCGTGGAAGGTGACCAGCTGACCGATCATCGCGCGCACCAGGCCGACGACGGCGTCCGGTTCGCCGGCGAGCTCGATGCTCGTGAAGCTGCGCAGCCCCACCGAGATCGGGATGCCGGTGACGGTCCGGTAGGTCTCGCTGAAGCGCCGCAGCGAGATCGCCGACAGCGGTTCGAGGTCCTCGATCGGCTTGGTCGACGGCGGCAGGAACTCCATGGCCGCCTGCTGGGTGCCGAGCCCGATCCGCACGCGGGCGAAGTCGTCGTGGCTGCCCCGCCGTTCCCACAGCCGCGGCCCGGTGGCGACCGACCACAGCCACGACGGGTCGGGGTTGTCCCACGCGACGGCCGCACGCTGCTCGTTGCTCGTCTCCCTGGCCCGCCGCCGCAGCTGCCCGATGTAGCGCAGGTAGTCGCGGCGTTCCGCGTCGAGCTTGCGCTTGCGCTCCCCCGCGTTGCGGAAGAGCTGGTTGATCGCCATCGCGACCATGCCGATCGACATCGCGCCGGCCATGATGAAGATGAACGGCGACCCGCCGCTCGATCCCATGGAGGAGAAGATCAGGATCATGGCGATCGGCCCGAGCGCCATGGGCAGGAACATCAGCACCGAGCTGAAGTCCCGCACGGCGGGTTCGGGCATCACCGGCGGTTCCTGCAGCTCCTCCTGACCCTCCGGCATCGGGGGCCCTTCGGCACGCGGCCCCCGCTTCGCCGTGACGGTGCTCATTCGATCACCCCCGGCGCCGCCTTCTTCCTGCCGCTGTCCGCCCACACCCCGGTGTCCTGCTTGAGCAGGTCAGCCGACGTGCGCTCGTCCTCCCCGTCCTGCTCGTCGTCGGTGTCGTCCACCGGCTCCTCGTCCTCGGGGGCGTCGAGACCGGCGCACCCCAGGCCCGACACGTTCGGGTCGAACCGGGGCAGGTAGGACGACATCTCGATCGGCCGCGCAGCCGTCTCCTCCTGCACCCGCACAACCCCCTCACGTCCCGCGCTGTGCCCCCACGCCGTCGAGTCGCGCAACGTGTAGTCGGGCTTCTCCGGCGCGCTCTCCTCCCGCAGTGCGGCGGCGGTGGGCAGCCAGGGCAGCCCACCCGACGCACCGGCGTCCCACGCGCTGAAGTCCTCTTCCCCGCCGGCGTGGACGAGCGCCACGCGGTCGTCGTCGAACGGGGCGATCAGCGGCTCGGTCAGTGGTGCTCCGGCCGGGGTGTCGGTGATGGGCAACGGCACGCCTACGAGGGCGTCTTCGCGGCGCCTCTCCCCCGGACCTGCCGGGGCCGCCGGGGCTGCCGGAGTCGCCTGGGCCGCCGGGGTTGCCGGAGCCACCGGGACCAGCGGAACCGGCGGGATGATCGGCAGCACCGGTACCTGAGGCGCCGGGGGCTGGGGCGCCGCCGCCTGGGACGCAGACGGCTGGGGTGCAGGGGGCTCGGGCGCGGAGGGCCGAGCCACCGGGTGCTCGGAGGCAGGGGCCTGGGGCACCTGGGCCTCGGACGCCGGAACGTGAGCCGCCGGAACGTCGAGCGCCGGAACCTGCGGCACCACGCCCCCGGCCGCCGGAGCCTGTGGCACCAGGGACTCGGCCGCCGGAACGTGTGCCGCAGGAACCTCGGGCGCCGGAGCCTGTGGCACCAGGACCTCCGACCCCGGACCGTGGGCCGCGGGAACGTCGAGCGCCGGAACCTGCGGCACCGACCCGTCCTGCGTCCACGGCTCCGGCCGCCCACGCGGCGCCTCCGCACCACCCGGATCACCGGTGGGCACCGCGGACGCGTGCTCCCACGGAGCCGTCTCACCGTCCACGAGACCGGACGCGTCCGAGCGTTCGGCCGCGCCGGCACCACCCGCCGCGCCACCCTGTCCGGGCGCCATCGGCATGGGCGGCATCATCGGCGAGCCGGCACCAGGCTGAGCAGCGCCCTGCGGTGCCGCACTCCACTGCTCCGGCGTGCTCTTCTCCTGGCCGGGCGTGTTCGGCTCACCGACACCGGGCAGCTCGACGCCCTCCCACGGCTTCGCCTCCCCACCGATGAGCCCGGCGGCGTCCGGACGCTCCCCAGCACCCGAACCACCACCGGTACCCGCACCGGGCGCACCCGGCGGCATCATCGGCATACCGCCACCGGGCATGCCGGCACCGGGCATCGCAGAGCCGTTGTGCTGGGACGAAGCCCATTCCTCCGGCTTACCCCCCACCTGACCGATGGCCTGCGGCTCACCGACACCGGGCAGCTCGACGCCCTCCCACGGCTTGACCTCGCCACCGATGAGCCCGGCGGCGTCCGGACGCTCCCCAGCACCCGAACCACCGCCAGTGCCCGCACCGGGCGCACCCGGCGGCATCATCGGCATACCGCCACCGGGCATGCCGGCACCGGGCATCGCAGAGCCGTTGTGCTGGGACGAAGCCCACTCCTCCGGCTTACCACCCACCTGACCGATCGCCTGCGGCTCACCCAGACCAGGAGCGTCGACGCCCTCCCACGGCTTCACCTCGCCACCGATCAGCCCGGAGGCGTCCGGACGCTCCCCAGCACCCGAACCACCACCGGTACCCGCACCGGGCGCACCCGGCGGCATCATCGGCATCCCACCGGGCTGCCCGCCACCGGTCATGCCGCCGGGCAGCAAAGGAGTGTTGTGCTGGGACGAAGCCCACTCCTCCGGAGTCGACGGCAGCTCGGGGACGCCGCCGTGCGGGTCGCCCAGGCCGGGGGCCTTGGAGCCCTCCCACGGCTTGACCTCGCCACCGATCAGCCCCGAGGCGTCCGGACGCTCCCCAGCACCCGAACCACCACCGGTACCCGCACCAGGCGCACCGGGCGGCATCATCGGCATACCGCCGCCGCCGAGGGCGTTGCGGTCGTCGTTCGACGCGCCCGAACCCTTGCCCGCGGTCCAGTCCTGGGGGCTCGGCACCTCGCCCGGCTTGAACTCACCGGGCTTGAAGTCACCCGGTTTGAACTCGCCCGGCTTGAAGTCAGCCGGAGGCGCACCTTGGCCAGCACCGGGCGACACCTTGCCGCCGGGGAACTCGCTCGGCTTGAAGTCTCCGGGCTTGAACTCGCCCGGCTTGAAGTCACCGGGCTTGAACTCACCGGGCTTGAGCTCTCCCGGCTTGAGCTCGCCGGGCTTGAAGTCACCAGGAGGCGTGACCTTGCCACCGGGCGGCGTCTTCCCACCGGGGAACTCGCCCGGCTTGAAGTCACCCGGCTTGAACTCACCGGGCTTGGGCACGTTGGGAACAGGCGTGTTCCCGCCACGACCGGACGCCGGCGGCTTGGAGCCCACGAACGAGCCGACGGGCGGCGGAACCGCTCCCTGACCACCGGGGAGGCCACCGCCACCGGGACCGTTGCCGGGGGTGAACTCACCCGGCTTGAAGTCGGGCGGCGGCACGTTCCCACCGGCGGACTTGCCGCCGGGAAGCTGAGAAGCGTTGAAATCGCCCGGTTTGAACGAGTTCGGCGAAGGCACGCCTCCACCGCCGGGGAGGCCGCCTTGGCCTGGGCCCGCTCCAGGGGTGAACTCGCCGGGCTTGGGGATCTCCGCGCCGGAGCCACCGAGTCCGGAACCGGGACCGCCGAGGCTGCCGGGGTCGAACTTGCCCGGCGGTGGCGTGGCGGAGAAGTCCCCGGGACCACCGGCACCGCCGAAGGCGTTCCCGCCGGGCATGTCCGACGGCTTGAAGCCGGGAATCTCCGGGGACTTGACCTCGGGGATCTCCGGGGACTTGACCTCGGGGATCTCCGGCGTCTTGATCTCGGGGACTTCCGGGACCTTGCCCTTGGGCGGCGGCGGGATCTCGGACTTGGGCGGCGGCGGGACCTCGATCTTGGGCGGCGGCGGGACCTTGGACGGTGGCGGAACCTTGATGTCCGGCGGCTTGAAGCCGGGGATCTTGATCTCCGGAACCTTGATCTTGGGAGGCTTCGAGTCGGGCCCACCGCCCAACGGGTCCGGCTTCGGGATGGTGGTCAGCGTGGTGTCGTAGGCCTGCTTCTCGTACTCCGCCGCCAGTGTCTTCAGCACCTGCCGCATGTCGCGGTCGAGCAGCTTGACGATCTCGGGGAACTTGCTGATGTGGACGAGGTTTCCCTTGTCGCTCTCGATGATGACGTCCTCGCCCTTGATCGCGGCGATGCGCTGCGCTTCACGGGCGTAGAACTGGTCGATGTCGTGGACCGTCTTGATGGCCCACGCGAGGTAGTTGCCCGCCGCCCACAGCTGTTCGGGCACCGGGGCGAGCCGGGCCGCGCCGCCGTCGATCTGCGTGGCGTGGGCGGTGAACGACTTGGAGAACTCCTCCATCAACCCCATGAAGGCCTTGGACGCCTCGCCCTGCCACGGGCCGCCCTCGCCACCCAGCGCCTTGGCCTGCTCGGCGATGCTCCTGCCCGTGGAGGCGAGGATCTCCTTGACCATGCGGAAGCTCAGCGCGGCGTCCCACAGCGTCTGCGGGTCCGAGGCGGCGCTCGCCCCCAGCTCGGAGCGCTCCTCGGCACCGATCGCGGCCGACCCGGTGATGCGGGCCATGATCTCTTTCCAGCCCCACGAGTCGTAGTCCGACGTGGACGAACCCGACCCGTCGCCGGTCGCCACCACGGCACCGTTGTCCTTGACTTCGACTTCTTGGCCGCCGGGCTTGGGCGGATCTTCAGCCATGGTGGTGCCTTCGTGTTGCGCGGGTGCACTGCCCGCAGGGCCGACAGGGGTGGACGCGACGCCGGGGAGGCCGTTGCTCGGACGACGCCCTAGGAGGCGGGGGTGGCTCCGGAGATCGCCTTGCTGACCTCGGCCCTCGCACCCGCGATGTGCTCGTTGAGGTCCTTGCCGGTGGCGGCGTTGAGCTCCTCGGCGGTGTCGTAGGCGCGCGCGAGCTTCTCGAGCTCGTCGGCGACCGTCGTGATCGCGTCGATGCTCCTGCGGAGGAACTCGCGGGTCGTGGGCTGGATCGCCGTGCCCTCACCGCCGCTGACGACCTTCACCTGCAGCTGGTGCGCGTCGTAGAAGATGCCGGGAGCGACCTTGACCTTCTCGATCTGCTCCAGCGCGGTCTTGAGGGTCGGGATCAGCGAGCGGATGTTGGTGGCGAACGTCTTCAGCGCCTCGGTGCTGACGCGGATGCCGCGGCCGGAGTGGTCCTTGTTGCGCGGCACCTTGGGCGGCGGGTACTTGTTCGCGAAGTGCTCCCCTTCGGGACCGCCCCAGTCGCCGAGACCGTCCCTGGGCCCCTCGGCGTCGTACTCCTCGGGGTTCTTCTTGGCCTCCTCGTACGACTCCTTCTTCTCGATGCGGTCCGCGATCGTCTTCTTCTCGTCTTCGGTCAGCTGCCGCGTGGTACCCGGCATGGTCACAGCCCTTTCTCTTCGATCGGTGTCACAGCGGAACGGGGGCGTCGCCGGGACGTCCGGCGACGCCCCGGGGACTTACTTCACGCTGTAGCCGCCCCAGGCGTTCATGCCGGTGTGCTCGATCTTGAGGTAGCCACCGGTGATGTTGTTGAGGGCGACCTCGGCCGAGTTCAGGCTGTGCGGCATGCGCGCGGCGGCGGCGTCCCACTGGGACTTCGCGACCATGTACTGGTCCTTGGCGCCGTCCTGCCAGTCCCCCAGGCTCTGGAGGATCTGCTGGTGCATGCTCTCCAGCTCGGTCTGCAGGCGCTTGGTGACCGCGGCCATCTGGTCGCGGACCGAGTCCGCCATGCCGCGGTCAAAGGTGTAAGTGGGCAAAGCACTGTCCTTTCGATGGCTGAGCGGGGTGGGGTGTGGCGGCGATCAGAGGCCGGCCAGGCCCGGACCCACGGGGATGCTCGACGCGGTCTCGGTGTTGGAGCTCTCACCGGCGGTGATGACCTGCCGGTTGCCGTTCATGACCTCGATCATCTCGCCGAGCTTGTTCACGATGAACGTGCAGTCGTCCATCCAGGCCCGCATCGAGGTGTCGAAGGCCGCGGACGCGTCACCGGTCCAGGTCGACTTCAGCGTTCCGAGCGCGTCGCCGACGGTCTGGACACCGCTCTTGGCCACGTTCTGCGTGTTGCCGAGGTGGCCTGCCGCCGCCTGCATTCCCGGGGTAGTAGTTGACACTCCGGCCATTGGCTGTCTCCCTATGTGAACGAGCTAGTGGTCGCTGACAAACGAAGCTTGCTCAAGCAGCGCCCCGCCGCAGAAGAGCTTGCTCCCACTCGCCGGACCGATCAGCACTCTGCGGACGTTCTTTCCCTTCCACACACCTTTGGTGGCGCGTTCGCCCTCGCCTCCGGTGAACCGCAGGTGGCAGGCTTGTCCGGATTCGGACAACAGCGTTTGCGGTCAACCGACCGAGGCCACCGGACGCGCGACATCGCCATTCGCCGAAGATCGCCATTGCGAATACGCGAAAGCAATGAGAACAACGAAAGATCACGCACGGCCGAAGAACGCCGAATCCGGCGCTCTTCTCACCGGACGCCCAGGACAGCGCCTAGGACGTCACCGGTGCGGGTTCGTCGACGTCGCACGACGCGAGCAGCTCACCGACCCTGCGCGTGACGTGGTCGTGCGCCATCAGCTCGGCCTCGCTCGACCCGGTCTCCGTCACGAGGTAGTGCTCGCCGTCCGTGCCGCACCACGTGAGAGCGGGGAGGGCGGAGGACCGGCCAGCCCCGGAGAACCCGATCCGGCCGGTCGCGGGAGGTCCGTCCGCGGCACCCGACCGAGCAGCGGACCAGCGGCCCTCCGACAACAGGTCGGTGATCGCCACGGCCAGCTCGTCGGGTCTGATCGAGGACAGCCACAGCTCGCCGCCGGCGAGCACGGCGAGGACGGCGTCGTCCGCACCGCGGGCGGCGAGCGCCTGCAGCGGATATCCCACGAAGGCGACCAGGTCGACGGCCTCGCGGTAGTTCCCGAGCAGGTGCAGCATCCGGGTGAGGCGGGCGTCCGCGCGGCGTCCGCGGTCGGCCAGACCCCGGTTGACCAGCTCTCGGTAGACCTCTTCGACCAGCACGGCGCCGCATTGGGACCGTCCCCCGGTCTTCGGCACCATCAGGGGGTACGGCATCGGGCCGGGGCAGACGTCCGCCCACAGCACCTCGAAGTCGTACGTCGACAGCGGGAACTGCGGCATGCGCATCCCCCGAGTCAACACCGCAGCGGGCCGCCGTGCAGCCCGCCGCCCGTGTTTGAGCCCGTTCGATCGCCCGGTCCTTCCCACTCGGTCAGAAAACGGGCGATGAGGTCACGAAATCCGGGCCAGCTCGATCTCCACGTTGGCGCAGCGGGTCGGCATCGCCATCTCGTCGAAGACGGTCCACGCGTACTCGAGCAGCTCGCGCGCCTCGTCGAGCGCACCCGCGTCGATGCAGCACCGGCCCTCCCACAGCGCCGCGTCGGCCGCGAGCCCCGTGGCCCCCACCTCCTGCTGCATGACGCGGGACCGCGCGAACAGCGGCACGGCCTGGTCGCACCGGCCCATCGCGTGCAGGCAGCGGGCCATCCCCTCGACGAGAATGGCCGTCAGGCGGTTGCGGGACTTCGTCTCCTCGCCCGCCTGGCCGCGGCGCACCGCTTCCTCGTGCAGCGCCTCCTTGAGAGCAAGCGCCTGCTCGTGCTGTCCGTCGAGCAACAGCAGCGCACCGAACCGGTATCGGACCGGCAGCTGCACGGCCCAGAAGTCGTAGGAGGCGGCGAGCTCCACGGACTCCCGTGCGTGCTCCATCGCCGTGGCGCGGTCGACCTGGGAGTACTCGAAGTAGGAGGCGTAGGCCAGCGCCCACATCCGTTCCAGCCGGTCGCCGGCCACCTCGGCGCGGCCCAGGGCGAGCAGGTGCTGTTCCAGCGCGGCCTTGGTGTCGGCCACCATGGAATGCGCCCACCCCAGGAAGTTGAGCTGCTGCGCCTCGGCGGTCACGTCGCCCAGCGCCCGTGCCGCCTCGACACCGGCGCCGAAGACCTCGACCCACTCGACCACCTGCCAGCGGTCGTCGGAGTACCAGTGCATCGCCTGCGCGAGCGTCAGCACCTCGCTGTGCCAGCCCGTGCGCACCGCTTGCCGGAACGCGGCCAGCCAGCTCGACCGCTCCTGCTCCAGCCACGACCGCGCCTCGTCCAGCGTGTCGAAGACCTCGTTCGCGGGTTCCTCCGGCGAGAACCTCCTCCCCGCCGCGATCGCCATGTCCAGCAGGTGCTCCACCACCGCTTCGGTCGTCAGCGCGCGGTCGGCCTCGTCGTGCTCGGCCTCCCAGCGCTCACGCGCGAACAGCCGCAGGAGGTCGTGGAAGCGGAACCGGCCCTCCGCCGGACCGGCCAGCACCATGCTCGCGTCCACCAGCTCGTCGAGCTGGCCGAAGGCCTCCGACTCCGTCAGGCTTCCGACGACCTGGGTCAGCTCCACGCCGAAGTCCGCGCCCGGCATCGCCGCCAGCCGCCGGAACAACATCCGGCCCTCCGGTGACAGCCCCCGGTAGGACACCTCGAACGCCGATCGCACCTGCAGGTCTCCCGCGGACAACGACGACAGCCTCGTCCGCTCGTCCCGCAACTGGCCCACGAGGTACCTCAACGTCCAGTGCGGCCGGCTCGCCAGCCGGTTCGCCGCGATCCGCAACGCCAGCGGCAGGTTCCCGCACAGCTCGATCAGCTCACCAGCCACACCGGGCTCGGCCCGCACCCGGTCCGCCCCGACGACGGCCTCCAGCAACGCCTCCGCGTCCCCGTCGTCGAACGGTTCCAGGTGCAACCACCGCACACCCTCCAGGCCCGCCAGCGTCCGGCGGCACGTGACGAGCGTCCGGCAGCCCGGAGCCGCCGCGAGGAACGGCCGGACCTGCGCCTCCGAGGCCGCGTTGTCCAGCAGCACCAGCACCTTGCGCTTCTCCAGCAGCGCCCGGTACCGGCTCGACTGCTCGTCCACCACCGCGGGGACCTCCCCCGGTCCCACGCCCAGCGCTTGGAGCAGCCGGTCGAACACGACCTCCGCGGGCAACGGCAGCTCGTCCATCCCGCGCAGGTCGACGGCCAGGCACCCGTCGGGGAAGTCCTCGCGCCTGAGGTGCGCCGCGTACGCCGCCAGGACGGTCTTGCCCACGCCGGGCTGCCCCACGATCGCCACCGTCGGGTTCGCCTGCAACAGCCGTTGCAGCTCCGCGAGGTCCGCCACCCGCCCGACCGGGTGGGAGGGCAGCGGCGGCATCTCGGCCGAGCCTGCGGCCGACACCGCGGGCCGCCGCCTGCGCCCCTGTTCCGCGACCCGCAGGAACTCCTCGCGTTCCTCCGCGCCCAGCTCGAAGGCGTCCGCCAGCACCTCGGCCGACCGGCGCTGCGCCGCACGGGCCCGGCCCTGCTCCAGCTCCCGCAACGCCCGCACGCTGATGCCCGACCGCTCCGCCAGGCCCGCCTGGCTCAGCCCAGCGGCACGCCGGTACCCCAGCAACAGCTCACCGAAAGTCGTCTGGCCATCCGAGTCGCGCACGAGGCAAACGTAACCGCCCGCTCCGGGCCGATCGAGACAGCGACACCCGTTCAGCCCAATCCGTTTCCATCACACCCTGGTGCGTGGTGCTCCGCCAGGGCGGTCAGCGCGGCGTCCACCCGCTCGCGATCGGTGCGGTAGACCGGACCGTCCAGCAGCTCGCGCGCGGAGAGCAGGCAGCGCCGCGCCCGGTCCGGCTCCCCCGCCGCGCGCCACGCGAGCCCCTCCCTGACCGCCTGGTCCGCCTCGTGGTGGGCCGACTCGTTCTCGACGGCCAACCGGCGCGCCTCGTGGTGGCTCTCGGCCGCCTCCCGCCACCGGCCGAGACCGGCGAGGCAGAGGCCGATGTTCTCCGTCATCAGCATCATCACCCAGCGCACCACCTCCTGGCCGGCCTCGTGCCGGTGCTCGTGCGCCTCGGTGAGCAGGGTCTGGTGCACCGCCAGCGCGTCCTCGTAGCGGCCCGCTTCCTGGAGAGCCACACCGAGGGTGCTGCGCATCCAGTACCGCATCTCGAAGAAGCCGTACTCCGCCGACAGCTCGTGGGCCACGCGGAGGTGGGCCAGACCCTCCTCGGCCTTCCCGAGCCGCGTCAGCTCGACGCCGAGGTAGCAGTGCGCGAACGCCTTCCCGCGGTGGTCGCCGATCTCCTCCGCGAGCGCCAGCGCACGCGAGCTGGTGCGGAGGGCGAGCTCGTTGTCGTTGCGGCACATGTACTGCGCCCAGCCGAGCTGGTTGAGCATGTCCACCTCGGCCACCTGGTCGCCGAGCCGCCGCGCGGCCTCCAGACCGAGCCGGTAGACCTCGTCCCAGCGGTAGTCGAACTCCTGGCTGTCCGCGAACCAGTGCATGGCCTGCGCCAGACCGAGCACCTCGGCGTGCCGGCCGAGCGCCGCCGCCTCGCGCTGCGCGGCCGACCAGTTCGTGCCCTCCCGCACCAACCAGTCCCCCGCGCTCTCCTGCGAGGGGAACGGCGAGCCGTCCGCGTCGGCCGGGCTGCGGAACACGGACGCCCCCGCGGCCGTCGCCGTGTCCAGCAGGTACCGGAGGGTGTGGTCGCGCAGCTGCTCCCGCACGTCCTCCGGTTCCTCCTGGGCCAGTCGCTCGGCGGCGAAGAGCCGGAGCAGGTCGTGGAACCGCAGGCGTCCCGGCGACCGCGCGGTGTCCAGCAGGGACGCCTCGACCAGTTCGTCGAGCAGTGCGCCGACCTCCGGCCGCGGCGCACCCGTGGCCACCGCGGCGAGCGCCTCGTCGAAGTGCTCGCCGGGGATCACCGCGAGGCGCCGGAGCACCCGGCGTGCGAACGGGGACAGCCGCCGGAACGACACCTCGAACGCGGACCGCAGCTGGAGGTCGCCCGCCGACAGGGAGCTGAGCCGCATCCGTTCATCGCGCAGCTGCGACACGAGGTAGGACAGCGACCAGTGCGGGCGCGTGGCCAGCCGGTTGCCCGCGATGCGGATCGCCAGCGGCAGGTTCCCGCACAGCGCCACCAGCTCGGCGGCCACGTCCGGTTCCCCGCGCACGACGTCGTCGCCCACGATCGAGGCGAGCAGGGCCACCCCGCTCTCCGCCGTCAGCGGCGCGACCGAGATCCAGCTCGCGGTCGTCAGGCCGGCCAGGACCCGGCGGCAGGTCACCAGGGTCACGCCGCGGTGGCCCGTGCCGAGCAGCGGCCGCACGTGCGCCTCGTCGACCGCGTTGTCCAGCAGCACGAGCACCCGCCGGTCGCGCAGCAGTGCCCGGAACAGCTCGACGCGGTCCGCCTCGGCCTCGGGAACACCCCTGGCGGGCACGCCGAGGGCCCGCAGCATCCGCTCCAGCGCCTCGTCCGCCCCCATCGGCCGGTCGCCGGAACCGCCCAGGTCGACCGCGAGGCAGCCGTCGGGGAAGTGGGCGGCCAGCCGGTGCGCCGCCGCGACGGCGAGCGAGGTCTTGCCGACACCGGGCGGTCCGGTGACCACGACGACGCCGGCGGGCTCCGCGGTGCCGAGGCCGATCAGCTCGCACAGCTCCCGTTCCCTGCCGACCAGCTCGGTGACCGCGGGCAGCGAGTGGAGCATGGTGGGGTCGACGGGCTTGGCCGTGCGGCGACGGCCCTCCCTGGCGAGCGTCAGGAAGACCTCCCGGTCCTCGCCGGTCAGTTCGAGGGCGTTCGCCAGCACCTCGGCCGAGCGCTCCTGGGCGGAGCTCGCCCTGCCCCGTTCCAGGTCCCGCAGGGCGCGCACGCTCATCCCGGACGAACGGGCGAGATCGACCTGGGACAAACCGGACTCCCGCCGGAGTCTGAGCAGCACCTGACCGAAGGCGGGAATCGCATCATCCGGGACGCTCACGGTCAGCATTAGACCTAGAACAGCGGCTTGATAATTCCTTGATGTTCGCGCGGATGACGACTACCGGCGAGATCGGCACCGACTCGGGTCACGCTTCCCACCAGGTAAAACACCGCTGACGTCAGTTCCACGAGGGCACCGTGGCACCTCATGGGGTGAATTCACTCTGCACGTCCACACCATGATCGATGTACGTTCGGACACTCTTTCCAGCGCCGCGTTACTCCCTTTCAGTGAATTTCCCGGAAGACCACGCAGAATCTCCCCCGCCGTTCTCGGGTTACCGCCTGGGCTGCTGAACCGGAACAGCCGCGTCCTGCGGTGCGGGGAGCCCGAACCGCTCCGCGACCTCCTCCGGCACCTCCAGCGCACACGTGCCCGCCCTCTGCTTCCCGTCCGGCCAGTACCAGCGCCAGCCGTCGGCGGTGGGCCGGGTCACCACGACGCCGAGCCGCGCGGCGAGGTCGGCGGCATCGGTGCCGGGGTTCACGTCGTCGTGCGCGGTGAAGAGCCGGACCGCCTCGTCGCCGTTCCACCCGGCGGCCCGCAGCACGCGGCGCACGTCGTCCGCGCCGAGCGCGACGCCGCGGTCGAGCACCAGCGCCACGACGTCGTCCTCGGCGGGCAGGTACCGGGCCGCGGTGGAGAGCGGGCCGTCCGGGTCGGCCCCGACGAACACGCCCGCGTCGACGCGGACCGCGCTCGCCGCGGGCAGGTCGACGCTGAGCCGCTCGTGCCGGTGGAACGCGGCGTCGCCGGCGAACACCGACTCGGGCGCGGACCAGCCGTGGCGGTGGGCGAGGTCGCCGAACTCGGGCAGCGCGTGCAGGCGCTGTTCCGCCCG
Organism: Lentzea sp. NPDC036949; assembly: GCF_055608075.1. Lineage (NCBI taxonomy): Bacteria > Bacillati > Actinomycetota > Actinomycetes > Pseudonocardiales > Pseudonocardiaceae > Lentzea > Lentzea sp. NPDC036949. Next base: position 53,054 of record NZ_JBVJRA010000019.1, read on the forward strand.
CCGCGGGTCGCCGAGCGCCACCAGGTTCCTGCCGTCGAGCCGGACCGCCCTGATGTGCACGGCGCTGCTCCCGCCGTGCAGCACCTGCCCCGGTCCCGCGGCGAGCCACGACCAGAAGCCGTACTGCGACCGGGCGGTCGTGAGCTTCGTCGAGACCGGGACCATGCGCTCCCCCGCAGCCGCGGCGAACCCGCCCCCGAAGGCCGTTCCGCCCGGCTCGGGTGCGAGCACGGCGCCCAGCGCGGCGAGGTACCCCGCCAGCTCCGGCTGCTGCCTGCGGCGCACCGGCAGGTCGACGAGCTTCAGCGCGGCGCCGAGCCCGCTGACGTGCGGGCGACCGGGCGCGGCGGTGGGAGTGAGCACGGGCAGCCGGGGCCCGGTGAGGTCCGTGGCCGCGAGCTTCTGCATCGTCCTCGACCACCGGTCGGTCAGTTCGCGCCAGGCCGCCGGGTGCTGGTCCGCGGCGGCGGTGAGTTCCCCGGCGCGCGTCCGGATGTCCGCGAACTCCTCTCGCGCGAAGGCGATCCGGTCACGCACGCGGCTGCCCTGCACGCGGCCCAGTGGCCGGTCCCGGTGCGTGCGGAAGTCGACGGACGTGGCGGGCAGCGCGGCCGCCATGGCACTCACGACGGCGTCGCCGGCGTGCAGCATCGACACGATCGTCAGCGCCCGGTCCCGCACGGCGATGTTCACCGCGGCGGGACCGCCGGTCGTCTGGAAGTGCCGGGGCTCGTGCCCGGCCGAGGCGAACAGCGACTCCGCGAGCGCGTCCGGGTTGCCGAGCAACGCGGTGAACAGCGGGTCGCCGAGCACCTTCGCGCGGGCCGGGCCGGTGAGGTTCACCGTCGCGAGCACCGCCAGCCGTGACTGCACCGGGGCGCCCACCGGGTAGGAGATCCCGTGCAGGAGGGACCCCTCGGTCGTGAAGGGGTCGTGGCCCTGTTCGAGGTGCCGGGCCACGTCGGTCAGCAGGTGGACGAGCCGGTCGGGGCTGAGCGGCCGGACTGCCCGGTGGTCACCGGACCGGGCACCACCGGCACGGACCGGTACGACCGTGGCGGCGAGCACGGCGTCGTTGAGCACCGCGCGCACCTGGTCGCGCAGAGCCGTGCCGGACACGGTCCCCAGCGCGTCGTCCAGGTTCCGCAGCAGCTCCGCCGTGCCGTCCGCGAGGTCGTGCTGTTCGACCGCGCCGGACGACAGCGCGACCACCTCGCCGGCCCAGTCCGCCAGATCGGTCTCGGACAGGGACAACCGGGCACGTCCGCGGGTCGCGTTGCGGTACGCCGAGGTCAGCCTGGTCCGGTGCCGCGGGTCCGCGTCGGGCTGCGGGCGACTGGTCGCGGGCGAGATCTGACCGGCGGGCGGAGCGCTCTGGCCGGTGCCGGCGCCGGGTGGTGTGAAGCCGAGTGCGCGCGCTCCCGCCAGGTCGACCTGCAACCAGACCTCGCCGTCCACGCCGTCCACGCCGTTCTGCCCGGTCGCGACGGCGGCGGAGGTCCTCCCGTCCCGGTACCCGAGCGTGAGCGTGGCGCGCAGCTCCGCCAGCACGAGGTAGGCGCTGTCCTGCCGCACCTCGGCGGGAACCGGCTCGGCCTCGCGGGAGGCGTACCGCGAGGCGGCCAGCGTCCGCTCGACCTCTCCCGTGCCGATGAGGTTCTCCGCGATCGGACCGGCGAGCAGGGCGGCCTTCCCGGTCACGTCCTCCTCGGTCGTGACGACCGGGCCGGTCCCCTCCGCCGTCGTCTTGCGCAACGACGCACCGGGGATCGGGCCGAACAGCTGCCGCCTGCCCAGGTCGAAGGTGATCTTCGCCGTGGACACGGTCCTGCTGCCGACGTCGACCTGGTAGCCGTCGGGCGACAGACCCGCCACGAAGCGGGCGGCCAGCTGGGTCGCGGTCGTGGACACGAGCAGCCCGTTCGCCCGGCCCGCGTTCAGCTCCGGCAACAGCTCCGCGAGCCGGGCGTGCAGCCCCTCGGCGTGGAACGGCGTGGCGTTGATCGTGGCGTCGACGGGCAGGCCGGTGCCGTGCGTCAGCTCGCTCAACGGGATGTCGATCGTCTCCAGCGGCGTCCTGGCGAGGTCCAGGACGGACGGCACCGGCGTCTGGACGGCCGACTCCAGCGTGAAGCCCGGCAGCACCTGCATGTCCCGCACCGGTGTCTGCCGCAGCCCGGGCAGGTGCCTGCGGTAGACACCCGACCGCGCCCAGGGCCGCACCTGCACGGTCACCCGCATGCCGTGGCCGTGCCGTCGCGCCTGACCGGACCACCGGTAGCCGATGGTGGTCCGGGACAGCACCCGGTCGTCCTGCCCGCGGCGGGCCGCCGCTGCCAGCTCGATCGCCGGGTTGACCAGGCCGCTGGTCAGCGCCGACCCGATCCACTTCGGAATGGACGGCGGCAGGGCCACGCCCGCGGACCCGGTCCACTCCGACCGCTCGCCCCCGCTCGACCGCCGGGTCGTCGTGACCTCGGAGTCGACCAGGAAGGCCTCCTCCACGCCCAGGTCCGCGCCGTCGACGCGCTGCGCGCTCACGACGACCAGCTGTTCGAGCTTGCCCGACTCCCCCAGCCGCTCGCCGAAGATCGGCGAACCACCGTTGAGGACGTTGGCCAGCACCTGGTCCCCGCCGAGCTCCAGCCGCCTGCCGAACGCCTGCACCATCTCGTCGTGCAGCCCGGCGAACTGCTTGCGCACCTTGGGATCGGTGATGGTCTGCTCGTAGTCGCGCAGCAGGTCCCGGAGGTCCCGCACCATCCGCAGGGCCAGGTCCGGCCGCAGCGGCTCCGGCATCCCCAGCTCGATGCCGGCCTCGCTCGTCGAGGTCGCGGGCGGCGTCACCGCGTCCGCGTTGTGCGCGGCCTCGTATGCCCGGAGGTCGTCGGGCAGCAGGACGTGGTCGAGGTCGTGCCGGCTGAGCTCACCGATCCTCGGCACCTCGCTCGCCGGAATCCACAGCGTGACGGCCCGCGGCACGTACTTTCGCCGGTCGCCGCCGGCCACCGGACCGTCGTGCTGATCGCCGAACGGACCGGTCCACGTGTGCCGGGCCGACGTCGTCAGCCGGTGCCGCGCGTCGAACTCGACCAGGTAGCCGCGCTCGACCCAGGCGACCTTCGTGCGCGCGTCCACGGTGGTGGTCTCGGTGGTCTCCGGTCCGCGCAGGTAGGAGGCCGCTGCTTTCGCCTCGGCCGTGGCCACCTCCCCCAGCTTCACCTTCGCGGTGAGCCCGGCGTTCGGTCCGGTGCGCCGCTGCCGGTGCGACTCGACCGTCGTGTGGGTGGCGTTCGAGCGGGTGAACTCGTGGGCTTCGTCCACACCGATGATCCGGGCGTTGCCGTAGGTGCTCGTCAACGTCGCCGTGCCGGTGATCCTGCGGCTGCCGAGCTCCAGCGGCGCGAACCCGCTGTCGCCGTTGTAGTTCTCCAGCCGCAGCTCGTCGCCGGGTCCTTCGGCGAGCCCCAGCCTGCCCTGCCGCGACTGCCAGCTCACCCACTGCTCCAGTGCCCGGCGCGACACGTCCTGCGCGTCGTCCTCGCCGGAGCTGCCCAGCTGTGCCGGACGCGCGCCGACGAGCCGGCGCTTCGCCAGCTCCTGGGCCCTGGCGCGGGAGCCCTCCGGTTCGGGAACCGCCAGCAGCCCGGCGGTCTCGGCGCCCAGGCGGGTGATCGCGGCCATCGAGTCGACCTCGAACCGCTTCGGCAGGTCCGCGGCCCGCTCGAACTCCGCGGCACCGCCCGGCCGGGTCCCGGCGTCGACCCAGTCGCTCTCGGTCCCTGGCTCGACCGGTCCGGCGTCCACCGCACGACCCGGTCGCTGGGCGACCGCGATCTCCAGCTCCGCCGCGATGCCCGTCCGGAGCTCCGCGTCGGCCGCGGGGTCCGGGCGCTCGGACCACGTCATCGGCGGGTCCAGGTCCGACCAGTCGGTGCCGGTCCGCACCTCGATCTCCGCCGGGTGCCGGTAGAGGTGGACCGGGACGTCCTCCCCTGTCCAGGCGCGCTCCTCCTCCATCGTCTCGCTGATCTGGCCGCGCCGCTGCTCGGACCGCGTCACGCCGGCCGTGCCGCCGAGCTCGACCGGCCCGGCGTCGCCCTCGACCGCGACCTTGAAGCCCTTCGACCGCGTCCGCTCCGCCGTCAGCTTCGTCGTCTCGCTGGTCGCGACGAACCCCTGCAGCTCCTTCGTCGACGCCTTCTTCACGTACTCGCCACCACCAGGGGCGACCACGCCGCCGAGGAACAGGTCCTTCTCGGCCCCCGGCAAGGAGATCCGCTTCGGGTCGCCGCCGAAGAGCGCCCTCGGGTCGTCGACCAGGGCGTCCCGCAGACTCCGCTGAACGTCCCGTGCGTCCTGCGCGCCGGAGACCACCCCGTCGGCGTAGAGCCTCCGCACGACCCGGCTGATGACCGCCTCACGGGACACGTCGCTGAGCTTCCACCGGCTCCGCGCGTAGCCGGCGACCTCGTCCGCGCTCAGCCCGGACCGGTCCCGCGCGCCGGCGGCCCGAACCGTCCCAGCGGGCGCCGGCTCGTCACGGGCACCGACGTTGTTGCCGCTGTCACTGTCCACAGGGGAGAAGAGCAACACCGCAGCGGCTTCGACGTGCAACGCCACCAGCGGTTTGTCCTCACGTCGGAGGAACCCGAACGAACGGTGCGCGTCGTCGGATGACAACGTTGCCAGCCGGTACCTCTTGCCCTCCTCCGCCATCACCACCAGGAACGGGAAGCTGATCGTGTCGTCGACGAAGTCGCCCTTGATCCGCTCGGTCAGCTCGTGCCGCACCTGCGACACCCGCTCGGAGAGGTTCTGGTTCACCCGGCTGCAGGACACACCGGCCCCGATCTTCACCCCGACCAGGCCGGCGAGCTCCTCACCGGCGTTCACCCCCAGCTCGAACCCGGCCTCGTGGGTGCCCGCCGCGACCACCGAGTGCCGGTGACCCGCCGCCACGGTGCGTCCCAGCGACCGCGCGGCCGTCTGCGCCAGACCGGTTGCGGACGACTGCCCCTCCAGCGCTTTCCCCTGGCGCACCACGATCTTCACGGGCTTGTGCCCCGGGAAGCCGAACGTCTCCTCGACCTGCTCGCCGGTGACGAGGCGCTTGCCCTGCTTCGGCCCGAGGTCGTCGAGCCACCTCTCCAGCCGGGTGATCTCCTGGTGCGACCCCGACAGCCGCAGCGCGGACTTGACCGCGCTGAAGACCGTGTCGATGCCGACGAACCGGACGTGTTCGAGCGCGTCGCGCGCACGTTCGAAATCAGCGTGGCTGCGCGCCCTCGCGAGGGCGTCGGGGGTGGCGGCGAGGTCCGGGTAGCTCAGCGCGGGGCTCGCCGTCAGCGGGCTCTCCGGCGGCGGGTCGCCCTGCTCGCTCGGGGCGGAACCGAGCTGCGGCCACGACAACGTCATCGTGACCGACTGCTTCCACTCCACCGGCTCCGGCCGCTCGCGGTGGAGGTGCCGCTTCGGTGGCTGGATCCGCAGGCGGTGGTGCACGTCGTGCGACGTCCGGGTCACCCTGGCGCCCGCCTGGGTGATCTCGACGGTCTCCCGTGTCGTCGCGGTCGTCGAGGTGCGCCGCTCCGACGCGGTGCCGAGCACGCCCTGCGCCGAGAACGACATGGTCACCGGCCCGGCCGGCACCGACCCCTGCACCGGGTTCACCGGCGTCGAGACCACCTCGGCCGACGTGACGTCCTCCACCTGCCGGACCGTCTCGGACCTCGTCAGGTCTGCGGTCGTGCTGACGGCGTGGTGGTGGGGTGCTCCGATGCCGAGCGCGTGCACCTCGACCTCGAAGTCCTCCCACACCTCGCGGATGCCCTCGAGCGAGCGGTCCAGCTGCTTGAGCTTCGCGTCGGAGAACGTCACGTCGATCCACCGGCCCAGCTCAGCGGAGTCCTCGCCGAGCTCCCGCAGCTGGTCCCGCAGCGCGCTGCGCAGGTGAGCGAAGTCCGGTTCCCCGTCGACCTGCGGCTGGTCGACCTGCGCCCGCCAGGCGCGCGCCTCCTCCGCGGCCGTCACCCAGGAACCGGTCGTCGACAGGCTCGCGCCACGCCGGTGCCGCACCGACCTCCGCCTGCCCGGTCCCGCCGGACTGCCAGGACCACCGGGTGCCCGGTGCACCTCCGCGGGGCTGAGGAGGCTCGTTCCCCGCCGCGGCCTCGACGCTCCGCCTCTCAGCGCGGGCTTCAGCCCGGCCTCGCGCGCCAGCTGTTCGGCGAGTGCACGGACCGGTTGTCCCGGGGGCAGGCCCTCCTCCAGTTGGTACAGCCGGTACGCGACCAGCTCCACCACTTCGTCGTAGGCCAGCTGGAACCGCGACCCCGGCACCGCGAACTGGTTCACCGTCAGCGCCGCCAGGGTCCGCAGTGACGCGACCCGTTCCGGTGGCAGCTGCCGCCACTGCTGCGGCAAGCGGTCCACCTCGGCGACGCTCGACAGCACCGACGACGACGGGACGAGCGGGTGCGGTGCCGCGGTGTGGCCGCCCTGCTCGGGCAGGGCGCTGCGAAGTTCCGCGCCGGCATCTTCCCCTTCGGACTCCGGCCGCGGCGCCGCCGGGACGACGGTGTGCCGCGGCAGGCCGGCGACGGGGCGGTCGGGGAACACCGTGGCGAAGTCGTCCAGCGGCACGTCACCGATGAACAGGTCCAGCACGTCGGTGAACCGCCGCGGCATGCGCAGACCGCCTGCGGGCACCGCGTCCGGGCTCCACCGGCCCATCAGCGTTCCGCTGACGTCGAGCCCGCCACCCTGGTTCGTGGTTTCGTCGACGAGCCCCAGCATGTGGCCGAACTCGTGCGCGCTGTGCTCCTGCGACTGACCGGGGTGCCAGTTCGTCTGGTCGACCAGGCGGCCGGGGTCCATCGTCACCACGTGGTGGACCGCGGACGTCCCGTCGGCGGGCAGGAGGCGGAACCACAGCGGCTCACCGTCCGGTCTGCGCAGCGGCCCCCCGTCGCGTCCGCTGTTGAAGTAGCGGTCCACACCGGCCTGAGCGCTGCGCAGCAACGCCTCCCGCGTCGCCTCGTCGTGGCGCCCCTCGGGGTCGAGCGCGACGCGGACGGTGACCTCGGTGACCGGCCCGTCCCCGGTCGCGAACCGGCGCACCTCGAACGCCGACCTCTCGACCGCGTCGTGGCCGGGCAGTGCGCGGATGCGGCCCCGCTGCACCACGCCCGTGCGCTCCGGCTGCGCTCCGGCGTCGAGTGCCCCGCCGGGCGTCACCGCATCTTCGATGGCGTCGGCGTGGCCGGGCAGGAGGTGGAGCAGTCGCCGCAGCGGCTCGGGTTCCCGGTCGAACAGACCGCTCACGCCGACGGGTTCGCGTTCCGCGAGAGCGGACAGGGCGTCGTGGACCAGGTCGATGGACACGCCGGCACCGGAGGCTGTCTCCAGGTCGACGCGTGCGGCGATGTCGGCGAGCGCGCGGTCCACCCGTCGTTCGGCGGCAAGGGCGTAGAACTCGCGCATCTCGACGATGGCGGCCCGCGACTCGGCGTCGGCGTGTGCCCACGAGGTGTCGTACGGGCCCACCAGGTCGGGGAAGCCGTACACGTGCGAGTCGGTGAGCACCAGCACCGGCACGTCGACGGGATAGCCGTCGTCCCACCTCGCCGGGAAGTTCCGCTGGTCGTCCATCAGCTGCTGCTGCACCGCCTCGGCGGTGCCCTGGTACCGCCGAACCCTGTCGGCGCCCGCGGCACGAGCCCAGTCGTCGATGCTCAACGGCCGTTCGGCGTTCACGGACGGGTCGAACACGACCCACTCGCGACTGTTCGGCGTCACCACGGCGACCGCGACGGCGATGTGGAAGTCCCACTCGACCTCGGCCGTGCCCAGCCCCGGTCCCCCGATGACGACCTTGCGCGGGTCGGCTCCCCGCTGCTGGAGCGCGACGGCCATCCGGTGGGCCCGGTAGGTGCAGCCGTCGTCCGCGTAGTCGTGGGGCAGGCGCCGCTCGCCGAAGAGGTGATCGTCGAAGGTCAGCTCGCGCAGCTGCGCGAACCACGCGTCCGCCTGCTCCCGCGACACGGGGTCCGTGATCACGTCGCCCAGCAGGTGGTCGACGTAGGCGGACTCGTCCGGCCGCAGTCGGCGCAGCTCGGTGCCGAGGTCCTCGCGGAACTCGTCCCAGTAGGCGTCCTCGACGACCCTGACCGTCTGGGGGTCCCTGCCCAGACCGTCCAGCAAGGTCACCGCACCCTCGAAGTCCTGGCGCTGGACACGGGCGTCGACCTCCCGCACCAGCTCCCGCACCGACGGCAGCTCGGCCGGGTCGGCATCCGGGCCCACCGCGATCGAACCGAGGGGCATCTCGGCGGCGGGGTCGGCGAAGAACGTGGTCACCCGCCCCATGACCTGCAACGCGCGCTCGTAGTCGGCGCCGGACAGCCGCCCGTCCTCGTGCGCGGCGGACAGCGCCTGCGCCAGCTGGTACGACCTGTCCTGCGCGCCCGGAACCTCCATGAGCCGGTGCAGCTCGACCAGCAACCGCCTGCCGTTGACGGCGGGCTGCTCCAGCGTGGAGACGACGGACCGGTGTGCGATGTCCGTGGCCTGCTCCGGTGCCACGGGCGTCTGGGCGCGCACGACTTGGCTGACGACGTCCGGGGCCTGGCTGACGGCGTCCGGGGCCTGGCTCACGACGTCCGAGGCCTGGCTCACGACGTCCGAGGCCTGGCTCACGACGTCCGAGGCCTGGCCCGGTGCCTGTGGCACCTCCGTGCTCGGAGGCAGTGCGGCGGTGACCCGGCCGCCGGAACCCGTGGCCGTTCCCCCGGCCTCGACAGGCGGTGTCCCGTTCGCGGAGACCTGCCCCGCGGCGACGTCGCGTCCGCCGGCCCGGTCGTCGCTGGTCTGCTGAGCTGACGGCGCGGACTGCGGGTCGTTCACGGCCGCTGGGTGGGTGGTGGAGGAGTCCGCAGCCGACTGCCCGGACGGCGGGGAGGCCGTGAGCCCGTGTTCGGCACGCGGCTGCGCTCCCGGCGGAGCGTCCTGACCGCCGGTGCTAGGTGCCGTCCGCACCTCGTCCCTCAAGGCGGGCGACGTCTGCGGGGTGAACGGCACGTCCGCGGCGGAGGACTCGGCTGCCAGAGGCACGACCGCTGGAGAGGAACCCGCCGCCGGAACCACCGCCGGAGAAGACCCGGTTGCCGGAGCCACCACCCCCGCAGAGGGCCCGGCCATCAGAGGCACCACCGCCGGAGACGAACCCGCCGCCGGACGCACCACCGCCGCAGAAGAACCGGCCATCGGAGCCATCACCGCCGAAGGCGACCCGGTTGCCGGAGCCACCACCGCCGAAGACGACTCGGCCGAAGAAGACCCGCTGGCAGGTCCGGTCTGCGGCCCGTCCCCGGTCCCCGACACAGCGGGAGGCCCACCGGCGGGAACATCCCGCGGAACCTCGACCGCAGCGGGAACACCGCCTCGCCCAGGCGCCACCCGCCCACCGACCGGCGCGTCGACGCCACCGTTCCGCGCCGGCCCGGACCCCGGGCCCGTCACGGCACCCGGCCGACCGCCTCCGGACGCTCGCGCGCCTCCGTCCGCGTGAACGCCTCCCCCGGCAGACGTCCCGCCCTCCCGCCCCGGCGGAACCGCACCACGAGCCGTGCCGACACCCGCCCACGTCCCGGCCCCACCGGTCGCCGACGAATTTCTCTCCACTGCCACAGAACCAGGCGCGCCCCCATCGGCAACGGGCCCGTTCGCCGACGCACCTCCGGCACCACCGATCGCCCCCGGCACGGGCACCTTCACCGCGTCCCCGTTGACCAGCCGGTCGATCGCGTCCCCGGCGTCGTGCGCCTTCTTCGCGGCGGCACCGCTGAAAGCACCGCCCACCGCACCGGCCCACAGGTCGTTCAGGCTGCCGCCGAGGACCCCCGCGGCACCGGCGCCCACCACGACGTCGGCGACCGCCTCCGCCGCGCCGTGGAACGCTGCCGTGTCCTCGACGCGCGGCTTCCACCGGCCCGCGCCCAGGTGCATGGCGCCGGCAAGGCCCTCCGCCGCGCCACCGGCCACGAAGCTGATCAGCGAGCTGGTGCCGTCCCAGCGGTGGCGGTTGCCCTCGGCGACCTGGGAGAGCTGTGCGATGGCGTCCTGCACGACCTCCTCGACGCCGCCCTCCACGGCCTCGCCGATCAACCGGATGGCCCAGTGCAGGCGCATCGAGATCTGCTGCACGGCGATGCGCGCCGAGGTGATGAACGACGGGATGAGCGGCGCGGTGAAAGGGCTCGACAGCGCCCACAGGATCGACGCGGCGAAGAAGGCGATCTCCACCATCATCGCGTAGACGGAGTGCTCGACGTTCAGCGCGAGGTCGAGCAGGCTGCTCGACTGCGCCCCGGCGATCAGCGCGATGCCGGGGACCTGGCCGAGCACGCGGGTGACCTGCTCGCGGAACGCGCGCCCTGCGCGGCCACCGATGGCGTGCTCGACCGAGCTCACCAGCTGCGCGACGCCGTCCGCCAGTTCCTGCAGCGTCCGGCCGCTGTCCAGCCAGTGCTGCGCGAGCGCACGCGTGGCCGCCACGTCGACCTTCGGCGCCTGCTGCCCTGCCACGAGGACCCAGAGCCAGTCGAACGACGGATCGAAGTGCAGGCTCACCGTTCCTCAGCAGACGTCCGTCGAAATCCTCGCAGCAGCAGCAGCGGTGTCAGCGGCGGCCGTCACCGTCCGGCTTCTGGCCGGGCGCGTTCCCGGGGCCCATCGCATCCTTGAGTTTCAGCGAGATGTCCGTGGCGTTCTCCTCCGTGCCCACGCAGAAGGCTCTGAACTGCTTCACGCTGCCGGCGATGACGCCGATGGCCTTCGCCAGGCTGGCGAGGCCGTTCAGGTACTCCTCCGAGCGCTTGTAGTACTTGGGGGCGAACGCGTTCCAGCTCTCGTCGCCCTGACCGGACGGCAACGGCGCGTAGGAGGCGAGCTCCCTGTTGCTGTTCGCGTAGTGGCGGAACCGGTCGGCAGCCGACTCGAAGCCCGCCGCACCCCGGTTCAGCTGGTCGGTGTCGACGGAGATCCGCCCCGACCCGTCTCCGAGGTTGAACGGGGCCGGCCTGCTGCTGCCGCCTCCGCTCTGCTCGTCACCGGAAGCGTCCTCGCCGGGGTTCTCCGACTTGATCATCGCACTCAGTCCCTGATGTTCATGACGTCACGGGTGGTGGGGCGCAGCTCGGGCGTGGGAGGCAGCAGCGACTGCAGGTCCACGTCACCGGAGAAGAGCTTGCGCGCGTCGACCCCGGGAGGGAGCGTCGGCGCGATCACGTCCGCGGCCTCGTCCGCCACCTGCTGCTGCGCGTCCGTGATGGTTTTCAGGACCGCGGACTCCAGTTCTGCCGGTGTCATGCGCTTGTAGGCGCCGCTCGGGAACTTCACGTCCTTCACCACGCCGCCGTGACCGACGGTCACCGCCACGACCCGGCGGGGAGCGGTGACGGTGCACGACAGCTCGCTGAGCCGTCGCTGCGTCTCGCGCAGTTCGGCGAACTGCCGCTCGTACTGGCTCTTCAGCTGCTCGACCTGTTCGGACTGGGGATAGGACACCGCACGCCTCCCTCGGCCTGCTCGCCGTGACCGGACATCAGCAGTAAACGGGCACAAGCAGAGCGTCCGCCCCCGAACGGACCGGTTCCGAACCTGAAAGGAACCGCATGATGCCCAAACGCACCCGATGCGGCGGTACCGATTGAGACGCGGCCCTCAAGAAGGCAGAGTTCGAGTCGAGAGATCGATTACTTCCCGGTGATATGGCTGCAAACAGCCGTGTCCCCACCCGGTGGACCAGGGGTAAGTTCGAGCTTCCCGGCTGCCGCGTCCTGGCACCGGCAGGCACCGGCGGTCGACAGGCAGCTTTGTCGTTTCGCAAACCTGCCCCCCGTTCTCGCTGGCCTTCCGCGTGGCTCGCACGGTCTCCTGTGAACATGACTTCGCAGACCGCCTGGCCGGACGGCCGGCGCCCCCTGGCACCAGGGCACGCAAGCCGCACGGCCATCCGGGTCTTGGTCCACGCCTCGGACCCGCTGATCGCATCGGGCCTGCTCGCGATGCTGCGGCCGACGCCCGGCATCGAGATCGTCACGGACCCGCAGAACGCCGACGTCACCGTGGCCGTCGCGGACGACTGCCTGCAGGAGGCGTTCCAGCCCGGCACGTCCCGCCTCGTCCTCATCGCGGACGAGCTCCGCCAGGCGGAGCTGTGGACGGCCATCGAGCACGGACTCGTCGTGCTGGTGCCGCGCGCGGAAGCCACGGCCAGGACGAGGCTGCTGCGCGCCATCACCGACGCCCGCGAGGGACGGGGCGACCTGCCCGCCGAGCAGTTGGGCAACGTCCTGCGAGGGCTCAAGCAGCTGCAGGAGACGACCCTCGGGCCGCGCGACCTCACCCTCGCCGGCCTGTCGCTGCGCGAGACCGAGGTGATCAGGCTCCTCGCGGACGGCCTCGACACCGCCGAGATCGCGGAGCGGCTCATCTACTCCGAGCGCACCGTGAAGAACGTCCTGCACAACCTGCTCAGCAGGCTCAACCTGCGCAACCGCGCCCACGCGGTCGCCTACGCGTTGCGCCACGGCCTCATCTGAGACCGGCCGCGGACGGCCTCCCGCCGTCCGCGGTCACAACGCCGTGACGCCGACCAGCAGTGGCCCCAGCAACGACTCGAGCCACGCCTGAGCGCTCGTGGGCCCGTCCTCGCAGCAGTCGCCGCACGGGTTGAGGGCGGCGAGCACGTCGCCGATCAGCCGGCACCAGGCGTCGACGTCCTGTGCGGTCTCGAGCAGCACCACGCCGCCGGACTCCGGCAGCGTGCGCAGGACGCGCCGTGCCGCCTCCGCGGTCTCCGCCAGGTGCACCGGCGCCCACCACGAGATCTCCCAGTCGGCAGCACCCGCGGGCACGTGCTCGCGCACGATCGCGGTGATGCGCTCGTCGTACACCGGTTCGTCGGCGACCAGGCGACCCGAGCCGCGGGTGCTGCCGTCCACCCACCGGCACCGGGCCAGCCACCGCTCCGCCACCAGGACGAGCCCGTCCGCGTGGGACCGCAGCAGTTCGACCTCACCCCCGGACAGCACACCGATCATGCCTTCGTCGCCACATCGGTCCCAACGGTTCACCGCTTCGTCTCCTCGCAGCGCGTGCTCTCACCTCTTCCGTCCGCCGCACGAGCTGACCGGGGTCTGCCGGGCGCGGAAAGATCAAGCTAACGGGCGGCGAAGGACCAAACGAGACCCGAAGTCGTGATCGGCCCCTCCAGCCTCCGAAAGCTGCACCGAAGGCCGCGCCGCGGGGCGCGTGAGGAGAGGCTCGTCAGTGGACGGAGACACCGTGTCGCCCAGCGGAATCGACCCCCGGTTGCTCCGGCGCTGCGCCGCGGAGCAGCAGAAAGGCCCGCGAGCCGCACCCGTGGGCGAGCCGACGGCGGAACCGGACGGGGCGGAGGTCGCCGAGCAGCCACCCGCCCGGCCGGGCACGCAGTCACCTCCTCGCGACCACGCGGAGCCGGCGAGCGGGAACCGGTCCTCCCGCACCCCGGTCACGACCGTCGCGCCTCCGGAGCGGCCGGTGCCTCCGCCTCCGTGCTGAACCGCGGTGCGGCGGAGTCCTGCGCGGCCGGCGTCTCGTCCTGTCCCGGCCCCCAGGGAACGACGCGCATGCCCGACTCCTGCCGGAACCGCTCGTGGACGGCGGACACCTCGTCGTCGCTCATCATGAACGTCTCGCGCATGAAGTCGCCGGTGAGCCGGACGGAGGCCGGGCCGCCGGGGTTGAACAGCACGTCCACGCCGTCGGCCAGCAGCATCACGAGCTCGTCGAGGTCGATGCGCCGCCACTGCGGTGAGCTGACCCTCCTGCGGTGCGGCTCGGCGGTGGCCACGACGACGCAGGCGATGTCGTCCGGCGACTGCACGACCAGCGGCTTGCCGTCCCCGTTCAGCGCGATGTCGAACAGGCAGTCGCGCAGCATCAGCTGGATGTGCTCCACCTCCGCGCCGCCGTGCAGGACCAGCCTCAGCACGGCGTCCAGCGGGTCCGTCGGCGAGTGCTCGTCGGCGGGTACGTAGTCCGGGTTGGCCCGGAACCGGCCGACGCGGCCGTCGCCCTCCACCGGCCACAGCCCGACGACGGCCTGCGCCGGCGGCAGTTCGTCCTCTTCGGACGGAGCCCACGCCGGGTCCATGAGCAGGAACCAGTTCTCGAGCGGCCCGCTGTCCCTGGTGTCCTCGGTGCTCTCGGTCATGTTCTCCATCCTCGTCCCTCACGTCTTCGCCGGCAGTGCCGACGCCCTGTTCCCGGGAGCGCTCGTGCTCACTGGTCCTGCGGTTCTTGCTTGATCTTGGGGAACTCGTACTCGTCGGAGTAGTCGGCCAGCAGGATTCCGAAGGGGTTCGCGGCGGGGTCGACGGCGTTGTCGAACGCGACCTGGACGCCGCCACCGACCTGGAGGAGGCCCTCGGGGTGGTTCGGGTCCGGGAACACGGCTTCGATGCCGAGGAACACGACGTTGACGCGATCGTGGTCGATCTTGCCGTCAGGGGTGAGGACGGAGTTCGCGAAGGCGGTCGAGTTGCCTGCTCCTTCGGCGCTGATGAGGTTCTGCTTCGTCCTAGAACCTCCGTGGAACAGGTATCCCGGGTAGTGCGGGTGCAGTCCCCTCCACTGCGCTTCCTCCTCCAGCTGCCCGTCGTGGTCCTTGCGGAAGTCGAACATGCCACCGAGGTAGAACTCCAGGAACTTCGCCTGGCTGAGCAGCGGCTGCTGGTCGACCGGGACGCTGCCGGGTGGGTTGGCGAGCAGGAGCTGGTACTGGCCGACCAGGACCTCCTCCCGGGGCTGGACGTGCCGCTGCTTCACACGGCCGACGTAGATGAGGTCGGTCGGGTGCTGGGGCCGCGGGGGTGCGATGGTGATGCTCTCCGGAGTCGGGTTGACCGCGGTGGCCACGATGTGGCGCAGGCGCTCGGTCATGTTGTACTCGAGCTCCTTCCACAGCGCGCGGAACTGTTCCGGGGTCATCGGGGGCAGGCGGTGGTCGTCGGGGTCGGCGGCGATGCGCTCGACCAGCTTCTTGCCCCTGGCGACCCGGACGGTGATCTGGTCGACCTCGGCGCGGATCACGGGGTGGATGTCGCCGTCGGGCCCGGCGAGCATCGGCGTGACCGCGTAGAGCGGGTTGGCCGGGTCGCGCCAGGGGAACTGCTGGTCCATCCCCATGATCGGCTGCAGGCTGTGGGTGATCGCGTGCGAGACGTACAGGTCCTGGGACAGCGCGGCCTCCTCGGCCGCGAAGGTCTGCTTTCGCCGTCCCTGGTCCAACCACGTCATGCCCTCGACGTCGGGCGGGGTGTCGTCGGCGGTGTTGTAGAGGTGCGCGACCTGGTGCGTGGCGATCAGGCCGCCGGACAGCTCCGAGACCTGCGAGGGCGTGAACTTGGACGGGTGCTCCAGCATGGCCAGCACCCACTGCCCCACCACCCCGCGGGTGACGGGGTCGACCGGGACCCCACCGGAGTCCCTCGTCAGGTCCAGGGCGGGGTGCACGTTGGCTTGGACGTGCTCCAACGCCTCCAGCAGCGTGGCCAGGCCGTGTGCGGGTGGCACCAGGGTGACGATCCGGTCGCGCACCTCGTCCGGCAGATCAGCACGCACCGGTGCGGCGGGTGCGGCGACGACGTCGGACGGGGTCTCGTGCGGGAAGGTGTGGACGTGCTCGGCCAGTGCTTCGGTGACCAGGCCGCCGGAGAGTTCCGCGACCTGCGCGGGCGTGAACCCGGACCGGTGCTTCAGCATGGTCGACGCCCATTGGCCGACCAGTTCCCTGGTGGTGGGGTTGGTGGGGATGCCGCTGGAGTCCCTCGTCAGGTCCAGGGCGGGGTGCGCGTTGGCTTTGACGTCCTTCAGCGCGTCGAGCAACGTCCCCAACCCGTACGCGGGCGGCACGAAAGCGATCACCCGCTCACGCACCACGGCCGGCATGTCCGTGCCCATCGGCACAGCGGACTCCACAGGGCCGGCCGTGACATCGGCCGGGGTGTCGTCAGGGACGTCGTGCACGCGTTCGTCCTGCCGCACAACGATCAGGCCGCCGGACAGTTCCGCGATCTGCGCGGGCGTGAACCCGGACCGGTGCTTCAGCATGGTCGACGCCCACCGGTCCACCAGCTCACGGGTGGCGGGATCGGTCAGGACACCGCTGGGGTCCTTCTCCAACCCCAGGGCGGGGAACACCTTGGCTTTGACGTCCTTCAGCGCATCGAGCAACGTGCCCAACCCGTACGCGGGCGGCACGAACCCGATCAGCTGTTCACGCACCGCGGCCGGCATCTCCACGAGCTCGGTCGCTCGATAGTTGTCGTCACCGTCGAAAACGACGTAATGGGTGGGAACGTCTTCGCCAAAAGCGCTGTGGGTCGACAGCCGGCCGTCCTCGCGGATCGCCCTGAGGTTGCGGCCCAGCACCTCCATCACCAGCTGCGGAGCCAAGAAGGCGCTCTGCCTGTTCGAACGTCCCGGCGTGCGCAGACCGGTCTCGACCTCATCCGCCGGGAGCCCGAGCTCGTCCCGGCTCCGCCCGCCCCGCTCGGGCAGCTTCATGCGGCGGTAGGTGTCCGCCGTGGCGTTGCGCAGACCCGTCACGGACGGTTCCTGGCCGAGGCGCCCGAGCCGATCCGACAGCACGGCCCCGGGCACGGACCTGAGCACGGCTTCGTAGAAGGAGTCCGGACCGGTTGTGACGTCGACGATGCGCAGCCCGAGCCCCGCGGCGGCGACGGACTGCTCGGCGTTCTCGACCCGGGCTTCACCGGGGGCTTGCTGACGCGGGGCTTGCTGACGTGAGGGCTGGGTTTCCGGCGCCGGCCGGTTCCCGTCGTGCGAGCCGCTCTCCACCGCAGGGGGTGGTTCCGCGTGCGATGGGGCGGGGCCGGACGGTTCCGGCGGAGTGTGAACGGCGGAGATCCCATCATCGATCACGGTCACACGCGGCAGGTCCGGTGCGTGGACCGAGCCACCACCCTGGACGACGGCGAGCGGGGCGGTCGCGCGGTAGTGATCGGCACCGACGTGAACGACGTAATAGGTGGGGAGGATGCGACCGAGGGCGAGGGTGGTCGCCAACCGACCGTTCTTGCGGATCGTCTTGACGTCGACGCCCAGCACTTCGGCGATCAACCGCGGGACCAGGTCGTGACCCGGAACGGGCGAACGCTCCAGGACGAGCAGTCCTTCCTCCACCTCGCCCGCCGGGAGCCAGATGCGGCGGTAGGCGTCCGCCATGGCGTGGCGCAGACCCAGCGCTGTCGCTTCTCTGCCGAGTTGCGTGAGCCGGCGCGACCACACGTCCTCGGGCACGGACCTGAGCACGGCTTCGTAGAAGGAGTCCGGGCCGGGAGCGACCTCGACAACGCCCAAGCCGAACCCAGCGGCAGCGACGGACTGCTGGACCCTGTGGATCAGATCCGCCAACCGCGCTTTCCTGGTGGCCACACCCGACACGCGAAGAGCCAGGACGATCACCTTGTCGGTGTCGTCGGGGTACTCGGCGAGGTGCACGCGGATCAACTCCCCGATCCGCTCATCATCGAGGTTCTTGACGGGTACCGACGCTGTGACGACCTCGTAGACCAGGGCACGCACCCGATCGGGGTCGACCTCGGAAACCTGACCGCTGACAGCGTTCACGATTTCCCGGACCGCGCTACCAGGATGGCCGCCGTGGTACTCCTTGATCAGATCCTTGATCTGGTCGTCGGTCCGCACGCCGTGATCCCGGCTTCCCGCGTTCTCCTGAGCGGGTGCCGGGGCGTCCGGCGCCGACCAGCTCCCGCTGCCCGTCGCCTCGTCGTTCCGCGGGGCGGCTTCGAGCCGGATGGTGGCTCGGTAGTGGCCGCTACCGTCGCGAACGACGTAGAAGGTCGGGAGCTCGTCGTTGATCAGGATGTTCTCGGCCGCCAGCCGGCCACGTTTGAGAGTCATCGTCTTGACGTTGACGCCCAGCACCGCGGGCATCAACGTCGAGACCCAATGGCTGTTCCGCACGTCCCGAGGCCCCGGGTTGCGCACGCCTTGCTCCACCTCGTCCGCCGGGAGCCCCAGCTCGTTCAGGCTTCGTGACTCCAGGTGGGGCAACGGCATGTTCCGGTAGGCGTCCGCCGTGGCCTGGCGCAAACCCAGCGCCGTCGCTTCCCTGCCGAGTTGCCCGAGCCGGCGCGACCACACGTCCTCGGGTACGGACCTGAGCACCGCTTCGTAGAAGGCGTGCGGGCCGGTGGTGACCTCGACGACGTCCAGCCCGAGCTCAGCGGCGGCGATGGACTGCTGGACCAGGCGGAGCAGGTTGAGCATCTCCTCGTTGTCGAGGGAGACGCCTTGCTTGCGAACGGCTGCGGCAGTCGAGACCTGGTCGGCACCGGGATGCTGCTCGAGGTGCTTGCGGATCAAACCCAGGACGTGGGTTCGAGTGAACTTGTTGCGATGCCGGACCGGGGTTCCCATGACGTCGCGGAGCAGGGCGGCCACTCGCGCGCGGGAAGCTGCGACACCCTGAGCGAGGACAGCGTCCACGGTGTTCGTGATGCTGATCTTGGGGTGGGCCTCGTGGTAGTCCTTGAGCACGTCCTTGATCTGGCTCGGACTCCACGCGCTGTCGTCCTGCTCACCGGTGAGCTGGAAGAGCAGGAGTCGCAACTTCCCTTCTGTGCCGGTGGCGTGCGGACCGACAGCCTTGAAGATCGCCGCGAAGTCGTCTCCGGGATGCTCGGCGAGATGCCTGCGGATCAGGTCCCCGTCCCGCGCGTCATCCGCGTTCTCCTGAGCGGGAGCCCGGGTTTCCGACATCGGCCGGTTCTCGTCGTGCGAGCTGCCCTGGACACCGGCGGACGATCCCGCAGCGGTCACGAGCGGTCCCGGTGCGCCGACCGGCGCCTGGGCCGAGGCATCCGGGACGGTCGCCTGGTAGCTGACGCCACTGTCGTGAACGATGTAGTGGGTGTCCCGGTTGTCGGAGAAGGCGTCGCTGGTCGACAGTTTGCCTTCTCTGTCGATCGTCTTGAGGTTGATGTTCAGCACGTCGACCATCAACTGTGGAGCCAGGTCGTGGATGCGCGCGTCCCAGCGCCCTGGAGTGCGCAGGTCGGTCTCGAGTTGATCCACCTCCAGCGCATCCGGGTGCTGCTCGCCCAGCACGCGCAACCTCAGGCGGCGGTAGGCATCCGCCGTGGCGTGACGCAAACCCCGCACGGACGCTTCCCGGCGGACTTGCCAGAACCGGGTCCACCACACGTCCTCGGGCACGGACGCGAGAACGGCTTCGAAGAAGGCGTCGTTGCCGGGCGCGACGCGGACGATGCGCAGCCCGAGCGCAGCGGCAAGGGCAGACCGCCTGACCTCCCAGATCAGATCCGAAAACCGCGATGTCTGAACGGCAACACCGTGCGCACGAGCAGCAAGATTGATCATCTTGTTGGTGTCTTCGAAGTACTCGTCAACGTGCTTGCGGATGAAGTCCTTGATCTGGTCGTCACGGAACTGCCGGCGCCGGACCGAACTCGCCATGACCTCGTAGATCAAAGCGCGCAGGTAGTTGTCGTTGGGCACACGGCCACGTCGGGCAACGGCATGCGCGATGGCCTTGACACCGCTGCCGGGATCACCGTCGCGATACTCCTTGATCCAATCCTTGATCTGGTCGTCACTCGGCGGTTCCACAGCCACCTGTGCAGCGGATGGGGCCGGCACGGCGGGTGTCACAGGCGCGGCGGGTGTCACAGGCGCGGTGCCGCCGGAAGCACGGTGGATGCGCTCGACCACGTCCGCCGTGACCAAGCCGCCGGAAAGTTCCGCTACCTCCGCGAGTGTGAACGCACGCCGACTCCCCAACATGGCCTCCACCCACTGGCCGACCAGTTGCTGGGTGGCGGGGTCGACTGGGACACCGCCGGCGTTCCTCGTCAGGTCGAGAGCGGGGTGCTCGTGGGTTTGGACGTACTCCAAGGCATCGCGCAGCGTGTTCCAGCCGCGGTCAGGCGGCACAAAGGCGATCACGCGTTCACGCACGGCGGTCGGCAGGTCCTTGTGCTCGGTCGCCTGGTACCAGTCGTCATCGCGATGAACGACGTAATGGGTGGGAAGCTCGTCATCGAAACCGACATGGGTCGACGCCCAGCCGCTCTTGCGGATCGTCTTGAGGTTGACGCCCAGCACGCCGGCCACCAACTGCGGAGCCCAGTGGCCGCTGTGCGCGTTCTGATGCTCCGAAGTGCGCAGTCCCTCCTCGACCTGGTCCGCCTCCAGCTCATCCGGGCGTTGCTCGCCGGGCTCGCGCGACCTCTGGCGCCGGTAGGCATCGGCCGTGGCCTGACGCAACGCCGCCACAGGTCCTTCCTGCCCGAACCGGTCGAGCTTGGCGGACCACACGCCCCTGGGCACGGACCTGAGCACGGCTTCGTAGAAGGAGTCCCGGCCGGCCGCGACGTCGACGATCCGCAGCCCGAGCCCGTCGGCGGCAATGGACAGCCTGGTGTCGTCGATCAGCCTCGTCAACCACGTGCTTCCGAGGAGGACCCCCTGCTCACGAACAGCCCGAGCAGTCGACTCGGTGTCGTCGAGGGGGTTCTCGACGAGGTGCTGGTGGATCACACGCTCAGCGGCGCGCTGCTCCTCGACCGTTCCCGGCTCATCCGACCCGTGCCTGACGAAGTGCGTCAGACGCTGCAACCGTTCGTTCCTGACCTCGCCGACCAGCCGGTGCAGGTGGTCGTCGGAACCGGTGGCGCCCCATCCGCGAACCGTGGCGACAACCGCAGCGTCGCCGTCGTCGGGATGACGGGCGACGTGCTCGCGGATCAGGTCCACGTCCCGCTCGTCAGCCGACTTCTCCTGAGCGGGTGCCCGGGTTGCCGGTGCCGGCCGGGTCTCGTCGTGCGAGCGGTCCTCGGTACCGGCTGTCGCAAGGGGTTCCGCGCGCGACGGCCCCGGTTCACCGACCGGTGCGTGGATCGAGGCGTCCTGGGCGGCGTCGAGCGGCGCGGTCGCCCGGTAGTGGTTGATGCCGTCGTGAACGACGTAATAGGTGCGGAGGCCGGGGTCGACGTCGACGCCGTTGGTCGACAGCCCGCCGTCGTTCGTGATCGTCTTGAGGTTGATCTTCAGCACTCCGGGCACCAACTGCGGGGCGAAGTCACCGCTTTCGCTTGCCCAGTGCCCCTGGGTGCGCAGCCCGATCTCGATCGCGTCCGCCGGCAGGCCCAGGTCGTCCGGGCTCTGCCAACCCAGCTCCAGCCTCCTCAGGCCGCGGTAGGCGTCCGCCGTGGCCTGACGCAAACCCAGCACCGTCGCTTGCCTGCCGAGTTGCTTGAGCCGGTCCGACCACACGTCCTGGGGCACGGACCTGAGCACCGCTTCGTAGAAGCAGTCCCCGTCGCGTTCGACGTCGACGACTCGCAGCCCCAGCCGAGCAGCGGCCGCAGCGGACTGCGCGGAAGGGCCGTGCTCCTCCGCTGACGGAGCTCCCAGCCCCTCCTCCACCGCACCCGCCGCGATGCCGTGCTCCCCGGTCGCCCTCGGCGTGGCCCGCTCGTCCCGAACAGCTTTGATCAGCTTCATCATCTTGTTGGTGCCGCCGGCGCCGCCATGCTGACGAACAGCCTTGACGATCGCCTTGACGTTGTCGCGGGGATGGTCGGCGATGTGCTCGCGGATCAAGTCCTTGACCTGATCCTCCTCCGACTCGTCCTGGATTCCCGTGACCTGGTGAACCAGGAGCTGCAACCTCTCCTCGGTGCCGATGGCGCCCCGCGCGGTGACAGCATCGACGATCGCCTTGAAGTCGTCTTCGGGATGCTCGGCAACGTGCTCACGGATCAACCCGGTGTTCCGCTCATCAACGACCTGGCGAACCAGGTCCCCCAACCGCTTGTCGCCGCCACTGGCGCCCCGCGAACGAACAGCCTTGACAGTCGTCCAGACACCCGCATCAGGCGTCTCGGCGAAATACTCGCGGATCAACTCGATGACCTGACTGTCACTCGACTTGTTACGGGCCTCGGCCTGGGTTCCCCTGGCGTCGTGAACCAACGATGACAAATACAGGTCGGCGCCAGTGGCGCCTTGCCTGCGAACAGCCTTGATGATGTCTTTGACGCGCTCGCCAGGATTTTCGTCAAGACGCTTCCGGATCAAATCACTGATTTGATCTTCACTCAACCCACCATAGGCCTGGACCTGGGTTCCCCTGACCAGGTGAACCAGGTTCCGCAACTTCCCGTCGCCGCCGATGGCACCTCGCAAACGAATGGCGTCCCTGACCGCCACGACGCCGGCATCGGGATTCTCGGCAAGGTGCTCCCGGATCAAACCTTCGATTTCCTCGTCACTCGAGACACCAGAAGACTGGGCCTCGGTTCCCCTCGCCTTGTGAACCAGGTGCCGCAGCAGCTCCTCGCCGCCGGTGGCGCCCCGCTGACGTACGGCCTCGACGAGCAGCATGATGCCGGCATCAGGATTCTCGGCAAGGTACTCCCGAGCCGCAGCGATGACCTGATCGTCGCTCAACCCCCTGCGGGGACGGGACGGTGTTCCCGGTACCGGCGGGTTCTCGCCGTGCGAGCCGTCCTCGGCGCCCGGCAGCACCGGCGGTGGTTCCGTGGGCGACGAGACGGGGCCGGATCGCACCGGCAGCTCCCGATCGGCGAGCTCGTTCGCACGTGGCCGGTCCGGGTCGCCGACCGGTGCGTGGATCAAGGCGTCCTGGGCGGCAGAGAACCCGGCGGTCGCCCGGCGGTGCCCGGTATCCGGGATCATGTCCTTGAGCCGGTCGTCACTCGGCAGGTCCGCATCCCCCGGCACCGCAGGCGCAGCGGGTGCGGCAGGCGTGGTGTCGCGAGCGGCACGGTGGATGCGCTCGACCGCCTCCGCGGTGACCAGACCGCCGGAGAGCCGCGCGATCTCCACGGGCGTCAACGCAGGCCGGTTCTCCCGCATGGCCGACACCCACTCGCCGACCAGCTCCGCGGTGACGGGACTGACCGGGACGCCACTGGGCCCCCTCGTCAAGTTCAGAGCGGGGTACTGGCGGGCTTGGACGTGCTTCAACGCATCGAGCAGCGTGTCCCTGCTGTGAGCGGCCGGCACGAAAGCGACGACCCGCTCGCGCACCTCGTCCGGCAGAGTCGCGCGCTCGGTCGCCTGGTAGTCGTTCCCATCACGGTGGACGACGTGATAGGCGGGAAGTCCGTCGTCGAAGCCGGGATGGGTCGAGACCCAGCCGTTCTCGTGGATCGTCTTGAGGTTGACGCCCAGCACGTCGACCACCAGATGCGGAGCCCATTGACCGCTTTGCGCGTTCTGGTGCCTCGACGTGCGCAGACCGTTCTCGACCTCGTCCGGCGCCAGTTCGTCCGGGTGCCGCACGCCGAACTCGCGCGCCTTGAGCTGACGATAGGCATCCGCCGTGGCGTGGCGCAACGCGGTCACGGACCCTTCCTGACCGAGCTTGGCGGACAACACATCGCCGGGCACGGACTTGAGCACGGCTTCGTAGAAGGAGTCCTTGCCGGGTGCGACGTCGACGACGCGCAGCCCGAGGTCGCTTGCGACGGTGGCGAGCCTGATGTCGTTGATCAGTTTCACCAGTCCCGAGCTCCCGAGGACGACACCCCGGTCACGAAGGGCCTGAACGATCGACTCGTTGTCGGCGAGAGGATCCTCGACGAGGTGTTCGTGGATCGAACGCGTGATGGCGCCGTGGCCCTTGACCGCCCTCGGCTCGTCCGCCCGTTGCCTGACAGCGCGCATCAGACGCTGCAAGCGTTCTTTCCGCACCTCGCCGATCAGCTCGTGCAGCCGGTGGTCGGAACTCGTGGCGCCCCGTGCGCGAACCATCGCGAGGATCGTGCTGTCGTCGTCATCGGGATGACCGGCAACGCGCTCACGAACGAGTTCGAGGTCCCGCTCGTCGTCCGACGGCTCGTGAGCAGGGACGTTCGAGGCGTCGTCGAGCGAGGTGGTTGCCTGATAGTGGTCCACATCGTCGTGGACCACGTAATACGTGTCGAGGCTGTCGTCGATGACGACGCCGTTGGTCGACAGCCGACCGTCGTGGGCGATCGTCTTGAGGTTGATCTTCAACACTCCGGGCACCAACCGCGGAGCGACGTCAACGCTCTCGCCGTCCCACTGTCCTGAAGTGCGCAGACCTTCCTCGACCGCATCCGCCGGGAGCCTCATGCCCTCCAGGCTCCGTCCGCCCAGCTCGGGCAGCTTCACGCGGCGGTAGGCATCCGCCGTGGCCTGGCGCAACCCCGCCACGGACACGTCCACGCCGAGCTCGGCGAGCCGGGCCGACCACACCCGCTCAGGCACGGAAGCGAGCACGGCGGCGTAGAAGTGGTCGCCGTCGGGTGCGATGTCGACGACACGCAACCCAAGCGCAGCAGCAGTGGCAGTGGGGCTGTTCTCCTCCAGGGACAGGGCCACCAGCTCGTTCGCCACCGCGCCGGCGACCGATGGCCTGCTTCGCTTGTGCTGTGAGGTCACCACACCTTCGACGGAGGAAACCGGACGTTTCGCCGCGGAGCCGGACGCGCCCGGCTCGTGCCGCCTCTCCCCGCTGCGGTCCTGGTTCACCCTTTCTTCCGCCTGGCGGTACAGGGCCTGCCACTTCTCGTGGGTGGCCGCCATGCCGATCAGGCCAGCCGCCTCGATGGCGGTCTCGAAAGTCCCACCCGCGAGGATCTGCCTCTGCAAGAACTCGGCTTTCTCCTCGTCGGACCCGAACAGGTACGGCCGGGATTCGGTTCCCGTAACCCTGTGGTACGCGTTCAGGAACCGCTCGTTCCTGACCCGGACGCCCTCCGCGCGAAGTGCTTCACGAACCTCCTCGGCGGTGCTGTGACCGAAGAGGTGTTTCCGGATGAGATCCTCGATCTGCTTGTCGGTCCAGGTTTGCTTCTTCCTGGGGACGACACCCGTGGCCTTGTAGTAGAGCTTCAGGAGCCGCGTGTCGCTGCCCGTGACACCCTGCAGACGCAGAGCGTTGAGGGTGTCCTTCTGCGTTTCGCGAGGATGCTCGGCATGCCGCCTCCGGATCTTGTCCTCGATCTCCTCGTCGCTGAACCTGCTGCCCACGTAGGCCTCGCCCCCCGTGGGTAGCGGTTGCGCGCTCGACGAGGAGGCATCGGGTCGTACCGGGAGGTCCTGATCGCCGGGCGCTCCACCACGGGGCCCGCGCGGGCTCGTCAGTCCCAGGTCCTTCGCCAGTGTGCGCACCAAATCGTCCGGGCTCAGGGCCGGAACCGCCGACACCCCCTGGTCCGTGGTGTAGAGGTGGTGGGCGACCACCTCCACGGCGAGCTCGTGCTTGTTCCGCTGCTCCACCTGCTGCGCACTGGGCTCTCCCAGGGACATGGGCGGCACCGAGTGGCGTTCCACGATCTTGCGCGCCTGGTCGTGGAACGCGCTCAACGCGTGGGCGGGCATCTTCTGCCACCACACCGGAGCCGGCTGCCGCGGATCCGTCCACTCCGGCCGCTGCTCAGGCCCGGCCGGAACGGTCCGCGGTGAACCGCTGCGGGCAGCGTCCAGGTCGTCAAGGCCCGCGAAGGACGTGGTGCCCGACTCCGTCCTGATCGGTTCGCCCGAGACCTCGACGACCGCCTCCTCCGGCGGAGCCGCTGAGTCGGCACGCGTGGACACACCGTCGCGGACGGTGGCCGTCGAGTCGACCTCCGGCTTCGACTCCGGGTCCACAGTGGAGGGTGTATCGCCGACCGGGTCGGTGTCCGCGGCGGGTGCGGCGAGCGGCCGGGGTGGCGGAGTGGAGCCGTCCTCGTGCGAGACGGGTGGTGCGTCGTCCGGGACCGGTGGTGCGTCGTCCGGCGTCGGCGGCACGTCCTCCGCAACCGGCACCTCAGCCAGAACCGGTGGGGTGTCGTCCGACATCGGCGACACATCACCTGACACCGGTGTTGCGTCGTCCGACAATGGCGACACGTCACCCGACACCAGCGGCAAATCCTCCGACAACGGCGACACATCACCCGACACCAGCGGCAAATCCTCCGACAACGGCGACACATCACCCGACACCAGCGACAGATCCTCCGATGACAACGACGACACGTCGTCCGGCACCGGCAGCACGTCGTCCGACAACGACGACACGTCGTCCGAGAAGGGCGGCAACTCCACCGACAACGGCGGCAGCTCCACCGAAGCCGGCCGCACCTCCTCCGGACTCGGCGGCACATCACCACGGACGGGCGGTGCGTCGTCCGCAGCGAGCACGGCCCGCAACTCCACCCGGACGTCCCCGGCCTCCGCGACGTGCCTCATCTCCACCTGGACGGGCGGGCGCGGCGCCGATCCCGCACCACGCCGGGCGGAGCGCGTGATCTCCGCCATCACCGCCGACACCGCGGCGGCCGGTGCCGGACCGGTGAGGTCGCCGTGGGCGACGATCTCCAGACCGGTGGCGGAGAGCTCGCCCGCCCGTCCGAGGACCCGGCCGACGCGGACCCGGTCTGCGGGGGTCAGCCGGGGCGCTGCCGGGGACAGGCGGATCTCCGCGCTGGGGTTCGGGCCGGGACGCGGTGCGGGCACCCGTGCACCGGACTCGTCCACGGCAACGGGCGTCTCCGTCGTGTCGTCGAGGAGGTCCCGCAGCTCGGCCGGTGTGTCGCGGGGGCCGAGGTCGAGCGGCGGCAACAGGTGCTCGTCAGCGGGTTCGGTGAGCGTGCCGACCTGAGCCTCGTGCGCGTGCAGGGCGTCCCACCAGGCGTCGAGCGCGTCGGCGTGGGCGTTCTCCGCCCGCGCCAACGCTTCCGCCGAACCCTCGACGTCGCGTTGAGCGGCGTCGAGGGCTCCCGCGAGGGCGGACGCTGTGGCCACGAGCGTCGCGTCGGCCGCCGCGAGGGTGCGGGCGGTGTCGGCGAGCTCGGCGGGGATGCGGTCCTGGTGGTCGTCGTCGACGAGCACGACCGCGTCGCGGACCTCGAAGTCCACCACGGCGGCGCGGTCGCGGTGCCCCCTGCGGCCCTTGGTCCTGGCGACGAAGCGCACCTCGATGTCGTTGAGCCACAGCCCCGCCAGGCCCGTCGAGCTCGACGCGGGAACGGACTCGCCGTCGTGGTGGTGCTCGGCCTCGGCCTCACCTTCGGAGCCGGTGCCGCCCACCACCCGCAGCGGCACCGCGAACGCCGCGCCGCCGCCGAGGGTCTTCTGCTCGCCGAACTTCTCGTGGCCCGGCGGCTGTGTGCCGCCCGGACCGAGCAGGGGGCCGGCGGCCATGCCGAACTCGGCGGCCGACTCCTCCGCCACGGTCTCGGTGCCGGAGCTGTTGCCCTGCGTCGAGACGGTGGTGCGCGCCGAGACGCCGGTCAGCGTCGGGGTGCCGGTCCTGCGCGCGTGCAGTTCGAGTGACCGGCCGCCGCCGAGCGGGATCTCCAGGGGCGTCCCGGTGGTGGCGTGCAACGGGAGCAACGCCTTGAAGCGCGGCCCGGTGAGGGTGGTGCGCAGGGCGCTGCGGACGTCCGCGGGGACCTCGCGGAGTCCCGTTCCCTCGCGGTGGGCGAGCTCGGCCGCGGCGACCAGGTCGCCGACGTCGAACCTGAGGTGCCCGGTCCAGCCGCGGCCCAGGCCGGTGTCGCCGCGCCAGCGCGTGAGCGCGTCCGGTTCCGCTTCCTCCTCCGGCTGCACGACGGGGGCCACGGACGCGGCGGGCCGTGCGGGAACCGTGTCCTCCGGCAGGTGCAGGATCGAGACGTCGTGCGCGGCACCGGCCTCCGCCACCCGCCGGCCGTGCCGTTCGATCGCGACGGTGAACTCGACGGGCGCGTGGAACCTGGCGAACGTGCCGGACGTCTCGGCGCTGCTCTCACGCACGACCTTGTGCGTCTTCTTCGTCGTCTTCTTCTTGCGCCCCAGCAGGACGTCGCCGATGACGCCGCCACCCATCATCGCGTACGGGTTGCTGCGCGAGACGTTCTCGTCCGGCGCCGGGCCGCCGGCCTGGAGTGCGGGCAGCACCACCGGCTCCAGCCGCAGCAACGTCCTGGTGAAGGTGCGGACCCGGGAACCGAGCGTCGTCGTGCCCCTGGTCTGCTTGACGTCGCCGTGTTCGAGGCCGGCGAACACCGGCCGGTCCAGCAGCTCGTTGGTCATGACGACGTCGTAGGTCTCACCGGTGGTCCGGTCCTCCAGGCGCAACGGCTGGGGAACGCCGCCGCGCGCGGAGTCCTCCAGCGTGGTCTGCGCGTCGGAGAGCCACGAGCTGATGGCCGCGTAGTTGTCGTGGCCCGTGCTCAACGGTGAGAGCGGGATGAGGCGGCGGGCGCGCTTGGGGCCGAGCGAGCGTTCGAGGTCGCGGCGCAGCTCGGGCAGCACGGACCGCAGGTCCACCACGCCGTCCACCACGCCCAGGCCCACCGACAGCGGTTCGCCGGGACGCAGGAACGCGGGAGGTGCGACGACCCGGTCCCCTGCCGTCTCCCCGGTCTCGTCGTCCACTGCGGCGGCCGGGTCGTCCGCGAACGCGTCGGCGACGGCGGAGGGAGCGGCCGGTGCCGTGCCGGCCAGCGTGGTGACCGCGAGCGCCGCGAGCGCGGACGTGGCGGGATCGCTCCTCGTGGCCAGGTCGCGGACGCGGGCGTCCTCTTCGGCCTGCTTCGTGCGGATGGCGTCCAGCTGTGCGGTGGTCACCCAGGCCGTGACGGCACGCGGAAGGTCGAACTGCTCGTTGGCCGTCGCCGGAGCCGCGGGCCGCAGCACGCCCCAGGCGTTGCGCCAGCGGCGCGACCGCACCTCCGCGACGACCGTGGTCCGCACACCGAACCGCACGAGGTGCAGGCGCTCGGGCTGACGGACGGTGGAGGTGCCGGTCGCGACGTCCGTGGCGACGTCCTCGGTGCTGGACTTCTCCAGCACCATCGGGTCGCCCTCGATCACCAGCAGCGCACCGGGTTTGACGGTCGCGCCCTCCTTGCCGTCGGTCGTGACGTCCTTGTAGAAGGCGAACGCCGTCAGGTCGGCCGCGGCGGTCACCGCCGCGGTGAACTCCTTGCCGGCACCGACACCCGTCTCGACCGCGGCGGACGTCACCGCCTGCCGCCAGCCCTCGCCCAGCACCTCGACGTCGCGGGGCTGGAAGGAGACCTCGGCCGCCGCGAACCGCTTGACCCGGCGCCGCGCCCACTGCAGCCCGCGGACACCGGTGGTGCGGCTGAAGACGCGCTGGTCGGCCATGACCGAGTCGGGCGACAGAACGGTGTCGACCAGCACGCTGTTGTCCGACTCCGCGAACGAGAAGGCCGGGTCCCCCGAGGCGCGGGTGAGGGCGTCCTTCACGGCGGCGCGCACGTGCGCCAACCCCTCGAAGCTCAGCACCCTGATGCCGTCGAGGTCACGGGAGAGACCGCGGCGCAACGGGTCGGCGGACACCGGGGCGTCCGGTTCCGGTCGCAACCGGACGTGCGGCTGGTCCTGGCGCCCGGCGGTGCGCTCCACGACGACCGGGTCGGGCCGCATGCGCGACACGTGCGCCTCGGGAACCCACACGTCGGCTTCGACGCGGAACGTCGTCTCCTCCGAGGTGGCGCCCGATTCCGGGTCGACCAGGGTGACCGGCTCCGTCCGCGGCACGTGCAGGCCGGGCCGGCCGATGCTCAGGCCGCGCACCATCGCGTTGTGGCGCTTGTAGGTCTGGCCGCTGAGCGTCCAGTCGACCGTGGCGGTGAAGCGGTGCTTCGGCTCGGCGACGACGGCACCGGTGTCGTCGAGCGCGCCGCCCTCGCGCCGTTCCTCGCCCCGCTTCGCGGTGACGCCGGAGAGCCCGGACCTGGTCCAGGCGAAGGCGCTGTAGAGCGACGCCACGACGACGACGGCGCGTTCGGTGATCGTGGCGGTGACGCGGCCCGCCGCGCCGATGCCGGTCGACTTGGTGCGGGACTTGGTGTGCTGGGTCGCCTGCGTGTCGGAGGTGGTGACCACGGCGGGGTCGGCGGCGGTGCGCACCTCCCCGGTGTCGCGCAGGTCCGACATCGACGCCTTGAGCGTGAACGACACGTGGTAGTCGTGGCCCCAGCCGTGCTTGGGCTGCACCGGGATGCGCAGACCGTCCGCGGACAGCGCCCGGTCCGCGAGCAGACCGAGCTCGCGGTCGGTGAGCAGGCGCCGCAGGGCGTCCCTGCGGCCCAGCGCCTCCTGGAGCTTGCGGCCGATCGTCCTGCCCGCGGAGGGGTCGTCGAACTGGGACAGGAACCGGTCGCTGCTGAGGTACCACCGCTTGTGGCCGGGAACGGTGCGAATGGAGTTCTCGATCAGGCCGAGGACCTGGGACGCGACCTGCGACACCTCCAGCGACGCTCCCGCGAGGGCCCGGCCGGACTCCAGCGCCTCGGGCCCGTAGAGGCGGCGCGGCGGCACGGCGTCCGTCTCCGGTGCGACTTCGGCCGTGACCTCACGCCACTCCACCGCGCGCACGTCGCCGGCGAAGGTCATCGCGGGCTTGCCCGGCACCCGCACCTGGAGGTCGAAGACGCGTTCGACCTGCTGCGCGCGCCCACGCCGGGTGCTCGTGTGCTTGACCTCGCCGGAATGGCTGATGGACTGCTTGTGCGCGCTTTCCACCCCGCCCATGACCACCGGACCGGCGACCAGGCCTGCGACGCCGAGGTCGAACCCGGGGCCGGCCATCATCTTCGAGTTGGCGCCGTGGCTGGCGGTGCCCGAGTCGGAGACCTCCGCACCGATCGACTCGACGTCGGTGAACGTGACGTCGTCGAGCGTGCGGAGCACCACCGGTTCCTCGCGCTCGACCAGGCGCATCTCGACGGCGCTCGGCGTGTGCAGCCACGCGACGAACGGGTGCTTGCCGGTGAACAGCATCTCGGACCGGACCCAGCCGTGCCCGCGTTCGGCCTGCTCGGCGGTCACGGCCATGTCCTGGTAGCGCTTCTTGAACGTGCTGTCGTCGAGGAACTCCCTCAGGTTGCTGCGTCCGGGACGGCCCGGCTTCACCAGCGAGCCCGGCAGCGCGGAGACGACCTTGTCGAACAGCCGGTGCTCGCCGTCCGCGTCCGGCGGCAGCGGCCTGCCCCGGTAGCTGCCCGGCGCGTTCCGTCCGATGTGGACCGACTCGACGAAGGCCGGGCCGTCCGCGAGAACGCCTCCCGGCTCCCCGCCCGGCACGTCGGGCACCGAGAGGTCGGCGACGACGTCACCGACCTCGACGGGGTCGCCGACGACCCGGCCGCGGGCGTCGCGCAGGGTCAGCTCGATCCACACCGGCACCGACACGTCCCGCGTCGGGAACGCCACGGCCACCTGCCGGCCGCCGCTCGCCGTCGCACTGGCACCCACCGCGACCGAGTTGCTGGCGTCGGTGGAGGCCCCGACGGTGCCGACCGCGGTGAACCCCGGGGTGGCGGGGATGAGGACCAGCGCCAGCGCGGAGTTGGCCTGGGCCGCGCTCGACGCCGCCGAGAGCGTCGCGCTGCCGGTGGGACCGTCGAGCCCGACCGACCGCGACGCCGTTCCGCTCTCCGTCGCGCCGTCCCAGAGGTAGCGCGTCCTGGCGTGCAGCTCGTAGTGCTTGCCGCCGATCTCGACGTCCTCCGACCGCCCGTCGCCGAGGAACCCGCCGACACCGGTCTTCAACGCCGTCACGAAGTGCTCGACACCCTTGCGCTCGCCTTCGGGCAGCAGCGCGTCGATCGCGGCGTCCACCGCCGCGCCGCCCGCGATCTCACCGCGCTGGGTGACGAGCCCCGAGGACCGGTCGCCGGGGAGGTCGAGGCCTCCGGCGGTTGAGGACTCCTCCGCGGAGGGTGCGCCGTCCTCGACCGCAGCACCGTCCACTTCGGACCTCACCAGGGTGACGAGCGGGATGTCCTCGACCGCGGGATCCGGCAGGAGAGAGGCCGCGTCCTCCCGCGTGCCGCTCAGGTCCGGCTCTGCCTCGCGACCGTGCACCGCGTCGGCCACCACGTCGCCGGTGAAGGGCTTCGGTGGCATCGGCACGAAGGACGTCGCGGGCAGGGCCTCGTCGTTCACGGAGCCCCCGGCAACGCGCAACGCGGCCTCCAGGCGGTCCGTGCCGGTGCCCGAAGGCTCGTTCGCGAGGGTGAACTCGACCCACTCGACGGGACCGTTCTCCCCCACCGCCACCAGGTCACCGGCCGAGTCGAACCGCACGTCCCCCGTGGTGGCGAGCACCGGCGCGCCGATCCGGTTCGCCAGGTGCTGCGCGAGCTCGGTGCCTCCTGAGGTCAGCAGGACGACGCGACCGGCGGGCGTCCCACCCTGCCAGTCGACGCTCTGCCGCTCACCGATCCCGCGTTCCTCGGCAGCGGCCGCGAAGTCCGCGACCGACCGGGTCTGACCGTTCCACAGCCGCACGTGCCGGCCGTCCGGTGTCAGGCTCACGGACAGCAGCAGGTCGTCGCGTCGGCGGGGCAACCGGTCCAGCAGGGCGAGCACCTGGCGCAGCTCGGTTTCGGGTGCGGGGAAGACGATCGCGTCCTTCCTGCCGACCTCCTGCGAACGCAGCGTGGCGTCGACCTCGGGGCTGAAGTGCCAGGGGCCGCTCATCGCCGCGCGCTTGACCAGCTCCTGCTGCGCCACCGGGCTCAACGGCAGGAGCTCCGCGAAGGACAGCAGGCGGTCCAACCAGAACTCGCGGTTCTCCACCCGGCCGCCCGGCGCGAGCAGGAGCGGTTCGCGCATCATCGCGGCGATCCGGTCGTGCGTGCTCGCGTCCGTCGCCGCCCGGTACATCGCAGCGCTGATCTCCGACTGGACCTGCCACGTCGCCGGGTCGAGGCTGCCCGTCCAGAACCGGAACTCGACGCGGCGCAGCGCCTCGTCGGGCTCCCCGAGGTGTTCGAAGTTGACGGCCTCGTTCCTGTTCGCGTTCAGCGACCACACGACGAGCTGGTCGTGGGTTTCCGCGCGCGCACCGTCCGCGTACTCGTCGACGGAGTGCGGTGGCACCGGGTTCGGCCCCAGCAGGTCGATCCTGCGGTCCTGGCCGTCCGCCTCGACGCGGTTCCCCAGCCAGAACAGGACCTCCTCGTTGGCCTTGGCCAGCTGGGCAAGGCGCACCGCCTGCTCCGCGGTGAGACCGCCGGGGAGGCTGACGTTGACGTGGCCGCCCATCGCGCTCGCGTCGGGCGTGTCACCGTCCGCGTCGGTCTGCCGCCGCACGGTGCTGAGCACGGTGCGAAGGCCCTCCCACGCTTCCCTGCCACCGTGCAACACCGGTGACACGAGCTCGGCACCGTCATCGTCCGAGTGCTCCGCCACCAACCGGTAAAGCCCATCGGACGCGGAAGGGGCCTCGTCGTAGAAGCGGACGCCGTCGTCCCACCTCAGGAAGCCCTGCTCCTCCAGGCGGCGACCGATCTTCTCCGGCACACCGGTCTCGAACTCGACCTCCAGCCCGAACCTGGCCTCCGGAGACGCGGTCAGGCCGCCCGGGATGCCGGCGGGGTGGAAGCCGAGCGGGTTGCCGCCCCGCTCGACGACGGCTCGCGCGCGGTCGTAGATGCCGGTGATGTGCCGCAGCCGCACGGCTCGGGCACGGGTGAGCAGGGCGTCGAGGGCGTCCAGCCGGTCCTGCAACGCTTCGGCCGCCGTCGGGGGGAACGTCTCCGCCGGCCGGTCCACGACCTGCCGCCAGTGCGCGGCCCGGTCACGCAGCTCGGTGCCGAACGCGCCGGGCAACGCGGTCAGGTGCCGGTCCAGCTGAGCGAGTCCGTCGGAGATCGACCGGAGCAGCTCGGGCACCGACCTGTCCCCGGGCAGCGGAACGTCCGCGGTCCGCACGACCTCGTCCGGGTCCACCAGCGGCGAGGTCCGGTCGGGCCGCACGGGGTTCCAGCCCTCGACGGGCCCGAGCTGGCTGACCATCGTCCGCTCGATCATCCAGGCGTGCCGCGGCTTGAGCACCGGCAGTCCATCGTGGACAGCCGGTCCCATCGGGCCGTCGTCTGCCACGACGCGGCTGCGCGAGTCGTCGGCGAGGAACACCCGGCGCGGGTCGACGTGCTCGTCCACCAGCCCGACGAAGTGCAGGACCTCGTGGGCGAGCGCCTCGCGGTCGTCGGAACGCCACCGC
The DNA here is from genome assembly GCF_055608075.1 of Lentzea sp. NPDC036949. Classification (NCBI taxonomy): domain Bacteria; kingdom Bacillati; phylum Actinomycetota; class Actinomycetes; order Pseudonocardiales; family Pseudonocardiaceae; genus Lentzea; species Lentzea sp. NPDC036949. The sequence goes on from NZ_JBVJRA010000019.1 coordinate 87,186, forward strand.
GTCTGGCGGCTGGCGTCGTCGTCACCACGGGGCCGGATGTCGACGTCGGAGTGCGCGAGCTCGTGCGGCCCCGCGAACTCGACCCGCACGTGCAGCTGGTCGCCGCCGGGAAGCCGGTACCCCGCGTTCGCGATGGTGTCGAGGCCGCGCTGGACGTCGGCCTCCACTTCCAGCCGGAGGTCCGGGGCGATGTCGCCGACCGGCCGCAACCGGACGGTGAGCTCGCGGACGTGCCGGTCCCCCACCTCGATCCGGCGCACGTCGTACCGCACGCGCTGGACGTACCCCGCCGGTCCGCTGCGGGAGAGCCAGCCGCGGGCAGGGTCGAACAGCTCCGTGTCGACGGTGCGGACCTCGGCACCCGCACGCAGGTGCTCCCAGTCCGACGGCCGCAGTGGCGCGTCCTGGGGGTCGAACCACGGCGCCCGCTCGGCACGGGAATGCCGCCAGCGCTCGTCCTCGACCACCGGACGCGGGCGGGCGGGTTCGACCTGATGCGCGAGGTCGACCGGTGACGCGGTCTGTTCCGATCGCGTCGCCACCTCGTGGTGGGACGGGTTCTCGTCCACCGCCGGACCGCGCCGGACGGGCTGCGCCTGAGCACCGGAGCCGAGTCCGACCGGCTGCGGGGACTGCACGGTCGCCGAACCACGGCGAGCGAGCGGCGCGAACGCCTCGTTCATGTCGTGGATCGCCTGCGGGAAGCCGGGTCTCGCCTCCACGGCTGCCAGCTGCCGCGCGCCGAGGATTTCAGGTGGGAGTGTCACGATGACGCGGGCGGGCGGCTCCGAGCCGGGTGTCGCGACGTCGACGGTCACGCTGACCCCGATGACCCAGGGGTCCACGCCCAAGCCGAGCCGGTCGAGCTGCGCGCTCTCCGCGGCCACCGCCGCGCGGAACATCCGCTCGATGCCCTCGGCACGCGCTTCCGCCAGCGCGCGGTCCACGCCGTCGAGAGGCATCTCGTGCACGATGATCTCCACCGCGGGGAGACCGGCCTGCTTGAGAGCCCGCCACGCTGCCGCGCGCGTCACCAGGCGCGCCGTCTCCCGGACGTCCGCGGCCTGCAGGTACGACAGGTAGGTCTGGCCGGGGTCGAACTGCACGGTGGTGTCGTCGATCCGGTACGCCACGAGATCGGACAGCGGTACCTCGGGGATCGGCGCCAGCGGGTCGGCCGCGGTGAAGCTCCCCTCGTTCTTGACTGCCCTGACCGCGTTGTTCGTGTGCACGCTGACGACGTTCGTGGCGGCGAAGACCTGGGACCCGTGGTTCCGGTCCAACTCCCGCTGGAACAGCTCCGCGGCGGTGGGGGTCGTGGGCGAGATCGAGGAGTTGAGCCAGCACTGCACCAACGCGACCGGCGTGTCGGAATCCGGAGCCGCCGCGGCGAAGAGCGTCGTCCCCGCCACCACCGCAGCGCTGTCGACACCGTTCAACGTCTGCGTGTCGCCGAAGACGAAAGGACGATCGGTCTGAAGACCGAACATGAGCCCACGAGGGGCACCGTGCCCGTCGACGAGCCACGGGACACGACTGGAGCCCGCCCACGGTGCGACGTAGGCCTTCATCACGGCGGTGCCGCCCGGTCCGGTCATGACCTCGCGGAGGTAGTACTGCAGCTCCACCTCGTCGCTGTGCCGCGCGGCGGCGGACATGTGGTGGTCATCGACCAGGGTGAGCGGGAAGTACTGGCCGTGCTCGCCCAGCCGGTCGCTCACCAGGGGACGGGTGATCACGTCGGCGGAGGACGCCTTCGACGGCGGAGAGGAGAGGAACTCCCCGCTCTGCAGGGAGATCGTCCCGTCCTGGTGCAACGTGGCGACACCGCTGGGCGAGTACGTCCACCTGGAGTACCCACCAGCCGCGAAGACGCTGGAGAACGCGTCGAAGTCACCGGCCACGCCGTTCAGCGCGAGCAGCACGACACCTCGGCCGTTCTGCTCGCCGGTCTCGGTGTTCAGCGCGGCGCGCAGCTCGTCGTCCGCGCGCATGACCTTGGCCAGAGCCGCGGGGGTCAGGTCCACAGCTGCCTGGTCACGGCGCACCGCCTGGACCCCGCGCCTGCCGGAGCTCGCGATCAGGAAGACCGGGAGCCGGTCCAGCCACGGTGACTGCTCGCTGCCCTGGGCCACGCGGAACGACTGCACGGTGTCCGCGGTGACGTTCTCCGCCCACTGGCTCGCCCGTTCGAACTCGGTCTCGTCTCCGGGAGCCCTGAGGTAGACGGCCACGGCGACCTCGTCGCGGTTGCGCAGCACCACCGACTGGAGATCACCGGCGCGCAGGGGGGACACGAGGGGGAACTCGGTGGCGGGGTCGTGGGTGACCGAGTCGTCCCTGATTTCGACCGCACCGTCGGGGGCGTAGACGTCGGTGAAGAAACCCGCCTCGTGCAACGCTCCGGCGAAGTCGAACCCCAGCTGGCCGAAGTTCGCCTCGGTGCCGGCGAAGTTCGCGAGCAGCACCACGGGACGGCTCGGATCGGCCTCCAGCGCGGCCCGGGAACCGCTGTCGGACAGCCACAACCGGCCCAGGTCCCCGCCTCCGAGCTCCAGCACCGCTCCGGCCTTGGACCGCACGCGCACGAACGTGCCGTCGGGAGAGTCCACCACGACGACCAGGGGCGAGCCGGGTGCCCACGGACCCGTCGGCCCTTCCGTGCGGCCCGTCCGCAGGGCGTCCGCGAAGTCCTGGATCGTCGCGGCTTCCAGGCCCGCCACGGGGAACCCGGTCACCGGGCCGCCTGCGACACTCACCACGTCGCTGGCGGTCGGCGTCCCGCTCTCCTCGACCCGTGCGTCATGGGGGATCACCAGCGCGCCCTCGTCGGAGAACTTGAGCCTGCCCCCGAAGTCGTGGCCCTGCACGGGTCCGGTGAGGTCGCGGAGGGTGGCCAGCAGCTTCGCGTTCGCTCCGCTCACCGAGCCGGTCGGCAGTGACTCGTCATGGGTGAACAGCAGCAACTGCGGGCGCACCGGACCGGCCGTCGCCTGGCGGAACAACGCCGATCCCGCCAGCATGTGCGCCGCCACCTCGGCGTCCACGGGCAGGGTGGAACCGTCCACCAGGGGCAGGGTGTACCCGTTCTGGCCGTGTTCGCCCACCAGCGTCACCGGGCGGGTCCGGGCGCCCGTCGTCGCGGGAGCCCACTTCCCGGCGCGGTAGTGGTGCACCACGTGACCGTCCGCGTCCTTGAGCTCCTCGGCCACCAGTCGCTGGGACTGGTCGGTGGACAGGGCCATCGACCGCAGCACGTCCCCGTCGAGGACGCCGGGGGTGGCGAACCCGATGCCCACCAGGCCGCCGTCGTTCCTCCTGAACGAAACCCAGCCGACATCACTCGGCCGGACCTGGGAGACGGGCTCGTAGTAGCCGTCGTTGATCACCACGGTGCTGTTGGACGGGCCGAGCCCGAGCGGATCGGTGGCCGCGCTCACGAGGTGGCGCGATCCGGCGTGCCACAACGCTTCCGCGAACTCCTGCGCCGCGCGCCGGGACGCCTCGGGACGGTCGGGGTCGGCACCGACGAGCCGGATCGGCGTGGCGGGGGTGACCCAGCGCCGGTAGGCGGGCGAGTTCCGGACGCGGAACGCGAGGGTCGCCGGCGTGACCGGCACGCCCCGGACGAGGAACCGGTCCCCCACGAGCGTCGCGTAGACGTAGAACGACTTGCGCGCTCGCGGGTTGACCGGCTGCCGCGCGTGCAGGAACACCCAGGGCGGCTCGTCCGGCAAGCCGGAGCCGAAGCTCAGGCCTCCCGCCGCGGCCGTGGTCGGTGCGTGCTCGTGGCCCTGGGGCCAGTCCGGCAGGTCCACGACGACGCTCACCGCGGTCGACGGAACCGCCAGCTGCAGCACGTCCGGCGCCGGCTGGGAGGGGTCCACCGCCTGGCCGTCCCGCAGCAGGGCCGCGACGACGGTCGTCTGCTCGGGCCTGCCGGAGATCAGGACGACCGGCATCGCCGAGCCGGAGTCCTGCTGGAGCGTCACGGCGGTGGCGAGCCTGGACCTGAGCACCGCCAGGTCCGCCTGTTCGGCGGGGTCGGAGAGCTGGTTCGACACCGGGTCGACGTGGAAGAGGCTCGCCTGCGCCAGCTGCTCTTTGACGACGTCGCGCAGTGCGGGCGTGACCGGTGGCTGCACCAGTTCGAACCCGGCCGGGATGGAGCCCGCGTCGCTCGCGGTGTCCGAACCGGAGTCGTCGCTCTCCGCGCCGGGGACCGGCGTGGCGGGCCGGGGCAGGAGGGCGACCGGCGGTGCGGTGTCACCTCCACGCGTCGTGCGGACACCGTCCGAACGGTCCACCGTCCTCGACGGACCGTCGAACGCCGCGCGCGAGACCGCGACGGTGGCCCGCCCGCTGCCGGAGTTGCTCATCGCGGGGAAGGCCGCGCCGATCGCGGTACCCCGCCGGTCGCGGAACAGCTCCCGGATGCTCTCATGGTTCCCGGTGCTGACGACGTCCGAGTCGGCTCGTGCCTCCAGCGCCACCTCGATCCTGACCTCGTGCGGCCCGACGCCGTGGTCGCCCTGCGGCCCCCTGGTCGTGATCCGGACGTGGTCGACGTCCACGGGCATACCGCGGTCGGCCATGTCCTGCGCCTCGTCGGCCAGCGCCGCGCGGAACCGGCGCTCGACCTCGACCACCCGCGCGGACGAGAGCAGCCCACCGGTCTGCGGGTGCACCGGACCGCGGCTCGTCCCGCCGCCCACGATGGTCACCGCCGGCATCGCCGTGACCCAGTGCTCCTGCGCAAGCCTCAGCTGCCGCCACGCGGCGGCCCGCACCACGGCACGAGCAGTCGTCTCGATCTCGGCGTCCGAACCGGCGAGGACGTCCGTTCCGGCCGGGTCGAACGCGGCGGTGACCGCGGGAACGTCGTTGGCCGCCAGTTCCCGCAGTTCGACGGGCGGGCGTGCGCGGCCGCCGGGAGGGACGACCTCCACGATGTCGCCGCCGTCCTCGACCACGTAGTTGTCGCCCTTGCCGGGCAAGAGTTCCCGGGTGGCCGCGAACATCCTCGGGACCGCCCGCTGCGGCGCGACCGACCGCCACGCCCGCAGGATCGCGCTGGCCATGCTCTCGCCGCTGTCACCGGGTTCGACACCACCCACGAAGCACATCTCGAGCATCAGGGCCGGGGTGGTGTTCGGATGCGCCTGTGCGAACAGGTGGTGGCCGCTGAGAACGGCAGCCGCCGCTCGCGGGTCCAGCGGGACCGCGTCACCCAGCAGGTAGGGCCGATTTCCCGGCAGCGCCGCGTACACGGCCGACCGGTTCCCGTGCGCCCCGGCGTACCAGGTCTCAAGCCCGAAGAAGGGACTGAGCTTCGGCACCAGGGTGTTCGCTCCGGTGCCGGACGAGTCCTGGAGCACGCGGCTGGAGAAGTAGAAGTCGCGGTAGCCGGCGCTTGCTCTGCCCGCGTCGTTCACGTCGTCGACCAGATCGAAGTCTGCTGACGGGAAGATCACACCGTGAAGACCGTGGAGGTCGTTCTTCTTGGGGTAGGAGACGAGGCTGGAGATCTCGACGGGTGGCGTGGCCGCACTGTCGAACCGGGGCACCTCCACGACGACTGAACCGTCGGACGAGAACCCCATCCGTCCACCGGACCAGTGGATCCTGCGCGAGTAGCCGCCTCCGGCGAGGCCCGTCGCCAACTCGTCCGGCCCCACCACGGGACCGTCGATCGCGGCGAACACGACCGACGGTTCCACCAGGCCCGTACCGTCGGCCTCCGTCGGTCCGCTGCCGAGGAGGAACCGCAGCCTCAGGTCGTTCCGCAGCACCGTCATCATGACCTGCGGGGTGACGTCGAGATCGCGCAGTCCTCGCAAGGAGGCGCGATAGCCGACCGGACCGGTCCGCACGAGGACGAACCCCGGCGTGCTGTCCTCGTTCGACCAGCTCGCCGTGACCGGAGTGCCGTCCGGAAGCCTCGGGAACCACAGCGAGTCGTCCTCCGCTGCGGCGGCCCACGCCTGGACCTGGGCGAAGAAGTCGTCGTCGCCCAGGGTGCGCACGACCAGGGCCCTGGGGTCGCCCTCCCGGTCCAGCACCAGCGTCACGTCGAGGTCACCGGCTCGCAGCCCCGACACGTCGGTGTAGCCGGTTCCCGGATCAGCGATCGTCGTGAGGTCGCCGCCGCCCCGCAACGCGTACACCGTCGGGAACAAGCCGGACTCGTGCAGCCGTGTGACGAGGTCGAAGGCGAAGGTGCCGAAGTCCTGCTCACCGGACAGGTGCGGTTTGACGATCACCACGGGACGGGTGGGATCGGCCGTCAGCGCCGAGAAGAAGCCCTGGTCGGACAACAGGGCCGTTCCGCCCCAGGCACCATCCACGTCGACCTGCGCGCCGTCGCCGAGAGTCGCGCGGGCGGCACCCGCGGCATCACCGGGGGCGGCGACGAAGAACGGCCGTGCGGCGCCCCACGGCCCAGGAACCACGAAACGGCCGCTTTCCACGGCGTCGGAGAACGCTTGCAACGTGTCACGTGACCACGGGCCCGTCTGCTCCGCGCCGGGAAGACCGAACACCGAACCGGAGCGGAACACCGACGTCGCGTCGACCGGCAGCGGGTGGTGGCCGAAGAGAACGCCGGTCGCCACTATCGTGACGCCGTCCGTCCTCATCCCGATCTCGCCGGCGGCGGTGTGGGTTTCGAACGTCTTCCCGGTGGCTCTGGAGAGTTCGGCAGCCAGTTCAGCGGTGAGGCCGAGCGCCTGTTGCGGGTCCCCCCAGACGTTCCGGTTCAGCAGCACCAGGGCCGGTTGCTCGGGTCCCGTGACCGCGGTGAGGAACTCCGGCCTGTTCACCAGGAACTCGGCGGTCTCCCGCGGGGTCGACAGCAGCATCCTGCCGTCTTGACCGACCGCGAGGTCGAAGTGCCCTGGTTCCGGGGTCGACGACAGTGCCACCACCAGGGGGCGCACCCGCCCCGGTTCGGTGAGCACCGCCCACGGAAGCGGCAGTTCACGTCCCTCCGCCCTGGGCCGGCCCGGAGGAACCACCGCCGAGACCCGTTCCGCGTGCACTGTCGGGACGGTTCCCGGTAGAGGGGTGAACCAGCGTGCTCTGGAGACGTCGAACCCGATCAGAGCGCCGGTCGAGTTCGTGATGGGACCGGAGACGACGTTTTCGGAGGTGGTCAGGTATTCCCGGTCGAACAGCAGGTCGGCCGGCTCCAGCAGGGTGCGGAGATCGTCCGGTTGGTCCTGATCGACCCTGGTCCACACCGGTCGGTTCGGCGCGTCCGCCAGAACCACCTCGGCGAACCGGTGGACGAAGTCCTCGGCGGCACGCACCTCGCCAGCCGGATCTTTGGTCAACGCGTCGGGCGAGCTGAACAGGAGGATGACGCGAAGGGGCAGCTCCCGGTCGAGCGAGCGGAAGGTGTCCGAGTCGCGCACCACCTGGCCGGCGGTGTCCGCGTCGAGCAGGTGGTCACCGGCGACAGCGTGACCGTCCTCGAACTCCAGCAGGACGAACGCCGATGAGGTCGCCGTCCAGTCGCCCTCCCCGAGCCACTCGTGCACCCGCTGCGGCCACCCGTCCGATTCCGACTCGTCGGACACCAGGGCGATCGCTTCGCGTGCGTTTTTCGTCGGTGGGTAGGTGACAACGGCGTACGGGGATGTCGAGGGGCTTCCGGCGGTACCGGCCGGACCGGCGGGAGAAGCGCCGCCGGGCAGTCCCTCGCGCTCGCGCTCGACCACCTGGGTCCCGGTCTCGGCGGCCAGGTGCGCCGCCAGGTCCTCCGGCCTGTCCCCGTCGCCGACCAGACCGCGGAGCTCCTGGTACCTGCGGTAGGCCACCAGCGTGACGATGGCGTCGTGGTCGAGGTTCTCCTGCGCGGGGACCTCGATGAACAACGGAGGCCTGCGCACGTGCCGGTCGACGATCCGGCGCGCCTCCTGCCGCAGCGCGTCCACCTCGCGTTGCGGCGCCTTGCCCCAGCGGCGGTCCACCTCTCCCACCTGGTCCAGGCGCGAGAGCAGGTCCGGGGCCGCGGTGCGGGGAGCCTCCTGCTCCTCGACCTCCGGTGCCGGATCGGGGGTGACCTCCTCCTCGGCGACCTCTTCGGCGACCTCCTCTTCGGCGACCTCCTCGTCAGAGACCTCCTCGGCGATCTCCTCGTCGGCTTCCCGGCGTTGCTCGGCGGCGATCTCGCGGTCGTGCTCGGCCTTGGCGGCCCACCACTCCTGCTTCGCCTTCTCCTCCTCGCGCACGGCCGCGCGTTCCGCCTCGACGGTGGCGGCGTGGGCGGCGGTGACCGCACCGGACTGCGCGATGACGCGGGCGAGTCGCGTTTCCTGGTCCACGAGCCTGCGCAGAGCCGCGTCGGCGGCCGCCCACTCACCGCGCCGCCGCTTCACCTCCTCGCGGTGGTGCTCCCTGGACTCGGCGGGTGCGTTCTTCCACTCCTCGCGCGCCCGCGTGAACTCGTCGCGACGCTCACGTGCCAGCTCCCGCTGGGCCTGGACGAGGGGCCGGATCTCCTGCCGGTCCACGATCGCGGTGGAGCGCCGCTGGTCGGCGGCCTCCAGCGGCCGGGCGGCGACCTCCACCCGGTCGGACGCGGCGATCCGGGCCCGCTCGGCCTTCAGCCAGGCCTCGGCCTTCTCCGCGAGCACCGTCGTGGAGTCCACCAGCTGGTCGGGCAGCTCCCTGCCCGTCAGTTGCGTGGCGTTCGTGTCGTACATTCGCACGGCGAACGCGTCGTGCACGCGGCGGTCCTTGTAGGCGACCGCTTCCGTCTTGCCGTGCTGCGTGCGGGGACGGGCGACGACACGGGTGTCCACGCTGGCGACCAGTGCCCGGGTGAGCTTCTCGTCCGTCCTGGTCTCGGAGCTCATCGGCTCGGCGCTCCTGGACTCGTCCGTCCGGGAGAGCTCGCTCTCCTCCAGCTCGGGACCGAGCGCGGTGTGCGTGGTCCTCGTCGTGGAGGCGCCCTTCGCGTCGAACGGGCTGCGGAACGGCTTCGTCCCGGACTCGGTGCCCTTGCCGGAGCCGGTCGAGGTCGCCTGGCCCAGCGCGCCGAACGGGGCCGTGTTGAGCAGCTCCGCCTCGTTGCCGCTGGTGAAGCCGACCTCGGTCTCCTCGGACCGCACCCGCTGGGCGTCGATCCGCACACCCGCGCTCGTGCTGGCGAACCTCGGCGTGCGCGACGGCCGGAAGTGGATCTCCACGTCGTGGTCGAGGCCGTCGTGCAGGGAGAGCACGAACCGGCCGTCCAGCGCGGCCTGGAACGCGGCGCGCACGCTCGTGGGGGTGATCGCGGTCCGGAGCACGCGCAGCACCTTCGGAGTGATGTCGACGCCCGCGGCGCGCAGCACGTCCACCGCGTCGCGGCGCAGGACGTCGATGTCTCCGAAGTAGTGCTCCGCCCAGTGGGCGCCGAGGTCCTTCATCGGCGGAACGGGCGTGCCGTCGGGCAGCGTCGTCCGCCACGCCGCCATGTCCTCGTCGCTCAGCGGGCCGGTGCGGACACCGCTGTCCGCCTCGGCCGAGCCGAACCGGCCTCCCCGCACCGGCGGGGGGAACGCCTCCTCCGCGAGCTTGGTGACCTCGGCCTCCTCGGTCACCTCGACCGAGCCGTAGTCACGTCCATGGCGCTGGACCCGCAGCGTGACGTCCAGGCGTCCGGTGTGGACGGCGACAGGGCCCTCGACGGTGGCCGACTGGCTGTACTTGGTCCGTTCCTCCGTGGACTTCTTCAGCTCCCTGCGGCCGAAGATCCCTTCGAGACCGGGCCCCGCGCCCGCCTGTCCCTCGGTCCGCTTGGGCTTGGCGTTCTCGTCCTGCCCACTGCCCGGGTCGGTCGTGCCGGGGTTGCGCACGACGACGGCCGCGCGGGACGACGCGATGGCGGTGAACAGGGTCCGCACCCGGCTCGTGACGCCCTTCGCGCCGAGCTCCGCGCTCACCCCGGCCTTGAGCTTCGCGACGTTCCGCACCGCGCCCTGGGAGGGTTCCTCGGTGAACGACGCGTCGATCACGAGCTCGTAGGTCTCGCCGTGGAAGCGGTCCTCCAGCCTGTTCGGGGCCACCTGTCCGCCGTTGATCAGGCTGTTGACCATGCGGTTGGCGTCCGACAGGAAGTTCTTGACGCTCGCGATGTTGACGTTGTTCGGGTCGAGGGTGGAGTCCGGCAGCAGCCTGCCGGCCTTGTCCGCGCCGATGGCGGGGTGGCGTGCCAGCTCGTCGCGCAGGGCGTCGACGTGCTGCCGGAGGTCGATCGGCCGGCTGATGCCGCCGAGGCCGACCGACTGGCCCTCGGTCCGTCCTGGGCTCAGCCCCGGCGGCACGGCGAGCGTTCCGTCGGGGCGGGGCGCGGCAGGAGGGGTGCCGGTCGCGAGCTCCGCGAGCTGGTCCGCCGTCACCCAGGCGAGCACGGACTCCGGCAGGTGGACCACCTCACCGGCCCTGGTGAGCGGCTTCGGGGCGGTCAGGCCGAAGGTGAGGTTGTTCTTGTGGACGGCCTCCGCGACGACGGTCGCGTCGACGTCCAGGCGGACCAGGAACATCTTCTGCGGCAGCTCGCTGATCGAGAGCTTCTCCGCGGTCTCGACGTAGCCGGAGTCCGACCTGCTGTCGCTGCCGCTGTACGGCGATCCGAGGAGGACCAGGATGCCGCGGGGCATCGCGTGCGTGCCCTGCTCGCCGGCCGTCAGGCTCCTGTCGGTCAGCACGGGGACCCCGACGACGTACCCGCCGAAGGTGTCCGTGGGGCCGCTGACACCGGTGACCTTCGACGTGCCCTGGACCTCGCGCACGACCTGCTGGTACTCGTGCGCGGTCACGGGTGTCGCCGACAGGCGCGGTGCGAAGGTGACGCCCCAGCTGCCGAACAGGTCGTGCACCCGGCGGCCGTGCAGCTTCTTGGCGGAGTCGATCACCAAGGTGTCGCTGAACAGGCGCAGGTCCTGCGTCAGCTTCTCGGAGGCGAGCTCCTCGCTGACCGTCTGCGCGATGACGCCGGTGCGGCTGCGCACCACGGGGTCGTGACCGGAGGCGGCGCTCATCACCTCCAGCGCGGCCTGCTGGAGCTTCTCCGCGCCGTGGAACGACACGATCTCGACGTCGTCGAAGCGGTGCGACATCGGCGGGCGCAACGCGTGCGGTGCGGGCGGGTCGGGCAGCGTGCGCGTGGGCGTGGGCGTGGGCACGACCGGTGCGTCGGGCTCGGCGTCGAACGGGTTCCCCGGTGCCAGCAAGACTTCGGGGACCAGCGTGCGCATCTCGACCGAGATCTCGCCGGGCACGCGGGGCATCTCCGCGTGCGTGGGCAGCTGACGACCGCTGCGGCCGGGGATGATCCTGCGCACGGCCTCGGCGTGGCGGCGCTCCGAGTCGACCCTGAAGTCGATCGTCAGCGTGGACTTGAACTGGCGGACCGCCCGGTCGCCGATCTTGCCTTCCTCGGTGAGCGAGTCGCCCTTGCGCCGTTCGACCCTGCGCTTCGCCTTCGAGCCGAAGGTCGTCTCCTTCGACCAGTTCCGCGCTCCGCGCACGCCGAACAGCAGGACGCCGAACGCGGTGGTCGAGGGCCCCGAGCCGGGAAGGAGGCCCATGAACCGCAGCTGGGGTCCGCCGCCGACCTCGGCCGACCTGGAACCACCGCTCTCGATGCCGTCGGTGGCCTTGCCGACGTAGACCTCTTCGAGCTCGTCGGCGGTGAGCGGGTCGCCCTCCTCGATGTCGCTGACGCGTGCCGTCACGGTCACCGTCGTGCGGTAGTCGTGGAACCAGCCCTTGCGCCGCACCGGGATCAGCAGCCCGCCGTCGCTCAGGCGCCGGGTGAGGCGGGCGATCTCGTTCTCGTCCAGCGCTTCCGCGAGCGATCGGCCCCGCTGGATCGCTTCGACCGCCTTCGCGGTGAGCCGCCCGTCCTCGACGTCGCCGTCGGTGAACTGCCGGACGAACATCGAACTGCTGACGTACCACCGCCTTTGCAGCGGGACGTCGTGCAGCAGCGGCACCAGCGCCTGTTCGAGCAGCCGGCCGCTGTCGACCTCCTCCACCACACCGAGGATCGCCTTGCCCCGCTCGAACTCCGGCGGCCCCTGCACGGTCCGGTCGGCACCACCGCGGAACCCGCCGTCCTCCGGGTCGGGCCCGGCGAGCCCGACCCGTGCCGCGTTGCGCCGCGAGGTCCAGTGCAGTGCGGTGACGTTGCCGTCCAGCTTCCAGGGCCGCTGCCCCTCCTTGCCGACCTGGCGGACCTCGATGTCGTAGACCATCTCGTAGCGGACGGCGTCGCCCGTGATCTTCAGCGCCTGCTTGCCCGCGGTCGAGCCGGAGACCTTCCCCGACGCGTTCCGCTCGACGCTCGCGCTGCCCGTGAGGCCACCCGCCGCCATGACACCGGGGATCGGCTCGCCGCCACCACCGATGAAGCCGGACAACGCGAACTTCCGCTTCACGGCGTACTTGCCGGAGTGCTCGAAGTGCGCGTGCGTCCGCTCGGTGATCTTGACCTTGTCCCTGACCTGGTCGACGCGCACCCACCGCGCGACGGCGCGCATCTCCAGCTGCGTGCTGCGCGGACGCCACTCGAACCCGCGCCCACGCCCCTTGAAGATCGGCGGTGAGGCGACCCACCCCTTCTCCGGGTCGGCTTCGCCGTCGTAGACGGCCATCTTCGGCAGGTTCTCCGCGATCGTGCTCTCGCTGAAGAACTCCTCCACGACCTCGCGGCCGTCCGAACCGAGCGCGGTCGTCTTCGCGAAACGCGGCTGCAGGCGGGACAGGACCTGCTCGGCGAAGGTGGCCGTACCGGGGTTGTTGACCACGGCCGACTCGGTGGCGACGCCGCGCGGCAGGCCGGTCAGCTCCGGCAGGCGGGTGGTCTCGTCCCCCTGCTTCTCCCGCCACACCGGGTCGTCGGCGACGAGCCGCTCGCGGTCAGCCCTGGTGACCGGGGCGATGTCCGCTCCGACGACGTCGCCGATCCGCGGCCCGATCTCCTCGTGGAGCACCGCGCGGCCCGCGTCGTCCTTCGTCGGGAGGTCGGTCGGCACCGTGAGGGTCACCCGGCCGCTGACCTCGACCTCCTGCTCCCCCTCCGGTGACATGACCCTGCGGCCGTCCTCGTCGAAGAGCCGGAACGACAGGGTGACCGGGACGTCGGCCTTCACCGCCGGGGTGTGCTCGACCTTCGTCGACCTGCCCAGCTCCTTCTTCTGCTCGCTGCTCACCTGCTCGACGGGCGCGGCGGGGATCGTGGGCATGACCTGGACCACGACGCCGGGCAGACCGGTGAACTGCAGGGGCGGCGAGAGGTTGTTCTGCCGCGTGCCGTCCTCCTCGACCGAGGACGACGTCTTGGTCTTCGACGAGGCGACCTGCTTGTTCTCGGCCTCGCCGAGGACCACCACGCGGTCCCAGTGCGCCGTGGCCTTGACCTCCAGGCTGTGGAACCGGTCGTCACCCTTGACGGTGGGACGGCTGCCGTGCTCCTGGAACGCGCCGGCGACCGCGTGCTCAAGCCCCTCGGACAGCTCGGCGGCACCGTCCCACTTCTGCACGCCGGGTGCGAGGCGCCTCAGCGCCTGCTCGACCTCGACGCGCGTTCCGTCGTCCCCGCGGAGCACGTCGATCTGCTCGGCGGCACCGAGCCCGCGGCTGTCCCGGAGGTACTGCGGGAGGCTGTCGCGCAGCCGTTGTTCCGCCGACTCGGGTGTCTGCTCCTCCGGTGTTGTGCCGCTTTCCTGTTCCTCGTCGGGTTTCTTGACGGGTTCCTTGTCCGGCAGGGCGAACCGCACCCGGCGCCCGCCGGCCCCCTTCTCCTCCGTGCCCCGGTACAGCCGCGGCTCCACCGCGCCCGTGGGCAGATCGGCCGTGACCCGTCCGCGGGGGACGTCGGCGAGCAGTTCGACCGGCCCGATCACCCGCGACAGCACGGACAGGTACCGCGAGGGCACCTCGACCTTCGTGACCGCCCGCGGCACCCCGTCCGGCCCGGTCCGCTGGTGGCGCCCCATCAGCGTGCCCTCGACCGTCGGCCGGTTCGCGCCACCGGTCTCGTCCACGAGCCCGAACATGTGCCCGACCTCGTGCGCGGAGGCCAACGGCCCCTGCCCCGGCGTCCAGTGCGTCTGGTCCACGTCGTGCTCGGGGTCCAGGTGCACAACGTGGTGCACCACAGGCGAGCTCCCGTCGTGCGGAACAACCCGGAACCGCAGCAGGTCCCCGTTGTCCGTGCGCAGGTCCGGCCCGTTGAGGTACTGGTCCACCCCGTCCTGGGCGTCCCGCAACACCTCCCGCCGCACGTCCTCGCCGAAGCGGCCTTCGGGGTCGATGTCGACGACGACGGTCAGCTCCGTCGTCCACACACCGTCCTGCACCGCCCTGCGCACCTCGAACGCCGACCGTTGCACCTCCGGTTGGCCGGGCAGGCCGCGGAGGGTTCCCCGCTGGTGGGCGGGGGCTTGTTCCAGTGCGTCACGGCGGTACTGCTGTGCGGGGGTGGCTGGGGTGGGCTGCGCTTCCAGGTCTGGCTCCGACTCCACGTCGGAGTCGTCGGTCAGCGTGTCGTCGAAGACGGATTCGGTGTCGGTTTCGCGGTCGGAGTCGTGGTCGGTTTCGCGACTGGTCGCGCGGTCGGTCTCGCGACCAGCCTCACGGTCCGTCTCGCGGTCGGAGGCGCGATCGGTCTCGCGGTGGGAGTCGCGGTCGGGATCGCGGTCGGTCGCGCGATCGGAGTCGCGGTCGGTCGCGCGGTCAGAGTCGTGGTCGGAGACCGTGTCCACCTCGGCCGCGTGTGGCGTCGGGGTGTGGGAGACCTCCGGATTCTGGATCTCCGTTGTCCCGCGGTCCACTCCGAGCTCGCTCGGCGCCTCGACCACCGGGAGCACGTCCGGCCTCACCGGCACGTGCTGGGGTGCGGGTGTTTCGACCGACGAAGGCAGGGGCGGTGCCACGACATCGTCCCGGCCAGGTCGGCCCGTGGGCTGCCCGGTCTGCGGCTGTCCTTGCTGGGGCTGCCCCGTCTGCGGCTGCCCCGTCTGCGGCTGCCCCGTCTGCGGCTGCCCCGTCTGCGGCTGCCCCGTCTGCGGCTGCCCCGTCTGCGGCTGACCTTGCTGGCTCTGGGGCGTCTGGGACTGACCCGGCTGAGGCTGATCCGGCTGAGCCTGGTCCGGCGGAGGCTGTGGCGTCTGGGACTGCGGTGTGTGGGACTGCGGTGTCTGAGGCTGCGACGCCTGAGGCTGCGGTGCGCTGGACTCACGCCGTTCCTCACCCACGGCATCGACATCGGTGCGCGCTTCACCCCCGACGGTCGGCGGCAGCTGCGAGTGCACGGCCCCTGGCGGGGGAACCTCCGACCGAACCCCGCCCGGATCCTGCGGACTCAACGCCGGCGAGTCCAGACGCGGAGCGTCCACAACCGAAACGTCCCCACCCTGCGGCGAAGGCGAGAACACACCCGGCTGCACCCCACTAGGCTGCGAGCCCGGCGTCTGCGAGCCCGGCGTCTGCGAGCCCGGCGTCTGCGAGCCCGGCGTCTGCGAGCCCGGCGTCTGCGAGCCCGGCGTCTGCGAGCCCGGCGTCTGCG
>NZ_JBVJRA010000020.1:0-100713 GCF_055608075.1 Lentzea sp. NPDC036949
GTACTGCACTGGTTACGGTGTGGGAGAGTAGGTCGCCGCCGAACTTAATTTGCCCTGCGGGTTGAGCGCCACAAGCGCTCCCCGCAGGGCTTTTTCGTGTCCCCGCGGAATGCCGGCGCAGTGCGCGGCCGACCGGGTGATGTGCTCCAGGCGAGCGGGTGACGGCCGTCAGGCCCAGGTCGTCCGTCCCTACCGTGATCGCCATGAACGGTCAGTGGGCAGGGGAGGCACCTTTGCGGTGGCGAGCGCGCAGGAGGCGGGGCAGGCACGCCCGCGAACCCGCGCCGTCCTCGCAGTCACTCCTGCCCGCAGTGCTCGGCGTCGTGCTGCTGGTGTGCCTGATCCTCCTCCTGCTGACGTACCTCTAGCGGGACTGCAGCGCGTCGAGCGCATCGGCCTCACCACGCGGGCCGGCGGTCGGCGTCAGAACCCTGGGAACCGCGCCACGTGGTGGCCGCGGAGCCCAGGTCCTCCTGTCGGCGCTGAACACGGGGGCGCCGTTCTTCCGCGCGACGCCGCAGAGGTACCGCACGGAGAACGGCGCTTCGCCCATCAACAGACCAACCGCAGGACCTACCGGCTCAACGCTCACCCTGCTCGACGTTGTCGTCCACGGGAACAGGAACCAGGCTTCCGGTGGGGAACCGCCGCTCGTTGCGCTCGATCTTCGCGAACGCGGCCTCGACGAGGTCGACGCCGAGCTTGTCCGCCAGCCGCGTCAAGTAATGCATGACGTCCGCGAGCTCGTCGCGCACGTTCCAGGCGAGCTGCGGATCGCTCATCGCGTCCTTCGCCTCCTCCGGCGTCAGCCACTGGAAGAGGTCGGTCAGCTCGCCGACCTCTGCGGACAACGCCATGACCAGGTTCTTCGGCGTGTGGTAGCTGTCCCAGTCACGGGCGGCGGCGAACGCGCGCAAGGCGTCCCTCAGGTCCACGAGATCACGCTGACTCATGACCATTGACTACCACGTGGACTGACGAGCAAGTACACAGGTTGACGGAGCATGGAGTGTCCACATCAACGTTGATCAGCTCTGAGTCATGTCAACATCGACGATCAACACATCCGTTCTCGTGCTCGGAGCTACCGGCAAGACCGGCCGCCAAGCCCGCGTCGCGGTCGTCAGCTACGCGGTTCGACTGGTCCACTCCGGACACCTGGGAGCCGTCGCTCGAAGGCACGACCGCGGTGCACGTCGTGCCGCCGGACAACCCGCTCAGCTGGCGGAGACCCGTTCGAAGCTGCCGTGCAGGACCCCGGTGTGGAAGCGCATCTGTCGGATGGTGTGCGGAGGGTGCTCGGCCGGGAACCGCGAACGTTTGCGGACTACCTGGGCAGCAACAGCTTCGCGTGAAGGCCGCGCGTGCCCTCGTTGACGATGATCGCTTCGCAGAGCGCGCGCCCGGTCCGGGCTCGCCACCTCTGCACCATCTCGTAGTAGCGCAGACCGGTGGTGTGGGAGAGCTGGCCGATGCGTTCACCTTCGAGGAGCACTTCGAGCGTGTGCTCGCCCGTGTGCGTTCCCTTGGCGATGCGGCAGTCGCGGAGCTCGGCGATGACGTGGACGGGCGTGCGGCCGTTGACCACCCGGTGCAGCACGTACTGGTGGGCTTCTTCGTCCGTGATGCCGATCTGCTTCTCGGCCGGCAATGTCGGCGCGGTGCCGAGCGCCTCGTGGTCGAGCAGCAACAGCCGCGCGTCGCCCAGGTGCAGGTGCACGCCGAGGTACCGCTGGCCCATGATCCGGGCCGGGCAGGAGCCGACCTCGCCGCGTTCGGCGAGCTGGAGCAGCAGCGGGTAGTAGGTGTACGCGTGGTCGGTGCGCAGGTAGCCGGCGGTCACCGCCGAACCGTCACCGCGCAGCAGGTCGACCCGCACGGCGTGCTCGTCGTGGCGGCCGGCCGGCTCCGGCACGAGCACCGCGGTCGCGGGGATGCCGACGTCGAGGCTGCCCAGGCTGGGCACGGCCGGATCGAGGGCGAACGCGGAGTTGTTCCGCGCCACCTCGGTGATGGCGTCCTGGTGGTGCGCCTCCCCGACGATCGCGACCCGGCCCGCCGTGGACAGGCGGCGGATGCGGGAACGGGTGCGCGTCGGCACGATCGGCTCGACCGAGCCCTTCTTCGTGCCGACGAACATCAGCGCGAACAGTGCGAGACCGATGACGAAGCCCAGCGGGCC
This sequence comes from Lentzea sp. NPDC036949, assembly GCF_055608075.1. Taxonomy (NCBI): domain Bacteria; kingdom Bacillati; phylum Actinomycetota; class Actinomycetes; order Pseudonocardiales; family Pseudonocardiaceae; genus Lentzea; species Lentzea sp. NPDC036949. The sequence goes on from NZ_JBVJRA010000020.1 coordinate 2,183, forward strand.
GAAGGCAACGGTCAGAACCAGCGCGAGCACAGCGACGGCGATCAAGACTGCGGCGGGCGACGGTTCTGTGCGTTGCTGCATCGTCACGGGCATCCTCCCGACTCAGTGCGCTCGTCACTCTGAGTGTCGGGAAAGCCGGGAGGTGCGTTTCACAGATCGCTCATATGGCCTAACGCAACCGGCGAAGAACTCCAGCCGGTGACCGGAAGGTGACGGGGATCGGGGTCGTCGGCGAGAGGCGAGCGCGGGTTCTCCTCGGCGAGCCGCTGGCTCGTGACGAAGCTCCACCAGGCGCGGGCGGTCCCGTAGCCGATGCCGCCGAACAAGGCCACGCCGATCAGATAACCCCAGCTCGTGGTGAAGACGCGGTACACCGAGAACAACGTCATCGCCGTCGTGAGGGCACTCATCACCAGCAACCAGTGCTGGCCGTTCTGCACCTTCTGCGTGTTGCGCTGGGCCGGGTCGCCATTCAAGCTCCACAGCGGCTTCGCCAGGTCCCACCGACTGCTCTCCAGCGGCGGGCGCGGGTCGGCCTGCGCGCGCACCGCCGCGCGCTCGGTGACCAGGCGACGCAGCTCCTCCGCGTTGTCGCACGGCAGCAACCACTCCTGGCCGCCCCCGATGATCCGCAGCACCGGGCCGGGCGTGACCGTGAGCTCGCTGGAGTTGGCGAACCGCCACACCGCAGGCGTCAGCACGTCCCCCACCTCGACGTGGGTGATCCGGTCGAACCGCAGCGCGACCCGGTTGACCGTGGCCGCCGCGTGCACCGGCGCCGGCAGCTTGTCGAGCAGCAGCCGCCGCGACTGCACCCGCAGCCGCCCACCGCCGCGCAGCCGCACGCCGACCTCGGCCGGTGACCGCCGCACGTCACCGGTGACCGGCCGCGACACGACCCGCGCCGCCAGCCACGCCAGCGTCCATGCCACCAACGGCGCCGCCAGCGCCGCGACCGTGCTCAGCAGCTCGGTGAACCCCGCGGTGATCAGCCCGCCGACCGCGATGCACCCCGACGGCAGCAACGCGATCCGCGGCCACACCGTCGTCGTCCGCCACAACACCACGAACAGCACCAGCGCCAGCGGGATCGGCCAGAACCCGTCGTACTCGGTGAGCCGCTCGGTCAGCTCCGCGCCGACGTCGAACGGGGTGTCCCGCCACCGCCGCAACGTGTACGCGGACAGCAGCTGACAGGCGATCGGCACCCCCGCGGCACTGGCGACGAGCAGCGGTGCGGCCACCAGGTACCGCAGGAACGTCAGCATTGCTTCCCCCAGGCGTGTCAGTGCACCAGGGTAAGGCGTGCCCGGCGCACCGGTCCCGGTTCTCCGCCACCCGGCAACGCGGTCAGCACCAACCCGACCACGAGCCCGTTGAGGTCCTCCAACCCCAGCGTCAGCTCGCGTGCCACCTGGTGCGGCGTCGTGCCGTTCTCCCGCAACGCCCGGAACACCTTGGTGAGCAGCTTCGACGTCTCCCGCCGCGGCATGCCCTCCGTCTCGGCCGGCACGGTGGCGACGCCACGCGCACGCTCGTCGAACGTCTTCTTGTCCACGTGCCAGTGCCGGTGGTGCGTTCCCCGCAGCTGACCGGCGGGCAGCAGGAACTCCGCGGCGAACTCCCGCGCGTCCTCGTGCCCGAGCAACGTCCCCAGCTCCGCCGCCGCGTCGAACCGCGCCCGCTCCGCCGTCGTCGCCGGGCTGAGGAACACGTACGGCGTCCCGTTGTGCCAGCACGAGAACGCGCCGACGTCCGGGCAGTCCACCGAGAACACCCGCACACCGTGGAACTCCAGCAGCTGCACCATGTTCGGCGCAGGCCCGGTGCTCATCCGCCACTGCCGGCGCACCTCACCCGGACCGGTCCGCGGCCGCGGCAGGTTCGGCTGCGGCAGCACGAACATGCGCTCCAGCCACCCGCTGAACTCGATCGCCAGCTGCGCCACGCACACCGCTTCAGGCCGCGTCGTGCTGATCGACTGCGGCAACGCCGGCTCGGGCGCGCTCAGGAACGTCGCCGGGAACCCGAGCGCCGTCGCGAGCACCTCCCGCGTGGCTGGCGCCGGCCTGCGCTGCCCGCGCTCGTACTCGATGACCGCGCTCGTCGTCAGCCCCGCCTTGCGCGCCAGCTCGGCCGCGGTGAGACCGCGCCGGGTACGGGCGAGCGTGAGTCGCGACGGCGTGAACATGATCCGGTCATTCTCACCGCTCGCTCAGCGTGGTGCCACGCGGGGCGGCTATCGGCGGAACGCGACGGAGAAGTCCACCTCCTCCGGTCCGTCGACGTTGGGAGCCTTGAGCTGTGGGAACTCCATCGGCGGCAGCGGGATGCGGTGCGCCCACCGGTCGATCACCTGGTTCTGCGGCGTCGGCTCGGGCTGCGACACCTCGCGCAGCACCACGAGCCGGTCCTCCAGCTGCAGCGGGTAGGTGACCAGGAACCACAGCTTCAGACCCTCGTTGCGCGCGCTCTCGAACAACGCGAACTGGTCGTGGTCGTTGTCGCGCATCATCGCCGCGATCGCGGGCCCCTTCGCGTAGTCGCTGCGCAACGGCGCGTCCGGTGACCCCGTGCCGCGGTTGCCCTGCATCGCGCCGAGCAGGATCGGCCGCGACGGGTGCCTGACCAGGCCCGCGTTCCACTGGTCGAGCCGCTCCCAGCCCTCCGCCGCCAGCAGCTGCCGCAGCGTGCCGACCCGGTGGATCCAGTCGAGCAGCCCCGGCGCGTTCGTCGGCCCGAACGGGGGCGACGCGGCGCGCGCGTCGATGCCGGCGGTGATGGCGCGGTCCAGGACCGCGAGGCGCAGGCCCAGCTCGGCCAGCCGCTCGTCGGCGGTGGGGGTGAGCTTGCGGAAGGCGGCGTTGGTCATGGGACGACGGTAGCGCCGGGGTCTGACAATTTCGGGACACCGCACGTCGTGTACCGCTACGTCGACGCTGGTCCGGCCCCGAGCGCCACCTCGGAGGCGACGTCGCGCACCATGCGCCGGACCCGCCGGACGGGCACCGCTCCGGAGCTCGCCGTGCGGCGGGCGCTGCACCGGCGCGGGCTGAGGTACCTCGTCGACGTCGTCGCACCGGGCACCAGCCGGCGCCGACGCGTCGACGTGCTGCTGCGGGGCGCCAGGATCGCGTTGCTCGTCGACGGGTGCTTCTGGCACTCGTGCCCGGAACACGGCCGGGTGCCCAAGGCCAACCGCGAGTGGTGGCAGGTCAAGCTGCACGGCGTGGTCGTGCGGGACCGCGACACCGACGCGCAGCTCGCCTCCGCCGGCTGGCTCGTCGTCCGCGTGTGGGAGCACGAGGACCCGGAAGAGGCGGCGGACCGCGTCGCCGCTCTTGTCGCCGCACGACGGAACGCATGACCGCCCAGGGCGCACCGGGCGGGTCAGGCGGCCACCGGCGTCAGCTGGTGCAGCACGTCGCGGTCACCCAGCCGTTCCCGGGCCCACTCCACCACCGCCGTCTCCTGGGCGAACACCACGATCTGCCGGTCTACCGACAACCGCAGCAGCAGGTCCAGCACCGCACGCGTGCGGGTGTCGTCAGCCTGCACGGTCACGTCGTCGAGCAGCAGCGGGCACGGTTCGGTGGCCAGGTGCTGGGCCAGTGCGACCCGCAGCAGCAGGTAGACCTGCTCCGCCGTGCCCAGGGACAGGCGGGAGGCCTGGTGCCACGACTCCGAGGCCGCGCGCACCCGCACGGTCAGCGAGGCGGAGTCCACGGCGGCGTCGACGTAGCGGCCCCCGGTCACGGTCGGCAGCCAGGTGCGGAGCGTGTCCTCCAGGGCCGGTGCGATGGTGCTGTGGACCTTGTCGCGGGCCGCGGTCAGGTACTGCAACGCGAGGGTGACGGCCTCGACCTCGGCGGTGATCTCGGCGACGGTGGAGCTCGCCGCCTGCACGGCCTCCTCGGCTTCCGGGACGCTGGGCAGGGTGCGCGCCAGCTCGGTCACAGTGGCGGCGAGGGAGTCCGCCGAGGCGGCCAGTGCCGGGTCGACCGGGCCGCAGGCGGCGTAGCGGCGGGCGGCTTCGAGCAGGGTCGCGTGCAGGGACTGGGCCGCCGACAGGGAGGTCTCCATGTCGTCCAGGCTCTCGGCGGCGAGCAGGGTGGTGAGCTCGGCCCAGGCGTTGCGCTCGTCCTCGGCCTCGCGCAGCAGGCGGTCCCAGCCGCGTTGCCAGTCGGCGATGGCGCGCAGCAGGTCCTCCGGGCGCTCGCCGGAGCCGCCGATCGCCTGCACGGCGGCGCGGAGCAGGTCCAGGGCGTTCGAGCGGGCCGCCACGGCCTCGGCGACGGTGGCCTCCGCGACGCGGCGGTCCTCCAGCGCCGCGGCCAGCAGGGGGCGTTGGGCGGCCAGCAGCGCCTGGCGGGAGCGGACCTTGCAGTCGGTCTCGTAGTCCACCAGCAGGTCGGGCACGGACATCGCCGGCTCGACCTTGCCGCGGGCGCCCAGCTCCGCGCGGACGGCCTCCTCGGTGCGGGCCACCTCGGTGAGCAGGTCGGCGTGCTCGGCCTCCCACACGGCGCGGTTCGCCAAGCGCCACAACGTCTCGCGGTCCGCGGGGACACCCAGTGCGGCGCACTCGGCCGCGGCGTCGTCGTGCAGGCGCACGGCCTCCAGCGCGACGCCGCGCTGACCCTCGGCCTCGGCGAGGGCGCGGTCGGCGGTGAACAACGCGGCGCGGGCCTCGGAAACCGCGGACGCGCGCTCGGCGGCGAAGGCGACCGCCGCCTCACGGGCCGGTGCGTCGCCACGGGACAGGAAACCGCCGACACCGGCCACGACGGCCGCCACCAGGACGCCCGCCGCCGCCAGGGGCTGACCGATGACGACGAGCAGCAGGGCGACCAGCAGCGTCAGGCAGCTCAACGCGACAAGAGCGTTGCGCAGGAACGGGTTCGGCATCGCGATCTCCTGCACGTGCGCGGCCGCCACATCCGCCTCGACCTGGGCACGCGCCGCGCCGGCCGACGCCCCCTCCTGCACCTGCCGGGCCGTGTCCACCGCGAGTGACGCCGTCGTGAGCCGGGCGCCGCTCGCGGGGTCGATGCGCGTGGCCAGCCCGCGCAGCTGATCGGGGGTGGCGGTGGTGGTGACGGCCGGGTGGCGTTCCTGGTGCGCGGCGGCGACCGCGGCGGCCACCTCGTACGCACCGGCGACCACGCGCAGCTCGTCGTCGACGGCCGTCTCGCCGTCCGGGCGCGCCGGCAACGCCTCCAGCTCGTCCTCCAGCGTGGCGGCGGACGGACCGGTCAGCGTCCGCGGTGCCGGTGCGGCGCGCCATGCGGCCATCGCCCGGTTCACCGCGGCGGCGAGCTCCTCCTGGGCGGCCAGACCGGAGGGCGGCGAGTCGCCGAAGCGGTCCTGCAGCTCGCGGACACGGGCGATCCGCGCGGCCAGCGCCTCCAGCTCGGTGGCGTGCTCCTGCACGGTCACGCGGGCGCGCGCCGCGCAAGCCTGCCGGGCCCGAGCGCTCAGCTCCACGTACCGGGTGTGCTCGCGGCGGGCCACGGCGAGGTCGGTCTCCGCCTCCCGCAAGCGGTTGCGGGCCTTCTGCAAGGCCTCGGCGGGCACGACGAGCCGTTCCAGCGCCTGCTCGACGGTCCCGTCCGCGCCCGCGGTGGCGGCGGCCCGGCGCAGGTGCTCCTGCAGGCCGTCGGCCGAGTCCAGCACGGACAGCAGCTGCGCCTGGTCGACGCACGCGGTCGCGGCGAACGAGCTGCGGTCCATGCCCACCCGGCGTGCGACGTCGAGCGCGCTGTCGTCGTTCAGGTCGCGGTCCACGGTCAGCGTCTCACCGGACTCCAGCGCCACGGTCGCCGCCACCCGCCACGACTCGCCCTCCCAGGGGCGGTGGCGTGCGGCCGGCGCCCCGCACAGTGCCGCGCGGATCGCCGCGTGCCACGACGACTTCGCCGACTCGTTCACGCCCGACACCACGGTCATGCCCGGTGCGAGCGGCAGCGTGCGGTCGTGCAGCGGCCCGAAGGCGTGCGCGGTGACCGACTCGATCCTCATCGTTCCTCCAGGGCGCGCAAGCCGGTCATCAGCACACGGCTGCGCAACGCCACGTCCAGAGCGGGGTCCGCCAGCACGTCGCGCACGAACTGGCCGCGCACGGTCCGTTCGGCGGCAACGGAGTCGAAGTCCAGCGACGGGAACGCCTCGGACGCCTCCGCCGGCAGCCCGAGCGACCGCGACGCCGACACGTCGAACACCTCGCGCGACACCGTGCCGTCGTCGTGCACGGTGCACATCACCGCGCCGCGTTCACCGGTCTCGCCCGGCGTCAACGGGTCCGGGTTGCCAGGGAAGGTGTGGCGGGTGGCGTGCTCGGGTGTGTGCACGTGCCCGAGGAACGCGTGGTCCAGCCCGGTGATCGCGACGTCACCGGGCGTGGAACCGTGGCACAGCGCCAGGTTCACGCCGGACCGGTTGACCGTGAACCCCTCCAGGAGGTCGCGCGTCGGACCGGGACCGACGTGCGCGGCGCCCCACAGCGTCACGCCGTCGGCCAGCGCCACCGGGGTGAAGCAGCCAGAGGTGAACACGTGCACGTTGGGCGTCCAGTCCACCTGCTGGTAGACCGACTCCGCGCCGTACCAGTCGTCGTTGCCCGGTGCCAGGTAGACCGGCACCGAGCAGTCGAACGCGCCGCGCAGGAACGCCGCGGTGCCGGGGGAGCAGCGGTCGTGCTCGTACAGGTCGCCCGCGCACAGCACCGCGTCGACCGACTCGGTCTCCGCGAGCTCGACGATGTGGCCCAACGTGTCGCGCAACGCCTGGCGCCGCGCCGGACCGGCGCTCGCGAAGCGCGTGTCCAGGTGCAGGTCCGCGAACAGCAGCAGTTTCACCGGATGCCTTCAGGGGAGGTCGATCGTGCCGGACGGGGTCGGGGTGGGCTCCAGCACGTGAGGTGAGGTCGTCTCGGGCCAGTCGGCCGGCCATCGGTTCGAGCAACCCGGCTTCACCCGCCACGGTCACGTTTCCTCCAGCTGCCACCACTCGATAGGGCGGCAACTTAGGCACCAAATAAGGCCTACTGGCGGGTACTCACACGATCGAGTGGTGTTACCCAGGGTGACTAAAGTACCTCGGGCTGATCAAGGCCCCCACACCTCGACCGCCCGGATGACGAAGTACGCGTCCGGCACGTAGGTGCCGTGCTTCGGATACGTGGTGAACTCGGCCTCGGTCGAGCAGTTCTCCCGCTGGTAGACGCTCGCGTCCCTGCTCAGGCGGTTGGCGAAGGACCGGCCGACCACGTTCAGCGTGATGCACTCGCCGGGGTTCGCGGTCTCCAGGTCGAGGCGCTGGACCGTCCCCGTGTAGTCCGGCCCCGCCCACACGCAGAACTCGCCCTTGTCACAGGACTTGTCACTCTGCGCTACAGCGATCCCACTGGAGGCAACCGCGCCCGCAGTGACCGCCAGGGCGGCGATGAGGCTCTTCGTCGACATGGGCGCACCTCCGTCGGGAAAGAGTGTGCGGCCATTCGGCTCAGTCGGCCAGCCGATCTTGAAGCGCCATCGCGTCCCGCGGCGCGTACGCCTTCGCGTCGTTGTCGAAGTAGACGAACACGTCGCCGTGCTCCCGCCACTTCCTGATCTTCTCCGCCCACTCGTCGAGGCCCTCGTCGGTGTAGCCGCTGACGTAGAGCTCGTCGTGGCCGTGCAGCCGGACGTAGGTGAAGCCGGCGGTGACCTCCTCGATCAACGGGTACCTGCCGGCCGCGTCGGCGATCACGAGCGCGATGTCGTGGCGGCGCAGCAGGTCGAGGAACTCCGGCGTGGCGTAGCTGTCGTGGCGGATCTCCAGCGCGTACCGCATCGGCCGGTCGGCGTCGGTGGTGGTGTGCGCCGGGTCGACGCGGTGGTCGTGCCGCTGCGCGACCTCCGCTGCCTCGGCGGTGGTGCGGGGCAGGGCCGCGAAGAAGTGCGTCAGCAGCTCGGCGTCGTAGCGCAGCGTGGGCGGCAGCTGCCAGAGGACCGGGCCGAGCTTGGGCCCGAGCGCGAGGACTCCGGACGCCAGGTAGTTGGCGAGCAGGTCGTTGCCGTCCTTGAGCCGCTTCATGTGCGTGATGAACCGGCTGCCCTTGACGGCGAACACGAAGTCGTCCGGCGTCTCCGCGGCCCACCGCTGGTAGCTGGACGGGCGTTGCAGCGAGTAGAAGGAGCCGTTGACCTCCACCGAGCCGAGCCTCTCGCTCAGGTAGGCCAGCTCGCGCTTCTGCGTGACGCCCTTGGGGTAGAACTTGCCGCGCCAGGGCGGGTAGACCCATCCCGAAGTACCGATCCTCACCTCACCCATGCGGCTATCGTGACACGGTGGACGCCTACCTACAGCGCATCGGTGCCTCGCGGGACTCGTCGCTGGCGCAGCTGCAGGAGTCGCACCTGCGCAGCGTTCCGTTCGAGAACCTCTACACGCACATGGACATCCGGATCGTGCTGGAGATCCCGTGGCTGTACGACAAGGTAGTGGTGCAGCGGCGGGGCGGGTTCTGCTACGAGCTCAACGGGTTGTTCGCGGAGCTGTTGCGGCACCTGGGACATCACGTCGACCTGCTGGCCGTGCGGGTCTTCGGCGGTGAGGAGCTCGGGCCGCCGTTCGGCCACCTGACGCTGCTGGTGGACCACGAGTGGCTGTGCGACGTCGGCTTCGGCGCGTTCACGCTGCACCCGTTGCGGTGGGACTCGCGCGAGGAGCAGCAGGACCCGCACGGGCTCTACCGCCTGGTCGACCACGGTGACGACGTGGACGTGTACGAGGAGGACCGGCTGCGCTACCGGGTCGAACGCCGGCCGCGCGAGCTGGCCGAGTTCGTGCCGGCCTGCTGGTGGCAGCAGACCGCGCCGGAGTCGCACTTCCGGGTCGCGCCGCGGGCGACGGTCCTGACACCGCACGGGCGCAAGACGCAGACGGACCAGAAGCTCGTGGTGACCACCCGCGGCTGCCGGGTCGACTCGCCGGTGGACGACCCCGCAGCCGCGTTCCTGGAGAACTTCGGGCTTCACTTCCGGCAGAGCAGCGCGTCCGGCGTCCTGCGCCAGTCGTAGGCGACACCGGCGATGTGCTCGTCCTGGGCGCACTGCCCCTTGTAGTGCCCGTTCGCCCAGTCACCGCCCTGGTCCGGCCGGTTGTCACCGCGGTCGAACCACAGCACGCGCGTGCTCGTGCCCTGCGCCACGGGCGCGCAGACCAGCGTGAAGTTCGCGTACCCGACGGCGGCGCCGCCCTGCGGGCACTGGAGCTTCGTGTAGCCGGCGGCCCAGTCGTTCGTGACGTGCCGCTCGTCGGTGACGCGCGTGGTCGTGCTCCACTGTGGACCGCTCACGCACAGGCCGCGGTTGCCGGTGTGGCTGATGCCGACGAGCTTCTGGCTCTGCGGGCAGGACTCCTTGACGAGCTGGTTCCAGCGGGTCTCGCGCGGGACCTGCCCGCTGCGGCTCGGCGCGGTGACGAGCCGGTTCCACGCGGACGCGCGCCAGTCGTCACCGTCGTTGACGCCCATGCGGTTGCCGTTGGCGTCCCAGTGCAGCAACGCCCATCCGTTGCCGCGCCGGTTGTCGTGGAACCCGACCAGCGGCCAGTAGGCGAAGTCCGTGTCGGTGGCCACGAGGTGGTCCACGAACCGCTCGAACCAGTCGCGTGCCCTGGGGTTCGACTCCTCCCGGCCACCGACGCCGAACTCGCTGACCCACAACGGCGCGGTGAAGTGCTTCTGCGCCTCGGTGATGAAGAAGGCCTGCCGTTGCAGGACGTTGACGTGCTCCTGCGGTGAGAGGTCCTGGTACCGCGGGTCGGTCGTCTCGCCGATCCCGGTGGCACCGCTGTGGTTCGGTCCGGTGTAGCCGTAGAAGTGGGCGGAGTACACGAGCTTCTCGGGGTTCGCGAGCGTGTGGCTGAGGAACCGGGCGGGCTCCAGCGTCGGCCGTCCGTGTGCGAAGCCGTCGACCGGGATGCCGGTCCAGTTGATGCCCTCGACGATCACCAGCAGGTCCGGGGCGGTCTGCTGGATGCGGTCCGCGGCCTGCTGCGCGGCCTTGTGCCAGTCGTGGTCGTTGCCCCAGCCCCAGTTCGGGTCGTCCCAGACGTTGCGGCGCACCTCGTTGTACAGATCGGCGCCCACGACCCGTTTGTCGTCCTTGTAGCGGTTGGCCATGAACGCCCAGTCGGTGATCCACTGGTCCGTGCTCTGGCTGGTGTTCCACCGCTCGTTGCCGTCGACCCCGCAGCACCACCGCGACGTGGTGGTGTGGTTGTTGAGGATGACGGCGAGGTCGTTGCGCGTCAGCTCGGCGACCACGGCGTCGTAGACCTGCAGGGGCGTCTTGCCGTTGAGCTGCGCGTCCTTCAGGCCGTTGACGGGACGGGTGTCCTTGATCATCTGGTTGGAGAACGGCAACCGGACGCTGTTGACGCCGATCTCCTTGAAACCGCTGACGATCGTGGCCATCGTCGTGCGGTCGAGGCCGAGCGGGACCTGGTCGGCCTTCTCGCCCGCGTGGTGGGTGGCGGGGTCGTTGACGTCGCCGGAGCCGTTCCAGGTGCCGCTGGCCCCGTGCCAGTTGCCGGACCTGAGCTTGAAGCGGTCACCGTGGGCGTCGACGATCCACCGGCCCCGGGTGCTGAGGGGACCGGTCCAGGTCGCCTCGTCCGCTCGTGACTGAACGGGCGCCACGAGACTCGCGGCCAGGAGCAGGGGAGCCAAGACGCGAATTGGTTTCATGTCTGAACAGGCTAGCGGTGAAGCAGGCCCTGCAGGGTCGCGGAATTCTCTTCGGGCCGTGCTGAGACGTCCACGCCGATCACGTCGATGGCCGCGATCCGGCGGCCCAGGTGCTTGACGTCGATCGTGCGCTTCGCGGTCGGGGCCATCGACGGGTGCACGATGACCGCGCGCGGGTCGTGGGGCTGGTAGGCGTGGGCGTAGGTCAGCAGCTGGTGGACGTCCTCACGGGTGACGGCACGCCGGTCGTAGTCCTTCCACTTCGCGTCGACCGGCAGCCGTTCGGCCAGGGCGTCCGGGCGGTAAGGCCGCGCCCGGTCGCCGTACCGGTGCACCATGACCCCTTCGATCGTCGCCGGGCTGCCGACCATCCGGTGCACCACTCGTTCCCACACCTTCTCGATCACCAACAGGTGCGACTCACCGACCAGCGTGCGCGGCAGGAACAGCTCCGAGACGCCGCCGGCCCTGAGCACCACCTCGGCCCACGCGTGCGCGGCCCGGTACCGGAGGTTCAGCCGGTTGTGCCGCGACCTGGCGAGCGTCGAGCGGGCGACCTCGGCAGTGCAGAGCGGGAACTCGGTGGAGAGCTGCCTGGCCTGCTGGCGGAGCTTCGCGGTGGTGGCGGTCTTCGCGGCGTGCCGCAGAGCGGCGCCGCACACCTCGTTCTCCCAGATCTGCACGGTGCGGTCGAACGTGCGGACGTGCAGCCGGTCGAGCATCCCGAAGCGGTGGGTGGCTTGGCGGGTGAGGTCGAGCCTGCCCCGGACAGCCGCCTCGACGGTCTGTCGCGGCTGGTAGTCCTTGCGCAGTTGGTCGCGCAGCAACGTCCGGCACTCGTCGAGCAACGCTTCGACCGCCATGTCCGGGAAGTAGTCCCCGTCGGCGTCCCACCCGCGCCGTTGCGACGAGACCGGGTGGTCCCGGTTCGCCGCATAATGCAGCCAGTGCAGCAACATCTCGCCGCTCACCGGAACCTTCGGCTCGATGACCAGGTCGGCGTTGTCCAGCTTGAGGAGGCCGACGACCTTGCGGACGGTCAGGGTCGTGCCCTTGGCGGTCGGGCGTGGCGTGAAGTACTTCCTCAGCTCCGGGCCGTCCAACTTGCGCAGATCCGCTTCGGTGAGCTCGAAGTCCAGCAGGGTCGTGTGCTGCTCACGGAACTTATTCATTCGTGTCCGCGTCCGCGCTGAACTCCTTCGCCAGCACCTCCAGCAGGTCACCGGGAGTGGTCTCCGGGCCGACCTTGGCCTTGCCGAGGACCGCTTCGAGGAGGACCTGGTCGTTGCTCGTGCAGTCCTCCAGCAACGGCAGCACGTCGTGGAAGTACACCGAGTGGACGTCGCGCTCGTTGTCGAGCGGTTTGTCGTCGCGCAGGAAGAACGCGTGCCCGATCTCGTGGTCGGGGCTGAGGTGTTCGGCGATCCGGCCGTTGAGCTCGGTCAGGAAGACCCCGAGCTCAAGAGGGCCCACCGCGCCCGCGATGACCTCGTAATCGGTGCGCACGGGCTGGAACTCGAACCGCCTGCGGATCGCGGCGTCCAGGTGGGAGACGCTGCGGTCGGCGGTGTTCATGGTGGCGATGATGTAGACGTTCGCCGGAACGCTGAACGGTTCGTCCCCTGTCGAGAGTTGGAACTCCTTGCCGCGCTTGTCCTTCTCCAGGTAGGTGACCAGCTCGCCGAGCACCCGCGGCAGGTCCGCGCGGTTGATCTCGTCGATGACCAGGACGTGGTTCGGCTCGTTCCGCGCCCGCTCGCAGACCCGGTAGAACACGCCCTTGGCGAGTGTCAGCGACAGACCGCCACCCTCCGTCTCGGTCGGCCGGTAGCCGAGGACGAAGTCCTCATAGCCGTAGGACGGGTGGAACGTCGTGTGCGTGACCCGGTCGCCGGCGAACTCCGCCGCCGCGGCGAAGGCCAGCCGGGTCTTGCCGGTACCCGGCGGGCCGAAGAGGACGACCTGGTTCTTGCGTTCCAGGCCGCGGATGACGTCCTCGACGTCCTCCGGCACCGGAACGGGTTGGGCGGCCGCGCCGGGGACGGCTTTCGCGCTGATGGTGTTCCACAGTGCCGGTCGCACCGGCGCGAACGTGCGGAGCCAGGCTCCGACCGGCGCGTCGAGATCCTGTTCGTACGAGGGGTCCCAGTCGACCGAGACGGTGTGGCGGTAGTGCTCGATCCCCGGGTCGTAGCGGTAGCCGCGGTCGGTGACGGTGCCGACGGCGAGCACCTTCGACTTGCCCTGGTTCGCGATGACCTTCGCGCCCGCCGGGAGATCGCGGAAGTACTGGAACAGCCGGGTCGCGCTCGCGCGGTGGGACTGCGCGGACTTGTCGGGGTACTCCTCGGCGAGCGCGAGGGCGAGTTCTCCGCCGGTCGTGTACTGCCTGAGGTCACCGACCCGGTCCCAGCCGACGCGGATCACCTCGTCCCGCAGGCACTCGTCCCAGTACCGGCCGCCACGTCCAGGCGCGATCTTGATGATCGTCTTGGCGGAGACGGGTGCGAGGAAGTGCTCGTGCAGGTAGCGGACGACCTCGGCGTACTTCCAGCGCCGGAGCACCGGATGTGCGTCAACCGCCTCCCTCAGCTGGAGGTTGAGCTCCCACACCAGGCCGTTGGAGGTCGGGGTGTGACCGAGGAGCTGGATGACTGCACGCAGGTCCGCCGCCGAGTAGATCGGCAGGTAGGACTCCGGCGCGTAGGTGTGAAGCGCCTTGGTGACAAGTGACTGCCCGTGGCGCAGGAGCGGTGCCTCTGCGAAATCACCGTCGAGCAGCGCCTCCACGAGCTGGTCCCTCAACACCGTCCACGACCTCTCCGGCGCGGAGAAGCCGCGAGAGCCTGCGGTGTACCACTCCTGGCTGCGTTCGCGCCGGAAGATGACGTACTTGGCGAAGCTCCCGCCCTTGATGTTGCCCAGGTGCGGGGTGCCGTCCTCCATCGCCGCGCAGAACGACGGTTCACCCGTGCCGATCGCGAAGCGTTCCAGTGGCAGCTGTGTCCACTCGTTCAGCGGGTGGTCGGCGACCACCTGCTCACGTTCGCGCTCGGCCAGTTCCAGCTCGTCGTCCATCTCCGGCTTGGGATGGGTCTCCAGAGCTGTGGTCAGGTGGTCCAAGCCGGGCACGAATGCTCCTCACGACGGCGGGCCTTCGGGAAGAGCATCGAACATCAGGGCCGGAATGTTCCTCAACGCCGCGCTTCGGATGTGCACCTGGCCATGAGAGCGAGTGCGTTGCTGGGCGCGGCGCCGTGCATCGTGTTGTCGAAGTACACGTAGGTGTCGCGGTCCCACTCCTCGACCTTGCGCGCCCACTCGTCGAGCTGCTCCTCGCTGTAGGAGCTGATGTACAGCTCGTCGTGCCCGTGCAGCCGCACGTAGGCGAAGTCCGCGGTCACGGCCTCGATGCACGGGAACGTCGGCGCGTCCGACACCACGTGGGCGATGTTGTGCGCGTGCAGGAGGTCGAAGTAGGCGTCGGTGCGGAACGACTCGTGGCGCGGTTCGAGGGCGTGCCGGCCCGGTGGCAGCGCGGCGAGGAAGTCCTGCAGCAGGCCGCGGTCGAAGCGCAGGGACGGTGGCAGCTGCCAGATGATCGGGCCCTGCTTGTCGCCGAGGGCGAGGGTGTCGGTGAACGCCTTGAGCGCGTCCTCGGTGTGGCGCAGGCGTTTGTCGTGCGTGATCAGCTTCGGGCCCTTCACGGCGAACGTGAAGCCGGCCGGGGTCTCGGTGGCCCACTTGCGGTAGTAGGCGGGTGGCTGGAGGCGGTAGAAGGAGCTGTTGACCTCGATCGTGGCGACGTGGGAGGCCAGGTGGGTCAGCCACAGGCGTTGGGGGATGCCGCGGTAGAAGCCGTCGCGCCACTCGGGGTAGCGCCAGCCCGACGTGCCGATTCTGATCACGGAAGCGGGGTAACCGCGGCGGGCTGTAGCTACTCCGTAGCGCTTTTTGGGCAGAAGTGCTACGTTGGTGCTATGTCGCCCACTGCTATCGGACAACGGCAGCTCCGCAACGACAACGCGGAGATCATGCGGCGGGTCGAGGCGGGGGAGAGCTTCGTCGTCACCCGCAACAACAAGCCGGTCGCCCAGCTGTCGCCGTACCGGGTCGACGTGAGGTGGCACGAGCAGCCGCGGGTGCGGCTCGGTGCCGTGCAGGACGCGTTCCGGCAGCTGCCGGCGGTGGACGCGGAGCGCTGGGAGGCCGACCGGCGTGCGGCCGACGAGGTCTTCGGTGAGGACGACCCGGCGGACGACCCGTGGCAGAGGTGAACCGGGCCCTGCTCGACACGGGCGTGGTGATCCGCCTTGAGCACGTCGACCTGGGGCCGTACGTGCAGGCGCAGCCGTTCCTGAGCGCCGTCACGATCGCGGAGCTGGCGTTCGGGCTCGACACCGACGACCCGGTGGAGCGGTTCGCGCGCACCGAGCGGTTCTACGCCGCGCAGCAGCAGTTCGAGGTGCTGCCGTTCGGCCTGGAGGAGGCCAAGCTCTACGGGCAGATGGCGTCGCTGGTGCGCAGGGCGGGGCGCTCGCCCCGGCCGCGGCGCATGGACCTGCAGATCGCCGCGACCGCGGCCGCCGCGGGGATGCCGGTGCTGACCATGAACGTCAAGGACTTCGCGGACCTGGACCGCCTCGTCGAGGTCGTGCCGGTGCGCCAGGCCTGAACATCGCCAAAAGCCGTTTGAGACGCAACGTTCCCCTCTAGGCTGCCCGCATGTCGGTCACGAAGGGCTTCACCTGCACCTGCTGCGGTCAGGAACACGGCGGTCTGCCGTTCGCTCAGCTGCTGGCCGCGCCGGCCTACTGGTCCGATGAGCTCGCGGGAAAACCCGGCAACGTCCTGGGCGACGAGATGTGCGTGATCGACAACGAGCACTTCTTCGTGCGCGGCCGCATCGTGCTGCCGGTGCGTGACGCCGACGAGAACTTCGAGTGGGGCGCCTGGGTGTCGTTGTCGAAGGACAACTTCGCGCGCATGGGCGAGGTGTTCGACGACCCCGGCCGTGTGCACGAGCCGCCGTACTTCGGCTGGTTGTCGGTGGCCCTGCCCGGTTACGAGCCGACGACGCTCAACCTCAAGACCAACCTGCACACGCAGGAGCGCGGCATCCGGCCGATCATCGAGCTGGAACCCACCGACCACCCGCTCGCGGTGGAGCAGCGCGAGGGCATCACCGTCGCGCGCGTCCAGGAGTTCGCGGAGTTCGCCCTGCACCGGTGACACCGGTGGCTTCGGTGGTTTTGGTGGTGCCGGTCAGGAACGTCAGCACCTGCTCCAGGTGGTCGATCCCGATGCCGGTCCGTGCGGGGACCGGTACCAGCAGCGTGCCGGGTCGTGCCGCCGCCCATTCGGCGTCCCGCCGCTGGAACTCGTCGTCCAGCCACGCGATCTGCCGTTCACCGGCCCACGCCGTGATCGCCGGGACCTTGCCGTGCCGGCCGTCGTGGTGCTCCGACCCGCGGCCGCCGAAGTCGATCCACTCCAGCTCGGGCAGGCCCAGCCGGGGCCCGATGAACTTGTTCGCCTCGTGTTCCCACGTCGTCGCCCACACCAGGTCCGCGCCGGTCGCGGCGGCCAGTGAGAGCAGCCACGGCCCGTGCGACGGGTCGCGCCACACCCGCAGCGGGCGGTGGAAACCCGCGGGGCGCAGGCGATGGGTGTGGTAGCCGGCGGGACGGCGGGTCGGTTTCGCCGCGTACGGGTTCAGCGGCCCGTCGACGTCGACCAGGATTGCGGGTCGCGGGAACATGACGTGATCGAAACATCCCGAACGCTAATGATCCCGCGAATCATCCCGAACGCTAATGATCCCGCGAATCATCCCGATACGGGTCACATGACTCTCGCGGAGATCGTGACATCGGGGACAGCGGCCCACGTGCGGGCCGCGCTCGAACGGCAGCTCGACGGTGCGCTGGTGGAGGTTCCCGAGGAGGACGGCTCGCCGCGCAGGGCGTTCAGCGAGGCGTTGCGCAGGGCGTTGATGCTGCGGCAGAAGCACCCGTTCGACGTCGTCGCGCTCGGCCTGCCGGACCTGCTGCGGTACCGGGACCTGGTGGCGGGGTCCGAGGTGACGTTGCGGGCCACGAACATCGACGCCTATTTCATCCGGCCGGACGGCAGCGTGGAGCATTACCGGCCCGAAACGGAGTGAAGCCCGGCCCCCGCGGAAGGGGAGCCGGGCTTCACCGCGCAGCGACTAGGCGGGGACGGAGGCCACGCCCGGAGCCAGGAACCGCTTGCCGGTCACCTTCTCCGAGATGCCGGTGCGGTCCAGGTACGGCGTGATGCCGCCCAGCCAGAACGGCCACCCGGCGCCGAGGATCATGCACAGGTCGATGTCCTGCGCCTCCGCGACCACGCCCTCGTCGAGCATGATCCGGATCTCCTCGGCCAGCGCCTCCAGCGCGCGCGTCTTGACCTCTTCGCCCGTGAGCGGGGAGGAGCCGAACTCCCACAGCGCCAGGACCTCGGGGTCGACGGTCTGGTTGCCGGAGGAGTCCCACTGCCAGACGGCGCCCTTGCCCGCGGCGACGAACTTCTTCATGTTCTCCGACACCGAGAAGCGGTCGGGGAACGCGCCGTGCATCGTCTCCGACACGTGCAGCGCGACGGCGGAACCGACCAGCTGCAGCAGGATCATCGGCGACATCGGCAGGCCCAGCGGTTCGGTGGCCTTGTCGGCGACCTCGAACGACGTGCCCTCGTCGACCGACTTGATGACCTCGCCCATGAAGCGGGTCAGCAGGCGGTTCACGACGAACGCGGGCGCGTCCTTCACGAGCACCGAGGACTTCTTGAGCTGCTTGCCGACCGCGAACGCCGTGGCCAGCGTGGCGTCGTCGGTCTGCTCGGCGCGCACGATCTCCAGCAGCGGCATGACCGCGACCGGGTTGAAGAAGTGGAAGCCCACGACCCGCTCGGGGTGCTTGAGCTTCGACGCCATGTCCGTGATCGACAGCGACGACGTGTTCGTGGCCAGGATCGCCTCGGCGGAGACGTGCTCCTCGACCTCGGCGAACACCTGCTGCTTCACGGCGAGGTCCTCGAACACGGCCTCGATGACGAAGTCGGCGTCGGCGAACGCGGCCTTGTCGAGCGAGCCGGACACCAGCGCCTTGAGGCGGTTCGCCTCGTCCGGTGAGATCCGGCCCTTGCCCGCGAGCTTGTCGATCTCGGCGTGCACGTAGCCGACGCCCTTGTCCACGCGCGCCTGGTCGATGTCGGTCAGCACGACCGGCACGTGCAGGCGGCGGATGAACAGCAGCGCCATCTGCGAGGCCATCAGGCCCGCGCCGACGACACCGACCTTGGTGACCTTGCGCGCCAGCGACTTGTCCGGTGCGCCGGCCGGGCGCTTGGCCCGCTTCTGCACCAGGTTGAACGAGTACAGGCCCGCGCGCAGCTCGTCGCTCATGACGAGGTCCGCGAGGCCCTCGGTCTCGGCGGCGTAGCCCTTCTCCAGGTCGTTCTCGCGCGCCAGCTCCAGCAGCTCCAGCGCCTTCTCCGCACCGGGGGCCGCGCCCTTGGTCTTGCCGTGGACGATGGCCTTGGCCCGCGCGACGGCGGCGTCCCACGCCTCGCCGCGGTCGATCTCCTTGCGCGGCACCGTGATCTCACCGCGCACGACACCGGACAGCCACAGCAGCGACTGCTCCAGGTAGTCCGCGGAGTCGAACAGCACGTCCGCGATGCCCAGCTTCAGCGCGTCGGCCGGCCTGAGCATCTTGTTCTGGTTCAACGCGTTCTCGAAGATCACCGTCACGGCGTCGTTGGCGCCGATCAGGTTCGGCAGCAGCTGCGTGCCGCCCCAGCCGGGGAACAGGCCCAGGAACACCTCGGGCAGCGCGATCGCCGCCGCGTTCGACGCGAGCGTGCGGTAGTGGCACGACAGCGCGAGCTCGAGGCCACCGCCCATGACCGCGCCGTTGACGAAGGCGAAGGTCGGGATGTCCGAGTCGGTGAACTTCTTGAAGACGTCGTGGCCCAGCTTGCCGATCGCCACGCCCTGCGAGCGGTCCGACGCCTGCTCGACGGCGGACAGGTCCGCGCCGACGGCGAAGATGAACGGCTTGCCGGTCACCGCGATGGCGGCGGGGGAGGCCGCGTAGGCCTCGTCGAACGCCGCGCCCAGGGACACGAGCGACTGCGGGCCGAACGTCGACGGACGGGTGTGGTCCAGGCCGTTGTCGATCGTGATGAACGCGACCGGCTTGTCGAGGCCGGGCACGGTGATCAGACGCGTCTTGGCGTGGGTGACGACCTCGTCGGGGAAGATCGCCTTTGCTTCCTCAGCGGTGATGGTCACTTGCCACTCCAGTTCGGGTTCTCCCAGATGACCGTTCCACCCATGCCGATGCCGATGCACATGGTGGTGAGGCCGTAGCGGACGTCCGGTCGCTCGGCGAACTGACGCGACAGCTGCGTCATCAGGCGCACGCCGGACGAGGCCAGCGGGTGGCCGGTCGCGATGGCGCCGCCCCACTGGTTCACGCGCGGGTCGTCGTCGGCGATCTTGAAGTGGTCGAGGAACGCCAGCACCTGCACGGCGAACGCCTCGTTGATCTCGAACAGGCCGATGTCCTCGATGGACAGGCCCGCGCGGGACAGCGCGCGCTCGGTGGCGGGCACCGGGCCGACGCCCATGACCGACGGGTCGACGCCCTGGAACGCGTAGCCCACCAGGCGCATGCCGATCGGCAGGCCGAGCTCGCGGGCGGTCTCCTCCTCGGCCAGGATCGCGCCGGTCGCGCCGTCGTTCAGGCCGGCCGCGTTGCCCGCGGTGACCCGGCCGTGCGGGCGGAACGGCGTCTTGAGCTTGCCGAGGTCCTCGACCGTGGTGCCCGGACGCGGCGGCTCGTCGGCCGTCGCGAGGCCCCAGCCGTGCTCGGCGGACCGGGTCGCGACCGGCACCAGCTCGGGGCCGATCTTGCCCGCGGCCAGCGCGGCCGCGTACTTGGCCTGCGAGGCGGCGGCGTAGGCGTCCGCGCGGTCCTTGGTGATCTCCGGGAACCGGTCGTGCAGGTTCTCCGCGGTCTGGCCCATGACCAGCGCGCTCGGGTCGACGATCTTGTCCGACAGGAAGCGCGGGTTCGGGTCGACGCCCTCACCCATCGGGTGGCGGCCCATGTGCTCGACACCGCCGGCGATGACGACGTCGTAGGCGCCGAACGCGATGCCGCTGGCCGCCGTGGTGACGGCGGTCATCGCACCCGCGCACATGCGGTCGATCGCGTAGCCGGGCACCGACTTCGGCAGGCCCGCGAGCAGCGCCGCGGTCCGGCCGATCGTCAGGCCCTGGTCACCGGTCTGCGTGGTCGCGGCGATGGCGACCTCGTCGACGCGCTCCGGCGGCAGCTCGGGATGCCTGCGCAGCAGCTCACGGATGACCTTGACGACGAGGTCGTCGGCACGGGTCTCGGCGAAAATCCCCTTGGGGCCGGCCTTGCCGAACGGCGTGCGGACGCCGTCGACGAAGACCACGTTCCGAACGCGTGCCGGCGCTGCTGGTGCGGCCACGGCGTCTCCTCCACTTGTGGTGACAACTCTGTCCACTCCGGCGGGGGTGCGCGACATCCCTACCGGTCGGTAACGCCAACTCTAGCCCTAGTTACTGGCCGGTAACCACCGTGGCGCCCCTGTTCGTTGTGTCACACACCTTGCGGACGACGAGGAAGAGCGGCAACCCGACCGGGGCCAGCAGGATCGTGATCACCAGAACGGGTGCCATGATCAGCGGGTTGATGTCCAGACGGCGGCTTTCGAGGTACATCCAGCGCCCGACGAACAGGTCCCACGCGAGCATGTGCGCCCACACGACCGCCGTGCCGACGTCCGTGGCCAGGTACGCCGCCAGCGATCCGATCTCCGGCCGCGTGACCAGCGGCAGGACCTCGGACAGCTCCGGGACGACCAGCACCACGTAGATCAGGACCGCGGGCAGCACGATCAGGTACGACTCGGCGATCCGCCGCGTCCACGACCACTTCGGCGCGAAGATCATGAGCGCCCAGAACGGCGCGGCCACCAGGAACGTCAGGTCGAACAGCGTGGCGGTCATGCGGCAACGAGCTCCTTCTTCGGTGCACGCGCCCACACCACACCCAGTGCGGTCGCGACGATGACCCCGGCGAGCGCGAGCAGCGTCGTGCCGTCGGGCTGGACCAGTGACTGACCGCGCAGCGCCTGCCACGTCACGAGCAGGAAGACCCCCAGGAACGACCCGCTCGCGACCCAGGCGAACCGGGCGTTGGCACGGCGCCCGAGCAGGGCGACGACCACCGGCAGCACCTGCAGCGCGTGCATGCCGACGAAGTGCCCGACGCGCAGGTCGCCGTGCTCGGTGCTCCAGCCGGTGAGCGCCATGTACGCACCGCCGTCGGGCGCGCCGACCGTGTGGGCGCCGAGCGTGTCACCGTCGAGCGCCTGGCCGGGCTTCGGCTGCGTCATCAGGAAGCCGACGCCGAGGCCCAGGAACGAGATGACCAGCCCGAGCCGGATCGACCACGCGAGCGCCCTGTTCTCGATCTCGGTGCGCCACAGCAGGACCGCGACGATCGCATGCGTCACCCAGAGCACGACGATCGTCGAGCCCATGATCGAGAACAGGGCCGCGTCGAGCGGCGTCTCGAAGTTGAAGTGGCTGCGCTTGCCGCGCACGACCTGACCGACGATCACGACCATCTCGGCGGCGCCGGCGACCGTGAGCACGGTGCCCGCCCACCAGCCGACGCGCTGGAACCTCTTCAGGTAGGTGAGCAGCCAGGCGAGCGTGAACGCATAGACCGACAGAGACACGGCGAACTTGAGCGGCTTGAGCCAGATCGGCGAGTTCACGACCGTGCGGTCGTCGAGCAAGAGCCCGAGGAGCGCCACCGGGACCAGGATCACCATCGACCAGCCGAACAGGACTAACGGACGGTGCCACGTGCGAGTCATCTCTCTGCCCCCTGAATGGATAGCGGTACTGTCTGCTATCCGGAAGTTACACTATCCATATGCGTGTTGGCGAGCTTGCGAAGCGAAGTGGCGTCCCGGTGCCGACGATCAAGTACTACCTGCGCGAGGGACTGCTGCCGGCCGGCGTGCTGACCAGCCCGAACCAGGCGCACTACGACGAGGAGCACCTCCGCAGGCTTCGGCTGGTGCGGGCGCTGGTCGACGTCGGCGGCCTCTCCATCGCGGCCGTGCGGGAGGTGCTCGCCGCGGTCGACACCCGTGACGACTCACTGCACAACAAGCTCGGCGCCGTGCAGGAGGCCATCAGCCAGCCGGGTTCGGTCGAGCTGGACCCGCTCGCCGTGCGGGACGTCCAGTCGTTCTTCGCACGGCACGGCGAGACGGAGTGCGCCGACGTTGCGGAGAGCAACGTGACCCGCATGCTCGCCGCCGCCCTGTCCGCGGCCCGGTCGGTCGGGCACGACCACTTCGAGGAGCTGCTCGACCCCTACCTGGAGGGGATGCGGCTCATCGCACGGGCCGACCTCGAGTACATCGCGCGGCGCGGCTCCTCCGACGCGGTCATCGAGGCGATGGTCGTGGGCACCCTCATCGGCGACGCCGTGATCAAGGCGGTGCGCCGGCTCGCGCACGTGCAGGTGTCCCGCGAGGTGATCGGCGACGGCTTCGACGGTTGAGCTCCGGTAGCTCGCGCAGCCGATATATCAGTTGCCCGCGCAGCTACGCATCCAGCTCGGATGCCGCTGACCTGCACCCTTGCAATGAGTCTTTTGCGGACGTCGTCAAAAGACTCATTGCAAGGGGGTCAGCGTGAGTGCAGAAGTAGCTGCCAGCGGACCTCGCCGTCGTGCAGCTCGCCGGTGGCGGTCAGCCCGGCCGACGCAGCCACCTTGGCCGACGCGTGGTGCTCGGGGTGGACGTGCGCGACGACGGTCCGCACCGGCTGCGTTCGCAGCCACTCGACGAGTCCGCGCGCTGCCTCGCTCGCGATGCCGCGGCCCTGCCACGGCGTGCCGACCACCCACGCGATCTCGGCTGTCGCGTCGGCCGCGGTGACCGTCGCCTGGGCGGTGCCGGTGAGTTCGCCGGTCTCACGCAGCCGGATCACCCAGTTCAGCCACCGCACGTCCGGATCGGGCGATCCCGCGACCAGCCGCCGGTACCGCGCAGCGAGCTCGTCCGGTGCGTACGGGGTTCCGCCGATGAACGCGTGCAGCGCCGGGTCCGCCAGCACCTCGGCCATCTCCACGGCGTGCTCGACGCGCAACGGCACCAGGTCGAGCCGGTCCGTGCGGATCTCCGCGTCGACCTGCGAACTGCCGTCCTTCGTCACGCCGCCGATCATCCCCGACCGCACCCCTTGCAACGGTTCTTTTGCGGTCGTCGTCCAAAGACTCATTGCAAAGGTGCAGGTCAGCGGCAGCTTACAACTGATATATCGGGTGAAGTGCGTGCCTGGCTGGCTGCGGGCGGAGTCGGGCAGAGGCCGGAGCGGGCTGGCCGCGGCAAGTACTTCGTGCGCGGCCGGCCCGTCCCGGCGACAGGATGGTCAGGACGCAGGCGGGGGTGCTGTCGCGGTGAGGGCCTTCGCCAGGGCGTCGAGGGTCAGCCCGACCTGCCACGACCGCGCCCCTCCCTCGCGCAGCACGGCGGCCACGGACTCGGGGGACAGGTCGGCGGGCGGCTGCCAGCAGGTGCGGCGCACCAGGTCGGGCAGCAGCAGGTTCTCCACCGGCAGGGTGTTGGCCTCGGCGATGGTCGCGAGTGCCGCGCGGGCGGCGGCGAGCCGGGCCGCGGCGTCCGGGTCCTTGTCCGCCCAGCGGTTGGGTGGGGGAGGGCCGTCGTGCTGGCCGGCGGGTTCGGGGAGCTCCGCCTTGGACAGCGCCGAGGCGCGTCGCAGGGCGTTCATCCAGGTGCCGGACATCCGGCGCTGGGCGCGACCGCGGAACACCGGGAGCGCGAGCAGTTCGGCTTCCGATGCGGGGTTGCGGGCGGCGGCTTCCATGAGGGCGGAGTCCGGGAGGACTCGGCCTGGAGCGATGTCGCGTTCGCGGGCCACGGCGTCGCGGGCTTCCCACAACGCGCGGACCAGCGCGAGCTGGCGCTGGTTGCGCACGCGGTGGATGCCCGACGTGCGCCGCCAGGGGTCGGTACGGGGGCGCGGCAACGGCGCCGTCCGTACCGCCTCGAACTCCTCGAGCGCCCAGGCGAGCTTGCCCTGGCGCTCCAGCTCGGCTTCGAGAACGTCGCGCAGCTGCACGAGCAGCTCCACGTCCAGAGCGGCGTACGTCAGCCAGTCGGCAGGAAGGGGGCGGCGCGACCAGTCGGCCGCGCCGTGCCCCTTCTCCAGCCGATAGCCGAGCAGCCGCTCGACCAGCGTGCCCAATGCCACGCGTTCGAACCCAGCCAGCCTGCCCGCCAGCTCGGTGTCGAACAGCACGCCAGGTCGGAGCCCGAGCTCGGCGAGGCACGGCAGGTCCTGGGACGCTGCGTGCAACACCCACTCGGTGCCCTCCAACGCCTCCACCAGGGGGTCGAGCCGTCCGCCGAGGGCGATCGGGTCGACCAACCAGGTGCCGGCGCCTTCCCGGCGCAGTTGCACCAGATAGGCACGCTGTGAGTAGCGGTAGCCCGAGGCTCGCTCGGTGTCCACCGCGACCGGGCCCTCCGCCCCGGCGAGCGCGTCAGCGGCTCGCCGGAGCGCAGAAGGATCGGCGACCACCGGCGGAACCCCATCAGCAGGCTCCGTCAGCGGTACCGGACCGGGTCCGGCTGGTGCGGTTGGCTCGTCGGCGGGTACATCCACAGCGGAAGACCCTACGACGATCGCACCACTCACAGGTGTTCTCGGCCGGTTCAGTGCTTCAAACCGGTGTCTAACGGATCACGCCGGCACGCATGGCCAGCGCGACCATCTGAGCGCGATCCCCGGTGCCCAGCTTCCGGCCGATCCGCGACAGGTGAGACTTCACCGTCAACGCGGACAGGCTCAGAGCCTCGCCGATCTCCTTGTTGCTCTGGCCATCGGCGACCAGCTGGAGCACCTCGACCTCACGTGCGGAGAGTTCCCGCGGCGTGTTGTCGGTGCCCGGCACCCGAGTACCCGCTGCGAGTACTGGTGCCACGCTCGGATCTGCGTAAACGCCGCCGTCGAGAACCCTGCGCACCCCGTCGGTGACCACCATCGGAGAGGCGGACTTCAGGAGGTACGCCTGGGCGCCCGCCTGGAAGGCCGACCTGACCGCGTAGGGGTCGTCGGAGGATGCGAGGACCACGATGCGGGGCCAGCCCTGGGCACGGAGCTCCGTGACCAGGTCGATGCCGGTGCCATCCGGCAGGCCCAGATCGAGGATCGCGAGGTCGCACGGTCCGGTTGCAAGTGCCCGCGCCCGAGCCTCTGCCACCGATGCGGCCTCATGCACTGTCCCGGCTCCCATTTGGGTGAGCCGAGCTGATATCGCCTCCCTCAGCAGTGGGTGGTCGTCGACCACCAGCACTGAAAAAAGCTCTTCCCGCGGGTGCGGGACCATGTTCGCCGGCAACGAGCCGGCTGGCGTGGTACGAACGGCCTGACCTAAGCCGACGGCAGCCACGTCACTACCTCCCTGGAGTCGGTCGTGCCCCCCGACCGGCACCGGAGACTTTCGTCCAATCAGCCGCGCCACTGATCGACCGAAAGTGGTGTCGTCTGGGGCAGCGTAGCCGCCCATGCGGGTCTACGGGACGATCAATCGGGTATCTATCCCTATTGAGTTGTGACAGATGGCCTCATGTGTCACACGATCGGATGACAACTGGATAGGGGGTGTAACGCGGACCCCTTCCGGAACGACATCTAGGAGTTGGTTGTGCCGAGTTCTGCCGGTCGTGAACGAGCGCGGGCATTGATGCAGCGTGTGCCCCTCGTCGACGGCCACAACGACCTCCCGTGGGCACTGCGCGAGTTCGGCGAGGGAACCGGCGAGGACGTCTTCACGACCGCCGCCAAGATCGATCTGACCGAACGTCATCCGGACCTGCACACGGACCTCGTGAAAATGCGCGAGGGCGGTCTGGGCATGCAGTTCTGGTCCGTTTGGATTCCCGGCAGGCTCGCCGGCGACGGAGCCGTGACCGCCGTGCTGGAGCAGGTCGAGCTCGTCTATGAGCTGGCGGAGCGGTATGCCGGCCACCTCGGGATCGCGACCACCGCGGCCGAGGCCGAAAAAGTTTTCTCCTCCGGGCGTGTCGCGTCACTCCTCGGGGCTGAGGGCGGACATTCCATCAACTCTTCACTCGGCGTCCTGCGCGCACTGCGCCGCCTGGGTGTCCGGTACATGACGCTCACCCACAACGACAACACGCCGTGGGCTGACAGCGCCACTGACCAGCCGGAACACGGCGGGCTGACCGAGTTCGGCCGTGCGGTCGTGCGCGAGATGAACCGCATCGGCATGCTCGTCGACCTCAGCCACGTCGCGCCCAGCACGATGCACGCGGCGCTCGACACGAGCGTCAAGCCCGTCATCTTCAGCCACTCGTCGTGCCGCCACGTCGCGGACCACCCGCGCAACATCCCGGACGACGTCCTCGTGAAGCTCAGGGACAACGGCGGTGTGGCCATGATCACATTCGTTCCGGACTTCGTGTCGCCCCGTGTCGCTGAATGGGACGCAGCCCTTCGTGACGCGATGACGGCCGCCGGCGCGAGCCACGCCGACATGGGCGAGCGCAAGACGTTCAGCGAGGAATGGGTCCGGGAGCACCCGAAGCCGGGCGCGACGCTCGACGACGTCGTCACGCACCTGGAGCACGCCCGCGAGGTCGTCGGCATCGACCACCTCGGCCTCGGCGGCGACTACGACGGCGTGACGGCGCTCCCGCAGGGGCTCGAGGACGTCTCGACGTACCCGAACCTGCTCGGCGCGCTGCTCGACAAGGGCTGGTCCGAGGACGACTGCACGAAGCTCGCCGGCGCGAACGTGCTGCGTGTGTTGCACGACGCCGACAACTGATCGTTGCAACGGGCGAGCTCGCCGCGCCTGCATGCAGCTAGCTCACCTGCTGTTTTGCAACTGGTCTTTTGACGACGACCGCAAAAGACCAGTTGCAAGGGGAGCTGCGGGCGCGCTGATATATCGGTGGGAACGTCGGGTGGTGTACCGGGTGGGTCAGGAGCGCTGGCCGAACATGGTCACGCCGACCGGGGGCAGGCCCACGGCCGTGGCCATCAGCTCGTAGAACGCGGTGCCGTGCTCGGCGAGCTCGCCGTCGAGGGCGGTCCACGAGGCGCGCAGCTCCAGGTCGTCCGTGCGGGCCGGGCCGGCGATGTCGCCGAAGCGGGCCGAGGACGTCTGCGTCACGGTGCCGCCCAGCGCGGTGAACCGGGCACCCGACTGCTCCAGCGCCTCCGTCAGCCACGACCACCCGACCTCGGGCAGCAGCGGGTCCGACGCCAGTTCGTGGTCGAGCTCCACGCGCACGTAGGCGACGACGCGGAGCACGCCACCCCACGCCTCGTCGCCGTCCGGGTCGTGCAGCAGCACGAGCCTGCCCGTCGACAGCTCGTCGGACGGGCCGGTGACCTCCGCTGTCAACGCGTACGCCCAGGGCGCGAGCCGCTGCGGCGGTCGAACCTCGGTGAGTTCGATCTCGGGCCTGTGGCGAACCGACTTGAGCGTCCCCACCGCCCGGCGGAAGATTTCCGGCTCGGTCACGCAACTGACTGTATGCCTCGCAAACCGACCGAGTGACGGCGGCACGCCGAGACGTGGGACCATGGAAGAAAGAGAGAGATGGCTTGACTGTGTCTGATTTTGCGCAACCCCTTCTCGTGGCCGCGCGGGGCGGCACCCCGTCGCACACCCCTGTCTGGTTCATGCGGCAGGCGGGACGGTCGCTGCCCGAGTACCGGGCGCTCCGCCAGGGCACCGCGATGCTCGACGCCTGCATGGACCCGGAGATGGTCTGCGAGATCACCATGCAGCCGATCCGGCGGCACGGCGTGGACGGCGCGATCCTGTTCTCCGACATCGTGGTGCCGCTCAAGGCCGCCGGTGTCGACCTCGACATCGTCGCAGGCACCGGGCCCGTCGTCGCGAACCCGGTGCGGACGCTCGACGACGTGAACGCGCTCCCGCAGCTGCACGCCGAGCAGGTCCAGCCGGTCGCCGACGCGATCGGGCTGCTGCTGAAGGAACTGCCCGCCGAGGTCGCCCTGATCGGGTTCGCCGGCGCGCCGTTCACGCTCGCCTCCTACCTCGTCGAGGGCGGGCCGAGCAAGAACCACGAGCGCACCAAGGCGCTCATGCACGGCAACCCCGAGCTGTGGCACGCGCTGCTCGCGAAGATCGCCGACATCACCGCGGCGTTCCTGCACGCGCAGCTCGACGCGGGCGTGCAGGCCGTCCAGCTGTTCGACTCGTGGGCGGGCGCGCTGTCCGAGCGCGACTACCGCGAGTTCGTGCTGCCGCACTCGAAGCGGGTGCTGGAGACGATCAGCACCGTGCCGCGGATCCACTTCGGCGTCGGCACCGGCGAGCTGCTGCCCGCGATGCGCGAGGCCGGCGCGGACGTCGTCGGCGTCGACTGGCGCCTGCCCCTCGACGTCGCGGTCGAGCGGCTCGAGCGGGCCCACCCCGAGCTGCCCAAGCCGGTGGTGCAGGGCAACCTGGACCCGGCGCTGTTCTTCGCGGGCTTCGCGGCCGTCGAACGCGAGGTGCGCCGCATCCACGCCGAGGGCAAGGCCGCCGCAGGCCACATCTTCAACCTCGGCCACGGCGTCCTGCCCGACACCGATCCGGAGATCATCACCCGGACCGTCGAACTGATCCACAGCTTGTAATGAACGCAAGAGCACCCAGGGTCGCCGTCGTCGGAGGTGGCATCTCCGGTCTCACCGCCGCGCACCGGCTGCGGATGCTGCTCGGGCCCGACGCGCGGATCACCGTCATCGAGCAGTCCGACCGGCTCGGCGGCAAGCTGCGCACCGTCGAGCTCGCCGGGGTGCGGTTCGACGTGGGCGCGGAGGCCTTCCTGCACCGCAAGCCCGAGGCGCAGGAGCTGATCGACGAGGTCGGCCTCACCGGCCGGGTGGTGCACCCCACCGGCGCCAAGGCCACCGTGCACGCGGCCGGGCGCACGCACCGGCTGCCTGCGCACACGTTCATGGGCGTCCCGGCGAGCGTCGAGACCGTGCGGCACCTGCTGTCGTCCGAGGGCGCGCTGCGGGTCGAGATGGAACCGACGCTGCCGCCGGTCGACCTGCGCGGCGGTGACGTCGCGGTCGGCGCGCTGATGAAGGACCGGTTCGGCCCCGAGATCGCCGACCGGCTCGTCGGACCGCTGCTCGGCGGCGTCTACGCGGGCCGCGCGGACGAGCTCGGCCTGCGCGCCACGATGCCGCAGATCGCCACCCTGCTCGACAAGGGCGTCGGCTCACTGCTCGCCGCCGCCGCGATGATCATGCCCGCGCCGCCGCAGCCCCGTGCCGCGCGGCCGCCGGTGTTCGCGAGCCTCGACGGCGGTGTCTCCTCCCTCGTCGACCGGCTCGCCGAGGTCGCCAGGCCCGAGGTGCGCCTGGGCCTGCCGGTGCGCGTGCTGTCGTGGCTGGGCGACGGCTGGCGGCTGGAGATCGGCTCGGCCGCGACCCCGCAGTACCTGGAGTGCGACGGCGTCGTGCTCGCCGTGCCCGCGCCGGCGTCGCGCAAGCTGCTCGCCGAGATCGCGCCGCAGGTGTCCGCCGCGTACGGCAAGGTCGAGGTCGCCTCCATGGCCGTGGTGGCGCTCGCACTGCCGCCGGGCACCGAGCTGCCGGACCGCTCCGGTGTGCTGATCGCGGAGGGGGAGCGGTACTCCGACCGCATCACCCCGTTCACCGCCAAGGCGTTCACGTTCTCCAGCCGCAAGTGGGGCCACCTCGGTGAGCCGGTGCTCCTGCGCGGCTCGGTCGGCCGCCACGGCGAGACGGCGCTGCTGCAGCGCAGCGACGCCGACCTGGTGAAGGCCGTGCGCAACGACCTGTACGAGCTCACCGGCGTCAACGCCACCCCGGTCGACTCGGTGGTGCAGCGCTGGGGCGGTGGGCTGCCGCAGTACGGCGTCGGTCACGTCGACCTGGTGGAGGCGATCGAGAAGGGCATCGGCGACGTGCCAGGCCTGGCCGTGGCGGGCGCCACCCTGCACGGCGTGGGCGTGCCCGCGTGCATCGCCACCGCAGACTCGGCCGCCGCCCGTGTCGCAGCCCACCTGCTGGGCCGCGTCCGGCGTTGAGCGGCGCGTGCCAAGATGGACGTATGGCACGCCTGAACTACAACGAGCTCAACGACACCATCCGCTACACGATGTGGTCGGTGTTCCGGGTCGAACCCGGCAAGCTGCCCGAGGACCGCAGTGCCGCCGCGAGCGAGACCCAGAACTACCTGGACGCGTTGGAGGGCAAGGGCGTCGTCGTTCGCGGCGTCTACGACGTGGCCGGTCTGCGCGCCGACGCGGACTTCATGATCTGGTGGCACGCCGAGGAGATCGAGCAGGTGCAGCAGGCCTACACGGGCTTCCGCCGCACGCCGCTCGGCAAGGTCTCCACGCCGGTGTGGTCGCAGGTCGCCCTGCACCGCCCCGCGGAGTTCAACCGCAGCCACATCCCCGCGTTCCTCGCGGGTGAGGAGGCGCGCAAGTACATCTGCGTGTACCCGTTCGTGCGGTCCTACGAGTGGTACCTGCTGCCGGAGGAGGACCGCCGCAAGATGCTGGCGGACCACGGCAAGGAGGCCCGCGACTTCCCGGACGTGCGCGCGAACACCGTCGCGTCGTTCGCGCTGGGCGACTACGAGTGGCTGCTCGCGTTCGAGGCCGACGAGCTGCACCGCATCGTCGACCTGATGCGCCACCTGCGCGGCACCGAGGCGCGGCTGCACGTGCGCGAGGAGATCCCGTTCTACACGGGCACCCGCGTCCCGGCGGCCGAGCTGGTGCTCAACCTCCCGTAGCCCTGACGACGACAAGGCCGCCCGGAGCACCTCCGGGCGGCCTTTCGCGTCACCCGGCTACTGCGCGGCCACCCGGTAGGCGCGGATGACCGTCAGCTCGACGGTGCCGCCCTTCGCGTCGACCGCAGTGGCCCTCAGCGAGGCCCACTTCGCGTCCGCCGGGTGGTGAACGAGCGCACTGGTGCCGACCACCCCCGCACGACGCCACGACGCGCCGTCGTCGAACGAGTACTCGACACCGGTGACGCGCACCGCGCCCGTGTCGCCCTGCGACTGCGTGAGCAGACCGAGGCGCTGCAACGTTCCGGCGGGCACGGCGCCGTTCGCGTCGAGCTTCGGAGCGAACCGCACGACCGACAGCGGCAGCACCGAACGCTGCTCACCGGTCGCCTTGGACCTGAACGTCCACCTGCCCGACACCCGCGTGCTGAGCTCGAACCGCGAGCCGCGGTCGAGGCTCATCTCGGCGCGGTAGTCCGCCTCACCTGCGGGCAGGCCCTCGAACAGGCCACCGCTCTGCGGCAGCTCACCGACCAGGGTGCCCTCCCGGTACAGGGCCGTGCGGGCGGTGTCCACAGTGGACGTGCCACTGCCGTGGTTGCCGTCGCCCAGCATCGGCACGCCGAAGTAGAGCTCGTCCCGCAGGCGTTCGGCGAACGGGTACGGCGACTCCGGCAGCGCCGGCGAGAACACCGGCACGACCTCGCGCTCCTGGTGGGTGCGGCCGGGTGCGTAGGTGCGCGGGCCGGAGATCACGCGTTCCTGCGCGCCGTTGGCGTGCTGGGTGCTCACGACGGACTGCCAGCGCAGGTCCTCGGTGGTCAGGTAGTCGACCGCCTTGGCACCGGAGGGCACCGGGTAGAGCGCCGAGGAGCCGCTGAGGCCGTGCACCGTCAACGGGAACTCGCCCTTGGTCGCCGTGCTGCCCGGCTTCAGGCCACCGATGGCGGTCTCGACGCGCGCGAGGTCCTCCTTGCGCGGTGTGCGGGTGAGGCCGGTGGGCAGGCTGCCGCCGACCGGGTAGGCGAGCCGGTAGTAGGTCGCCGGGTCGGCCGCCGAGTTGGCGTGCAGGGCCGTGAGCGACGAAAGCTCGCGCGGCGGGAGCGGACCGCCGATCTGCGCGGCCGCCACCCCCTCGAAGCCGCCGAACGAGAGGATGCCTGCCCCGACCGTGCGGTCGCCGTACGTGCGCTGCCAGCTCAGCTCACCGACGACGAACGAGCCGGGCGGTTCCGGTGCCCGCACGTCGATCCGCTGCGCGAGCCGGGCGTCCTGCCGCACAGTCAGGTCGCCCGTCACCGCCACCGTCGGGTGGAGGAGCACGTCCAGGTGCTCCGGGGTGCTGATCGACGAGTCGAGCACGTAGGTGCCCCTGGGCAGCCGGATCTTCTGGTCACCGGCGCCGACGAGCACCTTGAAGCCGGTGGAGTCGAGGCCGTCGACGAACGTGATCGAGCTCGCCGGGTCCTGCCCCTCGCGGTCGGTCAGGTCGACCGTGAGGGTGTACGACTCGACCTCGCGGTCGATGCCGACGAGAGTGCGGACGGTGTGCGAGCCGGAGGTCGCCACGACCACGCCGGTGTACGTGCCGTCCTTGCCGCCGACGCGGGTGTCGCCGGTGACCTGCACCGCCGCCGTGCCCTTCGCGGGAACGGTGACCCTGGTGGCGCCCAGCGTGAACATGCCCGCCGGAGCGGTCGTGTCGATCCTGAGGTCCAGCGTGACCGGCGCGTCCGTCGGGTTGGTGTAGGTGACCGGCTTGGTCTCCGGTTCGTCGTCGGCGTGCGGCCACTCGTGTCGGCCGAGGTTCAGTGCGACGACGTCGGCGGTCAGCACCTGCTCGACGGCCTTCGCCACGTCGATGCGGCCGGCGCCCTGGTCGAACGCGCTGACGCCGGCGGCCGGCCTGGCCGTGGTCGCGAGCGCCGACTTCACCTGGGCGGGCGTCCACTCCGGGTGCTGCTGGCGCAGCAACGCCGCCGCGCCCGCCACGTGCGGGGTCGCCATCGACGTGCCGCTGGCGGCGACGTGCTCGCCGTTGGTGCCCGCGGCCGCCGCGACGATGTCGACGCCCGGCGCGGTCACCTCGGGCTTGAGACCGCTGTCCCCGGTGCGCGGGCCCCTGCTGGAGAACGGCGCGAGCTTGTCGTCGCGGTCGACGGCCCCCACCGAGAGCGCGGCCTCGGCCGTGCTGGGGGAGCCGACCGTGCCCGTGCCGCCGGAGTTGCCCGCGGCGATGACGAACAACGTGCCGTACCGCGCGGTCAGGTCGTTGACCGCCTGCTCCAGCGGGTCGACCTCCGGTGTGTCGCTGCCACCGAGGCTCATGTTGACCACCTGGGCGCCCTGCTCGGCCGCCCAGCGCATGCCGTCGAGGATCCACGACTCCTGGCAGCCGGACTCGACGCACACCTTGGCGTCGAGCAGCTGCGCGCCGGGTGCGACGCCGCCGTACTTCACGTCGTGGCTCGCGACGGTCGCCCCGACGTGCGTGCCGTGGCCGACGTTGTCGGTGTTGTCCGGGTCGGTGGTGAAGTTCCGCTCGGCGACCTGCTGGCCGCGGAGGTCGGGGTGGTTCTCGTCGACACCGGTGTCGATGATGGCGACCTTCACGCCCTTGCCGGTGATGCCGCGCTGGTGGGCCGCGGGTGCGCCGATCTGCCGCACGCTGCGGTCCAGGACCGGCTTGCGGATGCCGTCGAGCCAGACCTTGGCCGCACCGGACCGCAGCGCGCCCCAGTCGCCGGTCGTGCGCGCGCCCAGCCTGGCCCGGCCGTCCACGACCAACGGCATCCGGTCCCGGTAGCCGAACTCCAGCAACGTGGTGACGTCGAAGAGCCTGCGGTCGAGCCGGTCCGCCGCCAGCGGCCCGATCGCGTCGCCGGGGACGACCAGGGTGTGCCCGTCGGCACCGCGGTGCGTCCGGAACGTCATGTCCTGCCTGCCCTCGCCGGGTTGGATGCCGAGCACCCGCTGTCCCGCGCCGAGCAGCACCCTGTCACCGGTGACGAGAGTGACCTCGTCAACGGCCTGGGCGGGCTGGTTCCCGGTCGGTGCCGCGGTGGCAGCGGTGGCCGGCAGGGCGGTCAGGGTGAGCGCCGCGAAGGCGGCGCCCAGCACTTTCGTTTTGCCGCGCATTCGAATCCCCTCGTGGTTCGAATTGCTGCGCGCTGTGGTCCGCGCAGGCCGGAAGGCCTTCCGCGGAAAAGCGAAGGCAAGGCGAAAAAGGTCCCCCGACGCTTTCGAACGTATCGAGGGTGGCCCGGATCACACAGGGCTGAACGGGGTATTCTCCTGCGGCTTCTCCGTGCCCGTCAGCGCGACCGCCAGAACTTCCAGCGCGACCTGGGCGGCGCCTGCAGCTCACCGG
The DNA here is from genome assembly GCF_055608075.1 of Lentzea sp. NPDC036949. NCBI lineage: Bacteria > Bacillati > Actinomycetota > Actinomycetes > Pseudonocardiales > Pseudonocardiaceae > Lentzea > Lentzea sp. NPDC036949. The sequence goes on from NZ_JBVJRA010000020.1 coordinate 36,225, forward strand.
CGGCGCGCAGCCAGTCGGCGAACGCGGCGGCGTCCTCGCGGGCCCGTGACCCCGCCTTGCGGGGGTTGGCCAGCGCATACCGGTCGAAGAGCGGCCGGAACCGGTCGCCCAGCTCGTGTGCGACCTCCGGGCCCAGCATCCGCACGATGCCCCGGCGTTTCGCGAGCAACGCGCGCCGTTCGACCTCAATGCGTCGTTCGTCGAACCCCGCAGGTGCGGGGGTGCCCGTGAGCAATGCATTCAACAGTTCCGCCTGCTGCGCGGCAAGCCTTTTGCGTGCAGCCGAAGCGTCAATGTGGTCGTGTTTCTCAGTCACGGTGTTTGTCCACCACCGCGCGGATAGCGGTCAGCTCGGACGAGATTTCGGCGTCCGACGGGTAGTTGTCGTCGCGTTCGAGCAGAACACCGGGAGGCGCGACGCGCGAGCACAGCTCGTCGAGCACGTCGAGCACCTCGGGCAGCACCGCGTGGGCGTGCGTGTCGTGGTAGATGTCGCCGTGCTGCTCGCCGCCGGCCACGTGCACGTACGCCAGGCGCTCCAGCGGGATCTCGTCGAGGAACCGCTGCGGGTCCGTGCCGATGTTGCGGGCGTTGGCGTAGAGGTTCGCGACGTCGACGAGCAACCAGCAGTCGGTGCGCTCGACGAGCTCGGCCAGGAACTGGCCCTCGGTCAGCTCGCCGTCCGGCCACTCCAGCAGTGCGGCGACGTTCTCCAGCGCGAGCGGCACCGGCAGGTGCTCCTGGGCGCGCTTGACGTTCGCGACGAGCACGTCGAGCGCGTCCCTGGTCCGCGGCACCGGCATCAGGTGCCCCGAGTCGAGCCCGCCCGCGCGCACGAAGCACACGTGGTCGCTCACCAGCGGAGCACCGACGGCCTCCGCGACCGACGCGAGGTGCTCGACGCGCTGGAGGTCGACCTCCTCCGCGCCGCCCAGCGACAGCGACACGGCGTGGGGGAGCACCGGGATGCCGCGCTCCAGCAGGATCGTCACCGACTCCGGCAGGTGGCCGGTGTGCAGGTTCTCGGCGACGACCTCCACGAAGTCCACGCCGGGCAGCCGTTCCACGGTCAGGTCGATCTCCGACCGCCAGCCGATGCCGACGCCCAGGTCCTTGATGACCGCCATCAGTCGCCTCCTCCGCCACCGCCGCAGCCACCACCGCCGCAGCTGCTGCCACCACTCGACGAACAGCCGCTGCCGCTCGAAGCGCATCCACTGCTACCACACCCGGCACCACAGCTGCCGCACGACGACCCGCCGCGGTCCGGAGTGGACTTCTTCAGGTGGCCCTTGCGCGGCAACATCCGCACCACGCTCTGCGACAGGCCGAAGAGCCCGGCGACCGGGCGCCCGTCGACCTTCCCGCAGAACCCGTGCACCGCCACCGCGTGCACCCGGTCGTGCGCGGTGGCGTGCAGGAGGGCCTGCCGGCCCGCCTTGGTGAGCGGCTCGCGGCCACGGGCCCAGACGACCAGCAGAACGGCGACCGGCACACCGATGAGGAACATCGGCGAGGACACGACCCCGAGCAGGAGCAGGGCGGCGGCGAGCACGAGGTAGGTCCACCAGGCGTCACTGCGCCGGCGTGACGGCTGCATCAGCCGCCGCGCCACCAGGTACCGGTGCAGCGCCTGCGCCTCCGGGCTGAACGCGGCGGACTCCACGACCAGCTCGAACCGCACGGCGGTGCTCAGCTGGTCGAGGACCTGCCGTTCCAGCGACGTGGTCGCGGCCTGGCCGTCCTGGCGCACGGCCGTCACGAGCCCGTCGCGCGACACCCGGACCGCGCCGGTGTCGACCAGCCGGGCCAGCGCGGTCTCCGCGGCCCGGCCGGGTCCCGCCGTCAGGTACCCGATCTCCTCCGCGGACAGCCGGGTGCCCTGGGGCGTCGTCGTGGTCATCCGGTCTTCCCCCTCAGCTGCTGGAGCCGCAGCTGCTCGAACTGCCACAGCTGCTGCTCGAACTGCTGCAACTACTGCTGGAACTGCTGCAACTGCTGCTGGAGCTGCCGCAGCTGCTGCTGGAACCGCCGCAGCCGCTGCTCGAACAGCCGCTGCCGGAACCGCAGCCGCTCCCGGCGCAGTTCGACGCCGCGCCGCAGGTGTAGACGTAGCCGGACCCGGCGGTGTAGTGCCAGCCACCGTTGTCCGAAGTGGATCGCCTGCTGCGCTTGCCCGGCGTGAGACCGCGGGTCGCCACGGTGTGCGGCCGGCTGAGCATGTTGTGCCGTGCGTACTTCAGCACGGTGCTGCCCAGGGGCGTCAGCGGGCCCCTCCTGCGGACCAGGAACGCCAGGAACGCCGTCAGCGCGGCGAACACCCAGAACACGTGCTCGGCGAACCCGATGCCGAAGAACAGGACGGTCATCAGGATGCAGACCACCTGGAGGCCGGTGGACCCGCTGACCTTGCGCCGCCGCAGACCCCGGTCGACCAGGCTCTGCTGCAGCGAGGCCATCTCCGGGCTGCGGGCGGCCCACGCCACGACCGAGCGCATCGGCTGACCGGCACCCTGGACCCCGGCCAGGACCTTGGCCTCGATCCGGGTCGTGGCGCCGTAGCCGTTCTGGTGGACGGCGGTCACGAGCCCCTCGCGGGAGACCCGCACCAGACCGCCGTCCATCAGCCGGGCCAGTGCGGCCTGCGCCGCCCTGTCCGGTCCCCCTGCCAGGTACCCGATCTCCTCTGCGGACCAGTCGGTCCTGGTCGAAGACTTGGCCATCAGCACTCCCCGTTCCACTGGTGCCGTCGCACCTTCGACGTGGAATCCGCTGCTCGGTTCCTCTCGTTACCCGAACGGCACCGTGGGCTCAGCAGCCGCCGCCGCCTCCGCCGCAGCCGCCCCCGCCACCGCCACCGCCGCAGCTGCTCCCGCCCGAACACGAGGAGGAGCTCGACGAACACGAACTGCCACCGGTGTAGCCCGCCGACGTCCCGGCCGGTGCGGCGAGCAACGAGCTGCGCACCGCGAGGTCCGGGTAGAGGGCGAGGCCCCCGAGGGCGACCAGCGCGGCCGCGCCCACGAAGGTCGCGTGGTCCGGGCTGGCCTCCCCTCCCCTCGAGGTGCGGGCGGCGTCGAGAGCACGATCCCCCTTGGTCGTGCGCACGAGCTTGCCGCGCCGCGTGACGAGGAAGAGCAGCAGGAGGGTGAGGACGAGCTGCAGCGACAGCCAGCCGACCGGGGCGTCGATCGCGATGCCGTTGACCCAGCGCACCACGCCGACCGCGAACAGCAACCAGAACAACACCGATCCGTTGCGCCGCGCGCTTTTCGCGGCCTCCGGGCGGATGAGGAGACCCATGTCCTCGAGGCGGCGGCCGATCGAGGTGACGGCGGGGTCGCCGGTCATCGTCAGGACCAGCAGGGAGACCGTGCGGTTCTGGTAGCGCCGGCTGTCGGCGAGCACGGCGCGGTCCACGGGGTTGCGCGACTGCGCGGAGTTGGTGGCTTGAACGGCGCCACGGCGGGAGACCCTGAGCTCACCCGCGGTGAGCAGGCGGGCGATGGCCGTCTCGACCACGCGCCGCGGACCGCCCACCAGGTAGGCGATCTCGTCCACGTCGAGCAGGCGCACGGGCTGGCTCCCACCGGCCCGTGCGCGCACCCGGAACACGATCGCGACCAGCACGGCCAGTGCCAGCCCGATCCAGTAGAGCTGGAGGAACTCCGGTCCGGACAATCCCCAAGGCCTCATGCGACCCACCCCCTGACTGCCCCCAAGACCTTGCTTGGGTGACGTTCATGGTGTGGTCCGCGCCACAGGCTCACAAGGCTTGTTGACGAAGCCTTAGGGTTGCCCGCTCCCGGTCGCGGTTTCCGCCCGTGGGCGGGGAACGCGGCTCAGCTGGAGGAGCCGCCGTCGACCCCGCTGGAGCCCTCGCCGTCGGTGCCGAACTCGGTGAAGATCATCGCGCCTCCCAGGTTCTGTCCGGCCGTTCCGCCGGACCCGGCCCAGTCTCCTATTCGGACGGAACGAGTTTCAAGGAGACGGAGTTGATGCAGTAGCGCTGGTCCGTCGGTGTGGGGTACCCCTCACCTTCGAAAACGTGCCCGAGGTGGCTGTGGCACGTGGCGCAGAGCACTTCCACGCGCTTCATGCCGAGCGTCCGGTCCTCGCGCAGGATGACCGAGTCGCCCGCCAGCGGTGAGAAGAACGACGGCCAGCCGCAGTGCGAGTCGAACTTGGTGTCGCTGCGGAACAGCTCCGCGCCGCACGCACGGCACTCGTAGACGCCCTCGGTCTTGGTCTCGACGTACTCGCCGCTCCAGGGCCGTTCGGTGCCGGCCTGCCGCAGCACCGCGAACTCGGCGGGGTTGAGCTGGGTGCGCCATTCCTCTTCGGAGCGCACGATCTTGGGAGTGGTGCCGACAACAGGTTCCATGACCCTTTATAACGCCGCGGCGGTCGCTGGGCTTCCCGGCGGGGGCATCGAGGGGCGCAGGCGTAAGACCCCGTTAAGGACTGGTTCAGAAGATGATGGCGATGATGTCGCTCAGCGCGAACCAGATCGTGAGCACCACGCCGAGCAGGATCAGCCCCACGACGAACACGGCCACCAGGCGCTGGTGGCCGGTCGTGCGGTTCGCGGAGTCGGCGAAGTCCTGCACCCCGTCCAGGTAGCCCTCGACGGTGTAGCCGGGGCGTTCGCGCTTCATCCGGTCGAGGTGCGCGGCGAACGCCTTCGTCTCCGGGTCCTGCGGGTCGAGGCCGATCAGCTCCTCCTGGATCTGCTCGCGCTCGTCCTTCGAATCGCCCATGACCACCAGCTTAGTGGCTGAGGGCCGGGTTCCACCGGTGCGAAGCGGTGATCCGCGCGGCCGTTCAGCTGGCGACGGCGAGCGAGGGCCGGACCGCGCCGACCGCCCTGCCGTGGCCGAGCACCGGCACGGTCGCGAGTCCGGCGGCCTTCCCGACGTCGACGCCGAGGCGCTTGAGCACGGCGACGACGACCACCGCGCGGGCGCGCGACGAGCCGTCCGCGATCTTCAGCGCGATGCCCTCACCGCTCGGCAGGCCCACCGCGTAGACGCCCTCGGCGCCGTCCTTGGCGATCACGCCGGGCAGCGCGTCCATCAGCTCGGTGACGTCGCGGCCGGTGCCGCCGACCCACTGCGGGAAGGCGTTCATGGCGGCGGCGACCCGGTGCTCCAGCGTGCCCTCCTCGGCACCGGCGAGCAGCCCGAACGCCCTGGCGAGAGCGGTCAGGCTGATCGCGAAGATCGGTGCGCCGCAGCCGTCGACGCCCACCTGGGCGACCGGCTCGCCCGCGACGTCCTCGATGGTGGCGCGGGTGGCCACCTGCAGCGGGTGCGCCGGGTCGAGGTAGTCCTCGGTCGACCAGCCGTTGACGACGCAGGTCGCGAGCATCGCGGCGTGCTTGCCGGAGCAGTTCATGTACTTCGGGGCCGCGTCCAGGCCGCGGGCGAGGTGCCGGGCGCGGGCCGCCTCGCCCAGGGGGAGGTCGGGCGTGCACCGCAGGGCGTCCTCGGTGAGCCCGGCACCGGCGAGGATGCGCAGGGCGCCCTCGACGTGGAAGTCCTCGCCGGAGTGCGAGGCGCAGGCCAGCGCGAGCAGTTCGCCGTCGAGGTCGAGGCCGCTGCGCAGCATCGCGAGCGCCTGCAGCGGCTTGTTGGACGACCGGGGGAACGCCACGTCGCCGGGCCGGCCGACCGAGAGCACCGGGGTGCCGGTCGCGTCCGTCGCCACGACGGTGCCGTGGTGCACCGACTCCAGGAAGTCGCCCCGCCAGACCTCCGCGACCACCTCGTGCCCCATGACGCCCTCCCTCACGACCGAAGAACAGAACTGCCAACTGTCGACAGTTGACTACGCACCTAATGTAACCCCCGGACGGTCGGTGCCGTCCAGATCAGGAGACGAACGTGACACCTCCGCTGCACCTGAGCCTGGCCGGCCAGGCGGTCGACGTCCTGCGCGAGCAGGTGCTGACCGGGGTCATCCCCGCCGGGTCGCGGGTGAACGAGGTCGAGGTGGCCCACCAGCTCGGCATCAGCCGCGGCCCGCTGCGCGAGGCGATCCGGCACTTGGCCTCGGAGGGGCTGCTGACGCTCGTGCCGCACCGGGGCGCGTTCGTGCCGGCGGCCGACGAGGACGAGGTGCGGGCGTTGTTCGAGCTGCGCACGGCGCTGGAGTGCGCTGCGGCGGAGCTGGCGGCGTCCCGGCGCACCGACGTCGACCTGGTGCGGCTGCACGAGGTGTGCGCCGAGTCGCGGCGCGACTACACGGCGGGGCAGCCGTTCCCGTACCGGCTGGACCTCGCGTTCCACCGGGCGTTGCTGGAGGCCGCGCGCAGCCCGCGGATCGCCGAGCAGGTGTGGCTGGTGCAGCAACGGGTGGTGCTGCTGCGCAGCGCGCTGGAGGACGACCCGCCGCATCAGCACGCGTCGCTGGACGACCACGACGAGCTCGTGCGCGCGGTCGAGGAAGGTGACGCGGCGCGCGCTTCGGGTGTGATGCGCCGCCATCTGTCCCGAGTGTGCGCGCAGATGCTGACGAGCCTCAAGGCCTGAATAATCGCCGTCGGACGAGGTGGGTGTGCGAAGGCGGGGGAATGCGCGGGACGACGTTCGGTGAGTTCCTGCGGTTCTACCGCCGCAGGGCCGGACTCACGCAGGAACAGCTCGCGTCTCGCACAGGGCTGAGCGTGCGCGCGTTGAGCGACCTCGAACGCGGTCGCGTCCACACACCACAGGCGACGACCGTCGACCTGCTCGTCACCGGCCTGGGGCTGGACCTGGGCGAGGCGGGGGAGTTCGGCACGCTGGCCCGCTTGGGCGAGGCGGGGCAGCCGCGGCCCGACCACGCTGACCGGACCGCCTGCGCACCGCCGCCCGCCACGGAGCTCACCGGCCGCGAGTCGGCGCGGCGCGAGCTCGCGGACCGCGTGCGGGCGGCCGGTACGGCGCAGGTGCTCGACGTCGTCGTCGTGCACGGGCCGCCCGGCGTGGGCAAGACCGCGCTCGCCGTGGACGCCGCGCACCGGTTCGCCGGGTCGTTCGCCGACGGCTGCCTGTACCTGGACCTGCGCGGCGTGGACGCCGAACCGCTGCCGGCCGACCGGGCGGTCACCCGGCTGCTCACCGCGTTCGGCGTGCCCGACGCCCGGATGCCGTCCGACCCGGCCGACCGCGACCGGCTCCACCGCTCGATGATGCGCGACCGCGCGGTGCTGCTGGTGCTCGACAACGCCGCCGACGAAGCCCAGGTCCGCCCGCTGCTCACCGCCGCACCCGGCTCGCTCGTGCTCGTGACCAGCCGCAACGTCCTGGCGGGCCTCGTCGCCCGGCACCGCGTCGAGCTCGGTCCGCTCGGCCGCGACGACGCCGTCGCGCTGCTCGCGGCGGTGGCCGGTGACCGCGTGGCGGCCGACCGGGAGGCCGCGGGTGCGGTCGCGGGGCTGTGCGGCGGCATCCCGCTGGCGCTCGCGATCGCGGGCCACCGGCTCACCGGGCCGCGGTCGCTGCGCCGGCTCGCCGAGCAGCTCTCCGACGAACGTGCGCGCCTCGACGTGCTCGCCACCGGCGACGTCCAGGTGCGGACCGCGTTCGAGCTGTCCTACCGGCTGCTCGCACCGGGGACCGCCGCGGTGTTCCGCAGGCTCGCGCTGGTGCCCGGCCACGACACGTCGGTCGAGCTCGCCGCCGTCGCCGCCGGGGTCCCGCCCGACGACGCGGAGGCGCTGCTGGAGGAGCTGGTCGACGCGAGTCTCGTGCGTCCCGGTGACCTCCCCGGCCGGTACACGTTCCACGACCTGATCCGGGACTACGCGCGCGAACGCCTGCACGGCGAAGAACCCGGCATCGACGAGCACCGCCTGCGGACGCGGAACTGGCTGATGACCACCGCGACGGCCACGGCGGCGTTGTTCCACCCGGACGAGCAGGGCGCGGCGGACCTGGAGTGCGCGGACCGCTGGTTGCTCGCGGAGGTGGCGAACTGGCGTGGTGCGCTGAGGGAGGCCGTGCGCGCGGGTGACCACAAAGCCGTGCTGGCACTGGCGAACGCGATGCACTGGTACTCCGACCACCGTGGCCAGAGCGATCTGTGGCTGGAGGTCTACACGGCCGGTGTCGACGCAGCGCGCGCACTCGGCCGCAAGGAAGACGAAGCGAAACAGCTCAACTTCGTGTCGTGGGTGTACTTCGCCCGTGCTGTCCGCCTGCCCGCTGCCCTGGAGGCCCACGAGGCGGCGCTGCGGGTGGCGCAGGAGTGCGGTTCGGTGCTGGAGACGGCGTGGGCGCACTACTACCGCGCGGGCATCGAGACCCGCAGGGGCGACCAGGCGACGGCGGTCACGCACGGCCGGCGCGCCGCCGAGCTGTTCCGCCGGGCCGGGCTGCCGATGGCGGTGGTGTTCGCGCTGTCGTTCACCGGCGTGGTGCTGCAACGCACCGGGCGCGTCGCCGACGCCGTGGAAACCCACCTCGCGGCCATCGCGGAGGAACGGGCCGTGCGCGGCACCCAGCGCGGTGTGGCGAAGGAGAACACGGCGCAGCTGCTGCTGCGGCTCGCCGACAGCCTCACCGCCGCGGGGGACCCGGAGCGGGCGCTGACGGTCGTGGCCGAGGCGGACGCGTTGATCGGCGAGTTCGGCGGTCTGCGCGCGATGGTGCGGCACAGCCGGGGCCGTGCGCTCAGCGCCGCCGGCCGGTGCGGGGAGGCGCGTGAACAGTTCGCCCGCGCGGCCGAGGGCATGGGTGACCCGGAGGCCAGGGTGTCCGTGCTGATCGAGCTCGCGCAGACGTGCGATCGGATGGGAGACCACGACGCTGCCACACGGCACCGCGTGCGCGCGTTGGCCGAGAGCGAGGGCTACGAGTCGCCTGGCATGACGAAGCTCCAGCACGACGTGGCGGAAGCGCTCGGCATCGCGCTGACGGCTTAGCGGAGGACCGTGCTGAGGAACGCGTCCGCGTCGAACCGCTCCGAGCCCGCCGGGACCAGGCAGTAGGCGGCGTCGAGGAACTCGCGCAGGGTCGCCAGGGGCACCCGCAGCACCGTGGTGTGCCGGGAGGAGACGAGCTCCAGCACCACCGCTCTGCCACTCGGGCGCACCCGCACGTCACCCTTGCCCGACGGCCGCGACAGGCCGTCCCGCAGCAGGTCGCGGCCCATGATCCAGGTCGCCACCGCGTCGCCCGCGTGGAAGTGCATCGAGACGGCGAACGGGTCCTCGCCGGTGTAGACCAGCTCGGTGTCCACGGGTGCGGTCGCGCCGTCGGCACGGACGAAGTCGAAGACGGTGCGTGACGCGACCCGCATGGGAGCTCCCGAATGTTCGCCGGTGGTTCACCCGGGTTCACGTGGCCGGCACCGAAATGGTTCACGAGTACGTGGACTGGTTTCCTGTTTCCACCGGCCCTGAAACGAGCGCGCGGCGCCAATCTGATGAGATTTGCCTGATCGGACGGTCCGAGCGGCTTTCCGACGTGCGACGGCGGCGCTGTGGCCCTCGTCCCAGCCGGTGCGCGGCGGCGGGACTTCTGCCGGTCGTTCTGCATGGTCCTTCCGCTGACGAGGCGATTTCCTGGAATCCGTCCCAGAAAGGACGGGTGACATGAGTGCCCCTTCTGCCCGCCGCCCGCGACCGGCCGGTGCGGTGCCGGGTCAAGTGGCCGGCCGGCTCGTCGGCCGCGAACGGGAGGTCGCCGCGCTGGCCGAGGCGCTCGGTGCCGGGCGGTCGTGCGTGGTGCACGGCGCCGTCGGCACGGGCAAGAGCGCGCTGCTGGCCGTCGCGTCGTCGATCGCGGTGCGCAGCGGGCTGACACCGGTGCGGGCGTGGCCCGGTGCCGACCGGCGCGCGGTGCTGGTGGTCGACGACGCCGACCAGCTGCCCGCGGAGCAGCTCCAGCGGCTCGCGCGGTTCCGCGGACCGGTGCTGGTGGCCGGCGACCTCGACCCGGACGCGGTGCCGGTCCTGCTGCCGGACGCGGAACGGGTGGCGGTGCGGCCGGTCGGTGCCGAGGCGGTGGCCGAGCTGGTGCGCCGCCGGGCAGGTGCCGAGGTGCCGCCGGAGGTGACCCGGCTGTTCCTGCGCTTCAGCGGCGGTGCGGCCGGCGTGCTGAGCGACGCGCTGGACCTGGTGGCTGAGGGAGGTCTCACGGCAGCGTGCCTGCGCGACACGCTGCCGTCGCTGCGGCTGCCGCGGTTGCTGCGCGCCGTGCGGCGGCGCTGGGACTCCCTCGACGCCGGGGCGGTGGCCGTCGGCCGCGCGCTCGCCGTGCTCGGGGAGACGTCGCTGGACGTGCTGTGCGAGGTGGCCGGGACGCCGTCGCTGGAGGCCCTGGCGGCGTTCGAACGGCTGGTGGACGCACGGGTCGCCGCCGACGGGCCGATGCGGGTCTGCTCGCCCGCCCTGGGGCACGCGGTCCGGCACGAGATGGCGCCACGGGACCGCGAACGGCTGCACCGCACCGCGGCCCGCGTGCTGCACCGGCGCCGTGACACCGCGACCGCTGTGGCCGGGCACGTCGTGGCGTGCGCGGAACCCGTCGCGCAGCCGTGGGTGGCACCGGTGCTGTCGGCGGCGGCCCGGCTGCACCGGGCGGCGGGACGGGCCGGGGACGCGGCGCGGTGCCTGCGCGCGGCGGTGCGCGAGCCGATGGACGACCGGGTCGCGGCCGAGGTGGCGGACGGCCTGGCGGAGCTGCACCTGCGCTGCGGTGTCGCGCCCAGGGCAGGTGAGCTCGGCCGGCTCGCGGGCGGGGACCGGCTCGGTGCCGTGGTGCTCGACTGGCAGTGCGACGAGGAGCTGCTCGGGCTGGAGCTCGGACCGGTCGCGAGCGCCGTCAGCGCGGCGCACGCCGGTGCGGCCGACCGGAGCGGCGGGCCGGCGTTGCGGGCGTTCTGGCTCAGCCTGCGCGGGGACTGCGCCGAGCTCGCCGAGCAGGTGCTGGGCGCGGTCGCGGACGGTGCCGGCGACGCGGTGCCGGACCTGGTGTTCGCCGGACTCGCGTTGCTGCACAGCACGTCCGACTACGCGGCCGTGCTGCTGGAGCTCGTACCGCGGCTGCGGGCGCGGCTGGTCGGTGCCGAGGACGACTGGCTGGTGGCGCTGGAGGCGTGGGCGCACCGGGCGAACGGCGACCACGCCGCGGTGTCCCGGCTGGTGCGGGAGCTGACGGCGCGGACCTCGCCCGCCCGGGGCTGTGCGGCGCTGGGAGCGGCGGCGTTCGTGGCGTCCGCTGTGGACGGTGGCGTGCCGGACGAGGCTGCGGAACTGCTGGGGCGCCTGGGTTACGCGGGCACGCTGCCGCCGGCGTGGGTGTGCACGACGCTGCTGCACCACCGCGGCCGCATGCACCTGGAGCTGGGCTCACCGCGGGCGGCGCTGGCCGACGCGACCGAGTGCGGCGAGCGGCTCGCGCTGTGGCGCGCGGACAACCCGGCGATCGCGCCGTGGCGGCTGGTCGCGGCAGCGGCGAAGGCACGGCTCGGCGCGAGGGCCACCGCGCGGGAACCGGTCCGGCGGATCGGGGCGGCGTGGGGCCGGTTGACGCCGCACGAGTCGCGCATCGTCCGGCTGGCGCTCGCCGGCGAGACGAACCGGGCCATCGCCACCCGGTTCGGCGTCACGCAACGGGCGGTCGAGCTGCACCTCACCCGCGTCTACCGCAAGACCGGCATCAGCCGGCGGGTGCAGCTCTCCGCGGTGTTCGGCGACTGAGCCTCACAGCAGGCCGGAGCGGATCGCCCACGCCACCGCGTGCACCCGGTTGCGCAGCCCGAACCGCTCCAGCACCTGGTGCAGCGCGTACTTCACGGTCCGCTCCGAGCAGAACAGCCGCTGCGCGACCTCCGCGACGGTGGCGCCCTCGGCGAGCAGCCGCAGCAGCTGCACGTCGCGGTCGCTCAGCACCGACCCGGCCCCGGTGACGGGCTGCCCGCCGAGCAGCAGCTTCTCCAGCCGTTCGGTGGTGACGTCGGCGCGGCGCACCGGCACCGGGAGCCCGGCCTGCGCGGCGATCGACGGCGTGAGGTCGTGCAGCCGTGCGGCGATGACGACGACACGGGGTGCCGCGATGGCCTTGAGCCGTGCGGCCTGTTGCGCGCACAGCTCGTTCACCACGGCCAGCAGCACGTGCGCGTCGGCGCGGTCGGACACCACCCGCACCCGAGGGGAGCTCTTCAGCAGGTGCGCCACCCCTGCGGCGCTGATCAGGTCACGGGAGTCGACGGCGACGCGGACCGGTTCGATCCCGGCGTCCACGAGGGCGAGGGCGGAACTCATGCCCCGATGGTTCACCGGTCCGGTGTGCGTCCACTTCGGAAAACCGAACCGATCAGCACCTGCCGCCCGGCCACCGACGTGCGGAACTCGCCAGTGGGCCAGTGCTCGACCCGCAGCTCGTCACCGGGCAGCACCGGGGCGGTGAACCGCGCGTGCAGCTCGGTGAACTCCCTGCCGCGCACGGTGATCCCGAGCGTGCACAGGCCGTGCAGAACAGGACGGTCGAACCCGGCCGCCCGCGCGAACTCCCGGTCGTGGTGCATCGGGTTGACGTCACCGGTCTCGCGGTAGCGCAGCGCCTGGTCGGCGGTGGTGCGGACGACGGTCACCTCCGGTTCGGCGGCCGGCACCGCGAACTCGCGGGTCGTGCCCCGCGCACCGCCGAAGCCGCCCTCACCCTTGACGAAGCACGACGAGCGGGTGGACGCGTACTCCGACTCCCAGGTGCTCACCACGAGCGCGCCGGAGCCCTTGTCGAGGATGTCCGTGACGGTCTTCGTGACGACCGTCGAACCCTCGCGCGGCAACGGCCCGTGCAGCCACAGCGACTGCTCGGCGTGCAGCACGCGTGTCATGTCGGCGCCGGTCAGGCCGAGCTGCGGGCCGCCGTGCTGCAGCAGCGGGATGGCGAACGCGGGGGAGAACCCGCCGACCGCGGCCGCGTACACCTCGGCGTCGCCGGACGACCAGGTGCGGACCTGTCGTTCGACGACACCGAGAATGCCGTGGTCGAGCATTACCCGAGGGTGCCGCGGACGTTCGCGTGGCCCTTGAGCAGGTTGCGGGCGATCGTGCGGCGCTGGATCTCGTCGGTGCCCTCGTAGATGCGCAGCAGCCGCAGCTCGCGGTACCAGCGCTCGATCGGCAGCTCGCGGGTGTAGCCCATGCCGCCGTGGATCTGCAGCACGCGGTCGACGATCTCGTTGGCCTTGATGCCGCCGTAGAGCTTCGCGATGGACTGCGCCTGCCGCGAGTCCTGCTTCTGGTCCACGAGCCACGCCGCGTGCAGCACGAGCCAGCGCAGCGCCTCGATCTCGACCGCGGAGTCCGCGATCATCCACTGGATGGCCTGGTACTCGGCGATCGGCTGGCCGAACGTGACGCGGTTCTTCGCCTGCTCCACCGCCATCTCGACCAGCCGCTCGACGCTGCCCAGCGCGCGGGCGGGCAGCAGGTAGCGGCCCTGGCCGATCCACTGCATGGCGAGGTGGAAGCCCTTGCCCTCCTCGCCGAGGATGTTCTCGTGCGGCACGCGCACGTTGTCGAACACCAGCGCGGCCGGGCCCCACTGGCCCATGGTCGGGATGGGCTCTGACTTCCAGCCCATGTCGCGGTCGACGAGGAAGCAGGTGACGCCGCCGTCGGCGCCCTTCTCCCTGTCCGTCACGGCGAACACCATCACGAAGTCGGCCTCGTTGCCCTGCGTGATGAAGGTCTTCTCACCGTTGATGACCCACTCGTCGCCGTCGCGGACGGCGGAGGTGCGGATGGCCTTGGCGTCGCTGCCGGCACCGGGCTCGGTGATCGCGAAGCACGAGACGCGCTCGCCGGAGATCGTCGGCAGCAGGTAGCGCTGCTTCTGCTCCTCGTTGCCGTGGAACAGGATGTTGTCCGCGTAGCCGCCGAAGCGGAACGGCACGAAGCTGCGGCCCAGCTCGGCCTCGACGAGCGCGGTCATCAGCGCGCCCAGGCCCATGCCGCCGTACTCCTGCGGCGTCAGCACGCCGAAGAAGCCCGCCGCCTTCGCCTTGTCCTGCAACGCCTTCAGCTCGTCCTTGGGCAGGCCGGGCTGTCCGGCGCGCTCCCGGCGCAGCACCTCCGGCTCCAGCGGGACGATCTCCTTGCGCACGAAGGTCCGCACCCAGTCGCGGATCTCCTTCTGCTCGGCGTCGAGCGTGAAGTCCATTTCTCTCCCTTAGACGAACGCGTTGATGCCGGTCAGCGCCCGGCCGATGAGCAGTTTCTGGATCTGGCTGGTGCCCTCGTAGAGGGTGGTGACGCGGGCGTCGCGCAGGAACTTGCCCACCGGGTACTCGTCGATGTAGCCGTAGCCGCCGAACACCTGGATCGCGTTGTTCGCGACCTTGACCGCGGCCTCGCTGGCGTAGAGCTTGGCCATGGACGCCGCGGTGCTCAGGGGCAGGCCCCGGTCGGCGAGGTCGGCGGCCCGCCAGGTGAGCAGCCGGGCGGCCTCGGTCTCCACGGCCATGTCGGCGAGCAGCTCCTGCACGAGCTGGAAGCCCGCGATGGGCTTGCCGAACTGCTCGCGTTCCCCGGCGTAGCGGAGAGCGGCGTCGAGCGCACCCTGGGCGGCACCGACGCAGCCCGCCGCGACGGACATGCGGCCCTTGTCGAGCGCGCCCATCGCGAGCTTGAAGCCCTCCTCGCTGAGCAGGGCGTCCGCGCCGACGTGCACCCCCTGCAGGGTGATCTCGGCGGTGGCCTGGCCGCGCATGCCGAGCTTGCCCTTGACCTCGGTGGCGGTGAACCCCTCGGTCGCGGTGGGGACGAGGAACGCGCTGACGCCCTTCGGCCCCGGTCCGCCGGTGCGGGCGAACACCAGGGCGACGTCGGCCCACGTGCCGTTGGTGATGAAGACCTTGCTGCCGTCGAGCACCCAGCCGTCACTGGACCTGGTGGCCCTGGTGGCGAGGCTGCCCGCGTCGCTGCCGGTGCCGGGTTCGGTGAGCGCGAAGCAGCCGACCAGCTCGCCGCTGGTCAGACCGGGCAGCCAGCGCTGCTTCTGCTCCTCGGTGCCGTGCCGCGCGATCGACTTCGCGACCAGCCCGAGTGACACGGAGATGATCCCGCGCACCGCGCTGTCACCCCGGGCGACCTCCTCCAGGACCAGGCAGTACGCGAGGTTGTCACCGCCGGAGCCGCCGTGGGCCTCGTCGATCCCCAGCCCGAGGAAGCCGACCTCGCCGAGCTGCGGCACGAGCGCGCGGTCGATGGCCTCCTCGCGGTCCCACCGGGTCGCGTGCGGGACGATGCGCTCGTCCGTGAACCGCCGGGCCAGCTCCCTGAGCTGCCGGTGTTCGTCAGAAAGCGTCAAGTCCACAGGCCCTCCCGATAAACCGAACAGTGTTAGGTTAACTCACATGCCGCGGCCGAGCACCCCTCTGTTGAGCCCCGACCGGATCCGGTCGGTGGCACTGGCCATCATCGACCGCGACGGCCTCGACGGCCTGTCGATGCGCAGGCTGGCCGCGGAGCTCGGCGTGCAGGCCGCGTCGCTCTACGGGCACGTGAAGACCAAGGACGCCCTGCTCAACGACGTGGCCGCGGCGATCCTCGCCACGATCGACGTGTCCGGCTTCGCCTCGGGCGACTGGCGCGCCGGACTCGTCCAGTGCGCGCGCTCCTACCGCGAGGCGCTGGCGTCGCACCCGAACATCGTGCCGTTCCTGGCCTACGGCCCCGCCGGCCGCGAGGAGTCGCTCAAGCGCCTGGACGTGATGCACGGCGCCCTGGTCGACGCCGGCTGGTCCCGCCGCGAGGCCACGATGATCGCCGCGGGCGTCATGTACATCGTCTTCGGCTCCGCGCTCAGCTCGTTCTCCAGCGGCTTCTCCTCCGACCCCGCCGCCTACTCCGGCCGCTACCCGCACCTCGACCGCGCCCACCTGCTGCCCGGTGTGGCCCGCGAGCTGGACCGCGACAGCTTCGAGCTGGCGCTCGCGGCGTTCGTGCGGGGCCTCTAGTGTTTCGGCGTGGCTGCTGCGAAGTCGAAGGCGATCGAGCTCGAGGTCGGTGACCGGCTGGTGCGGGTGTCCAACCCGGACAAGCCGTACTTCCCGGCGCGAGGCATCACGAAGCTCCAAGTGGTGGAGTACTACCGCACGGTCGCGCCCGTGCTGCTGTCCGTCCTGCGCGACCGCCCGGTCGTCCTGAAGCGCTACGTCGACGGCGTGGAGGGCGAGGCGTTCTACCAGAAGCGCGTGCCCAAGGGCGCCCCCGACTACGTCGAGACGGTGACGGTGAGGTTCCCGTCCGGCCGCCCCGCCGACGAGATCTGCCCGACCTCGGAGGCCGTGGTCGTGTGGGCGGCGAACCTCGGCACGTTCGACTTCCACCCGTGGCCCGTCCGCCGCCCGCTGGTCGACCTGCCCGACGAGCTGCGCATCGACCTGGACCCGCAGCCCGGCACCGGCTTCCGCGACGCCGCACGGGTCGCCGGCGTGCTGCGCGAGGTGCTGGCCGACGCGGGCCTCACCGGTCACCCGAAGACGTCCGGCGGTCGTGGCATCCACGTGGCGGTGCGCATCCGGCCAGAGTGGGACTTCGTCGACGTCCGGCACGCGGTGATCGCGCTGGCCCGCGAGGTGGAGAAGCGGGCGCCGTCCCTGGCGACTTCGGCGTGGTGGAAGGAAGAACGCGGCGGGCGGGTGTTCATCGACTTCAACCAGGCCGCCCGCGACCGCACGATCGCGTCGGCCTGGTCGGTGCGCGGCACCCCGCGTGCCACCGTGTCGACGCCGGTGACGTGGGACGAGCTGTCCACTGTGGACCCGGACGACTTCGACGTGCTGACCGTGCCCTCCTACCTGGCCGAGCGCGGGGACCCGCACGCGGGGCTGGACTCGGAGGCGTTCGGGATCGAGACGCTGCTGGAGTGGTACGCGGCAGACCCGCGCGGGGAGATGCCGTACCCGCCGGACTACCCGAAGATGCCGGGCGAGCCGCTGCGGGTTCAGCCTTCTCGGAAGAAGCGCTAGAGCTGGGAAAACTCGTCAAACTCACGTGTTGTGCGATCCAGCGTGGCGTTGACTCCCCGGATGATCCAGGCGGATGGCTGAGCTTCTCGCGGACCTGGCCGCGTCCTTCTGTCGTGAGCTGCGCGCCGCGGCCAAGGCCGAGCGCACGATCACCATCCACGGGTAGGCGATCAGGTTCTTCGCGGACCGGTCGGAGCAGGGGCGCAGCCGTCCCGTTACCGACGCGTTGATGAAACACGCTCGACGCGTGGTTCGAGACGTTGCACGAGAAGCACAGCGCCCAGACCGTGCTGACGAGGTTCAAGGGCATGCGCAGGTTCATACGGTGGGCGCATCCGAAGGCGAGATCGCGGCGGATCCAATGTCCGGCATGGAGCAGCCGGTGGCTCCGTCGAAGCCCGTGCCGATCCTTACCGACGACGAGGTTGGCCAGCTGTTGAAGACGAGTTCCGACTCGTCCATTGTGGATCGTCGTGACAACGCGATCTTGCGCGTCCTGTTCGACTGCGGGTTGAGGATCTCCGAGTGCTCGGTTGATGGTCACCTGGCGGTTGGTACAGGTGGTCGGCCGCCGGTTCGGTGACTGGCAGATCAAGGACGCGTACAAGCCGCTGGCTCCGGACATTGACGTCGTGATCTTCGTGGACCTGAGAGCGAGGAGCCGACGTACTAACCGGTGCCGGGTGACTGATTCCGCCACGACCTCGCAGAGCGCTATGCGGCGTACATGGCGAAGGTGGGCGAACGGCGGCAGAGTCCTGACACTCACCACTACGCCGTTAAGGACTCCTATGTGGTGCACTGGCAGGGCCGGTAGGACGTGCTGATCGGGTAGCCAAACGGGCGGTCCCGCGGTACGGATCCGCACCGCGGGAACGCGTGCTCGCGGATCGCCCGGTACAGCGCGAACGGGGCGACGCGGAGGATGCGCGCGGCCTCGGACACAGTGTGGAACAGCGGCGCGTTGGTCGTGGTCGGCGTAGTACAGGGGTTGCATGCCCGGCCGGTCGTGAGAGCTTTCGCGACCGTATTCACCGGATCTTGTGGTGAGCGCCCCAAGGGAGACACTCGTCACGACGCATACTGCTACGAGTAGTCATCATCCATCGGGTACCCACCGTCCAGCAGTTGCCTTAGCGAGCTGTTATCCCGGTACTCCTCGCCCTCCAGATCCTCGGTCATCTCTCGTGGGGCAGCCTCCCAGCGGTTCCCCTCCTTGTGCACCGGCCGATCTGCATACCCCCACGGGTCGTCATCCGAGCCGAAGTAGCGGAACTCATCGACCCAAGGGGCTTCCCCGTCGAGGTCGCTAGCGTCCCATGGGTCGTCCTGGTTGTTCCACCAACTACTTGGAACCGAAAGGCCAGCCTCCTCGGGATCACCCGCCTTGACTGGAGGAGCCGCAACCGGAACAGTGGCGGCAGGGCGGTCGGCGACAAGGGAGCCAGGGGCTCGCTTCTCGGAACTTTCCGGGATAGTCGACCGCTGCTCACTTTTCTCCCATGCGCGGAAGCATGTTTTTATTAGCGGTCGCATCAATTCATAATGGTCGCAGCTGCCCTTGATGAATCGACGCTGAATGGTCCAAAGGGCGTAATCGGCAACCTGTAGTCCCCATGAGCTTGAACTGTCCCATGTGCATAGGGTGATGTTCAGCCACGGGTACTTGGCGCACACCCGCTCGATTGCCCTGCGGGCAGCAATTTTTTTGTTTCCCGTACCTAAAGTGGCGGCGACAATGTATACTTTGTCCCGCCTCTTCAGCACGTATCTTGCCTGGTACTGGAAGTGTGTGCGCCACGCTAGTTCGTAAAGGTACATGTCATCTTCGACGACCTTTTCTCGAATATCTGGGTTGACATTTTCCTTCAGCAGGAGGGTGGCGTCAATCCTGGGGGAATGCTTTTCGATTAACTCAAATACGCGTGCGCGAATTTTTGGTTGATCATTCTTGGCGTGCAAACCGCTCGGTAGGCGAACTCCCTCGGACTCTAGGGCGAATCGAAGCTGCATACCCTCCCAAACCTTGCGTCCGTGATCGCCGCGGAAGGTGGCTTGGCCAAGGCCGAAGTACTTGCTCGCACCCGCCTTCCCGGACATGTCGAAGTCGCCGGTCTCATCCAGGTACAGGTAGACCTCGCCCACGTGTCGCCCCTTGGTGTGCGTTCGCCTCATCGATAGCGGGTACATTAGGGGGTTACGGTGTGTCTCCGCTGCTGGGGTCCGCCGCCTGTGGGGAGCTCATGAATCACGGTCCCGTTCACCTTCGCAGAAGGGCTGGCGGTCACGCTCTCCGGCATGCGTAATGCCTGGTCAGATTGGCGATGCAGCCTTCCGATATCGAACGGTACCGGCGGTTGTCCACGTGGAGCTTTACCTAAAGTAGGTCGGGGGCCTGTCTAATAGGTCCGACATCGGCACTGTGCACCACGAGAGGCGTTCTCAACCGTGGTGATCGCTGATACGCCGAGCCAATCCGACTGCCCCCGATGGGGAACCCGGAGGTGGTACGCATGGACGCGGAAAGCGGCTCGCGACCCGAGCCGACCTGTCCGAGATCGGCGCACGGATGCGCCGATCCGCCGCCAACGCGACCTGTCCCTCGACGTCGCCGCCGGGCTGGCCGGCGTTCTGAAGGCGTACTTGTCGATGCTCCAGAACGGCCAGTGCCGGTTCGAGCGTCGCCGCCTGTTGGAGGGCATCGCCCACGCTCTCGGCTGCTCCGTCGCGCCTCGGGTTCGGCGCCCTTGATCCGCCGCGAGAGCGAGGCGCTCGGGCAGCTTCAGGTGGACTTGGCGGAGTTGCTCGGTGTGGGGAAGTCCGTGTTGTCCCGCCTGGAGAACGGCCACGCTGGCCAGTGCCGACGCCGTCTGAGGGGCGGGTTGGTCCTCAACCGCGGTGCACTACCGGGTTGCCGGGGGCGCCTGGAAGTCGGGCGGCAGGTGCAGCCAGGCGGTGGATTCGGCGTCCCAGCCGGTGAGGACGGCGGTGCCGTGCGGCGTCCTGACCGGGACGTGGTGCGCTGTGAGGAGGCCGGTCACGGTCAGGTGCACGGCATCGAGGTCTTCGGCGGCGCGACTCCAGCAGACCCGAGCGCGTCCCGCTGACGAGTGCGGGTAGCGGGTCACCAGCCGCCCGTAGTCGGAGGGCGAGCCGATGGTGAACAACCGGACGCCCGCCGGGTCGAAGGTGACGGTGGACAGCGGTCTCGTCCGGCCGAACTCCGCCCACTCTCCCCACTGCCACGTGCTGGTGCCGCCCGGCAGGAAGGACGAGGTCCACAGTGCTCCGACCGGTTTGTCGGTACCTGTGGGTTCATCGGCTACCTGGACCTCGTGCGGTGTCGCGTCCGTCGCGTACCGCGCCTGGGGCGACCGCAGTGAGGGATCGCCCAGGGGCCCGGTTGCCAGCCGCCGCAGCACGGCGGCTGCGACGTGGTCGAGCTCCGGAGCGGGCCGCGCGGTGAAGTCACGGCCGGAGTGCTGAAGGGATACGGCGAAGGCGATGTGCCGGTAAAGGTCGTCGTCGTTCAGGTCGGTCAGGTCGAGGTCGTCGAGGAAGTCGCGCAGCAGCAGGCACAGTTCGATGAGGACGGGGCTGCGGAGCTGGTCGGTGGGGCCATCGGCCATGAGCGGGCCTCGTGTTCCAGTGGGGTGCCTGACCTCCCGGACGGTAGTCCCGCCCAGGCAGCCGTCGCGGGCGCGCGAGCAGGGGTGACGCGCTGGCCGTCCGGTCGTCCGGCAGGTGGGCCAACCGGCTGTACCCGCTCTGGATCCGGTGGGTGACCTCGTAGACTGGGCGGAACGAGAGGAGGTCGCCATGGCCCAGCCCTACGTCGTCCGGTACGTCGGCGGTCCCCTCGACGGGCGCGTGGACTCGCTGCCCTCCGTGCCGGAGGAGCCGAAGCAGACGGTCACGTACGTGCACCTGCACGGCGGCCCCAAGATCGTGCACGTCTACGACCTCGCCTACGTGGTCGAGTACGGGTGCGAGTACCGGCTGCGCGCAGAAGAGGCGTGACCGGCCCGTTCGCCTGAGAGCGCTTTCACCGCACGGTTCCCGTGACTTGATCTTGCCGTCGACCCGGTGCTCAGAATTGTCAGGGGTGTAGGGCATGCTGGGGCACAGGTGTTCGAATGGCGGGAGGCAGCGCGATGGCGAAGAAGAGCGGGCTGTCGGCGGAGGACGTCGGCGACCTGCGCTCACAGCTCGACGGGGGCACTCAGCCGCTGGTGTGGTTCACGGCGGCCGCGGTGGGCATGGAGGCGGGGAGGTCGGCGAAGGTGCTCGCCTTCACCGACCCGGAGGAGGGCGACTTCATCCAGGTGCGGCCGACGGGGTCGAAGGACGAGATGTCGTTCGGCCCGTCCGAGCTGACGCTGGAGAAACCGCCGCCCCGCAAGAAGCCCGCCGCACCACCCGCCGCGCAGCCCGAGCCGCCGCGGGAGACTGTGGTCGAGTACCCCTACGTCCCGGAGGTGCCGGTGAAGCCCGCGGCCCCCAAGCCGAAACCCGCTCCCGCAGTCGAGGCGCCCCCGCCGCCGAAGCCCGCCCGCAAGCAGGGCGGTGCGAAGGCGGCGCCGGAGGTCACCATCACCCTGGTGAGCGCCGGTGAGGGCGAGTGGACCGTCGAGGTCATGCAGGGCGCGCGCAAGTCCGTGCGGCCGACGGCGGTCTCGCCGGCCGCCGTCGCGCAGGCCGCGAAGCTGCTCACGCCCGAGGTCGCCGAGATCGTCGAGGGCGTGCTGAACGCGGCGCGTGCCCAGCAGCTCGCCCGCGTGGAGCAGCTGCGCGCCGAACTGGAGGCAGCGCAGAAGGCGCTGGAGGACCTGGGCGCGTAACGCGGTCACCGGCTGCGACCGCACCGGTGGTGGTGTGGCCGCGTTCGGGTGAGGGGGCTTCCCAGGGCCGGTGGCGGGGCGGACCGTGGAACGCGCGGAGGTCCCGCTGGTCCGGCGTGAAAACGGGAGGCCCTGATGGGTACGTGTGGATGCTGTTCCGGGTGCACGGGGCCCGGCTGCGGCTGCTGTTCGAGCTGCTGACACCAGAACCGAGCAGGGGGAGCCTTCCCGACCGCGGAAGGCTCCCCCTGCTGCTGTCCTGCGGGATCAGGGCGGGCAGACCGTGCCGTTCGTCGGCACCTTCGCCTCGACCAGGTAGTCGCGCACCGCGGTGGTCGCACAGCCCGACACCCCGAGTGCCCCGTGCCCGCTGCCCTGCCAGCCGATCAGCACCGACCCCGGCAGCCGCTGCGCCGCGTGCTCGGTGCCCGAGGCGGGCGTGGCCGGGTCGTCGGCGGTGCTGAGCAGCACGATCGGCGGCGCGCTCTTGAGCGGGTCCACCTTCGCGAGCGACGGCACCGGGAACGGGCTGCAGTGCAGCAGCTGCCGGGCGAACAGCGTGCCGAACAGCGGGTGCTTGCCCTGCCAGTCCGTCGCCAGCGCCTTCACCCGGTCGGGTGGGATGCGGGTGGTGGTGTCGTTGCAGCCGATCACGAGGCCGGCGTCGAAGCGCGGCGGGTTCTCGTCGAGGTCGCCGACCAGCGGGTTGAGGAACGTGAACAGCGCGGTGCCGTCGCCCGCGCGGGCCTTCACGACCGCGTCGGCGAGCGCGGGCCAGCGGGAGCGGTCGCCCAGGCCGGACAGGATCGCGTTCAGCGCGGACCCGGCCGTCAGGTCCACGTACTCGCCGCGGATGCGGGTGGTGCGCAGCTGGGTGAGCAGGCCGTTCACGTCGTCGCGCGGCTTGGTGAGCGCGCAGCCGCGGGCCAGGCAGTCGCGGGCGAAGGCCTCGAACGTCGCCTCGGCGGCCGCCGCGCGGGACTCGAGGACACCGGCTTGGTCGAGCGTCGGGTCGGGGGCGCCGTCGAGCACGGTGCGGCCGATGCGGTTCGGGTAGCGCTGGGCGTAGGTCGTGACGACCCGCGAGCCCTCCCCGATGCCGAGCAGGTTCAGCCGGTCGGTGCCGAGGTGGTCGCGGAGCCGTTCGAGGTCGGCGGCCGCGCGCCACGAGTCGAACGCGGTCAGCCTGCCCTCCAGGTCGAGCACGCACTCCTGCGCCGCCTCACCGGCCGCGACCACCAGCTGGGACTGCTCGGGCTCGGCCGGGTCGTACTCGACGAGCGCCGCACGCGTCCCGGACGGCACGCAGGCCATGCCCTCGGACCGGCCGGTGCCGCGCCGGTCCACGCCGATGATCGTGTAGGTGGTGAGCAGGTCCTCCGGCAGCGCCGCCGCGAGCCGCGCGGCCTTCACCGTGCCGGACTCCCCGGCGGGGTCGCCGACCACGACCAGCGCGCTCTTGCCGGAGCCGACGCGGGTCAGCGAGACGCTGAGCGAACCGCGGCCGGGCCGTCCCGGCGGGTCGAGCACCACGCTCATCCGCGCGCACTCGTACTTCTGGTCGCCCTCGGGCACGTTCGTGCCGATCCGGTCGCGCATCTGCTCGCCGCACGGCGACCACGCGAGCGAGTCCGACCGGTAGTCCTCCAGCGGCGGAACGGGCTGCGGTCCCGCGAGCGCGCTCTGGTCGGCGGGCTGGTCGCCCTCGCCCCTGACCGCGATCACCGGCCGCAGCGACGGCCCGGCGCTGCACGCCGTCAGCACGCTCACTGCCAGCAGGACCAGGGCAGCGCGACGCACAGGTGTTCCTCACTTCCGTCCAACTCGGGCTCGGGTGGAGCCTCGCACGCGCCAGGTGTGAACAAGGTGAGTCAGGCCGTTCCCGGCCTGTGGGAAACCGCATCGGGTGCCGAAAGGACCTCCTGCACGATGGAGCGATGTCTCATGCGGACGGTCTGCCCGTCGCACGCCTGATGGGGGCGGTCCCGCCGCCGGCGCTCGTGCTGCTCGGCATCGTGAGCGTCCAGGTCGGAGCGGCCTTCGCGAAGCAGCTCTTCACGTCCGTCGGCGCGACCGGGACGGTGGCGGTGCGGCTCGTGCTCGCCGCCGCGGTGCTGCTGCTCATCTGGCGCCCGTCGCTGCGGGTGGACCGCCGCACGCTGCTGGTCGTCGCGAGCTACGGCGGTGTCCTGGCCGCGATGAACCTGACCTTCTACCAGGCGCTCGACCGCATCCCGCTCGGCGCGACGGTGACCATCGAGTTCCTCGGCCCGCTCGCGGTGGCGGTCGCCGGGTCGCGCCGCTGGCCCGACGGGGTGTGGGTCGTGCTGGCCGGGGGCGGCGTGCTGCTGCTCACCCGCGCGCAGGGCGGCCTCGACCTGGTCGGCGTGCTGTTCGCGCTGGCGGCGGCGGTGTGCTGGGCGGGCTACATCCTGATCGCGGCCAAGCTCGGCAGCCAGACCTCCGACGGCAAGGGGCTGGCGCTGGCGATGGTCGTCGGCGCGGTGATCGCGTTGCCGTTCGGCGCAGCGTCGGCGGGCACGGCGTTGCTGGACCCGTTCGTGCTGGTCGCGGGCTTGGCGGTGGCGTTGCTGTCGTCGGTCGTGCCGTACTCGCTGGAGCTGGAGGCGCTGCGCCGCATCCCGCCGCGGGTGTTCGGCATCCTGATGTCGCTGGAACCCGCGGTCGCCGCCGTGGCCGGGCTGGTCCTGCTCGGCGAGCACCTCGAACCGGCGCAGTGGGTGGCCGTGTGCTGCGTGGTCATCGCATCCGTGGGGGCCACGCGGTCGGCACGTCCCGAGGCCTAACGGGCCCGCAGCTCACCTTTCAGCACCGAGGCGACGTCGTAGCGCGCCGGGATCTCCAGCTGGTCGTACCGGCACGACAGCGGCTCGCGGTCCGGCCGCCAGCGCGCGAACTGGCCGTTGTGCCGCAACCGCACCGGCGCGTCGCCCTCGGTCTGCGTGTAGTGGATCTCCACGACCCGCTCCGGCCGCAGCGCCACGTACCCGGCCTGCTGCCCGCGCCACCGGTTGATCTCCCCCGGAATCCGCTGCCCCGGCCGCGGGGCCGCCCACGGGTGGTCGTCGGCGGTCGTGATCAACGGCGTCAGCTCGGCCGCCAGCTCACGGCGTTCGGCCGCCTTGAACGAGCCGCAGACACCGATGTGGTGCAGCACGTCGTTGTCGTCGTAGACGCCGAGC
This sequence comes from Lentzea sp. NPDC036949, assembly GCF_055608075.1. Classification (NCBI taxonomy): domain Bacteria; kingdom Bacillati; phylum Actinomycetota; class Actinomycetes; order Pseudonocardiales; family Pseudonocardiaceae; genus Lentzea; species Lentzea sp. NPDC036949. The sequence goes on from NZ_JBVJRA010000020.1 coordinate 61,240, forward strand.
AGCATCGACCCGACGGCCGTGCCCGGCTCGGTGTCCTTGTGCCAACGCAGACCCGCCAGCACGACGTCGGCCGTGCGCGCGTGCTTCACCTTGATCATCGAACGCTTGCCGGGCGTGTACGGGCCGCTGGCGAGCTTGCCCATCACACCGTCCAAACCGGCGCCCTCGAACAGCGTGAACCACTGCCGAGCGGTCTCCACCGACGTCGTCGCCGGCGTCACGTTCAGGCCCGGCAGCTCCAGCAGCGCCGCCCGCCGGTCCACCGTCGCCGACTCCAGCAGCTCCCGTGAGCCCAGTGCGAGCAGGTCGAACGCCACGAACGTCGCCGGTGACGTCTCGGACAGCAGCGCCACCCGCGAGGCCGCCGGGTGGATGCGCTCGGACAACGCGTCGAAGTCCAGCTCGTCGTCGCGGGCCACGACGAGCTCGCCGTCGACGACCACGCGTTCGGGCAGCACCGCCAGCATCGACGCCACGACCTCGGGGAAGTAGCGGTTCAGCGGCTTGCCGCTGCGCGACTGCAGGACGACCTCGTCACCGCAGCGGAACACCACGCAGCGGAAGCCGTCCCACTTCGGTTCGAACAGCAGGTCGCCCGAGTCGGGGACGCCGTTCACCGCGGTGGCCAGCATCGGCTGCAGGGGAGGGGTCAGTGGCAGGTCCACGCGGCACATCCTGCACCGTCAGCGGGAGTCCCGCCGCCGGTACCGCAGCAACAGCACGTCGTCCGCCCGCAGCACCGACCGCAGCTCCAGGTCCGCGGGCACCCCGCCCGGCCCGTGCGCGATCCGCCCGGCGTCACCGGCCGCGAGCACCGGCGCCACCGTCAGGTTCAGCTCGTCGACCAGCCCGGCGGCGAGCATCGCGCCGAACAGCTTCGGCCCGCCCTCGAGGTTGATCCTGCGCAGCCCGCGCGCCGCCAGCTCCCGCACCGCCACCGCGAGGTCGACCTCCTCCTCGCCGGCGACGACCACGTCGGCGGGCAGCTCGGGCAGCTCCGCCCGCGCCGTCGTGACCACGATCGGCGGGACCGCCGTGTCGGTGAACAGCGGCAAGCCGGGGGTGAGCGAGCCGCGCGCCGTGACGACCGCGATCGGCAACGCCGGCGCGAGGCCCAGCCGTTCCCGCCGCGCCACGTCGGGCCGCGCACCCCGGTAGCCCTCGGCCAGCACCGTTCCCGCGCCCACCAGCACGACGTCCGCGAGGTCGCGCCCGAGCAGGTAGATCCGCTTGTCCGCGGGCGAGCCGAGCCCCGCCGAGCGCCCGTCGACCGTCACCGCACCGTCCACGCTGGACACGAAGTTCGCGGTCACCCACGTGCGGTCCGCCGGGTAGCCGTAGAGGTCCTCCAGCGCTGTGTCGGTCATCTCAACGCCCGGTGAGGGCCACAACATCTGCACTGGGCCATCCCATCACGCCGATAGGCTGCGGGGCATGCGCCTGTCCGACCGGGATCCCCAGATCGGGGCCGACGAACTGGTCGAGGGCCTGGTGCCCCCGCCCAGGTTCGACACCGTCAGCTTCGACAGCTACATCCCCAACCCGGACGAGCCCAGCCAGGCCGCCGCCGTCAAGGCCGGTCAGGAGTTCGCCGCGCGGGTGAACGCGCGCCGCAGGAAGTGGTCGCTGTTCGGCAGGTCCGAGGACGAGGGCAAGCTCGGCCTGTACCTCGACGGCGGCTTCGGCGTCGGCAAGACCCACCTGCTCGCCTCGCTGTGGCACGCCGTGCCCGGCCCCAAGGCGTACGGCACGTTCGTCGAGCTCACGAACCTCGTCGGCGTGCTGACGTTCCCCGAGGCGGTCAAGCGGCTGAGCGGGCACCGGCTGCTCGCCATCGACGAGTTCGAGCTCGACGACCCCGGCGACACCATGCTCGTCACCCGGCTCATCAAGGAGTTGATGGCGCAGGGCGTGCACATCGCCGCCACCTCCAACACGCTGCCGGACAAGCTCGGTGAGGGCCGGTTCGCCGCCGCCGACTTCCTGCGCGAGATCCAGTCGATGTCGGCGAAGTTCGACGTCGTGCGCGTCGACGGCCCCGACTACCGCCACCGCGGCCTGCCCGACGCACCGCCGCCGATGACCGACGACGAGCTCCAGGCGCGTGCCGAGCAGATGCCCGGCTCGACCCTCGACGACTTCGGCGACCTGCTCAAGGCCCTCGCCCGCATCCACCCGTCGAAGTACGGGCGGCTCGTCGACGGCGTCAGCACCGTGCACCTGCGCGGGGTCACCGCGGCGCCCGACCAGTCCGTCGCGTTGCGGCTGGTCGCGCTGGGGGACCGGCTCTACGACCGCGACATCCCGGTGGCGGTGTCCGGGCAGCCGCTGTCGGACCTCTTCACCGAGGAGATGCTGCGCGGCGGCTACCGCAAGAAGTACCTGCGGGCGGTGTCCAGGCTCGTGGCCCTGAGCCGGTGAAACTCGCCCGTTCGGCGAGTTTGAGTCCGGTGTTCTTCGAGTATCCCCTGGTGGACGAGTGGGAATGATGACGTCCCGACGTCTCCCCGGAGGCCCCGATGCTGAGCGAAGCCGAACGCCGCTCCCTCGACGAGATCGAGCAGCGGCTCCGCACCGAAGAACCCGGTCTGGCCCGCGCCATGGCCAGCTCGCGGTCCGCGCGGCCGTGGCTGTTCTGGCTCCTGCTGGTCGTGTTCGGCGGGTTGACCGTGCTGTGCCTGACGATCTCCGCGTTCGGGCCGGCGTTCCAGTGCCTGCTGGTGACCGCCGGCGTGCTCGTGTGGCACCGGCATCCGATACGCATCCGCTGATATCCAATATATTGCTCAGCGCAGAGGCTGTCCGAAACTCGGTGGCGCCCGGCCCCCTGCTGCCGTGACCATCTCGGCGTGGGTTATCTGGAAGCGAACGGGCTGGCGTACGCACTCCCCGACGGCCGGGAGCTGTTCCGCGACGTCTCGTTCAAGGTGAGCGGCGGGACCGTCGTCGCGCTGGTGGGGGCGAACGGGGTCGGCAAGACGACGCTGCAGCGCATCCTGTCCGGCGAGCTGACGCCGAAGCAGGGCAGCGTGCACGTGCAGGGCGGGCTCGCGGTGATGCCGCAGTTCATCGGCTCGGTGCGCGACGACACCCTGGTCAGGGACCTGCTGCTGGCCGTGGCGCCGCAGCCGTTGCGCGCGGCCGCGAAGGAGCTCGATGACGCCGAGCTCGCGTTGATGGACACCGACGACGAGGCCGCGCAGATGCGGTACGCGACCGCGCTCACCGACTACGGCGAGGCCGGCGGGTACGACGTCGAGGTGCTCTGGGACACCGTGACGGTGGCGGCGCTCGGCCTGCCGTTCGACCGCGCCCGGTTCCGCGAGGTGCGCACGCTGTCGGGTGGCGAGCAGAAGCGGCTGGTGCTGGAGGCGTTGCTGCGCGGCCACGAACAGGTGCTCCTGCTCGACGAGCCGGACAACTACCTCGACGTGCCCGGCAAGCGCTGGCTGGAGGACCGCCTGCGCGCCACCGACAAGGCCGTGCTGGTCGTGAGCCACGACCGCGAGCTGCTCGCGAACGCCGCCACGCACGTCGTGACCGTCGAGGCGCACTCGGCGTGGACGCACCCCGGTTCGTTCGCGACCTGGCACGACGCCCGCGCGCGGCGCATCGAGAAGCTGCTGGAGGACCACCGCCGCTGGAACGAGGAGCACGAACGCCTCAAGGAGCTCGTGCGCTCACTGCAGCAGCAGGCGAAGTACTACGAGTCGATGGCACCGAAGTACCGCGTGATGGCCGCACGGTTGCAACGGTTCGAGGACGCGGGACCGCCACCGGAGGTCCCGCAGGACGAGAAGGTCGCCCCGCGGCTCCGTGGCGGCCGCACCGGTGTCCGCGCGATCACGTGCGAGCAGCTGGAGCTGACCGGGCTGATGAAGCCGTTCTCACAGGAGATCTTCTTCGGTGACCGGGTGGCGGTGCTGGGTTCCAACGGCTCGGGCAAGAGCCACTTCCTGCGCCTGCTCGGCGGTGACGACGTGCGCACCACAGGCGCGTGGAAGCTCGGCGCGCGCGTTGTGCCGGGTCTGTTCGCGCAGACGCACGAGCACCCGGAGTGGCTCGGCCGCACGCTCGTGGACATCCTCTGGCACGGCGACGGTCAGCGCGCCGGCCGCGACCGGGGTGCCGCGATGTCGGTGCTGCAGCGCTACGGCCTGCACCAGGCGGGCGACCAGCGGTTCGAGCACCTGTCCGGCGGCCAGCAGGCCCGGTTCCAGATCCTGCTGCTGGAGCTGTCCGGTGCGACGCTGCTGCTGCTCGACGAGCCGACCGACAACCTCGACCTCGCCTCCGCGGAGGCGTTGCAGGACGCGCTCGCCGACTTCGAGGGCACCGTCGTCGCGGTGACGCACGACCGGTGGTTCGCGCGGTCGTTCGACCGGTTCCTGCACTTCCGCGCGGACGGACGCGTGTCCGAAGTGGACGAGCCGGTCTGGACCTGAGCCCCCGCCTCTCGTCCTCCCTGGCCAGGCATCTGCAAGTACCACCAACACATGATCAAATCGCCGCTGACCACCACCAACTTGTTCGCCATCTGCCGAACCAGGGCCGCGGGCGGGGTCAGGCCTCCGGTGGAACGGTGAACGGCAGGTTCCAGGCGACGAGCGCGCCGTCGCCGACCAGCCCGCCGGCCTTGCGGTAGGTGGCCTGCGCCGCCGTGTCGCCGGTGGCGGTGCCGGTCCACATCGCGTAGCAGCCCCGTTCCGCCGCCAGCGTGCGCAGCGCCTCGACCAGCGCCGTGCCGATGCCGCGGCGCAGGAACGCCTCGTCCACGCCCAGCTCGTAGAGGAACATCTCGGTGCCCTTGTCCGGGTGCGTGGTCTCCACACCGGACACGAACCCGGCCGGCCGCTCGCCGACGTAGGCGATCAGCAGGTGGTGGTGGTCCTGGGCGAGGAACCGCGCCGTCGCGTCCGGCAGCGGCGGCGTGTCGAACAGGTGCGCTGCGGCGGACACGTCGTCGGGGGAGGCGGCGCGGCGGATCTTCATGTGACCAGGCTAAACATTCTTCCCACCCGCCTCGGTGCGGCGGATCCGCTGGCGTGTCGGCCCGCGCGGTCACTCGACGTGCGCGGGCAGCTTCCCGTTCTTGACCAGCGCCGCGAGCTCGGCGTGGTCGGCCTCGGTCCGGTCGGCGTAGTCGAACGCGTACTTCGCGAACGCCTCGTCGAGGTCCTCGCCGCCGCCGTTGCGGAAGTAGCCCGCGAGCAGCCGCGGGTCGACCGAGCGGGTGTGCGCGCGGGCCAGCAGAGCGCCCGCGAACCGGCCGTAGTCGTCGAGGTCGTCGCGCTTGAGCGTGGTCGCGTCGATCTCGCCCTTGCGGTTGCGGAACTGCCGCACGATGAACGGCCGGCCCTCGATCGTCGTCCAGCCCAGCAGGATGTCGGTCTCGGCCTGCACCAGCCGCGCGCCGTGCACGATCCGCTTGCCCTCGTGCTTGGCCGGCTCGACGTCCAGGAACGGCTGCAGCGCCGACGGCCTGGCCTCCTTGCACTGCAGCACGAGCGCCTCGTCCCCGTTGCCGTGCAACAGGACCAGGTAGTTGCGCAGGCCGACGCTGCCGGTGCCGACGACCCGGAACGCCACGTCCGACACGCCATAGCGCATGATCAGGTTGGTCCGGGACTCGCGCAGGGTGTCCACGTAGGACGGCAGTGCGGCGACCACCGCGTCGGCGGTGCGCTGCGTGACGGAGGTGAAGGTCGGCGGGTTCGTGACGAACCGCCACCGCTCGCCGTCGTGCGCGGTCCACCTCGCGGCGAACCGGGCACTGGTGTTCTTGCGCGACTTCTGCGCTGCCTTGGAGAAGTCGTTGATCAGGTCGTCGGCCTTGACCTTCGACAGCGTCGACTCGTCGCCCAGTGCGGTCCACGATTCCATGAACGGGACCTCCGCCAGGTGCGCGATCACCGAGCGGTAGGCGCTGACGGCGTCCTCGGCGGCGTCACGGCACCCCTTGTCGGACACGCCGCCGGTGCGCCCGGCGAGCACCAGCGACGTGACGAGCCGCTTGAGGTCCCACTCCCACGGGCCCGGCAGCGTCTCGTCGAAGTCGTTGACGTCCATGACGATCTGGCCCTCGGGCGTGCCGTAGAGGCCGAAGTTCGCCGCGTGCGCGTCACCGCACAGCTGGGCGTGCACACCGGTCGAGACCCCGGCGGCCAGGTCGCCCGCCTGCAGGCCGGCCGCGCCGCGGAAGAACGCGAACGGGTTGGCCAGCATCCGCCCGATCCGCAACGGGACCAGGTGCTCCAGCCGGCCCTGGTTGCTCGCGTGCAGGAACTCCTCTACCGAGGGGCGCCGCGCGGCCAGCGAGACGGCCCTGTGCGCCTTGAAGTCCACAGTGGACCGCAACGCGCGGCCTCGCGCGTAGACCTCCTCCGGCTCGACCCACCGGCCCAGCGCGGCGGCAGCCCGAGCCCGCACCCGTTCACCCATGCGAGCCATGATGCATCGGCCGGGTGGACGGTGTGCCTGGTCCGCAGCATTTGTGACCTACGGCCCTGAGTCGATTCGCCCAGACGGGCACGAACCGTCACGCGTTGCGCGCGGCGCGGTCGATCTCCGCCCTCCGCCGCTCCCAGAACGCCGCGTCCCTGCCCGTGACCTCGACCGTGCCGTCGAGCTGCTCGCGCAGGACGTCGGCGTGCCCGGCGTGCCGGTTGGTCTCGGTGAGCACGTGGACGAGGACGTTGAACAACAGCACGTCCGGGCGCGGCCACCACGGGACGTGGCCGGGCGCGTCGACCGGCAGCGCGGCGATCGTCGCGTCCGAGTGCTCCCAGGCGCGCCGATAGCCCTCGACGATCTCCGCGCGCGTCTCGTGCTCGGTCGCCCACAGGTCGGTGCCGCGCACCGCCGGGTCGTCCCAGCGGGCCACCGGCCACGGACACCGACGGCCGAAGACCTCGCCGAAGTAGCGGGACTCCGTGAGGGTCAGGTGCTTGACCAGGCCGAGCAGGTTCGTGCCCGTCGTGGTCAGCGGCCGGCGGGCGTCGTACTCGGACAGCCCGTCGAGCTTGCGCACCATCACCTCACGGATCTCCCGGAGGTCCTCGTGCAGGTACTGCTTCGCGAAGTCGTCGATCACCCCGCCAGGGTGCCAGCTACGGCGCGACCACCGCCGCGATCGCCCGCACACCGAGGTCGATCTCGTCCCGCGTGATCACCAGCGGCGGCGCGACGCGCAACGTGGACGCGTGGGTCTCCTTGCACAGCACGCCCCGCGCGGAGAGCGCCTCGGACGCCGCACGGCCGACCGGGCCGCCGGGCGCGATCTCGACACCGGCCCACAGGCCGCGCCCGCGCACCTCGGCGACGCCGTGGCCGACCAGCTTGCCGAGCTCGGCGTGCAGGTACCCGCCCAGCTCGCGGGACCGCTCCTGGAACTCGCCGGTGGCCAGCAGCCGCACCACCGCGCGGCCGACGGCGCAGGCGAGCGGGTTGCCGCCGAACGTGGAGCCGTGCTCGCCGGGCTTGAGCACACCCAGCACCGCCTTCGACCCGACCACCGCGGACACCGGCAGGATGCCGCCGCCCAGCGCCTTGCCCAGCGTGTAGAGGTCGGCGCGCACACCCTCGTGGTCGAGCGCGAACAGCTCACCGGTGCGGCCGAGACCGGACTGGATCTCGTCGGCGATCATCAGCACGTCGTGCTCGTCGCACAGGCGGCGGATGCCCGCGAGGTACCCGGCGGGCGGCACGACGACGCCGGCCTCGCCCTGGATCGGCTCGATCAGCACGGCGGCGGTGCGCTCGGAGATCGCGGACTCGACCTCGTCGAGGTTGCCGTACTTGACGACCTTGAAGCCCGGCGTGAACGGACCGAAGTCGTTGCGCGCGGTGTCGTCGGTGGAGAACGACACGATCGTCGTGGTGCGGCCGTGGAAGTTCGAGCCGGCCACGATGATCTCGGCAGTGCCCTCGGGCACGCCCTTGACCCGGTAGGCCCACTTGCGCGCCACCTTGATCGCGGACTCGACGGCCTCCGCGCCGGAGTTCATCGCGAGGACCAGCTCGGTGCCGGTGAGCTGGGCGAGCTCGCGGCAGAACAGGCCGAACTGGTCGTGGTGGAACGCGCGGCTGGTGAGCGTCACGCGGCCGAGCTGCTCGACGGCGGCGGCCACCAGGTCGGGGTGGCGGTGGCCGAAGTTCAGCGACGAGTAGCCGGACAGGAAGTCGAGGTAACGGCGCCCCTCGACGTCGGTGACCCACGCCCCCTCGCCGTGCGAGATGACCACCGGCAGCGGGTGGTAGTTGTGCGTGCTCCACTCCTCGTCGAGTGCGACGTAATCAGCGCTGGCCAGGTTCATGGTTCCCCTGGTGTGGTGGTCGGCGATGGCGGTCATCCTCCAAGGCTAGGGTGCCGGACAGGCGATTTCAGCCGCGAAGCGTTGCGGATAGCCGTCAAATGTTGCGTAGATCCACCAATCGGTGGGTGATCTTTGCATGACGAGCGGACTGGGCGGTGAATCGCTACGGTCGACTGATGGCGAAGAAGTCGGTTCGTGCGGCCCTGCGACTCGACGAGGTGGACCTCTCCACCCTCGACCCGGCCGGTCGGCCGATCGGGCCGGCGAACAAGAAGGAGGCGGCCGAGGACCTCGCCGCCACCGGGACCGAGCTGGACCGCCTGCAGGAGGCGCTCTACGCGGAGGACTCCCGTGCGGTCCTGCTGGTGCTGCAGGGCATGGACACCTCGGGCAAGGGCGGGGTCGTCAGCCACGTCGTCGGCCTGGTGAACCCGCAGGGCGTGCGGATCGCTTCGTTCAAGAAGCCGACCCCGGCCGAACGCCGCCAGCACTTCCTGACACGGGTCCGCAAGGCGCTGCCGGAGAAGGGCCGCATCGGCGCGTTCGACCGCTCGCACTACGAGGACGTGCTGGTGCCGAAGGTGGAGAAGCTGCTGACGGCGGCGGAGCTGCGCAAGCGGTACAGCGAGATCAACGACTTCGAGGCCGAGCTCGCCGAGAGCGGAACCACGCTCATCAAGTGCTTCCTGCACATCTCGCCGGAGGTGCAGAAGGAGCGGCTGCTCGCACGGCTGGACGACCCGCGCAAGAACTGGAAGTACAACCCGGCCGACATCGACGTGCGGTCCAAGTGGTCGAAGTACCAGGAGGCGTACACGGCGGCGTTGCGGGCCTGCTCGGCGACGCCCTGGTACGCGGTGCCCGCCGACCGCAAGTGGTACCGGAACTGGGCGGTGAGCCGGCTGCTGCTGGAGACGCTGCGCGAGATGGACCCGAAGTTCCCGCAGCCCGCCTACGACCTCGCGGCCGAGAAGGCCAGGCTGATCTCCGCCGACCCGTTGCGGTAGGCGCAATCTTTGTTGCACCTATTGCCGGACTGTATCGATCTGGGCCACTGTGGGCTGCGCCGCCGCCGTTGAGATCGAACCGGAGGTGCGGACGTGGGTGTGGACCGGCGACGATTTCTCGGAGCCATGGGCGTGGGAGCGGGACTGCTGATGACCGGAGGAACCGCCGAGGCGGCTGCCACCACGCGGAGAGTCTTCTTCGGGGCGTACACGACGTGGAGCGGTGGCGCCCAGGGCATCGGCATCGGCACCTACGACACCGCCTCGGGGCAGCTGCGGCAGACCGGTGTCATCAAGGGCGTGGTGAACCCCTCGTTCGTCGTCGAGTCGCGCGACGGCCGCTTCCTCTACGCGGTCAACGAGACGAGCAACGGCGAGGTCACCGCGATCGACGCCACCTCGCTGAAGGTGGTCAACAAGGTCGCGACCGGTGGCGCCGACCCGTGCCACCTGACGCTGGACCCGTCGGGCCGGTACCTGATCACCGCCGACTACTCGTCGGGCACGCTCAGCGTGTTCCCGCTGCGCTCCGACGGCGGCATCGGCGCGCGGTCGCAGCTGGTGCGGCACACCGGCTCCGGCCCCGACCCGGACCGCCAGCAGGGCCCGCACGCCCACCAGGTCCTGTTCGACCCGGCCGGCCGGTACGCGCTGGCCGTCGACCTGGGCGCGGACGCCGTGTTCACCTACTCGCTGGCGGCCGGGAAGCTCACCAGGGTCGCGACGGCGAAGCTCAAGCCCGGCGCCGGACCGCGGCACCTGGCGTTCCACCCGAACGGCAAGGTCGCCTACGTGGCCAACGAGCTCGACTCGACCATCGTGTCGTGCGGCTACGCCGACGGGCGGCTCACGCCCGGCCAGGTCCTGCAGACCGCACCGGCGGGCGGGGCGCGCAACTACCCGGCCGAGGTCCTGGTCTCCGGCGACGGCAGGTTCGTCTACCTGTCCAACCGCGGCCACGACAGCGTCGCGCAGTTCGCGGTGAGCGGCGCCGAGCTGTCCCTGGTCGGCACCACGCCGGTCGGCGGCAGGTACCCGCGGCACATCACCACCGACCCGAGCGGGCGGTTCCTGTTCGCCGCCAACCAGAACTCGAACACGGTCACGTCGTTCGCCGTGGACGGCGCGACCGGCAAGCTGACCCCGTCCGGAACCGCGCTGCAGACCCCGATCCCGGTCTGCGTGCTGCCCGCGCGGCTGGGGTGACGCCCGCTCGCCGCGGTGGCGTCCCCCGCCACCGCGGCCGGCCGAGCCGGAGCGGAATCCCGCTCGGCTCCGCGCGGGTGTTCGTGTGATCATGCGCGGGTGAGTTCTCTGAGGGAGGTCACGGCCACCCGGTACGTGACGCCGTTCCGCGAGGGCGGTTCCATGCCGGGGCTGGTCGAGGCCGATGACCTGGGCATGTACGTGGTGAAGTTCCGCGGCGCGGGGCAGGGCGTGAAGGTGCTCGTCGCCGAGGTGGTCGTCGGCGAGCTGGCGCGGCGGCTGGGGTTCCGGGTGCCGGAGATCGTGCTCGTGCACCTCGACCCCGAGCTGGCCCGCGCGGAACCGGACCAGGAGGTCCAGGAGCTGCTGCGCGCCAGCGGCGGGCTCAACCTCGGCTTCGACTACCTGCCCGGCTCGTTCGACTTCAACCCGGTGGTGCGCGACCCCGGTGTGGAGCTCGCGACCCGGCTGCTGTGGTTCGACGCGCTCACCCTCAACGTCGACCGCAGCTGGCGCAACCCGAACATGCTGCTGTGGCACCGGGAACCGTGGCTCATCGACCACGGCGCGAGCCTGTACTTCCACTACTCCTGGAGCGAGGACAGGCCCGCCACCAAGGAGTTCCGCTACGACGCCTCCGACCACGCCGTGCTGCCCAACGCCGGTGCTCTGTCCGAAGTGGACGCGGAGTTCGCCGCGAAGATCACGCCGGAGCTGCTCGACGAGGTGCTCGCGCTCGTGCCCGACGAGTGGCTGGAGGGTGATCCGCAGGAACTCAGGCGGCGCTACAAGGACTTCTTCACCTTTCGCCTCGCCCACCGCGGCTGGGTCGACTCGCTGGAGGCCGCGCGTGCCGCACGTGTTTGAGTACGCGCTGCTGCGGGCGGTGCCGCGGCAGGAGCGGGGCGAGTTCGTGAACGTCGGCGTGATCGTCTACTGCGCCGCGCTGGACTTCCTGTGCGCGAAGACCCATGTGGACGGTGACCGGCTCCGGGCGCTCGACCCGGCGCTCGACCTCGAGACGCTCGGCAGCAGCCTGGCCCACCTCGCGAGCTCGTGCGACGGCACGCCGGACGCGGGACCGGTGAGCCGGACGACGATCGGGCAGCGGTTCCGGTGGCTCACGGCGCCGCGCAGCACCGTCGTGCAGACCTCGCCCGCGCACACGGGCTGGACCGACGACCCGTCGGCTGAGGTCACCCGCCTCTTCGAAGCGCTCGTGCTGCCGCCCCGGTAGGTTCGTCGCAACCTGAACGGGCGCACCGCGTCCCTAGGTGCAAAGCGAAACTGATGCGATCGGGGTTGGCGACACATGAGCGCTGGGTACCACCAGGGCTATCAGCAGCAGCGGCGTCCCATGCCGCAGGGGCGACCGAGGAAGAGGAAGCGTCCCGGACGCACCATCCTCGTCGTGCTGCTGGTCTTGCTGCTGGCCGCAGTCGGGTTCTTCTTCTACGTCGACTCGACCCTCAAGCGCATCGACGCGCTGCCGGACTACGAGGGGCGGCCGGCCGAGACGCCGGGCACCACGTGGCTGCTCGTCGGTTCCGACGCGCGGGAAGGCCTGTCGCAGGAGCAGAAGGACGCTCTCGCGACCGGTGACGCGGCGGGCCGGCGCACCGACACCATCATGATGCTGCACCTGCCGGACAACAGCGCGGCCAAGCCGACGCTGCTGTCGTTGCCGCGCGACTCCTACGTCCCCATCCCGGAGAACGGGCGCAACAAGATCAACGCGGCGTTCGCGTTCGGTGGGCCGCAGCTGCTCGTGCGGACCGTCGAGGGTGCGACGGGCGTGCGGATCGACCACTACATGGAGATCGGCTTCGGCGGGTTCTCCGACATGGTCGACGCGGTCGGCGGCGTCGACATCTGCATCGACGAGCCGATCAAGGACCCGCTGGCCGGCATCGACCTGCCCGCCGGCTGCCAGGAGCTCGACGGGCCGCAGGCGCTCGGGTTCGTGCGGACCCGTGCGTTCGCGACCGCGGACCTGCAGCGCGTGCAGAACCAGCGCAAGTTCCTGTCGGCGCTGTTCGAGAAGGTGCAGAGCCCTGCCACCCTCGCGAACCCGTTCCGCGTCGTTCCGCTGCTCAACGCGGCGTCCGGTGCGGTGTCGGTCAACGAGGACGACCACGTGTGGCACCTCGCGAGCGTCGCCCTCAACATGGGCGAGGCGCAGAGCGGGACGGTGCCGATCGCGGGCACCCCGACGGTGCCCGGTGCGGGTTCGGTCGTGCAGTGGAACAAGGAGCAGGCGTCCCAGCTGTTCGACCTGATCAGCAAGGACCAGCCGGTTCCCGCTGACCTGATCGCTGTCCCGAAGTAGTCACTCGGCGGGTTCGGGGACGGGCTCCGAACCGGTCAGACCGGCCTCCTGTGCGATCTCTTCGAGCTCGCGCAGGAGGTCGTCGTATATGGGTGTCAAAGACATGGTGGTAGCCCCCTCGTTCTGATCTTCCCCCGTTCAGGTGACGGGAGCTTACGCCCCTGTACCCGGCGTTCTCGCGACATATGCCCGAATCTCGCTAAATGGTGGCTAAATCTACCTTGCGACCAGGCAATATGTGGAGCCGCCACATGTCGGTCACGACCGGTCACGCCTACCGTTTCCGGCCATGTCGAGTGTCACGGGCCACACCGCACTGGTCACCGGAGCCGCCAGCGGCATCGGCCTGGCCTGCGCCCGCGCCCTGTCGTCTGACGGCGCGAAAGTCCACCTGGTCGACGTCGACCCCGGCGTGCTGCCGCTCGCCGAGGAGATCGGCGGTGTCGGGCACGTCCTCGACCTGACCGGTGACGTCGGCGCGTTGCCCGCCGAGGTCGACGTCCTCGTCAACAACGCCGGCGTGCAGCACGTCGCCCCCATCCACGAGTTCCCCGCCGACCGCTTCTCGGCGATGCTGGAGCTCATGCTCGGTGCCGCGTTCCGGCTCACCCGGCACGTCCTGCCGCACATGTACGACCGCGGCTGGGGACGGCTGGTCCACGTCTCCAGCGTGCACGGGCTGCGGGCGTCGGCGTTCAAGTCCGCCTACGTGGCGGCGAAGCACGGCCTGGAAGGCTTCTCCAAGGTCGCCGCGATCGAGGGCGCGCCGCACGGCGTGACCTCCAACTGCGTGGCACCCGGCTACGTGCGGACCCCGTTGGTGGAGAAGCAGATCGCCGACCAGGCGCGGGTGCACGGCATCCCCGCGGCCGACGTCGCGGAGCAGGTCTTCCTCAAGCGCAGCGCAGTCAAGCGGCTGATCGAGCCCGACGAGGTGGCGGCAGCCGTGCTGTGGTTGTGCGACAACAGTTTTGTGACCGGTACGTCGTTGGCCGTCGACGGCGGCTGGACTGCTCAATGAGGAGTTGTCGATGATCAAGAAAGTGGTTGGGGCCTCACTCATCGGGACAACGGTGGAGTGGTACGACTTCTTCCTCTACGGGTCGGCCGCCGCCCTGGTGTTCAACAAGCTCTTCTTCCCGACCGCCGATCCGCTGACCGGCACGCTGCTCGCCTTCACCACGTACGCGATCGGCTTCCTCGCGCGGCCGCTGGGCGGGCTGGTGTTCGGCCACTACGGCGACCGGCTGGGGCGCAAGAAGCTGCTGGTGCTGTCGTTGTTGCTGATGGGTGGCGCGACGATGCTGATGGGCGTGTTGCCCACGTACGCGTCGGTGGGCGTCCTGGCGCCGTTGCTGCTGACGTTCCTGCGGCTGGTGCAGGGCTTCGCGCTCGGCGGCGAGTGGGGCGGGGCCGTGCTCATCGTGTCCGAGCACGGTGACCCGCAGCGGCGCGGGTTCTGGGCGTCGTGGCCGCAGGCCGGTGTGCCGTGCGGCAACCTGCTCGCGACGGCGGTGCTCGCGGTCCTCGCGGCGGTGCAGTCGGACGCGGACTTCCTCGCGTGGGGCTGGCGCATCCCGTTCCTGCTCTCCGGTGTGCTCGTGGTGATCGGTCTGTGGATCCGGCTCACCGTGTCGGAGTCGCCGATCTTCCTGGCCGCCCAGGAGAAGGCGGCACAGGAGACGAAGGCGAAGGGGCCGGCCGAGGAGAAGGCGCCCGCGCTGGAGCTGCTCAAGCACAACTGGCGCGAGGTGCTGATCGCGATGGGCGCGCGGTTCGCCGAGAACGTGTCGTACTACGTGATCACGGCGTTCATCCTCGTCTACGTCGTCACCGGCCTCGGGCTGTCGAAGTCGGTCGGTCTCAACGCGGTGCTGGTCGCCTCGGCCGTGCACCTGGTGACGATCCCGGTGTGGGGCCACCTCTCCGACCGGTTCGGGCGGAAGCCGGTCTACCTCGTCGGCACGGTCGGCATGGCCGGGTGGATCTTCGCGTTCTTCGCGCTGCTCGACACCAGGGACCCGGTGCTGATCACCCTCGCCACGACCGTCGGACTCGTGCTGCACGGCGCGATGTACGGGCCGCAGGCGGCGTTCTTCTCGGAGCTGTTCGGGACGCGGGTGCGCTACTCGGGTGCGTCGGTCGGCTACCAGCTCGCCTCGATCGCGGCCGGCGCGCTGGCCCCGTTGATCGCGACCGCGCTGCTGCAGGCGTACGGGTCGTCGTTCCCCATCGCCGTCTACGTGGTCCTCACCTGCGTGATCACCGTGGTCGCGATCGTCTTCGCGAAGGAGACCCGTGGTGCGGACCTGGAGGAACGTGACAGGGTTGGGGTGTGACACGACGGCGTGAAGCCGAACTGGCGGCGTTGTTCGACACCGCGTCCGAGCTCGCGGGCATGCGCGAGCCGGACGCGGTCCTCCGCTCGATCGTGCGGAGGGCGCGCACGCTGCTCGGCACCGACCTGTCGTACCTGTCGATGAACGACCCGGCCGGCACCTACATGCGGGTGACGGACGGGTCGGTCTCGCCGCTCTTCCAGCAGGTCCGGCTCGGCCTCGGCGAGGGCCTGGGCGGGCTCGTGGCGCAGACCGCCCAGCCCTACGTCACGCCCGACTACTTCGGCGACGCCCGGTTCAACCACACCGGCCCGATCGACTCGGCGGTGCGCGACGAGGGCCTGGTGGCGATCCTGGGCGTGCCGCTGAAGCTCGGTTCGAAGGTCATCGGCGTGCTCTACGCGGCCGACCGGACCGCGCGGGAGTTCCCGCCGGAGGAGGTCTCGCTGCTGCAGTCGCTGGCCGACCACGCGGCCATCGCGATCGACACGGCGTCGCTGTTCGAGACCATCCAGGCCAACAACGCCGCGATGAAACGCGCGGAGGAGGCGCACGACCGGCTCACGGACCTGGTGCTGCGCGGTGGTTCCGCCGCCGACGTGGCCGCCGCGGTGGGGGAGCTGCTGGGCGGTGCGGTGGAGGTCCTGGAGACCGCGCCGACGTCCGCTGTGCGCGCCAACGGCCGTGCGGTGCGGATCGACGGCGTGTGGGTGTGCGCGGTGCTCGCGGGTTCGGAGCTGCTCGGCGGGGTCACCCTGTCCGGGCGGCCAGAGCTGTCGGACGCCGACCGGCGGCTGTTCGAACGGTCGGCGGTCGTGACGGCGTTGCTGTTGCTGCTGCGCAGGACCGTGGCGGAGGCGGAGAACAAGGTCCGCGGCGAGCTGATCACCGACCTCCTCGACGGGCGCGACCCGGCGGGGCTGCTGGCGCGGGCCCGCCGGGTCGGCGTCGAGCTGACCGACCCGCACGTCGTGCTCGTGGCGGACGGGAACCTGGGCGCCGCCACGCACTACGCGTCGGTCCACAGAGGACTGGCGGGCTCGCGGGACCGGGACGTGGTGCTGGCGCTGCCGTCCGGGTCGACGGCGGTCGCCCAGGAGGTCGCGCGGGCACTGGGAGCCACGGTCGGCGCGTCCGGGCCGGTCGCGGGGCCGGTGGCCATCGCGGCCGCCTACGAGGAGGCCCGCCGCTGCCTGCGGGCGCTGCGGTTGCTGGGCAGGGAGAAGGACGCCGCGACGATGGCCGACCTCGGGTTCGTCGGCGTGCTGCTCGGGGAACGCGCGGACGTGTCCGGCTACGTGCGGTCCGTGCTGGGCCCGGTGCTCGACTACGACACCGAACGCGGCACGGAGCTGGTGCACACGCTGGAGGTCTACTTCCGCTGCGGCGCGAGCCTGAGCCGCGCCAAGGCCGAGCTGCACCTCCACGTCAACACGGTCACGCAACGGCTCGACCGGGTCACGTCGCTGCTCGGCGACTGGCAGTCGCCGGACCGCGTGCTGGAGGTGCAGCTCGCCCTGCGGCTGCTGCGCCTCCTCGGCTGACACCGGCACCGCACCACCGGCCGCCGCGTCGGAGTCGCCGAACGGCTTCGCGATCGGCACGCAGAGCAGGCCGAGGCCGACCACGAGCGCACCGCTGAGGATCGAAGCCGTAGCACTGGTAGAGGTCGATGATGCCCGCCGCGAAGAACGCCGGCAGGTAGCCGCCGGAGCCTTCCGCGCCGTAGCTGACCGACGCGATGGTGACCAGCAGGGCGATCAGGTGGACCCAGCCGGTCCTCGGCGGTCACCACCACTACGCCTGCCTGATCAGGTCGGCGGCCCGCTCTCCGATCATGAGGACGGTGACCATGGGGTTCACCGTCGGCATGGTGGGGAACACGGACGCGTCGACGACGCGGAGGCCTTCGAGGCCGATGACCTTCAGGTCACCGTCCACGACGGACCCGATCGCGCAGGTGCCTGCCGGGTGGTAGACGGTGTGCGCGGCCCTGCGGCCGTACTCGGACAGCTCCTCGTCGCTCGTGACGTCCAGGCCGGGGGCGATCTCCCGCTTGAGCCACGACCTCAACGGCTCCTGCTCGGCGATCTTCCGCGCGATCCTGAAGCCGTCGACCAGGGTCTGCTCGTCGTAGCCGTCGGGGTGGGTGAAGTAGCCGAAGTCGAGCGCGGGCTTCTCCGCCGGGTCGCTGGACCGCAACCACATCCGGCCCCTGCTGTGCGGGCGCGGGACGTTCGGCGTCATGCACACGCCGTGCTCCACCGCCGGGTGGCCGAGGCGTTCCGTGTGGACGGTGAACGGGATCTGGTAGAAGTGGAACATCAGGTCCGGCCGCGGGTCGGCGGCGTCGCGGCGGATGAACAGGCCCGCGTCGGAGTCCATCACCGAGTTCTCCGGCAACGGTCCCGTGGTCTCCCACACGATCACCGACTCGGGGTGGTCGAGCAGGTTCTCGCCGACACCGGGCAGGTCGTGCTTCGGCTCGATGCCGATGCTGCTCAGGTGCTCGGCGTCACCGACGCCGGAGAGCATCAGCAGGCGGGGCGTGTCGATGGCGCCCGCGCACAGCAGGACCTCCTTGTTCGCCTCGACGTAGCCCTTGTCGGTGTGCACGCCGATCGCGCGGTCGCCGTCGAGCTCGATCTTGCTGGCCCACGTGTGGAGCAGCAGCGTCAGGTTCCTGCGCTCCAGGACCGGGTGCACGTACGCCGTGGACGCGCTCGAACGCTGGTTGCCCCTCTCCGGGTGGTAGGCGATGGAGAAGAAACCCACTCCGTTCTGGAACGGCCCGGCGTTGAAGTCCTCGACCTCGGGAACACCGGTGGCCCGCTGCGCCGCGGCCACGAAGTCCCGCGCGATCGGGTTCCGGTCCTTCTCCGCCACCGGGATGATGTTGAGCTGGACCCTGTCGAAGTACGGGCCGACCGCGTCCCACGTCCAGCCGTGGCCCCAGTCGTCGAGGTCCTGCGGCAGCGGCCGGAAGCAGATCAGCGTGTTGTGGCTGGAACACCCGCCCAGGACCTTCGCGCGGCTGTGCCGGATGTGCGAGTTGCCGTTGGGCTGCTCGACCGTCGGGTAGTCGTAGTCGTACTCGGTCTCCAGCAGGTTGATCCAGTTGCGCAGGTTCAGGATCTTCTCGTCGTCCACGTCGGAGGGACCGCCCTCGATGACCGCAACGGTGACGTTCTCGTCCTCGGTCAGCCGTGCCGCGAGCACGCAGCCCGCCGTGCCGCCGCCGACGATCACGTAGTCGTACGCGGTCACTCGGAGTCCTCCCGCGCGGAACGAGTGCGGCGTGCGAACCAGTTCTGGGCCTGCGGCTTGAGGTTCTGGTACACGTGCTTGGGCTCGGTGTACTCGTGCAGACCGGCGGTGCCGAGCTCGCGGCCGACACCGGAGCGCTTGAAGCCACCCCACTCGGCCTGCGGCAGGTAGGGGCCGAACTCGTTGATCCACATGGTGCCGTGGCGCAGCTTCCTGGCGACCCGCTGCGCCTTGTCGAGGTCCTGGCTCCACACACCGCCGGCGAGGCCGTAGTCGGTGTTGTTGCCCAGCGCGATCGCCTCCTGCTCGGTCTGGAAGCGCTCGGCGGTGATGATCGGGCCGAACGTCTCGTCCTGGACGAGCCGCATGTCCGCGCGGCAGTCCGCGTAGACGGTGGGGCGGAAGAAGAAACCGTTCCGCAGCTCGGGTTCGTCCGGGCGCCTGCCGCCGGCCTTCAGGGTGGCGCCCTCCTGCTCCGCGATCTCGACGTAACGCTCGACCTTGGCGCGGTGCTCGGCGGAGACGAGGGGACCGGACTCGGTGTCGGGGTCGAAGCCGTTGCCCAGCTTGACGAGCTCGGCCCGGCGGGCGACCTCGTCCACGAAGTCGTCGTAGACGTCGGTGTGCACGATGAGCCGCGTGCCGGACGAGCAGACCTGGCCCGCGTGGAAGAACGCGGCGGTGAGCGCGTAGTCGACGGCGACGTCGAGGTCGGCGTCCGCGAAGACGATGTTCGGGTTCTTGCCGCCCAGCTCCAGCGCGACCTTCTTCACCGTCCGCGCCGCGGCGGCCATGATCCGCTGACCGGTGGCGAGGCTGCCGGTGAACGAGATCAGGTCCACGTCCGGGTGCTCGCTCAGCGGGGCACCCACCTCGGGGCCGGTGCCGAGCACGAGGTTCGCGACACCGTCGGGCAGCCCGGCCTCGGTCAGCAGCTCGAACAGCTTGATCGTGGTGAGCGGGGTGATCTCGCTCGGTTTGGCGACCAGCGTGTTGCCCGCCAGCAGCGCCGGTGCGATCTTCCAGGAGATCTGCAGCAGCGGGTAGTTCCAGGGCGCGATCATGCCGCACACGCCGACCGGTTCGTGGTCGATGCGGCTGATGACGTCTTCCGGTGTGCCCTGGACGATCTTGGGGTGCAGCAGGCCGGCCAGCCCGCCGTAGTAGCGGAAGACCGAGACGACGTCGTCCACGTCGATCCGGCTCTCCACCAGCGTCTTGCCGGTGTCGAGGGTCTCGGTGCGGGCGATGTCCTCCTTGTCGCGCTCCAGCAGGTCCGCGACCCGGTTCAGCACGGCCGCGCGGTGCTCGGGCGCCGAGTGCTGCCAGTCGCCGTGGTCGAAAGCGGTTCTGGCCTTCGCGATCGCCTGGGTCGCCTGCTCGCGAGTGTGGTCCTCGACCTCGGTGAGAACACTCTGGTCGAAGGGGTTGATGATCTGCCGCACCGGCGACACGGAGGCCTCCCTCTCGTCTGTCCACGCAGGACATGGGGGTGTTGCCGGTCGCCGGCGGCGGTCAAACCGTGACAACCGTCTCTACCGGAGATCCCGGCGGAATCGGGTGAAGAGCCGGGCGTTGCTCATGGCCAGGACACCGACGACCGCGTCCTCGTCACGGTCGTCCCGGTAGGTCGCGACGAACTTCCGGTCCTCGATGGACCCGTCTTCGACGCGAACGACGTTCGTCGCTCGTCCGGCGAACTGGATCCGCACGCCGTACTGGTCCGACCACACGTAGCCGCCGCTGGCGTGCGTGGCGACGGTCTCGCCCGCGAGCAGGTTGCGGACGGCGACCTGCGCCTGCTCGGTGGCCGACGTCCAGTGCTCGGCGCGGTGCCCCGCGCAGTTGGCGACGTCCCCGACGGCGACGACGTTGCGGAGGTTCGTCACGCCGCCCGCGTCGCACGCGACGCCGTTGTTCAGGTCGACCGGGCCACCGGCGAGCCAGTCGGTCGCCGGGCGGGCTCCGATGCCCGCGACGACGACGTCGGCGCCGACGAGCCGGCCGTCGGCGAGCTTGATCCCGCCGTCAACGTTGACCGACTCAACGTTGACGCCGGTGATCAACGTTGATCCGTGGTCGCCGTGCAGCTGCCCGCACGCGGCGCCCATCTCCGGTCCCAGCACGCGGGTCAACGGCGTCGGCAGCGCCTCGACGACCGTGACCTCCTTGCCGAGCGCACGGGCGCTCGACGCGATCTCCGCGCCGATGAACCCGGCGCCGATGATGCCGACGTGCTGCGCGCCGGCGAACGCGTCGCGCAGCCGGGTCGCGTCGTCGAGGGTGCGCAGGACGTGCGTGCCCGGCATCGTGCGCGCGACACCGCCGGTGGCGATGACGAACCCGTCGGCGGCGACGGTGGTGCCGTCGCTGAGTGAGACTTCGCGCGCGGACAGCCCCGTGGCCCGCACGCCGAGCCGCCATTCCGCACCGAGCTCGTCCAGGTCCTCCTGGTCGGCCAGCGGCACCGCCTCGCACTTGCCCAGCAGGAAGTCCTTCGACAACGGCGGCCGGTCGTAGGGCAGGTGGACCTCCTCACCCACCACGACGACCCGTCCGTCGAACCCCTGCCTGCGCAGTGCCTGCGCCGACCTCAGACCGGCCAGCGAAGCACCGATGATCGCGATCGTCCTCACGCCACGTCCCTGTTCACCTCGACATCGACATAGACCTCACCATCCTCCACGCGAACGGGGTAGGTCCTCACCGGTCGTTTGGCGGGCAGACACGTGGGCTCGCCCGTGCGAAGGTCGAACGACGCGGCGTGCAGCGGGCACTCGACGAGGCACCCCTCCAGCCACCCCTCGCTGAGGGAGGCGTCCTGATGGGTGCAGGTGTCGTCGATGGCGTACAGGGTGCCGTCGGCGTTGAAGACGGCGATCGGCGCATGAGGGCCGACGATGCGCACCGCCTCTCCTGGGGGCAGGTCCGTGAGAGCGCAGGCGCGGATCATCGTCGGCCTCCGTTGCGTGAAGCGAAACGCGTTCCGAATGACGCAACACAATGTCCGGCTCCGCCGACTCGCCGTCAAGAGTTCGGCCGGGTGTTTTGCTTCCCGGTTACTGTTGCGCGATGGGCAACTCCGACTCGGCAGCTCAGGTGCAGTCCGTCGACCGGGCGATCAGCGTGCTGGAGCTGCTGGCCCAGGGCGAGGCCGGGATCACCGAGATCGCGGGTGAGCTGGGCGTGCACAAGTCCACGGTGTCGAGGCTCGTCTCCGTCCTGGAGGCCCGCGGACTGGTCGAGCAACTGGGGGAACGCGGTAAGTACGCGATCGGCTTCGGCGTGGTCCGGCTCGCGGGCGCCGCCACCGGCCGGATGGACCTCACCAAGCTCGGCCAGCCCGTCTGCCAGGCCCTCGCCGACGAGCTCGGCGAGACCGTGAACATCGCCGTGCACGACGCCGGCGTCGCCATCAACACCACCCAGGCCCGCGGTTCCGCCGCCGTCTCGGCGGTGAACTGGATCGGCCGGCGGACCCCGTTGCACGCCACCTCGTCCGGCAAGGTCCTCCTGGCCCACCTGCCGGAGGCCGAGCGCACGCGGCTGGCCGCGCAGGACCTCGACCCCTACACCGAGAACACCGTGGTCGACCCCGTTCGCCTGCTGGCCGAGCTCGACGAGGTCGCACGGCAGGGGTTCGCGGTGTGCTTCGAGGAGCTGGAGCTCGGCCTGCACGCGGTCGCGGTCCCGGTGCGCGGCCACCGCGGCGAGGTGGTCGCGGCGATGAGCGCGTCCGGGCCGTCGTACCGGTTGTCGCGGCACCGGGTGCGGGAGATCGTCCCGACGATGTCGGCGGCCGCGGCCGGTCTGTCGGCGCAGCTCGGCTACTTCGCGGGCTGAGCGGGCCCGTAAGCGTTCGGCGTGGGTGCCGCGCCAACCGAGGTCAACAGCACCGCTGCCGCCCGTTTTCACGGTCCGGCACACGCCCGCGGCACGAACGGCGGTATTGACAGGCGGTCCCGCTGGCCGCAGCTTGTTGCATATAGCGGAACGAGTTCTGTGACGCGCAACAGCGGCGAAGGGGTGTCCTGATGCCTGGTGCAGTGCCTCGCGTGGTGCTCGTGGGGGCGGGGATCGTCGGGTGCGCGCTCGCCGACGAGCTCACCGAACGCGGTTTCACCGACGTCACGGTCCTCGACCAGGCGGACGGGCCCGCGGCGGGCGGGTCCAGCGGCCACGCACCGGGCCTGGTGTTCCAGACGAACCCCTGCCGCAGCATGACCGCGTTCGCCCGCTACACGGTCGAGAAGTACACCGCGCTGGGCTGCTTCGACCAGGTCGGCGGCCTGGAGATCGCCACGACCCCCGAGCGGCTCGCCGACCTGTCCCGCCGGCACGGCTGGGCCACGGCGTGGGGCGTGCCGAGCCGGCTCGTCGACGCCGGCGAGGTGGCGCGCCTGCACTCGTTGCTCGACCACGACCAGGTCCTCGGCGGCTTCCTGATCCCGAGCGACGGTCTCGCGAGACCCGTTGCCGCCGCCGAGGTGCAGGCGCGGAGGGCGGTCGAGCGGGGCGCGCGGTTCGAGTACGGGCAGCGGGTCGTCGCCGTCGAGACCTCCGGCGACCGGGTGACCGCGGTGCGGACCGGGAGCGGCACCTTCCCGGCCGACGTCGTGGTGTCGTGCGCCGGGATGTGGGGGCCGGTGCTGGGGGAGATGGTCGGGCTGACCGTCCCGCTCGTGCCGATGGCGCACCAGTACGCCTTCACCGGTGAGCTGGCCGCCGACCCGCGGGCATTGGCGCGGCAGCCGATCCTGCGGCACCAGGAAGCCGACCTGTACTTCCGCTCGCACGGCCGGGCGCTGGGCATCGGGGCCTACGGGCACCGGCCCATGCCGATCGCCGCCGGGGACATCACCGGCTCGGAGCTGCCGTTCACCGAGGAGGACTTCGCGCCGTCGTGGGAGGCCGCGGTCGAGCTGTTCCCGGCACTGGCCGAGGCGGGGGTCGAGCGCGGGTTCAACGGGCTGTTCTCGTTCACCAGCGACGGGATGCCGCTGCTGGGGGAGCACCCGCGGGTGCGCGGGTTCTGGGTCGCGGAGGCGGTGTGGATCACGCACTCGGCCGGGGTGGCGCGGTCGGTGGCCGAGTGGATCGTCGACGGGCAGCCGCGGCTCGACCTGCACGCCAGCGACCTCGGCCGGTTCGAACAGGTGCAGCTGGCGCCGGACTACGTGCTGGAGCGCAGCTGCCGGAACTTCACCGAGGTCTACGACGTGCTGCACCCGCTGCAGCCCGTGGAGAGCCCCCGGCCGCTGCGGACGAGCCCCTTCTACGCGCGGCACCGGGAGCTGGGCGCGTTCTTCCTCGAAGCCGCCGGCTGGGAGCGGCCGCACTGGTTCGAGGCCAACGCGGACCTGCCCGAGGTCGCGGAGGTCCCGGAGCGCGGCGAGTGGGCGAGCCGGTACTGGTCGCCGATCTGCGGCGCCGAGGCCCTGGTGACGCGCAGGCGCGTGGCGATGTTCGACATGACCCCGTTGAAGCGGCTGGAGGTCAGCGGGCCGGGCGCGCTGGAGTTCCTGCAGCGCATGACGACCAACAACCTCCGGCGCAAACCGGGCGCGGTCGTGTACACGTTGCTGCTCGACGAGACCGGCGGTGTGCGCAGCGACCTCACGGTCGCGCGGCTCGACGAGACCACCTTCCAGGTCGGCGCCAACGGCAACCTCGACCTGGCGTGGCTCACCCGGCACGCACCGGACGACGTCCACGTCCGGGACATCACGGCGGGAACGTGCTGCATCGGCCTGTGGGGACCCAGGGCACGCGACCTGCTCAACGGCGTCGCGCACACGCTCGACACCGGGAAGGGCTACTTCACCGCGCAACGGGGGTTCGTCAAGAACGTGCCGGTGACCGCGCTGCGACTGTCCTATGTGGGCGAACTGGGCTGGGAGCTGTACACGACGGCCGACCTCGGCGTGACGCTGTGGGACACGCTGTGGGAGGCGGGGCGGGAGCACGGCGTGATCGCGGCCGGGCGCGGGGCGTTCGCGAGCCTGCGGCTGGAGAAGGGCTACCGGTCGTGGGGCACCGACGTGACCGACGAGCACGACCCGTTCGAGGCGGGCCTCGGGTTCGCGGTGCGGGAGGACGAGGACTTCCTCGGCAAGGAGGCGCTCGGGAAGCGTTCCAGCGACCGGAAGCTCACGTGTCTCGCGATCGACGACCCGCACCAGGTCGTCATGGGCAGCGAGCCGGTGTTCCACGGCGGTGAGCCGGTCGGGTACGTCACGAGCGCGGCCTACGGGTACACGACGGGCGTCAACATCGCCTACGCGTGGCTGCCCGAGGGCGTCGGCGAGGTCGAGATCGAGTACTTCGGCTCCAGGGTGCGCGCGCGGCCGGTGCCGGAGCCGCTGTTCGACCCCGGGATGAAGCGGCTGCGCGGGTGAGCGGCACCTACGACGTCGTCGTGGTCGGGCTCGGCGGCATGGGCAGCGCCGCGGCCTGGCACCTGGCCCGGCGCGGACTCCGGGTGCTGGGGCTCGAGCAGTTCACGCCCGTGCACGCACTGGGCTCCAGCCACGGCGAGTCGCGGATCACGCGGCAGGCCTACTTCGAGGACCCGGCCTACGTCCCGTTGCTGCTGCGCGCGCACGAGCTGTGGGACCGGGTCGAGCACGACAGCGGGCAGCGGATCTTCCACCGGGTCGGCGGCGTCCTCGTCGGCGCACCGGACAGCCGCACCGTCGCGGGCAGCCGGCGCAGCGCCGAGCAGTACGGCCTGCGGCACGAGGTGCTGGACGCGCACGACATCCGCCGGCGCTTCCCGGTGATGCGGCCGCACCCGCACGAGGTCGCGCTGCACGAACCCGGAGCGGGCTACGTCGTGCCGGAGAGCGCCGTGCGCGCCCACCTCGACCTCGCCGCACGGGCGGGCGCCGAGCTGCGCTTCGCGGAACCGGTGACCCGCTGGGAGGCCGGCCGCGTCACCACCGCGAAGGGCACCTACGAGACCGGTCACGTCGTCCTCGCACCGGGACCGTGGGCGCCGCGGCTGCTGGCGCACCTGGGCGTCACGTTCGAGGTCGAACGACAGGTGCAGCACTTCTTCCGCCCCACCGCGGACCTCCGCGACCACCCCACCTACATCTGGGAACGCGCCGGCCGCACGTTCTACGGCTTCCCCGAACGCGGCGGCACCGTCAAGGTCGCCATCTACGGCGAAGGCCGGTCCTGCACGCCGGAGACCATCGACCGCACCGTCCACGACCACGAGGTCGAGGCGGCCAGGGCGCTGGTCGCCGACCGGATGCCCGGTGTCACCGGCACCTTCGACCGGGCGTCCACCTGCATGTTCACCAACACCGCCGACGGCCACTTCGTGATCGCGCGCCAGGGCGGCGTCACGGTGGCGTGCGGGTTCTCCGGGCACGGCTTCAAGTTCGTGCCGGTGGTCGGCGAGATCGTCGCCGACCTCGCAGCCGAGGGTGCGACGAGGCACCCGATCGCCCTGTTCGACCCGGCGCGTCTGAGAGGCGGAGCATGACCGGCAGCCTGATCCCCACGCTGGAGGGCCGCTACTACACCGATCCCGCGATCTTCGAACGGGAACAGGCGGCCATCTTCGAGCGCATGTGGTTCTGCGCGGTCCGCGCGGCCGACCTCCCGGACGCCGGCGACTTCCGCACGGTGCAGGTCGGACGGGAGAGCGTGCTCGTCGCACGCGACCGCCGCGGTGCGCTCAACGCGTTCCTCAACGTGTGCCGCCACCGCGGCGCGCGCATCTGCGTCGAGGAGGCCGGCAGCGTCAAACGCGCGTTCCAGTGCCCTTACCACGCTTGGACCTACGCGTTGGACGGAAACCTGATCGCCGCACCCAACCTCACCTCAATGCCCGACGTCGATCGCGTTGCGTATGGACTGACGAAGGTGCATTTGCGCGAATGGCTCGGCTACGTGTGGGTGAACCTTTCGGACAGTCCTCCGAGGTTCGAGGACGACGTGCTGAGCGCGGTGACCGAACGTTTGGGGTCACTCGACGCCATCGACGGCTACGAGGTCGACCGGTTGTCCGTGGGCAGGCGGATCGTCTACGACGTCAGGGCCAACTGGAAGCTGATCATCGAGAACTTCATGGAGTGCTACCACTGCGCGACCATCCACCCCGAGCTGACCGAGGTGCTGCCCGAGTTCGCCGACGGCTACGCGGCGCAGTACTACGTCGGCCACGGCGCCGAGTTCGGCGAGGACGTCCAGGGGTTCACCGTCGACGGTGGTGAGGGCTTCGCAAGGCTTGCGGCGCTGGAGGAGGAACGCGACCGGAAGTACTACGCCATCACCGTCAAACCGCAGGTCTTCGTGAACCTCGTGCCGGACCACGTGATCGTGCACCGCATGTACCCGGTGGCCGCGGACCGGACGGTCGTGGAGTGCGATTGGCTCTACGCCAAGGAAGTCGTCGCCACCGGCCGTGACGTCTCCCGCTCGGTCGAGCTGTTCCACCGGGTGAACGAGCAGGACTTCGAAGCCTGCGAGCGATGCCAGCCCGCCATGGCCTCGAAGGCCTACGCGCAGGGCGGAGTGCTGGTGCCCTCCGAGCACCACATCGGCGACTTCCACGCCTGGCTCCTCCGCAAACTGGAATCAGCCGACTAGGGGATCGACTGGTCACCCGTGCACGCGAAAGCTTGCACGGGTGATGGAGCAGACGGACTTCTTGCCCCCCAACGGGGAGCACGATCTCCTCCGCCGCATCCGCCAACTGGCCGAGCGAGCGGAACGGACGGCGCACAACAGGTCCAACTTCGTGGGACCACCGCCGTCGCAGGAGCACCTCGACATCCTCGCGGAGATCAGGACGCTCTCCGAGGAGATGACGACGGCGAGCAGGAGCACGGCCGCGCCCGCGGTGGCGGCCAGACCCGCGGCCACCCCGGCGAGGGCGGTCACGCGGGCCGAGGAACTGCCCAGGCCCGCCAGGGCGGCCGACGACCTGCTGCCCAGATCGTGACGATCGGACCGGCACGGTCGAGCCGCGACGATCGGACCGCGACGATCGGACCGCGACGGTCGAGCCGCGACCGTCGAGCCGCGACCGTCGGACCGTCACGGCCGGGCAGCGACGGTCCGACCCGTGACGGTCCGGCTCGTGACGGTCAGCGCCGCTGGCCGCGCACCATCTTGACCAGACCCTTCATCGTCTCCTCCAGTCCGGAGCCGAACGGGTTGTCGTGCACCAGGTACGTCCACGTCGAGCTGGGGCGCTTCACCCCGGCGTCGGCGAGGTCGTAGCCGTCGTCGGTGATCTTCGCTGCCTCGTACTTCTCCTTCGCGAGCTCCCACGACTCCGGCACGATCTTGTTGAACGCCGGGATGGCCTCGCGGTGGAACTCGTCGAGCGGGTTCTGCCGCGCCAGCGCGCGCAGGTGGATGCCCTCGCGCAGGTCGGACAGGAACGTCAGGTGGTGCGTCCACAGGTCGTCGAGGAAGAACAGCGTGATCCCGCGCGCCGCCTCCGCCGCGATCTCGTCGGGCGCACCCTCCTTCTCGCCGAGCTTCTCGAACGCGGCGTCCGTGCGCAGCACCACGTCCCGGTGCTTGAGCAGCAGGTCGCGCTGGTGCTCGATCAGCTTGTTGTAGCGCCACGTGTTGCGGTGGATCTCCAGGTCCACGCCCTCGGCCACGCGCTGGGCGTGCTCGAAGGTGTGCAGCAGGCCCTTGTCGCGCACCCGGCCGTCGGTGTCCACTTCGGACGGGTCCTCGGCGTCGGGCGCGTACTGGGTGATGAGGTCGTCCTGCAGCGACGAGAAGAACACCGAGCCACCGGGGTCGCCCTGGCGTCCGGCGCGGCCGCGCAGCTGGTCGTCGAGGCGGGAGGACGAGTGCCGGCCGGTGCCGACCACGTACAGGCCGCCCAGCTCGGCGATGCGGTCGTGGTCCTCGCCCTCGTGACCGCCCAGGCGGATGTCCGTGCCGCGACCGGCCATCTGCGTCGACACGGTGATGCGCCCGAACGAGCCGGCGTCGGCGATGATCGCCGCCTCCTCGGCGTCGTTCTTCGCGTTCAGCACCACGCACTCGAGCCCGGCCTTGCGCAGCTTCGTGGAGATCCGCTCCGACTCGGCGACGTCGAGCGTGCCGACGAGGATCGGGCGCCCGCTCTCGTGCGCGGTCTTGATCTCCTCGACGATCGCGGCTTCCTTCTGCTCCAGCGTCGCGTAGAGGCGGAAGTGCTCGTCCTCGCGGATGTTCTCCTTGTTCGGCGGGATCACGAGGACCTCGAGCGAGTAGAACTCGCGCAGGGTCTCCGCGACCGCCACGGCCGTACCGGTCATGCCGCACCGCGTCGGGTACCGCGACAGCAGCGCCTGCACGGTCATCGAGTCGAGGATCTCGCCCGACTCGGTCGTCTGCACGTTCTCCTTGGCCTCGACCGCGGCCTGCAGGCCGTCCGGCCACCGCTGCAGCTTCGCGACGCGGCCGCGGGTGTCGTTGATCAGGTGCACCTTGCCGTCGCGCACGATGTAGTCGACGTCGCGGTGCAGCAGGACCTGCGCGTGCAGGGCCACGTTGACCTTCGACAGCGTCGAGGTGACGTGCTCCTGCGAGTACAGGTCGATCTCGCCCAGCGCGCGCTCGACGGCCTCGGAGCCCGCGCCGGTGAGGAAGACGTTGCGCTCCTCGTCGTCGATCTCGTAGTGCAGGTTCTGCCGCAGCCGCTTCACCAGGTCGGCGATCACCGGGTCGGCGGCCTCCGCGCTGGTCGAACCGGCCAGCACGAGCGGCACGCGGGCCTCGTCGACGAGCACCGAGTCGGCCTCGTCGATCAGCGCGACCTCGGGCTCGGGGACGATCAGGTCCTCCGGCCGGGTGGCGATGCGGTCGCGCAGGATGTCGAACCCGATCTCGCTGACCGGTGCGTACGTGACCTCGCACTGGTAGGCGTCGCGCCGCTCCTCGTGCTTGGAGCTGCCGTTGAGCCACCCGGCGCTGACGCCGAGCAGCCGGTACAGCGGCCCCATCCACTCGGCGTCGCGCTGGGCCAGGTAGTCGTTGACGCTGACCACGTGGACGCGCTTGCCCTTGATCGCGAACCCGGCCGCGGCCATGGCGCCGGCGAGCGTCTTGCCCTCACCGGTGGCCATCTCGACGACGAGGCCGTTGAGCAGGCCCAGCGCGCCCAGCACCTGCACGTCGAACGGCCGCTGCCCGATGGCGCGGTCCGCGGCCTCCCTGGTCAGCGCGACCAGCTCGGTGTCGGTGCACTCCTCGCGCAGCTTCACGGCGTGGGCCGTCAGCTCCTCGTCGCTGAACGCCTTGAACGCCTCGGCGTGTTTGTCCACGTCAGCGAGCCGGGCCGAGAACGGTGCGAGGTCGATCGACGCCGGTTTCTGCGCGAACCGGCGCATCCGCTGCTTGAAGCGCGCCATGAGAGTGGTCACGACGCAGCAACGTACGGCATTGCCGCGAGGTTCCGCAGAGGTCTTGACTGTGAAGGCCCGGATTGTCGGGTTCATCCGGGCCTCCACAGCCGTGATCAGGCCTGTTCCGGTTGGTGCGTCTCCGGCAGCCGCAGCACCGACACCAGTGTCACCACCGCCATGAGCAGCAGGAACGCCGACACCGACAGCGAGGTCCCGGTCGCGCCCAGCAGCGCCGTCATGATGACCGGCGTACCGCCGCTGACCAGGATCGACGCCAGCTGGTATGCCAGCGACGCGCCCGAGTAGCGGACCTCGGGCGCGAACAGCTCACCCAGGTAGGCGGCGATCGGCCCGTAGACCAGCGAGGTCGCGATGCCGCCGACGGTCGTGGCCACGAACATCCACAGCAGCGAGCCCGTGTCGACCAGCAGGAAGTACGGGAACGCCCAGACGAGCATGCCGACCGTGCCCGCGATGATCAGCGGTCGGCGGCCCAGCCGGTCCGACAGCGCACCGGCGTAGAGGATCACCGGGATGCCGACGAGCGAGGACAGCAGGCTCACCATCAGCACGGACTCGCGCGCCAGCCCCAGCGTCGTGGTCGCGTACGACAGCACGCCCGCGATCGAGACGTAGAAGATGGCGTTCGAGGCGAACATCAGGCCGGCGCCGAGCAGGATCTGCCTGCGGTGCGAGCGCAGGGCCTCCTTCAGGGGAGCGTGGACGACGGCGGGACCGGCGGCGCGGCGTTGCTGCAGCTCGCGGAACACCGGGCTGTCCTCGACCTTGAGCTGGATGAACAGCACGACCGGGAACAGCAGGGCGCTCGCGAGGAACGGCACGCGCCAGCCCCACGAGGCGAACGCCTCCTGGCTCATCGTCGTGGTGGCGGCGATGAAGGCGACGTTGCCGAGGAACACGCCGATCGGCACACCGGCCTGCCCGAACGTGCCCGCGAACCCGCGGCGGCGCGGTCCTGCGGACTCGGTGAGCAGCAGGACGACACCGCCCCACTGGCCGCCGACGGCGATGCCCTGCAGGAACCGCAGCACGACGAGCAGCAGGGGAGCGCCGACGCCGATGCTGGCCGAGGTCGGCAGCAGGCCGATCAGGAACGTGGCACCGGCCATCATGGCGAGGCAGATGACCAGCGCCGGCTTGCGGCCGAACCGGTCACCGACGTGCCCGAAGACCAGGCCGCCGATGGGGCGGGCGACGAAGCCCGCCCAGAAGGTGCTGAACGACAGCAGCAGCGCGACCAGCGGCGTCGCTTCCGGGAAGAACAGCTTCGGGAAGACGAGCGCTGCCGCGGTCGCGTAGATGAAGAAGTCGTACCACTCGATGCTGGATCCGGCCAGACCGGCTGCCATGAGCCTGCGCAAGGTCTTCTGTTCCGGGGCGACACTGACCACGGGGGTGCTCCTCACCAGGTGTCCACGAACGGGCGTTTCTTCCCTTGGGGGCGGGAAGCTGAGGGGGCGAGCGCCGTCGCGACCCACCGGCGGGTGTCCGCGGGGTCGATCACGTCGTCGATCTCGAAGACCGACGCGACGTTGAGCGCTTTGCCGTGTTCGTACGCCGCCGCGACCATGTGGTCGTAGCGCGCGGCGCGTTCCTGCGGGTCCTCGATGGCGTCGAGCTCGCGCCTGAACCCGAGCTTCACCGCCCCTTCGAGGCCCATGGGGCCGAACTCACCGGTGGGCCAGGAGACGGCGAACTGGGGGACCTTGAGGCTGCCGGCGGCCATGGCCTGGGCGCCGAGCCCGTAGGCCTTGCGGGTCACGACGAGTCCGAAGGGGACGGACAGGTTCGCGCCCGTGACGACCATGCGGGTGAGGTGGCGGACGGTGGCGGTGCGCTCGGCGTCCGGGCCGACCATGAAGCCGGGGGTGTCGCAGAGGCTCACGACGGCGAGGTCGAACGCGTCGCACAGCTGCAGGAAGCGGGCGGCCTTGTCGGCGGCGTCGGCGTCGATGGCGCCACCGAGGACGTGCGGGTCGTTGGCGATGACGCCGAGCGGACGGCCTTCGACGCGGACGAGCGCGGTGACGACGCCCCTGCCGAAGCCCCTGCGCAGTTCCAGGACGGAGCCGGTGTCGGCGAGGGTGTCGATGATCGGGCGGACGTCGTAGGCGCGCAGGCGGTTCTCCGGGACGGCGTGGCGCAGCAGGCGCTGGTCCGCGCACTCCCACGACGACTGGTGTCCCTGGAAGTACGAGAGGTACTGGCGGGCCACGGCGACGGCTTCTTCTTCGGAGCCGACCACGACGTCGACGACACCGTTGGGCACCTGCACGTCCAACGGCCCGATGTCCTCCGGGCGGAACGTGCCGAGCCCGCCGCCCTCGATCATCGCGGGGCCGCCCATGCCGATGTTCGCGCCCTCGACCGCGATGATCACGTCGCACGTGCCCAGCAGCACCGCGTTGCCGGCGAAGCACCGCCCCGCGACCACGCCCACCAGCGGCACCTGGCCGCTCAGCTGCGCGAACGCGTGGAACGAGCCGCAGTCGAGCCCGCTGACCATGCTGTGGTCGGTGTCGCCGGGCCGCCCGCCACCGCCTTCGGCGAACAGCACCACCGGCAGGTTCTCCTGCCGTGCCAACGCGAAGAGCCGGTCTTTCTTCTGGTGGTTGCGCAGGCCCTGGGTGCCGGCGAGCACCGCGTAGTCGTACGACATCGCCACGATCCGCTGCCCGTTCACGACACCGATGCCGGCCACCATGCCGTCGGCGGGCGTGCGTTCGATGAGCTCGGGCAACGACCGGCGCGCGCGTTGGGCGGCGATCGCCAGACCGCCGTACTCGACGAAGTCCGTGCAGAGGTCGGCGATGTTCTCCCGTGCGGTGCGGCCACCGGCCGCGTGCCGCCGTGCCGCGGACTCGGGCCGGTCGAAGGAGTGCCGGTGCAGCACCTCGGCGAGGTCGGGCCGGATCTCCGCCGGGGCAGCCGGTGCGGCGTCCTCAGTGGACTCACCGGCGCCGGAGGCGAGCGGCTGACCGGCGGCGACCGTGTCCCCGACGGCGACCAGCACCTCGCCGGACACGCGCACGACGTGCTGCATCTTCATCGCTTCGAGCACGACGGAGTCCGCCGCCACCGCGACCACGGTCCCCGCCAGCGGGGCCCGCATGCCGTCGGCCGGTTCCTCGACGAGGAAGTCGGTCGGCACGCCGACGACGTCGCGGGTGAGCAGCGTCCGGAGGAACTCCAGGTTGGTCGGGACGCCCTCGACCCGGAACTCGCCCAGCGCCCGCCGTGCACGGGTGAGCGCCACGCCCAGGTCCTCGCCGTGCACCACGAGCTTCGCGAGCAGCCCGTCGTAGCGCGTCCCGACCCGGTAGCCGGGGTAGGCGTGCGTGTCGACCCGGATGCCCGGCCCGGACGGCGGCTGGAACACCGACAGCGTCCCGCCGGAGGTCTGGTTCACCCGCAGCTGCACGGCGCTGCCCCGGTCCAGCGGCGTGACGTCGACGTCGCCGCCCTGCGCCAGCAGCAGCTGGGTGCGCACGAGGTCCACTCCGGACACCACCTCGGTCACCGTGTGCTCGACCTGCAGCCGCGGGTTGACCTCCAGGAACGCGAACTCGTCGCCGGAGACCAGGAACTCCACCGTGCCGACGCCGGTGTACCCGGCGGCGGTGGCGATCGCGGCCGCCGCGGAGTGCAGCGCCCGGCGCAGTGCGGGGTCGAGCAGCGGCGCGGGGGCGATCTCGGCGACCTTCTGGTGCCGCAGCTGCAGCGAGCAGTCGCGGTCGCCGAGGACCGCGGTGCCGACCAGCTGCACCTCGATGTGCCGTGCGGAGGGCAGCAACCGTTCGAAGTAGACGTCGTCGTCGCCGAACGCCGCCAGCGCCTCCGCACGGCA
Source organism: Lentzea sp. NPDC036949 (assembly GCF_055608075.1). NCBI lineage: Bacteria > Bacillati > Actinomycetota > Actinomycetes > Pseudonocardiales > Pseudonocardiaceae > Lentzea > Lentzea sp. NPDC036949. The sequence continues at coordinate 94,943 of NZ_JBVJRA010000020.1, forward strand.
CGCCTCGATCGCGGCGTCGAGGTCCGCCGGGTCGTGCACCGCCCGCATGCCCTTGCCACCGCCGCCCGCGACGGCCTTCACCATCACCGGGAACTCGCCGGGCACCGCGTCCAGCACCGGGATGCCCAGCGACGCGGCCAGCTCGCGGGCCCGCCGCTTGTCGCCCAGCAGCTCCAGCACCTCCGGTGACGGCCCGACGAACGCGAGGCCGCGGTCCCGGCACGCCCGTGCGAACGCCGCGTTCTCCGACAGGAACCCCCAGCCGGGGTGCACGGCCCGGCAGCCCTCCGCGGCGTCGAGGAGCTGCTCGGCGTCCAGGTAGGGGGCCGGTCCACGCAGCGCGACGGCCCGGTCCGCGAGCGTCACGTGCAGCGACGACGCGTCGTCCTCGGCGTACACCGCCACGGTGCGGATTCCCAGGTCAGCGGCGGCGCGCAGGACGCGCACGGCGACCTCGCCCCGGTTGGCGACCAACAGCACTGCAACCTCCTGAGCGACCGCTTAGTATGTGACGGCGGTCGCATGTTGCCATCTGAGGTCAACAGAAGTCCACACGGAACCGATCGGGGGAATGGGACGTCCACGGAACGGTTCGGCGCGAACGGACGATCCAGCAGGCAGACTCGCCGCACAGGTGCGAAGGGCTTCAGGAGGCCGCAGTGGTGTTCAAGAGGATGATGCGCGCGTTCGGCGTGGGCGGGCCGACTGTCGACACGGTCCTGACCAACCCGAACGTCCGGCCGGGCGAGGTGCTGAGCGGCGAGGTCAGGATCGCCGGCGGCGACCACCCGGCCGAGATCGACCACGTGACGCTGGCGCTGCTCACCCGCGTCGAGGTCGAGAGCGGCGACAACGAGTACAACACCAACATGGAGTTCCACAAGTTCTCCGTGGGCCAGCGCATCCTGGCGCAGCCGCACCAGAACCTGTCGCTGCCGTTCCAGATCCCGGTGCCGGTCGAGTGCCCGCTGAACGTCGTCGGCGGCATGCAGCTCGCGGGCATGCAGCTGGGCCTGCGCACCGAGTTGGAGGTCCGCGGCGCGGTCGACCCCGGCGACCTCGACCCGATCTGGGTGCACCCGCTGCCCTCGCAGGACGTGGTGCTGCAGGCGTTCGGGCAGATGGGCTTCCGCTTCACCAAGGCCGACAACGAGCGCGGCCGCATCCACGGCGTGCCGCAGACGCTGCCGTTCTACCAGGAGATCGAGTTCTACCCGCCGCCGCAGTTCGCGGGCCGCCTCAAGCAGGTCGAGCTGACCTTCGTCACTACCCCGCAGCACCTGCACGTGATCCTGGAGGCCGACAAGCGCGCCGGTCTGCTGCGCGCCGGCGGCGACGCCTACGGCCGGTTCGCCGTCACGCACGAGCAGTCGGTGGGCACCGACTGGACCGCCACCATCACCCAGTGGATGAGCCAGGTCTCCGGCAGCCGCTGGTAACCCGATAGGGCCGAAAGGCCCACCGCACTGCTCCTCGTGCTGCGGATCTCGGCGTCCGAAGGGATGATCGAAGGAGATCCGAACACCATCGAGGAGGAGGCGGTCATGACCATCGGCGGTGTCATCGGCGCGCTCGTCATCGGCCTGGTACTGGGCCTGCTCGGCAAGCTGTTCGCGCCGGGCAAGCAGAACATCCCGGTCTGGCTGACCATCCTGGTCGGCATCGCGGCCGCGTTCATCGGTTCGTGGATCGCGCGGCTGCTGGGCGTGGAGGACACACCCGGCATCGACTGGATCGAGGTGATCGTGCAGATCGTGGTCGCCGCGATCGGCGTGTCGCTCGTGGCCGGGCTGTACGGCCGCAACAGGGTCAGCTAGCGGGCCTGAGCATCCGCAGGACGAGGTCGGCGTACAGCGCGCCGATCTCGTCCGGTGTGCGCCGCCCGCCCGGCTGGTACCACCGCGCGACGTCGATGCACAGCGACAGCACCGCGAGCGTCGCGCCCCGCGGGTCCGGCACGTCGAACACGCCCGCGTCGATGCCGTCGGAGATGAACGACCGCATCCGCCCGTCGATCTGCCTGCGCAGCTCCGCCACCTCCGCGTGGTGTTCCGGGGAGAGCGCGCCCAGCTCGTACTGCACCACGCGTGCCGTCGTGTGGAACTCCGCGTGCCACCCCGCGAACGCCGCGACCGCGTTCTGCAGCCGCTGCACCGGGTCGTCGCCGCGGATGCCCGACAGCAGCGCCAGCGACGTCTCGTGGCCGACCCGCGAGATGTTGAACAGCAGCTCTTCCTTGGACCGGTAGTGGATGTACACCGCGGCCGGCGACATCCCGGCCAGAGCGGCGATGTCCCTGGTGGTCGTGGCGTGGTATCCCTTGTCCGCGAACGCGTGCACGGCGGCGATGAGCATCCTGCGGGCGGCGTCCGGGGTGATCGAGCGCCACGTCTCGTCGAGCAGCGCGAAGCCCTCCAGGCCGGTCGTCGTCATCGGGCGCTCCTCGCGTGTTGACAGGTGATCGATCGTACTGCACGCTAAGCGTGCGCTTAGCGCTAAGCAACCGCTTAGTATGGAGGAGAAGATCGTGCAGCGGACGCTGTTCAACGAGGACCACGTCGCGTTCCGCGAGTCGGCGAAGGAGTTCGTCGACCGCACGATCGCGCCGAACGTCGAGAAGTTCATCGAGCAGCGGGTCATCGACCGCGACGTGTGGCTGGAGGCGGGCCGCCAGGGGCTGCTCGGCCTGGAGATCCCGGAGTCCTACGGCGGCAGCGGCGCGAACGACTACCGCTTCAACGCCGTGTTCGCCGAGGAGCTGTGCCGGGTCAACGCCGCCGTCGCGTCGTCGCTGGGCATCCACGGCGACGTCGTGGCCCCGTACCTGGTCGACCTGTGCACCGAGGAGCAGAAGCAGCGCTGGCTGCCCGGCATGTGCACCGGTGAGCTGAAGACCGGCATCGCGATGACCGAGCCGTCCGGCGGCTCCGACCTCGCCGCGCTGAAGACGAACGCCGTGCGCGACGGTGACGACTGGGTCCTCAACGGCTCCAAGACGTTCATCACCAACGGCTACACCGCCGACCTGATCGTCGTCGCTGCCCGCACCGACCCGGCCAAGGGCGCGCGCGGCATCACGCTGTTCGCCGTCGAGACCGGCATGCCCGGCTTCGAGCGTGGCCGCAAGCTCGACAAGGTCGGCCAGCACCCCTCCGACACCGCGGAGCTGTTCTTCTCCGACGTCCGGCTGCCCGCCGAGAACATGATCGGCGAGGAGGGCCAGGGCTTCATCTACATGATGGAACGCCTGCCGCAGGAGCGCATCGGCGCCGCCATCTCGAACCTCGCGCACGCCCAGGGCATCTTCGACGAGACCCTGGAGTACGTGAAGGAGCGCAAGGCGTTCGGGCAGGCGATCGGCAAGTTCCAGCACAACAAGTTCCTGCTCTCGGAGCTGCGCACCAAGCTCGACGTCACGCAGGCGTTCGTGGACAACCTGACGGTGCAGCACGTGCGCAAGGAGCTGACCGCGGTCGAGGCGGCGCAGGCGAAGTACTGGAGCGCCGACATCGAGAACGAGGTCATCGACGCCTGCGTGCAGCTGCACGGCGGCTACGGCTACATGACCGAGTACCGCGTCGCCCGCGCGTGGATGGACGCCCGCGTCACGAAGATCTGGGCGGGCTCCAACGAGATCATGAAGGAACTCATCGGCCGCGACCTGGGCCTGTAGGGGAGTGCGACATGGCTGAAGCCGTCATCGTTTCCACCGCCCGCTCGCCGATCGGCCGTGCGCGCAAGGGGTCGCTCGCCTCACTGCGGCCCGACGACCTCGCCGCGCAGGTGATCGCCGCGGCGCTGGCGGACGTCCCCGCCACCGAGATCACCGACCTGCACCTCGGGTGCGCCGAGCCGCAGGACGAGCACGGCCAGAACATCGCGCGGCGGGTGGCCGTGCAGCTCGGCCACGACACCCTGCCGGGAACGACGGTCAACCGGTTCTGCGCCTCCTCGGTGCAGACCGCGCGCATGGCGTTCCACGCGATCAAAGCGGGCGAGGGCCACGCGTTCATCTCCGCCGGCGTCGAGTGCGTCTCGCGGTACCTGCACTCCGGCGTGCCGTCGTCCAACCCGCTCTTCGACGAGGCGCAGCAGCGGACCCAGGACACCGCCGCGTCCAACGCCCCGTGGACCGACCCGCGGTCGGACGGCAAGCTGCCCGACTACTACATCGCGATGGGGCAGACCGCGGAGAACGTCGCCACGCAGCTGGGCATCTCCCGGCACGACCAGGACGAGTTCGCGGTCCGGTCGCAGAACCTCGCGGAGAAGGCCATCGCGGACGGGTTCTTCGCCCGCGAGATCACGCCGGTGACGCTGCCGGACGGCACCGTCGTGTCCACTGACGACGGTCCGCGGGCCGGCGTGACCTACGAGGCGGTGTCGGCGCTCAAGCCGTCGTTCCGCCCCGGGGGCACCGTCACCGCGGGCAACTGCTGCCCGCTCAACGACGGCGCCGCCGCGGTCGTGGTCATGAGCGACGTGCGGGCCCGCGAGCTCGGCCTGACCCCGTTGGCGCGCATCGTGTCCACCGGTGTGTCCGGGCTTTCGCCGGAGATCATGGTCCTCGGGCCGGTGGAAGCGACGCAGCAAGCGCTTGCGCACGCCGGTATGTCCATTTCGGACATCGACCTGGTGGAGATCAACGAGGCGTTCGCCGTGCAGGTGCTCGGCAGCCAGCGCGCACTGGGCATCGACCTCGACAGGCTGAACGTCCACGGCGGCGCCATCGCGCTGGGCCACCCGTTCGGCTCGACCGGCGCCCGGATCATGACCACGCTGATCAACGGCATGCAGGCCCGCGACGCCCAGTTCGGGCTGGAGACGATGTGCGTCGGCGGCGGCCAGGGCATGGCGATCGTCCTGGAACGACTGAGCTGAAGGGTTCTGGCCAAGTGGGCATCCTCGACAAGTTCCGCCTCGACGGGAAGGTCGCGATCGTCACCGGCGCGTCCTCCGGCCTCGGCGTCGCGTTCGCCAAGGGCCTCGCGGAGGCGGGTGCGGACGTCGTCCTCGCGGCCCGTCGTGCGGACCGGCTGAAGGACACGGCCGCGCTGGTCGAGTCGACCGGCCGCCGCGCCCTGGTGGTGCAGGCCGACGTCTCGCAGCCCGACGACTGCCGGGAGGTGGCGCGTGCCGCCGCCGAGTTCGGCCCGGTGCACGTGCTCGTCAACAACGCGGGTGTGGCGTCGGCGGTGCCGGCCTCGCGGGAGACGCCGGAGCAGTTCCTCGGCGTGATCGACGTGAACCTCAACGGCGCCTACTGGATGGCGCAGGCCGCCGCCGCGGTGATGACCGCCGGTGGTTCGATCATCAACATCTCCAGCGTGCTCGGACTCGTGACCGGCGGCATCCCGCAGGCCGCGTACTCGGCGTCGAAGGCCGGTCTGCTCGGCCTGACGCGCGACCTCGCGCAGCAGTGGACCGGGCGCAAGGGCATCAGGGTCAACGCGATCTGCCCCGGTTTCTTCGCCTCGGAGATGACCGACCAGTACCCGCCCGGCTACCTGGAGAAGATGCGGGCGGCACTGCCCGCGGGGCGCATCGGCGACCCGGAGGAGCTGGCCGCGGCCGTCGTGTTCCTCGCCTCGCCCGCCGGTGGCTACGTGACCGGTGAGACGCTGGTGGTCGACGGTGGAGCGGTCATCGTCTGAGCCCGTGACCACTGCCTGAACGGCCTAGGCCGTGTTTTAGATGTGGCGTAGCCAGATGTTGATGGCGGCGATGTGGACGGTGGCCTGGTAGCGGATGGCGAGTTTGTCGTAGCGGGT
>NZ_JBVJRA010000021.1:0-97130 GCF_055608075.1 Lentzea sp. NPDC036949
ATCAACTGGGTCATCGGCATCGTGTTGTTCATGCTCGGTGCGATCGAGGGCTTCCTGGGCTACTCGCTGCCCGACGACCTGCTCTCGGGCACCGGTCTGCGGGTGATGGCGGCGCTGCTGATCTCGTTCCCGGTGATCGGCACCTGGCTGAACTGGTTGATGTTCGGCGGTGAGTTCCCGGGCACGGACATCATCCCGTTGCTCTACACCGCGCACATCCTGCTCATCCCGGCGATCATCCTGGGGTTGATCGGCGCGCACCTGGGTCTGGTGTGGTACCAGAAGCACACCCAGTTCCCGGGTGTGGGCCGCAAGGAGACCAACGTCGTCGGTGTGCGGATCATGCCGGTGTTCGCGGCGAAGGGTGGCGGGTTCTTCGCCGTCGTCGTGGGTGTCATCGCGATCATGGGTGGGGTGTTCCAGATCAACCCGATCTGGAACATCGGCCCGTACAACCCGGCGCAGGTCTCGGCGGGGTCGCAGCCGGACTGGTACATGGGCTGGACCGACGGCCTGGTGCGCATCTGGCCGGCGTGGGAGTTCTACCTGGGCAACTACACGATCCCGGCGCCGTTCCTGCCGTTCATCCTGGGGTTGCCGTTGCTGACCGGGATCGCGGCGGTGTACCCGTGGATCGAACGGCGGATGACCAAGGACTACGCGCATCACAACCTGCTGCAGCGCCCGCGTGATGTTCCGGTGCGCACGGCGCTGGGGTGGATGGCGATCACGTACTTCATGGTGTTGCTGCTGATGGGCGCGAACGACATCTTCGCCTACCAGTTCGACATCTCGTTGAACCTGACGACGTGGATGGGCCGCATCGGCATGCTGGTCCTGCCGCCGATCGCGTACTTCATCGCGTACCGCACCTGCATCGGGTTGCAGCGGGCGGACCGTGAGGTGCTGGAGCACGGTGTGGAGACCGGCATCATCAAGCGGTTGCCGCACGGTGAGTTCATCGAGGTCCACCAGCCGCTGGGCCCGGTGGACGACCACGGTCACCCGATCCCCCTGGCCTATCAGGGTGCGTCGGTGCCGAAGAAGATGAACAAGCTGGGTTCGGCCGGGCACCCGGTCGCGGGCAGCACGTGGTCGCCGGACCCGGTCGAGGAGACCGTGGCCCTGGAGAATGCACGCCGCAGGGCGCATGTCTCCGAAGGCCTCAGCGCCGAGGACACCGCGGGCGAGCTGGCCGGCAAGCCCTCCGACCCCAAGGCCTGAGCCTGCTGAAGCAGTGAAAAGCCCCCGTGGACGATCTCCACGGGGGCTTTTCGCATGCGTCTTCGGCTACTGCGCGTCGTCCAGGCCGATCGCGAACGCCGCCTCGTCGTCCCGCTTCGAGTAGCTGCGGAACGCGATGTGCGTGTCGGTGTTCAGCACGCCCTCGACCTTGCTGATCTTGCCCGGCACCAGCGCGGCGAGGTCCTCGTGCTTGCTGACCTTGACCAGCGCGATCAGGTCCACGTCACCGGCGCAGGAGTACACCTCCGTGACTCCGTCGATGTCGGCGATCTCCTGCGCCGCCTCGGGAATGCGCTCGGCGGCGGCCTGGATCAGCACGATGGCGGTGACCACGGCGTCCTCCTCGGGTCTCACTACGGGTACCAAAGCACCCGTAGTCTGCCCTACCCGCTGATCGCGAGCGCCACGAACTCCGCACGCTCCCGCGACACCGACCTCCCGCGCACCGGACCGCCTCAGTGCCAGCGGTCCACCAGCGGGCGTGCGCTTGACGCCTGCTCAGCCCACGGCACCCATGCCGCCGCCGCACCGGCCGGTGAGGCCCACGGTTCGTCCGCGTACACCAGGCGGGTACCGGGCTGGTCGAGCCAGCGCAGCACCACCCCGGTCTCCTCCGGCGGCGCACCGCGCAACGGGCCCGCGGTCGGGATGACCGTCTCCGCCGAGGCCACCAGCGCGTCGACCACCGGCATCGGGCGGGTGCCGCGGCGGGCGACACCGGCCGAGGCCAGCCGGCCGTAGCGGACGACCGAGAACTCCCAGCCACCGTCGCGGTCCGGGCGGGCGGCCACGAGCTGCGGCAGGGCGGCCAGCGCGGCGAGGCGCTGGGCGCGGTCCAGCGAGCGGACGAGGCCCGCGAGGCGGTCGCGGCGGGTGGCGGCCTCCTCGAAGCGCTCGGCAGTGGCCAGGGAGCCGAGCTGCTCCGCGAGACCGCGCAACGGGTCCGCGCTGCGGCCCACCACCAGGTCGCGCACCGCCACGACGGCGGGGGAGTACTCCTCCACGGTCTGCCGGCCTGCGCAGGGGGCCTGGCAGCGGCCGAGCTCGGCCAGGGCGCACGGCGAGGCGCGCTGGTTCGTGGCCGGGATCTTGAGCGTGCACGACCGCAGCGGCACGGCGTCGAGCAGCGCGTCCGCCACCGACTCGGCCGCACGGCGGGTGCGGAACGGGCCCAGCGCACCGTCGCGCGGGGTGCGGACCAGCGACAACCGGGGGAACGGCTCGTCGGTCAGCACCAGCCACCACGCGTGGTGCGGGTTCTTCGACCTCTTGTTGTACGCGGGGCGGTGCGCGCGCAGCAGCCGCAGCTCGCGCACCTCGGCCTCCAGCGAATGAGCGCACTCGACGGCGTCGACCCGCACCGCGAGCGCGACCATCTCGCGCAGCCGGCGTCTGCCCTCGCTCGCGGTGAAGTACTGCCGCACCCGCCGCCGCAGGTCCGACGCCGTGCCGACGTACAGCACCTCCTCCTTGGGCCCGCGGAAGAGGTACACGCCGGGCACCGACGGCAGGTGCGCGGCCAGGGAGCGCTTGCGGCGCTGCTCCGGCGTCACCTCCGGCAGGTACGCCAGCAGCTCCTCCAGCGAGTGCACCCCCACGTTGCCCACGCGCTCCAGCAACGCGTGCAGCACCTCGACCGTGGTGCGCGCATCGGCCAGCGCCCGGTGCGTCGGCCGGGTCCGCGTGTGGAACAGGTCCGCCAGCGCCGACAGGCGGCACGACGGCGCCTCGTCGCGGCTCAGCACCCGTCGCGCCAGTCGCACCGTGCACACCACCGGCGGCTTCGGCCACCGGTAGCCCTGCCGCTCGCACGCCGCCTTGACGAACCCGACGTCGAACCCGGAGTTGTGCGCGACCAGCACCGCTCCGGCCGCGAACTCCAGGAACGCGGGCAGCACCGTCTGCATCCGGGGCGCACCGGTCACCATCAGCTGCGTGATCCCCGTCAGCTGCGCGACCTGCGGCGGGATGCCGCGCTCGGGGTCGACGAGCGTGGCGAACTCGCCGATCACCTCGCCGCCGCGCACCTTCACCGCGCCGATCTCGGTGACGGCGTCCTGCTCGGCGCTCCCTCCCGTCGTCTCCAGGTCGAAGACGACGAACGTCGTGTCGCGCAGCGGCGTCCCGAGCTCGTCGAAGGACAGTTGACCGGTCACCCCGGTGACGTTAGCGACGGGGTCTGACAATTTTTGGAGCTAGCCTCACCGGTGTGCGGATCACGCTCCTGGGACCTTCCGGCCTGCCCCTCAGCGTCCGGCAGCGGTCGCTGCTCGCGGCGCTCGCCCTGCAGCCCGGCCACGTGGTGCGGTCGGAACGCCTGATCGAGTCGATGTGGGGTGCCGACGAGAAGCCCATGCACGTCAACGCGCTGCACCAGCACGTCTTCCGGTTGCGGCAGGCGCTGGACGGCATAGTGGTCTCCACGCGCGCAGACGGCTATGTGCTCGAAGCAGGACCTGACGACGTCGATCTGCACCACTTCCGCCACCTCGTCGCGAACGCGCGCGCTCTGGACGACGACGCGGCAGCGGCCCGTTTGTTCGAAGCAGCGCTGGCGTTGTGGCAGCAGGAACCCCTCGCGGACCTGCCCGCGGCCCCGCCGTGGAGCGATGTCCGCGCCGCACTGGAGGAGGAGCGCCTGGAGGTCGTCGAGGACCACCTGGAACGCCGGCTGCGCCTCGGCGAGGACGTCTCCGCCGAGCTGGCCGACCTGGTCGACCGCTACCCGCACCGCCAACGCCCGCGTGAGCTGCGGGGCGTCACACCGGAGCCGACCCAGCGCGTTGTGCCGCACCAGCTCCCCGCGGACCTGCCGAACTTCACCGGCCGTGCGTCCGCGTTGGCCGAGCTCGGCGCCATCGGGCGAACGGTCGTCATCACCGCGATCGACGGCACAGCAGGCGTCGGCAAGACGGCGTTGGCGCTGCACCACGCGCACACGGTCGCCGACCAGTTCCCCGACGGCCAGCTCTACGCGAACCTGCGCGGCTTCGACCGGGACACCCCGCCGTTGCCGCCCGGCGACGTGCTGGCGCGGTTCCTGCGCGCACTGGGCATCGCCGGGCCGCGCATCCCGCAGCAGCTGGAGCAGCAGACCGACCTCTACCGCATGTTGTTGCGCGACCGGCGGATGCTGGTCGTGCTGGACAACGCCGCGACCGCCGCCCAGGTCGCACCGCTGCTGCCCGGCGCGGAGGGCTGCCGCGTCGTGATCACCAGCCGCAACCGGCTCTCCGGTCTCGACGCGTGGCCGGTGCTGCTGGACGTCATGGCGCCGGAGGAGGCCGTCGCGCTGCTGCGCGGCATGCTCGGCGACGCACCCGAGCTGCCCGAGCTGGCCCGGTTGTGCGGCCACCTCCCGCTCGCGCTGAGGATCGCCGCGGCGAACGCCACCGGATCGGTCGCGGACCTGGTCGACGAGCTGCGCGAAGAAGAAGGCAGGCTCGCGGCGTTGCGAGTCGACGACGACGAACGTCTCGCCGTGCGCGCAGCACTCGACCTCTCGTTCCGTTCGCTGCCCGCAGCAGCACAAGAGCTGTTCAGGCGGTTGGGCGCCATCGCCGGTCACGACTTCACGGCCGAGGTGGCCGCACTGCTCGGCACCGGCCTCGACCAGCTGGTCACGGCGAACCTCGTGGAACGCCAAGGTGATCGCTATCACCTCCACGACCTCGTGCGCCTGTACGCACGTGATCTGCTGACGGAGGAGGAGACGAACGCACTGCGCGCACGGCTGGCGTTGTGGCACATCGGTACAGCGGCCAACGCCTCGCGCATGTGTTACGTCGCCGACGACGTGCTGTTCGAGGCAACGGACGGCCGCACGTTCGAGACGTCGGCGGAGGCCTTGGCCTGGTTGGTCGCCGAGAAGACCAACCTCGTCGCGATCGCCGCCACCGGTCCGTTCGCCTGGCGGCTCGCCGACGCGACGCACAGCTTCTTCGCCGCACGCCGTGATCACGCGAGCTGGGCCGTGGTGCGCGAGGCCGGGCTTGCGTCCGCACGGCAAGAGGGGGAGATGCGCGGCGAGGCGGCGGCACTCGCGAGCGAGGCGATCGCACGCATGTACTCCGGTCGTTCCAGCGAAGCGCTGGGGTTGGTCCAGCAGGCGCTCGACCTGGCCGAACGCGACGACTGGCCCGCCGGCACGCTCCGGTTCCTCACGGTCCTCGGCCACGTCTCCCGCGAGGTCGGCGACACCGACCGCGCCGCCGAGAGCTACCTCAGGGTCGCCGAGCTCAGCCACGAGCTGGGGCAGCTGCGGCGGGAGGCGCACGCGTTGTCCCAGCTCGGGTCCACGTGCTGGATGCGCGGCCGATTGCGGGACGCCGAGGCACACCACCGCCGGTCCTTCGCGCTCTACCAGCAGATCGGCGTGAAGAACGGGCGCCCGATCGCCGAGCTGGGCTGTGCGCTGCGCGACCTGGGGCGGCTGGACGAGGCGGTGGTGACGTTCGAGCAGGCGCTGGTGGACATCAGGGCGCTGGGCCAGCGCGGCCTGGAGTCGTACCTGCTCGACGACGTCTCCGCCGTGCACCGCGAGGCCGGGCGGCTCGACCTGGCGGTGGAGGCCGGCCGGGAGGCGTTGCAGATCGCCCTGGAGGTGAACGACCCCGGCGGCGAGGTCGACGCACGGCACAGCATCGGCGCCGCGCTGCTGCGGCTCGGTGATCCGGCCGCGGAGGAGGAGTACCGGCGTGCGGTGTCCGTTGCCCAGCGCATCGGCTACAAACACGGCGAGGCGCAGGCGCTCGCGGGTCTCGGAAGGGCAACGGGCCGCGCCGAACACCTGCACCAGGCGCTGGCCATGGCACGGGAGCACGGCTACGGCCTGATCGAGGGCACGGCGCTGACCGCGTTGGCGACGCTGCACCTGGCCGATGATCCCGACCGGGCGCTGAAGTTCGCCCAGGAGGCCGTTGACCTGCATCGACGTAACGGCTGCCGACTCGGTGAAGCCCGTTCACTGCAGGTGCTCGGACACGGTCGCGAAGGCGCGTGGGAGCAGGCCCTGGCGATCTTCGAGGAGATCGGCGTGCCGGAGGCCGGAGATGTCCGTGCGCTGCTCAAGCGCGGGGGCTCTAGCCTGTAACGGTGCCAGACCCGATGCCCGAGCCCGAGTACGACCCGCCCGCCGACGAGGTGGGCGAGTCCACTGTGGACTGGGGTGCGCTGCCGGAGCCGCTGCGGATGCGGCTCGCGGAGCTCGGCGCCGACGCCCTCGGGGAGATGGCGAAGGTCGACGTGCCGCAGCACCTGCGGCCCGTGGCCAAGTTCGCGCCGACCAAACGCGCCCGGCTCGGCGGCGCACAGGTCGTGGCCGGGCTGCGCGACTCGGCGAACTTCCGCACCGCCGTCGTGGAGTGGCTGCGCAAGAACCGGCCATCGACGCTGGAGGTGACCTCGCCGGACCCGGTGGCCGCCGCCGCGGCCGCCGTGCTGACCGGGGACGAGGTCGCACCGCACTACGTGGAGCTGGTGTCGCGGCGGGTCGGCGACGCGACGCTGCGGGCCGAGCGGGACGCGGCGGTCGTGCGCTCGGAACGGCTGGAGGGCGAGCTCGAACGGCTGCGCGCCGAACGCAGCCAGCTCGACGGCGCCGCCGAACGCGTGCGCGCGGACGCCGAGGTCGAGCTGGAACGGCTGCGCAAGCGGTTGCGCGAACAGGGCGTGAAGCTGCGCGAGGCCAAGGACGCGGCCGAGGCGGCGGCGGCCGAGGTCGAACGCGTGCGGGAACGCACGGCCGAGGAGCTCAAGCGGCTGACCGCGGAGCGCGACCGGGAACGGGAACGTGCGGAGACCGAGCGGGGCAAGGCGCAACGGGCGATCGCGGACGCCGAGGTCGCCCGGCAGTCGGCGCGGGAGGCCCGGCAGGCCGACGAGGTGCGGCTCGCGCTGCTCGTGGACACCCTCGACGGCGCGGTGACGGGACTGCGGCGGGAGCTGGCGCTGGGCGGCTCCGGACCGCGTCCCGCCGACCTCGTGCGCGGTGCGTCGGCGTCGCAGGGCGCGGTGGGACGGGTGGAGGACCCGGCGGCGCTGGACCGGTTGCTGGCGTTGCCGGCCGTGCACCTCGTCGTGGACGGCTACAACGTCACGAAGACCGGTTACCCGGAGCTGTCGTTGTCCGATCAGCGCGACCGGCTCGTGCACCAGCTCGCGGTGCTCGCCGCGCGCACCGGTGCCGAGGTGACGCTGGTGTTCGACGGCGCCGGAGTGGTCGCCGTGCCCGCGGCGGCGCCTCGCGGCGTGCGGGTGCTCTTCAGCGATCCCGGTGTTCTCGCTGATGACGTCATTCGCGCGTTGGTCACCGCCGAGCCGGAGGGGCGGCCGGTGGTGGTGGTGACGTCGGATCGCGCGGTCGCCGACTCGGTGCGCCGGCGTGGTGCGCACCCGGTGCCGTCCGCGGTGTTGCTGGCCCGGCTCGGTCGCGTTTAGTCACGCGGTAGCCTGCTCGCGTCGATCTTGGAACTGTGTGACGCGAAGGGGATCGGCGACGTGCTGTCGCGCAAGCTCACCCGCGGTGCTCTGGTTGTCGTGCTGCTCTGCTGCGCCGCCCCGGCGGTGTCCTCGGCAGCGCAACCCGCCGACCCCGCCCGCAGGTACGCCCAGCTGACCGAGCAGGCGACCAAGCTGAACGAGGAGGTGCTGCGCGCGCAGGAGGACCTCACGCTGCGCAGGGCCGAGCTCGAACGCGCCACGGCGGACGTCGCGGCGGCGCAGCAGATCGAGGTGCAGGCCAAGGCCGACGAGGAGGGCTTCCGCGGCCAGGTCGACCTGCTGACCGAGGCGTCGTTCGAGGGCGCGCGGTTCAACCAGCTCTCCGCGCTGCTCGTCGCGGACTCGCAGCAGGACTTCCTGCTGCGGCTCGAGATGATGCGAATCCTGGCCGAGGACAAGGCCGACTCGCTCGCGCGGCTGTCCGGCGCGGTGGAGAAGGCGCGGCAGGCCCACCAGGTGGCGGAGAACGCGCGCTCGCGTGCCGCCGCGGCCACCGAGGCGGCGGAACGGCTGAAGGCCGACCTGGAGGCCCGCAAGCGGGCGTTGCAGGGCCAGGTCGACGAGGTGCGCACGGCACTGGCACGGCTGCCCGCGCCGGTCGTGCAGCAGCTGCGGGATCCGGGCGACCGGTCGCGGGTCAGCGTGCCGGGTGGTGCCGCCGGGATCGCGCTGCAGTTCGCGCTGGAGCAGCGCGGGGACGAGTACCGCTACGGCGCCACCGGGCTCGACCAGTGGGACTGCGCCGGGCTCACGATGAAGGCGTACGCCGCTGCGAACGTGGCCCTGCCCCGCACGTCCGGGGGACAGGCCTCGGTCGGACGCGCGGTGTCGCGCTCCGACGTCCGAGCCGGTGACCTGATCATCTACTACGCCAGCCGCTCGCACGTGGCCATGGCGGTCGACAACGCGCGCGCTGTGCACGCCTCCACCGAGGGGCAGCCGGTGAAGATCGCGCCGATCGACGCCATCGGGCCCATCGCGGCCATTCGTCGCATCGACGGCTAGCGTTGCGCGCGTGAGGCGCTTCAGGACGGTGTTGGCGGTGCTGGTCGTCGTCACGTTCCTGCTCAGCCTCAACGTGGCGTTGCACCCCAGCGCCGTTGAGTTGCCGTCGACCGCAACACCCGATTGCACAGCAACCTCGCGGTCGGCGGCGATGGGCACGGTGACCAGCAGTTCCTGTGACGGGGAGCTGGCGGCGCGGGTGCAGGGGTTGCTCGACGAAGCGGTAGCAGCCGTATCCAATGTATTGGATATCGGTCGTGGGCTGAGCTGGTCGCGGCGCGTCGACGTCGTCATCCCCGCCTCGGACGCCGAGCTGGTGTCGCTGGTCGGGCCGGCGTTCAAGGACATGGCCGGCATCGCGATCCGCGACGGCGCCGCACAACGGGTGGTGCTCAACCGGGTGCGGGTGGCGCCGTTGTCGGACCTGGAGCTGGGCGTGCTGCTGCGGCACGAGATCACCCACGTCGCGACCCGCGACCAGACGTCGGACTCGGCGCCGCTGTGGCTGGTGGAGGGGTTCGCGGACTGGGTGGCGTTCCAGGCGACCGGGCTGCCGCTGCGGGAGGCGGCGCCGCTGCTGACGGCCGACGTGTCCGCGTTGCCCACCGACTTCACCGGCCCCGGCCGCGACCTCGCCTACCAGCAGGCGTACTCGGTCGTGGTGTACCTGCAGTCGCGGCTGGGGGAGCGCGGCGTCGTCGAGTTCTTCCTGCGCAACGCTTCGCTGTCCGCTGTGGACGCCCGCGCCGTGGACGTGGCGGACTGGCGCGACTTCCTGCGGACCACGATCGGATAGCGTTGGTCCGTGCGCCGAACCTTGCTGGTGACCAACGACTTCCCGCCCCGCCCCGGTGGCATCCAGGCCTACCTGCACGCACTGGCGACCCGCCTGCCCGCCGACTCGCTCGTGGTCTACGCGCCGAAGTGGAAGGGCGACGCCGAGTTCGACGCGCGCCAGCCGTTCCCCGTCGTGCGGCACCCGACGTCGCTGATGCTGCCGACCCCCGACGTGCTGCGCCGCGCCCGTGCCATCGCGCGCACCGAGTCGTGCGACGCCGCCTGGTTCGGCGCGGCCGCCCCGCTCGCACTGCTGGCACCGCGCCTCGGCCTGAGCCGGTCGGTCGCGAGCACCCACGGCCACGAGGTCGGCTGGTCGATGCTGCCCGTGGCCAGCCAGGCGTTGCGCACCATCGGATCCGGTGTGGACGTCGTGACCTACGTCAGCCGCTACACCCGCTCCCGCTTCGCGGCGGCGTTCGGCCCGCTCGCCGCCCTCGAACACCTGCCGTCCGGTGTGGACACGGACCTCTACCGCCCCGACCCGGCCGCACGCGCGGAGCTCCGCCGCCGCTACGGCCTCGGCGACCGCCCGGTCGTCGTCTGCGTGTCCCGCCTCGTGCCGCGCAAGGGTCAGGACGTCCTCATCCGCGCGCTCCCGCTGATCCGCCGCTCCGTGCCGGACGCGGCCCTGCTGATCGTCGGCGGCGGCCCCTACCGCGCGAAGCTCGACGCCCTCGTCGCCGAAACCGGCCAGGCGGGCAACGTCGTGCTGACCGGCTCGGTGCCGTGGGAGGAGCTGCCGGCCCACTACAACGCCGGTGACGTCTTCGCGATGCCCTGCCGCACCCGTGGCCGCGGCCTCGACGTCGAAGGCCTCGGCATCGTCTACCTCGAAGCGTCCGCGACCGGTCTGCCCGTCGTCGCCGGACGGTCCGGCGGCGCACCCGAGACGGTCCGCGACGGCATCACCGGCAACGTCGTCGACGGCCGCGACGTCGACGACGTCGCCACCAAGGTCGCCGCCCTGCTCGCCGACCCCGCTATGGCCACCGAGATGGGCCGCGCCGGCCGGGACTGGGTGAGCACCCACTGGCAGTGGGACCAGCTCGCCCACCGGCTCCAGCAGCTCATCGGCTGACCGATATCCGATATGCCATATCCAATACCCGATATATCGCCTAGCTACGGGCGGCAATGCTCAGCTGGTCACATATGACAACGTTGTCATCAGCAGCTAACCGTCGTCAGCAGACTGATGTATTGGATATGGGATATGGCGCGATAGCTCGCGCCAAGCTCAGCTCATGCCAAGCTCCAGCTCACCAAGCTTCAGCTCACCAAGCTCCAGCTCGCTGAGCTGAAGCTCGCTGGGTCCGGCGCGTTTCAGCTGAGCTCAGCTCGCTGGCGCCGGCGCGTCTCAGCTGAGCGCGCGAGCTCGCGTCTCCAGGGCGTGCAGACCTAGCTCGGTGCTGCGCCGGATCGCCTCAGCGGCAGCCGAGCGAGCTTCCACGTCCGACCCGAGGTCGCGCCGCACCGCCGCCAGCACGATCAACGCCCGCACCTCGCCGGAGGCGTACCCGATGCGCCGGGCCGTCGCGAGCGCCTGGTCCAGGTACTCCACGGCCCCGTCGAGCTGGGCCAGCGCCCGGTGGACCTCGCCGAGCGTGATCCGCACCGACGCCGCCACCTGCTGGTCACCGCCGTCAGCGACCAGCGCCAGCGCGCGTGAGGCGAGGGAGAGGGCGAGGTCGGCGTTGCCCTCGGCGAGCTCCAGGGCGGCGAGGTTCTCCAGGGTCTCGGCCTCGCCGGCGGGGACGTTGCCGATCTCCAGGGCACGGGTCAGGTGAGCGCGGGCCTCGTCGTGACGGCCCTGCAGGCGCAGCGCCATGCCGAGGTAGGTGTGGCCGTCGGCGTTGGGCGCCAGCGCCAGGGCCTGGGTGAAGTGCTCCACGGCCTCGTCGACCTCGCCCAGCTCGACGGCCAGCTGACCGAGGTTGTACAGGCCCGTGCTGACGCTGTCCTCCGAGCGCAGCATCTCCAGGCACCGCAGCAGGGCGTCCTTCGCGGCACCGAGCTGACCGGAGCGGCGGTAGACGAGGCTGAGGTTGTTCAGCACGCCCGCCTCGGCGTCCTTGTCGCCCAGCGCGCGGTACAGCTCCACGGCCCGGCTGTGGTGGTCGACGGACCGCGCGTACTCACCGAGCCGCAGGTAGAGGGTGCCGAGGTTCGCGTGCATCGCCGCCTCCGCCGGGCGGTGCGCGGACGCCTGGGCGGCCTGCAGGCCGTGGTGGGCGGTCGCGAGCCATTCGCCGACGTGCTGGCCGATCCACAGGTAGCCGCGCAGCGCGTCGGCCAGCTGGAACGCCACGGGGGCCGGGCCGTGCAGGGCGGCGTGCCGGATGGCGGCGGTCAGGTTCGGGCGTTCGGCGTCGAGCCACGCCAGCGCGTCGGCCTGCGTCGAGATCCGCGGCACCGGGCCCGACGCCGTCGACGGCAGCCGCAGGATGCCGGGGTAGAGCAGCTCGGCGCAGCGTTCTGCGCCGCGCACGTAGTGGTCGAGCAACGCCGTCAGCGCCGCCTGCTGCTCGGCCGGCGTGTCCAGCTCCGCCCGCAGCGACGCCGCGTAGTGCATCAGCTCGTCGTGGAACCGGTAGCGACCCGGAGCGGGCGACACCACCAGGTTCGCGATCACCAGCACCGTCAGCAGGCCCTCGGCGTCCACGTCGGCCAGCGCGGACGCGGCCTCCGCGGTGAAGTCCGGTCCCGGCACCAGCGACAGCAACCGGAACAACCGCTGCGGCGCCGGTGGCAGCGCGGCGTAGGCGAGCTCGATCGGCGAACCCGAGATCGTCACGTCGTCGCGCCCGGCCAGGTACGCCGCCGCCACCCGCAGCGCCAGCGGCAGGTGCCCGCACCGCGCGGCCAGCTCCGCGTGCTCACCCGGTCCCAGCAGCTTCTCCAGCAACGCCACCGACTCGCCCGGCGTGAACACGTCCACCGGCACGGTCCGCGCGCCGTTCATGGCGATCAGCCCGCGCAGGTCGTCGCGCGAGGTCACGATCACCGGGCACGACGCCGTCCCCGGCAGCAGCGCCCGCACCTGGTCGGGCGCGGAGGCGTTGTCGAGCACCAGCAGCACCCGCCGGCCCGACAGCAACGACCGCAGCATCGTGCTCTGCTCGTCCGCGTCCGGTGGGATCTCGTCCGGCGGCACGCCCAGCGCCCGCAGGAACCGCGACAGCACGTCCACCCCGTCCGCGGGCGGGCCCAGCGCGTATCCGCGCAGGTCGACGTACAGCTGCCCGTCGGGGAACCGGTCCCGCAGCACGTGCGCCACCCGCACGGCCAGCGTCGTCTTGCCCACCCCCGGTGGCCCCGCCAGCGTCACGATCGGCACCGCGTTGCCCAGTGCCCCGGTGACCAGCGCCGTGATCCGCTCGACGTGCCGTTCCCGCCCGGTGAAGTCCGGGGTGTCCGCCGGCAGCTGCAGCGGTGACGGCGGCGCGCGGTCGGGTGCCCGCTCCGGCACCGGTGCCGCGAGCTCGGGTGAGCGGACCAGGATCGCCTGGTGCAACGCCCGCAGCTCGGCCGACGGGTCGATCCCGAGCTGCTCGTCCAGGGTCCGGTCGAGCTGCCGGAACGCCTCCAGCGCCTCCGCCTGCCGGCTGCTGCGGTACAGCGCGAGCATCAGCTGCCCCCAGAACCGCTCGCGCAACGGGTGGTCCCGAGTCAGCGCGAACAGCTCCGGCACCAGGTCCGCGTGGTTGCCCAGCGCGAGCTCCACGTCGACCCGCTGCTCGTGCACGGTCATCAGCAGCTCGGTCAACCGCGGCGCGTGCTCGGCGTACAACGTCTCCGAAGGCACGTCCGACAGCACCGGCCCGCGCCACAGCTCCAACGCTTCAGCAAACGCTTTCCGCGCCTCGACCAGGTCGTTCGCCGCCGCCGCTCGTCCGCGTGCCGCCGCGTCGGCGAACCGGTGGACGTCCACGGCCAACGGGTCGACGCGCATCCGGTAGCCGTCGGCGGCGGTCTGGATCAGCGACGGGTCGCCCAGTGCGGCACGCAACCGCATCACGTACGTCTGCAACGTGCCCCGCGTCCGCGCGGGCGGCGCGTCACCCCACACGTGCTCGACCAGTTCCGTCACGGGCACCACGCGGTTGGGCCGCAGCAGCAGCGCCGCGAGCAACGCCCGGTGCTTGCCGGCGCGGAGCAGGACGGCGGAGTCGCCCAGGCGCACCTCCATCGGGCCGAGCAGCCGGAACTGCGGACCCGAGGTCATTGCCTTCCCCCTACGCGCGCCGGATGATCCCGTCTCACTCACAGCCTATTAGCGCGCTGTCGCCGAGTGACATCGGCGCGTCAGCGATACGTCAGCGCCGTCCGGCAGTCTTCTACTCGTCCCGGTCGGGGGGCCGGGGCAACAACACTTCTCGGGTTCCGCGGAAGTTCGCGGATCACGATCGCTGGGGGTCGAAAGGCCCAGGAGCTCTCTTCCAGCTCCTGGGCCTTTCGCGCTGTTCAGGACCTACTTCGCGTAGATCGCGTCGATGTCGGAGGCGTACGTGTTCGCCACGACCGACCGCTTCAGCTTCAGCGACGGCGTCATCTCGCCACCGGCCTCGGTGAAGTCCACCGGCAGCACGCGGAACTTGCGGATCGCCTCCGCCTTGGACACCGACCTGTTCGCCTCGTCCACCACGGCCTGGATCTCGGCCAGCAGGTCGGGGTCCTCGACCAGGTCGGGCACCTCGGCCGAGGCCGGCTTGCCGTGCGACTCCTTCCAGGCCGGGAAGAACTCCGGGTCGATCGTGATCAGCGCGCCGATGAACGGTTGCTTGTCGCCGACGACCATGCACTGCGAGATCAGCGGGTGCGCCCGGATGCGGTCCTCGAGCTGTGCGGGGGAGACGTTCTTGCCACCGGCGGTGACGATGATCTCCTTCTTGCGCCCGGTGATCCTCAGGAAGCCCTCGCCGTCGAGCTCGCCGATGTCACCGGTGTGGAACCAGCCGTCCTCCAGCGCCTCCTCGGTGGCGGCCTCGTTGTTCCAGTAGCCGGTGAAGACGATGTCGCCCTTGATAAGGATCTCGCCGTCCTCGGCGATGCGCACCGACGTGCCGGGCACCGGCAGGCCGACCGTGCCGACCTTCTCCTGGCCCTTGAACGTCACGCACGCCGCCGCCGACGTCTCGGTCAGGCCGTAGCCCTCGTAGACCGGGATGCCCGCGCCGCGGAAGAAGTGCGACAACCGGTCGCCCAGCGGCGCACCACCGGACACTGCGGCGACCGCGCGGCCACCGAGCGCGGCGCGCAGCTTCGAGAACACCAGCTTGTCGAACACGGCGTGCTTGACCCGCAGGCCGAAGCCGGGGCCGCCGTCGTCGAGCGCCTGGCTGTAGGCGACCGAGGTGGCCTCGGCGGCGTCGAAGATCTTGCCCTTGCCGCCGGCGTGCGCCTTCTGCTTGGCGCCGTTGTAGACCTTCTCGAACACGCGCGGCACCGCGACGACGAACGTCGGGCGGAACTGGCCGAGGTCGCCGACGAGGTTCTGCACGTCCGCGGTGTGGCCCAGCGTGGCACGCGAGTACACGCACGCGAGGTACAGGGCACGCGCCAGGATGTGCGCGAGCGGCAGGAACAGCAGCAGCGAGTTGCCGGCCGCGAGGATCTCCGGGAACCGCGACAGCGCCGACCGCACCTCGGACAGCAGGTTGCGGTGCGTCAGCGTGCAGCCCTTGGGGCGGCCGGTGGTGCCGGAGGTGTAGACGAGCGTCGCCGTCTCGTCCGCCTTCACCTGGCCGCGGCGCTCGTGCACCTGCTCGTCGGTGATCTCGGCACCCAGCGCCGTCAGCTCGTCGACGGCGGGCGCGGAGCCCTCGATCTGCCACACGTGCCGCAGTTCGGGCAGCGTGCCGACGACCTCGTCGACCAGCGCGCGGTGCTGCGCGGCCTCGACGAACACCGCCTTCGCGCCCGAGTCGGACAGGATCCACTGGATCTGGCCTGCCGACGAGGTCTCGTAGATCGGCACGACCACGCCGCCCGCCGCCCAGATGGCGAAGTCGAGCAGCGACCACTCGTAGCGGGTCTTCGACACCAGGCCGACGCGGTCGCCGTGCTCCAGGCCGGCGGCGATCATGCCCTTGGCGACCGCCATCACCTGCGCGGCGAAGTCCCGCGCGGTGATGTCGACCCAGGTGCCGTCGACCTGCCTGCGGAAGCTGACGGCGTTGCCGAACCGTTCCGCGTTGGCCCACACCATGTCGGTGAGGTTCTCCTCAGGAGCCACTGCGGCGGTGGCGGGGACGCTGAACTCGCGCACGTCAACCTCCGTACGATGATTTGTTACTGGTGGGGAAACTTAGCGTGTGATTCCGGCGATACAAAGGTTGGTACGCCCTTCCGTTACCTTTTGACCCCATGGCCAGTGTGGACGTCGTCGACGAGACATTCCTGGCGGTCCCGCCCAGCGTGGTCGCCGCAGCCTTCTCCGTGCCGTCGTCGTGGCGGGCGTTCTGGCCGGACCTGGAGCTCGACGTCTACGCAGACCGGGGCCAGGAGGGCCTGCGCTGGACGGTGGGCGGCGCGCTCGTGGGCACCATGGAGGTCTGGCTCGAGCCGATGCTCGACGGCACCCTGCTGCACTACTTCCTCCGCGCTGATCCGCCCGCCGGGTCGCTCACCCCGCGCAGCGCGCGCCGTGAGGTGCAACGCCGCCAGCTCGCCGCCAAGTCCGTGGCACTCGGCCTCAAGCTGACCCTGGAGGACGGCCGTCCGGCCGGCTGCCCTCCGGCCGGGTGATCGACAGTGGCACGTGTCTCGTGAAACCCCGGTGCGCCCGTTGAACTAGGTTGGGACCGTGCGGGTTCACGTGGTTTCGGATGTGCACGGCAACGCGGAGGCGCTGGCGCGTGCCGGTGACGGGGCGGACGCGCTCGTCGTGCTGGGCGACCTCATCGACTTCGTGGACTACTACGACCACTCCAAGGGCATCATGGGCCGCGTGTTCGGCCCGGAGAAGGTCGGGGTCTTCGCCGAGCTGCGCCGCGGCACCCGGCGCGCCGACACCGCGGGCTACGTCCGGTCCCTGTGGGACGGTCTGGACGACGCCCGCGCGGTCGTGGAGGAAGCGGTGCTGGAGCAGTACCACGCGTTGTTCGGGGCGATGTCCGCGCCGACGTACGCGACACCGGGCAATGTGGACAGTCCGCACCTGTGGTCGCGGTTCGCCCGCGACGGCGTGCACGTCGTCGACGGCGCCGCGGTGGAGATCGGCGGGCTGCGGTTCGGGTTCGCGGGCGGCGGGCTGCTCATGCCGGGACACGTGCGCAACCCCGACGCGCCGTGGTTCCCGTACCTGCGCACCGAGCAGGACATGGCGGCCGCGCTGGACCGGATGGGGGAGGTCGACGTGCTGTGCACGCACATCCCGCCGCAGGTCCCCGACCTGACCTACGACGTCGTCGCGCGCCGCCCGGAGTGGGGCTCGCGGCCGGCGCTGGACAAGATCGTGCGGGAACGCCCGCGCTGGTCGGTGTTCGGGCACGTGCACCAGCCGCTGGCCCGCCGGGTGCGCGTCGGCTACACCGAGTGCATCAACGTCGGGCACTTCCAGCGCAGCGGCAAGCCTCACGTCCTCAACTGGTAAAGACGCGAGTAGCCTCCTGTTCCATGGCCGACGAGTCCACTCAGTCCATCGTCATCGACGCGCCGCCTGAGAAGATCATGGCGATCATCGCGGACTTCCCGTCGTACCCGGACTGGGCGAACGGGATGAAGGAGGTCGAGGTCCTCGACACCCGCGACGACGGCCGCGCCGAGCAGGTGCGGTTCGCGATCGACCAGGGTCCCGTGAAGGACGAGTACACGCTGAGGTACGACTGGGCGCCCGACGGCCTCTCGGTGCGCTGGGACCTCGTCAAGGGCACCATGCAGAAGTCGCAGCACGGCAGCTACGTGCTGGAGCCGTCGGGGACCGGCACCAAGGTCACCTACACGCTGTCGGTGCAGCTGGTGATCCCGATGATCGGGCTGTTCCGCCGCAAGGCCGAGAAGCTGATCCTCGACACCGCGCTCAAGGAGCTCAAGAAGCGCGCGGAGAAGGCGGCTTGAGCCGGGTCCTGCTCTTCACCGGCAAGGGCGGGGTCGGCAAGACCACCCTGGCCGCCGCGACGGCGGCGACGCTCGCGGCGCACGGCCGCAAGGCGCTCGTGGTGTCGACCGATCCCGCGCACTCCCTGGGCGACGCGCTCGACGTGCGCCTGGGTGCCGCCCCGTCCGAAGTGGACGGTGCAGGCGGCCTGTTCGCCTGCCAGATCGACCCCCGCGGACTCGTCGACGACGCCTGGGGTGACCTGCGCGGGCACCTGCGCACGGTGCTGGCCGGCGCCGGGGTCGACGAGCTCGACGCCGAGGAGCTGACCGTCCTGCCGGGCGTGGAGGAGCTCCTCGCGCTGGCGGAGGTGCGCAGGCTCGCCGCGGCCGGACCGTGGGAGGTCGTGGTCGTCGACTGCGGTCCGACGGCGGAGACGCTGCGGCTGCTGTCGCTGCCCGAGGCGTTCGCCGGCTACCTGGAGAGGCTCTTCCCGACGCACCGGCGCGTGGTGCGCGGCCTGCTGGCCGGTGTCGCGGGTACCGGCACCGTCGAGAAGTGGGACGCGACGGCGGACGCGCTGAGCCGGCTGGCGGAGCGGCTGGACGCGCTGCGGTCGATGCTCGCGGACCCGTCCTCGTGCTCGGTGCGGCTGGTGCTCACGCCCGAACGCGTGGTCGCCGCGGAGACCCGGCGGACGCTGACCGCGTTGGCGCTGCAGGGGATCCGGGTCGACAGCGTGATCGCGAACCGGCTGGTGCCGTCACCGGGACCGGCGCGCGGCGCGGCCGCCACGTGGCTGCGGACCCGGCGGCACGAGCAGGACGCGGTGCTCGCCGAGCTGACCGGCATCGGCGAGATCCGCACGGTCGACCACCGCGCGTCCGAACCCGTGGGCGTGACGGCGTTGCTGGAGGTCGCGGCGCAGCTGTACGGCGACGAGGACCCGTTGCCCGGTGCCGCGGTGTCGGAGTCGCTGCTGGAGGTGTCGGGCAGCGGACGCGGGCTCGACGCCCGATACTCGCTGCGGATCGCGTTGCCGCTGGCCGATGACACGGAACTGGACCTTGCGCGCGTGGGCGACGACCTGGCGTTGACCGTCGATGGCCGGCGTCGGCTCGTGGCGCTGCCCTCGTTGCTGAGGCGCTGCATCGTGACCGGTGCGGAGATGGACTCGGCCGGCGTGACGGTGGGGTTCCGGCCGGACCCGGCGCTGTGGCGTTGACCTCGTGGCGCTGATCAGGAGTTTTTCATGACCGAGAACAACGGCAAGCTCGCCGAGGAGCTGCGGCTGCTCATCGACACCGCCGCCGAGCGCATGCAGCCGTGGCTGCAGCGCGTGGCCGAAGCGGGCGATGGCGCGCACGCGCCGGAGACGTGCGGCTGGTGCCCGGTGTGCAACGGCGTCGCACTGCTGCGCGGCGACCGTTCCGAGCTCGCCGCGAAGGCCGCGGAGCACGCCGCCGGGCTGGTGGCGGTGCTGCGGGCCGCTCTGCGCGAACCGGGCACGCCCGCACCGGCCGAACCGGCCGAACCCGCTGACGCCGGGCAGCGCGTTCAGCACATCAAGGTCGTCAGGAAGACCGACTAGTGCTCACCGTCGGAGTCGATATCGGGGGCACCAGTGTGCGCGCTGGTGTCGTGGACGCGCGTGGGTCCGTGCTCGACACCTCGCGCGCACCGACACCCGCTGGCGAACGTGCACTTGAAGACGCGCTCGTCGCCGCCGTGGAAGAGGTCGCGGCCCGGCACGCGGTGGACGCCGTCGGCCTCGCCGTCGCCGGGTTCATCGCCTCGGACCGCCGCACGGTGCGGTTCGCGCCGCACCTGGCGTGGCGGCAGATGAACGTCGCCGACCGCATGAGCGACCGCCTCGGCCTGCCCGTCGTGCTGGAACACGACGCGAACGCCGCCGCGCTGGCCGAACACCGCTTCGGTGCCGCTCGCGGCGCCAAGACCGCTGTTCTGGTGGCCATCGGGACCGGTATCGGCGCGGCCCTGCTGCTGGACGGCGAGGTGTTCCGCGGCGCGTACGGCGTTGCACCCGAGCTCGGTCATCTGCGCGTGGTGCCCGACGGCCGTCCGTGCCCGTGCGGCAAGAACGGCTGCTGGGAGCGCTACTGCAGCGGGACGGCGTTGAGTGCGACCGCCGTGGAGCTGCTGGCCAAGCACCCCGGCATCTCGACCGTGCTCGGCCGTGAGGCCGCAGGCGACTCACGCGCCGTGACGGGTCGTCGGGTCGCCGGTGCCGCACGCGACGGTGACCCGTTGGCGCAACGCGCGATGGCCGACCTGGCGCGCTGGCTCGGCGAGGGCCTGGCGCTGGTCGCCGACGTCTACGACCCCGAGGTGATCGTCATCGGGGGAGGGGTGTCGGAGTCGGCGCCGCTGTTCCTCGACGACGCCCGCGAGCGCTACGCCGCCGTCGTGACCGGCGCCGGTCACCGCCCGCTGGCCAGGATCCGCACCGCGCAGCTCGGCGACGACGCCGGCATCGTCGGTGCGGCGACCCTGGCCCGCGAGACGGTGTCGTCGATGGCCCGCAACCACCACCGCCCCTGAGTCAGCTCTTCAGGGGGTCGTGGCCCCAGTTCATGAGCGAGTAGCGCCACCGGCTGCTCTCGATCTCGCTGGTGGGCTGGTCGGGCCGCTGGGCGAGGTGGCGGTGCACGTAGCCGACCACCTTGCGCATGTGCCCGTAGTCGTCATCGGTCAGGTCGGCCTTCTTCGCCTGCAGCAGCGCGACGATGCGGCGACCGGACGCGTGCCCGGTCGACTCGCCGCCGCTCTTGTCACCGACCTCCTTCGACTCGGCGGTGCCGAGCCACTTCTCCAGCTGGCTCGCGGTCATGTTCACGGCCTCGCCGAACTCCTTGCGCGTCTGCTCCTCGTCACCCACGTGCGTGTCCTCTCCTCCGTGTCGATCCCTGGCGGCCGGGTACCCGTGGTTACGCCGAACGACGCAACGCGACGAAGGGTCGGACGATGAGCGAGCACCCGTACAAGCCCGGCGACGAGGTCGAGTGGTCGAGTCACGGCAGCCGCACCCACGGCGAGGTGGAGGAGGAGATCATCACCGAGAAGCAGGCCGCCGGCCGCAAGGTGAAGGCGTCCGAGGACGAGCCGCAGTACCGCGTCCGCAGCGCCAAGAGCGGCCGCGACGCCGTCCACAAGCCGAGCGCCCTCCACCCGCACCGCTCGTCGTCCTCCGACTGACCGCCACTTGCCTCACCTTTGCAACGAGTCTTTTGCGGACGTCGTCAAAAGACTCGTTGCAAAGCAGCAGGTCAGCTTGGGCTCGGCGGCGTCTGGTTACTGGCTGCGGCGGTAGTCAAGAGCTGTGGGGCTAGCTGAGGCCAGCTGATATATCGCGAGAGGAGTGTCGCGGCGAGCGTGTCGGGGTCTGTTCGCCCGCCGCGAACACTCGGTCCGAAATGCCCGGTTCTGCCTGTCGAGGGCCGCGGGACTGTCGGTCTTCGCGAGGAGAATGAAAGCAAGGGGTCCCCCTTCGCGGGGGACCCCTGCGTCAGCTCGGAGAAGCGGTGGTCTGGGCGTCAGCGGCCGAGCACGCGCAGGATGCGCGGCCGGCGGCGCTTGGCGCGGTCGGCGTCCTTCTTGCCCAGGGTCGCCAGGGCGCGGGCCATCATCAGGTGCTGCATCTGGTCCATGCCGGCACCATAAGCACCGCCGAAACGTTATCTGAAGGTGTGAGTGGCCGTTATCACGCCGTTATCGACCCGGCCGTGAGGTGTCACACCTGGGCGCCGTCGTCCCAGCCCGAGTCCGGCGGCGGGGTGTTGCGCATGCGCAGGATCAGCAGGCCGATGCCCGCGCACAGGGCCACGAGCGACAGCGGCGTGCCCAGGCTCGCGTGCAACCCGAAGAGCCCGGGGGCCACCAGCAGCACGATGCCCAGCACCAGGATCAGCAGCGCCACGATCGTCGAGGCGCGCAGCACCGGGAACGGCGGCGGCTCCGGCGGCACGTAGTGGTCGTCGGCTTCGGACCGGTCGCGGTCGTCGTCCTCCGGTTCGGGGAGCACGTCCTCGGCCGGGTCGTCCCGGTCCTCGGTCCGCGTCCTCACGTCCTCCGTGCCCGCCTCGTCGAGGTCGAGCCAGTCCTTGCCGACCCCGTCCCGCTCGAGACCCGCGACGATCTCGGCAAAGAGCTCGTCGACGTTCTCGGGGCCGTCGGTCGAGTCGCGCCGGGCGTTCATCCAGAGCCTCTCCATGTGCCGCAACCCTCTGACCCCTCATCGTTGCACGGAGCGGATGTGTTGCGGGTTACGGCAGTCGGCTCAGTCACGCCCGTGACGCACAACCGCGGGACTCGTTGTGTGAGCAGCGGTCGGCTCCGTAGGCTGGTTGCCGGGATCAAGGTTCGCGGGGTCTAGGGAGGCGCTTCCCAAAGTGCTGTACTGGTTGATGAAGCACGTCCTCCTGGGACCGGTTCTGCGGCTGTTCTTCCAGCCGAAGATCATCGAGGGCGCCGAGAACATCCCCAAGGAGGGTGGCGCCATCCTGGCGAGCAACCACCTCGCCGTCTCCGACTCGTTCTTCCTGCCGCTGATGCTGTCGCGGCGGGTCACCTTCCCCGCGAAGATCGAGTACTTCACCGGCACGGGGATCAAGGGCAAGCTGCAGAAGTGGTTCTTCTCCGGCGTCGGCCAGGTGCCGATAGACCGGTCCAGCGCCTCCGCCGCGCAGGGCGCCCTCGACACCGGTGTGCGGATCGTGCGCGAGGGCAAGCTGCTCGGCATCTACCCCGAGGGCACCCGTTCGCCCGACGCCCGCCTCTACAAGGGCAAGGTCGGGGTCGCGTGGATCGCGCTGGAGTCCGGTGCGCCGGTCATCCCCGTGGCGATGTTCGGCACGGACAAGGCCAACCCCATCGGCTCGAGGATGTGGAAGCCGCACCCGATCCGCATCAAGATCGGCAAGCCGCTCGACTTCTCGCGCTACGAGGGCCTGTCCGGCGACCGGTTCGTGCTGCGGTCGATCACCGACGAGATCATGTACGCGCTCATGGAGCTTTCCGGCCAGGAGTACGTCGACGTCTACGCGGCCAAGGCCAAGGAGCTGCCCGGCAACGCGTCCGAGCAGGGCGGGAAGGCCGACCGGGTGCCCGAGAAGAAGGCGAGCTGAGCGGCACCCTAGGGTGTCGCGGTGCGGTTCTTCTACGACTGTGAGTTCATCGAGGACGGGGTGACGATCGACCTGGTGTCGATCGGTGTGGTCGACGAGGAAGGCCGCGAGTTCTACGCCGTGTCCACCGAGTTCGACCCCGAGCGCGCGGGTCCGTGGGTGCGGCAGAACGTCCTCAACCAGCTGCCCTCACCCGCGGACAAGGCGTGGCGCAGCCGCGCCCGCATCCGCGAGGACCTGCTCGACTTCCTCGGCGCCCGCAACGCCGCGCGCGACGACGTCGAGCTGTGGGCGTGGTTCGCCGCCTACGACCACGTGGCGCTGGCGCAGCTGTGGGGCGCCATGCCGGCGTTGCCGCGCGCCCTGCCCCGGTTCACCCGCGACTTGCGGCAACGCTGGGACGACGTCGGCCGCCCCAAGCTGCCCGCCCCTCCCGCCGACGCCCACGACGCCCTGGCCGACGCGCGGCACAACCTCGCGCGCTGGAAGGTGATCGAGGAACACCGGCAGAAAACCGGTTTTCCGGTCCGGTAAGTGAGACCCGCATTGCTGCACCGATACAGCTCGTGAAAGTCTGCGTGACACAGAACACGAGAGATGGGGAAGCAGATGCGCATCGGTGTGCTCACTGGCGGTGGTGACTGCCCCGGTCTGAACGCCGTGATCCGGGCCGTGGTCCGCAAGGGCATCAAGGCACACGGCTGGGAGATCGTCGGGTTCCGCAACGGGTGGCAGGGCCCGATCGAGAACCTCACCAAGTCGATCGACCTCGCGGACGTCGAGGAGATCCTGACCCGCGGTGGCACGATCCTGGGCTCGTCGCGCACGAACCCCTACAAGGTCGAGGGCGGTGTCGACCGCATCCGCGAGACCATCGCGGCGAACAACGTCGACGCCATCATCGCGATCGGCGGCGAGGACACCCTCGGTGTCGCCAAGCGCCTGACCGACGACGGCATCGGCGTCGTCGGCGTGCCGAAGACGATCGACAACGACCTCGGCGCCACGGACTACACGTTCGGCTTCGACACGGCCGTCCACATCGCGACCGAGGCCATCGACCGCCTGCGCACCACGGCCGAGTCGCACCACCGTGCGCTCGTCGTCGAGGTCATGGGCCGGCACGCGGGCTGGATCGCGCTGCACTCCGGTCTCGCCGGTGGCGCGAACGTCATCCTCGTCCCGGAGCGCCCGTTCAGCGTCGACAAGGTCGTCGAGCACGTCGAGCGCCGCTTCGAGAGCGAGTTCGCGCCGATCATCGTCGTCGCCGAGGGTGCGATCCCCGAGGGCGGCGCCGAGGTGCTGCACTCCGGTGAGCGCGACGCGTTCGGCCACGTCCGCCTCGGCGGTGTCGGCCAGTGGCTCGCGGAGGAGATCGCGGACCGCACCGGCAAGGAGTCCCGCGCGGCCGTCCTCGGCCACATCCAGCGCGGTGGTACGCCGACCGCCTACGACCGCGTGCTCGCGACGCGCTTCGGCCTGCACGCCGTCGACGCCGTCGCCGCCGGTGACTTCGGCACCATGGTCGCGCTGCGCGGCACCGAGATCGTGCGCGTGAAGCTCTCCGAGGCCACGGCCGAGCTCAAGACCGTCCCGGCCGAGCGCTACGAAGAGGCCGAGGTCTTCTTCGGCGCCTGACCCGGTAGCTCACGGGCAACCGATATATCAGTTGTGCAAAAGACGTTTGCGGACGACCGCAAACGTCTTTTGCATGAGTGGCGATTTGTGCTGGTCAGAAGGCTTTGACGTCGAGGTAGGCGGCGAAGGTGCCGAGCCAGTGGTCAGCCATGTAGCCGTGGCCGCCGAACACGTAGGTCCACCCGGCTTCGCGGTGTGCGGCGGAGGCCGTGCGCGCCAGGTCCGCGTACCGGTGCCCGGCCGGCACCGCGTCGGCGATCGCCTCCCAGTTCCAGGCGCGCGACAACGCGAGCCCGGCCAGGTGCGAGCCGTACGGGTCACTGGGGTCGTCGACCGGGAACGGCTCACGCAGCGACCGCCACCGTTCCGCGTCCAGCTCCGGCAGGTAGGCGTCGAGCCAGGCGGCGAACTCGCCGGTGCCCAGCGCGCGCCGCATCAGGTCGGCCGTCGTCAGCGCGGGGGACAGGAAGTCGGCGGCGTCCGGTTCGAACCCGCCGTACGCCTTCTCGTCGCCGTGCCAGCGCAACGCCGCCTCGGCGCACGCGGTGACCAGCTCGGTGTCGCCGTTCGCCTGAGCCGCGTCGAACACCAGCCCGGTCGCGAACGCCGTGTTGCTGTGCGTCCCCGTCCGGATCGGCAACCGGGCCGCCGAGACCCACTCCAGCCACCGGTCGCGCAGCACGTCCGCGATCGGCGCCACCGACCACGGCAGCCCGGACGACCGCAGCTCCGCGTCGAGCAGCAGCAACCACGCCCACCCGTAGGGCCGCTCCCAGTACCGGCCCGCCGGTGAGGCGAAGAACGCGGCCTCCACGGCGCAGTTGTCCTGCGTGACCAGCTTGTCCAGCACGTCCCGCGCCAGGTCCGCGCCCTCCAGCTCCGGCCGCAACCGCAGCAGCCGCACCGCGAGCCACGTCTGGTGCACGCAGGAGTGCCAGTCGAACGACCCGGCGAACACCGGGTGCAGCACCCGTTGCGGCACCAGCCGGTCGTCGTTGTCGATCACGTGGGTCCAGTGCACGGGGTGGTCGCGCTGGACGTTGTCGATCGCGATGGCCAGCAGCCGGGCCGCGGTGCGGTCATCCAATCGGGTGGCATTCATGTGGCAATCATGCAATGTGACGTCTCAACAGGGCAGAGGCCAGCTGCCGCTGCCGATCGTTGACAACTGACAGACGACCGGGCAAAGCCGCTCGTCAACCGGTCGTGGCCGCGGTCGTGATCTTCGGCGGGCGGCTGACAGGGCCGACCCGGTCTCTCAGTGTGGAACAACTAAGCTG
This sequence comes from Lentzea sp. NPDC036949, assembly GCF_055608075.1. Lineage (NCBI taxonomy): Bacteria > Bacillati > Actinomycetota > Actinomycetes > Pseudonocardiales > Pseudonocardiaceae > Lentzea > Lentzea sp. NPDC036949. Next base: position 25,692 of record NZ_JBVJRA010000021.1, read on the forward strand.
AGCAGCGTGAACTGGACCGTGGACGTGCCCATCGACACGCTTCCCGAGCTTCCGCCGCTGCCTCCCGAGATGCGCAAGCGCCTGGACGACGCCCTGTCGCGCCCGGCCGCCCAGCAGCCGGAGTGGCCCGACGCCGAACAGGTGCGTCGTGTGCGGACGGTGCTCGAGAGCGTGCCGCCGATCACCGTGCCCGCCGAGATCGACCGGCTGCACACGCAACTGGCGCAGGTCGCGAACGGTCAGGCGTTTCTGCTGCAGGGTGGTGACTGCGCGGAGACGTTCGCGGACAACACCGAGCCGCACATCCGCGCGAACATCCGGACCCTGCTGCAGATGGCCGTGGTACTGACCTACGGCGCGAGCCTGCCGGTGGTGAAGGTCGGCCGCATCGCCGGCCAGTACGCCAAGCCGCGTTCGTCGAACATCGACGCCCTCGGCCTGCCGTCCTACCGCGGCGACATCATCAACTCCCTGGTGGCCACGCCCGAAGCCCGTGTCCCGGACCCCGGTCGCATGATCCGCGCGTACGCCAACGCCGGTGCCGCGATGAACCTGCTGCGGGCGCTGACCGGCGCGGGTCTGGCCGACCTGCACCGCGTGCACGACTGGAACCGCGACTTCGTGCGCACCTCGCCCGCCGGTGAGCGCTACGAGGCGCTGGCCGGTGAGATCGACCGCGGCCTGCGGTTCATGTCGGCCTGCGGGGTCACCGACCAGTCGCTGCACGGCACCGAGATCTTCGCCTCGCACGAGGCGCTGCTGCTCGACTACGAGCGCGCCCTGCTGCGCCTGGACACCACCGGTGAGCAGCCCAGGCTGTACGACCTGTCGTCGCACTTCGTGTGGATCGGCGAGCGCACCCGCCAGCTCGACGGCGCGCACATCGCGTTCGCGGAGCTGCTGGCCAACCCGATCGGCCTGAAGATCGGCCCGTCGACGTCGCCGGAGATGGCCGTGGAGTACGTCGAGCGCCTCGACCCGCGGGGCGAACCGGGCCGCCTGACGCTCATCTCGCGCATGGGCAACCAGAAGGTCCGCGACGTGCTCCCGGCGATCGTGGAGAAGGTCGAGGCCAGCGGCCACAAGGTCATCTGGCAGTGCGACCCGATGCACGGCAACACCCACGAGTCGAGCACCGGCTACAAGACCCGCCACTTCGACCGCATCGTCGACGAGGTGCAGGGCTTCTTCGAGGTGCACCGGCGCCTGGGCACCCACCCCGGCGGCATCCACATCGAGCTGACCGGCGAGGACGTCACCGAGTGCCTGGGCGGCGCCCAGGAGATCTCCGACGCCGACCTGGCCGGCCGCTACGAGACGGCCTGCGACCCGCGCCTGAACACCCAGCAGTCACTGGAGCTGGCGTTCCTCGTCGCGGAGATGCTGCGCTCGTAGGTTTCCTGAAGACCGGCTGAAGAACGGAGGGCCCCGCGTCGAGAACGCGGGGCCCTCCGTGTTCTCACGGTCAGAGACCGATGATCGTGATCTCGGTACCGCGGCGCACCTTGCTGCGCGGCTGCGGGTCCTGGTTCACGACGGTCGCGTTGCCGCTCTTGTTGAACTCGACCTTGACCTTGAAGCCGAGGCGTTCGAGCTCCTCCTTGGCCTCGCGGACCTTCTTGCGGGTCACGTCCGGCACCTCGACCTCGCTGGTGTCCTCGAAGAACACCGTGACGCGCTTGCTCGACCCGACCTCCAGCACCGTGTTGGCCGCGGGATCGGTCCGGGTGACCCGCAGGTCGTCGGGGTTGCCGCCGTTCTGGCCCGCCTCCACCGGTTCGAGGCCCAGGCGCTGCAGCTCGGCGAACGCCTCGTCCCTCTTCTTGCCCTTCAGGTCCGGCACGGTCACCCGCGGCGCCGGGCCCTTGCTCAGCACCAGCGTGACCGGCTTGCCGATCTCCAGCGCCGTACCGGGCCGCGGGTCGAGCGCCACGACCTTGCCGATCGGCACGGTCTCGTGGAACGCGTCCTTCGCCGGGTCCTTGGTCGCCGTCAGACCGACCGCCTCGACCTCCTTGGTCGCGACCTCCACCTCGACGCCGACGGTCACGAACGGCACGACCGGCTTGCCCCGCGACACGATGAGCTTCACCGACTCGCTCTTACGCATCTCCGTGCCCTTGCCCGGCTCGGTGCGGATGACCTCACCCAGCGGCACCGTGTTCGACGGCTCCCGCACGACCAGCGGCGTGAGGTCGGCGCTCGACAGCAACCGGGTCGCGTTCGTCTCCGACTGACCCGACACCTCCGGCACGGTCGTCCAGCGGCCCGCGCTGAGGTACCAGGAGAACAGCCCGGCGATCAGCACCAGCACCGCGGCAACGGACCCCCAGATGGTCATCAGCCGCTTCTTGCGCTTGCGCTCCTCCTCGGCCGCGTCGACCTTCTTCTTGCGCTCAGGGGGGCGCCGGCGGGGCGGTTCGGGCCGCTGCATCGTGCGGGTGGCCGTCGCGGCCGGAGGAGGGCCGGTGTTGACCGTCGTCATCGCCGGCTTGCGCACCGGCGTCGTCGCCTCGGCCACGGCCACCGGCGTCACACCGACGGCCACCGGGACGGGGCGCATCACGACGGTCCTGTCGTTCTCGGGCGCCGTACCGGGAACGGGCACCGGCTGCGGCGTCAGGCCCAGCTCCGCGCCCACGCGTTCGAGCTCGGCGAGGAACGCGTCCGCGTTCGCCGGCCGCAGCGCAGGGTCGCGCCGCGTCGCCTTGCGCACGAGCGTGTCCAGGGCCAGTGGGATCTCGGGGATCGACGGGACGTCCGAGGTCACGTGCCGGTAAGCGACGGAGATGGGGGTCTCACCGCGGTAGGGCGCCTGCCCGGCCAGCATCTCGTAGAGCACGATCCCGGCCGAGTACACGTCACTGCGCGCGTCCGCCGAACCCGTCTCCACCTGTTCGGGTGAAAGGTAGGCGACGGTGCCGAGGATCTCGCTGTCGCTGGTGATGCCGTTCTCACCGATCGCGCGCGCCAGCCCGAAGTCGGCGACCTTCACCTGGCCGGCCGACCCGATCAGCACGTTCTCCGGCTTCACGTCGCGGTGCACCAGGCCGGCGCGGTGGGCCGCACCCAGCGCGGACAGCACCGGGCCCAGCACGCTGAGCGCCGTGGCGGGAGGGAGCTTGCCGCGCTGGTTGAGCAGGTCGCGGAGGTTGCCGCCGTCGATCAGCTCCATCACCAGGTACACCTGGTCACCGTCGACGCCCTGGTCGTGCACCGACACCACGGCCGGGTGGTGCAGCTGCGCCGACGCACGCGCCTCGCGTTCGAAGCGCGCGACGAAAGCGGGGTCCGCGGTCAGGCGCGGATCCATCACCTTCACGGCGACCTCGCGGTCAAGGCGGGTGTCGCGACCTCGATAGACGGTGGACATGCCACCGCGCGCGAGCACGGAGTCCACCCGGTAGCGCTGCTCCAGCAGTCCACCCATCACGTTCGAAACCGACCTCTCCACAGTGCGAGATGGTAAAGCTCAGGATGACCCGGTTGGCGGAAGGGCGTTCACAGTTGAGTTATGGCATCGTGACCCCCGTGAGTGCGATTCCTGCCGCTGCGGATGTACTGGCTGCCGACCTGGAGGTTCTTCCCCTCCCGGAGGTGGCCGACCGATTGGGACTTCCGGTCACCCGGGTCCACCAAATGCTGCGCGACGGGCAGCTGCTCGCCGAGCGGCGCGACGGCGTCCTCGTCGTTCCCGAAGCCTTCCTCGCCGCCGCGGGGGTCGTGAAGGGGCTGCCCGGCACCATCACGGTGCTGCGCGACCAGGGCTTCTCGACGAACGAGATCCTGCGCTGGCTGTTCGCGGAGGACGACAGCCTCCCCGGCACTCCGATCGAAGCATTGCGCGGAGACCGTGGGCGTGAGGTGAAGCGACGCGCCCAGGCGATGGGCTTCTAGATCACCCGATGCGGCGGTTCCGGGCGTCTCCGCAGACCAGAGGCGTCCGGAACCCCTGACCCGACGTGCCCGGCCGCGACGCCGAACGTCGCCGGGTAACGCCGGCCTCATCCGGTGGACGCTCGGGCGAGCACCACCCGGCCTGCTGTGCCGGCGCTCATTCGTAGCGGGTGGACAGGCCGAACGGGTCCGGCTTCACCAGCGACCTCGCCGCGAGCGCAGACACCAGCAACGCGAAGAACAGGTAGCCCCACGAGTACAGCGCGGTGTCGCCGTTGGGGAACGTCACCAGCAGCAGGAACACCGAGGCCAGCGACACCGCCACCAGCGCGCCCGTGGTCCACGCGAACCCGGCGGCCAGCGCCAGCGGCCAGCTGAAGTACCACGGCAGCGTGGCGGGGGACAGCAGCGCGACCGCCAGCATCGTCACCGCGCCGCGGCGGATCGCGTTGCGGACCTCGCCGTCGCGCGACGCCCACCACTGCGTGTACGCGATCCAGACGAGCACGATCGACCCGAGGGCCCGTGCGACGCCGAGGAAGATGCCGCCGTCGACGTAGACGAACCAGTTGACGACCATCCGCACGAAGTCGCCGACCGCGCTCGGGACCGACAGCCAGTTGATGATCATCGACGAGCTGCGCAGCGCCGGGATCCAGCCGAGGCCCACCCCCGCGACGAGCGTGCACGCGAGGAACGCCCCGGCGAACGCCGCCACACCGGGCAGCAGCGCCTTGCGGAACCGGGCGCGCTTGTCGCCCTCCAGCCGCGCCGCCCAGATCCACACCAGGAACGGCACGACCACGACCGCCGTCGCCTTCACCGAGAACGCGAGGCCGAGCAGCACGAAACCCAGCACGTGCCTGCGGTCGAGCACCAGCAGCACACCGGCGGCCATCAGCCCGATCATCAGGAGGTCGTTGTGCGCGCCGCCGACCAGGTGGATCAGCAGCAGCGGGTTGGCCGCCACCAGCCACAGCGCGATCGCCGACTTCCCGCCCAGGTGCCGCGCGATGCCGGGCAGCGCCCAGCACAGCAGCACCAGCCCGCCGGCCAGCGCGAAGCGCATCGCGACGACGCCGAGGATCACGCTCGCGTCGGTGGCCCACACGATCGCCTTCGCGACCAGGATGAACAGCGGCCCGTACGGTGCCGGCGTGTGCTGCCAGACCCAGCTGACGTTGTCGCTCAGGGTGCTCTGCAGCACCGCGGGCCCGACCTCGTACGGGTCGTAGCCGGTCAGCGCGAGCTGGCCCTGCGCGAGGTAGCTGTAGATGTCCTTGCTGAACAGCGGCGGTGCGAACAGCAACGGCAACGTCCACACCGTCACCGCGACCAGCACCGCGAAGTCACCGATCTCGCCCCACCGCACGAGGCGGCCCAGGCGGACCCACGCCCAGATGACGAGGCCCAGGCCGATGTAGAGCACCATGTTGGCCAGGTCGTGGCCGTGGCCGTAGCGCAGCCAGCTCAGCCCGACCTTCGTGAGCAGCGGGTCCCGTTGCAGGATCGCGCCCGCGCCCATTCCGCCCAGCGCGATCAGCGCGACGCCCAGCAGGCCGAGCATGGTCGTGCGGATGGGGATGGCGTAGGGGTTCTTCTCGAGCACAGCTTCAAGAGGCTCCTGTGGAGACACCTCGGAGCTCGTGCGGGGAAGGGACGGGGTTGCAGCCATCGCCCGAACATCGTTGCACAAGGCGCGGAAGCGTCAGCAAGCAACGGCCCCCACTGGTCACGAGGAGTTAATCAGCGCACACGGCCGACGAGCGGCGGTCGTCCTCAGAAGGTCCGCTTCGTCGAGCTGATCGCGAGCTCGGCGAGCTTCGCGGCGGCCGGTTCCGCGACGGGGGCGTCGTCGAGCGCGGCGAGGGCGCTCTTGGTGAGGTCCTCGATGCGTTCCTCGACGGCGTCGACGGCGCCGACCTCGACGAGCTGGCGGCGGACCTCCTCGACGGTGGCGAGGTCGAGGTCCGGCTTGCCGAGCGCGATGTCCAACACATCGGCACCGAACTGCATGCCCAGCGCCACGAGCAGGGTGCGCTTGCCCTCGGCGAGGTCGTCGCCCGCGGGTTTGCCGGTCACCCCGGGGTCGCCGAACACGCCGAGCAGGTCGTCGCGCAGCTGGAACGCGACGCCGATGTCGGCGCCGAACGCCCGCAGCCCGTCGACCAGCTCCGGTGAGCCGCCGGCCATCGCCGCGCCCATGTGCAGCGGCCGTTCGACGGTGTAGGCGGCGGTCTTGAGCCGGTCGATCCGCACCGCCGCGTCCGCCGACGAGTCGCCCCGCGCCTGTGTGAGGACGTCGAGGTACTGGCCGGCGAGCATCTCGGTGCGCATGTCCCGCCACGGCTCGCTCAGCCGGCGCAGCACGTCCGACGGCAGCCCGGCGGCGAAGAGCATGTCGTCGGCCCAGGCCAGTGCGATGTCACCGATGAGCACCGCCGCCGACATGCCGAACCGCTCCGGCGAACCGAGCCAGCCCTGCTCGCGGTGCCGCTCGCCGAACGCGATGTGCACGGTCGGCTTGCCCCGGCGCACCGAGGAGGCGTCCATCAGGTCGTCGTGGATCAACGCGCACGCCTGGATCAGCTCCAGCGAGCTGACCGCGGTGAGCACCTCACCGGCGAGCTCGCCGTCGGGGTCGCCCCCCGCCGCGCGCCACCCCCACCACGCGTAGGTCGGGCGGATGCGCTTGCCGCCGCCCAGCACGAACCCGGACAGCGCGTCCACCGCGCTCGCGAAGCTCGGGTCCATCGCCTCGCCCGACGCGCGCCGGGAGGCCAGGTACGTGGTCAGCGCTTCTTCGACGTGCGCGGGCAGTGCGACGTCGACGGGGTGGTGGGACACCCCTCCATGGTCCGCTGTGTCGGGTGCCACCCGCACGTCGGGGCGACCCCGTCCACATCGTGAGCCACCGTCCCACCAGGCGGACGACCCATTAGGGTGGGGACCATGACGTCGGTGGTGGAGCGGCTGCAGGGGCAGTCCCCCAAGTTCTCGGTCGAGTTCCTCCCGCCGAGGAACGCGGACGACGAGCGTGTCCTGTGGACCGCCGTGCGCGAGCTGGAGGCGTTCGACCCGGCGTTCGTCTCGATCACCTACGGCGCCGGCGGTTCGAGCCGCGACCGCACGATCCGCGCCACCGCCCGCGTCGCCCAGGAGACGACGCTGCTGCCGGTCGCCCACCTCACCGCCGTCGACCACTCGGTGGCCGAGCTGCGCAACGTCATCGGCTGGTACGCGGCGGTCGGCGTGCGCAACGTGCTGGCGCTGCGCGGCGACCCCCCTGGCGACCCGATGGGCGAGTGGGTCGCGCACCCGCAGGGCCTGACCTACGCGGAGGAGCTCGTGCGGCTCGTGCGCGAGCTCGGCGACTTCTGCGTGGGCGTGGCGGCGTTCCCGTACGGCCACCCGCGCTCCGGTGACCTCGCGACCGACGTGAAGTTCCTGGTGCGCAAGCTGAACGCCGGCGCGGACTACGCGGTGGCGCAGCTGTTCCACGAACCGGAGCCGTTCCTGCGCATGCGCGACAGCGTGGCGGCGACGGGCTGCACGGCGACGTTGCTGCCGGGGATCATGCCGATCCTGTCGCCACGCGCGCTCACGAAGATCGTGGAGCTGTCCGGCGCCGACCTGCCGGTGGAGCTGGCACGCCGGCTGGACCGCTACGCCGACGACCCGGCCGGGTTCCGCGCGACCGGCATCGACATCGCCACCGAGATGTGCCGGCGCCTGCTCGACGAGGGCGTGCCAGCGCTGCACTTCTACACGATGAACCGGGCCAAGGCGACGCGCGAGGTGCTGGGCCGCCTGGGCCTGGTGACGCGCGCCTAGACCGTCACGTTGCGCTTGTGCGCGAGGAGCGCGAGCACGACGACGATCAGCGCCGCACCGCCGGTGAGACCCGCGACGAGCAACACCCAGCCGAGGAACGAGCTGGAGTTCTCGCCCGCGTACTGCACGGTGGCCTGCAGCATCGACGCCTGACCGGGTTTCGGAGACCACGCGATCGTGTTGTTCTCCTCCTCCCGGCCGTTGGTGTTCACGACCCGGCCGGGGAAGCTGACCTTGACCTGGATGTCCGCGCGTTCCACCGGCACCTGGGTCAGGTCGACCGAGCCCGACAGCGTGACCAGGTCGCCGGATCGCCGGAAGTTCAGGCTGTAGCGGCTGTTCGACGAGCTGGTGGCGGTGGAGAGCGTGCGCATCTCCTCGAACGACAACCCGTTGAAGAACAGCTGCGTGCCCGCGTACGACTCCACCCGGTACGGCTTGGTGGTGACGCGGCTCGCGAGCTCCGGCGGCACCTTGAGCTGGGGACCGGGGTCGTTGTCCTGCGTGGGCGGGGTGGCCGCGACGATCTCACCTGAGACGCGGTCGTCGTCGGACACGGCCATCGCCGCGTACACGCGAACGCAACCGCTCAACGAGAACAGGGTGAGCAGCAGGAAGACCGGCACGAGCAGTGCCGAGGATCTACGCACGGCGGACATCCTGCCAGGACGGCCGGGACGACGCAGTCCCTCCTTTGGTCGTGAGCTTGACTAACTACCTTTTGGCGTCGATCACCGCGAGGTAGCGTCTGCGGCCATGGCATCCGTGCACGACATCAGCAACAAGTTCGTCACCGACCACGTGGCGCTCGACCCCATCACGGCCACCAGCCTGGGCTTCGCCGGTTCCGACGACCAGCTGACGGACTTCTCCCCGGAAGGGCACGCGGCACGCGACGAGGTCGCCGCCCGCGCACTCGCCGACATCACGGCCGCCGACCCCGCGGATGCTTCTGAAGCGGCGGCGAAGGCCGTGTTCCAGGAAAGGGTCGGCCTCGAACGCGAGCTGTACGCCGCCGGCCTCACCGAATCCTCGCTGAACGTGATCGCGAGCCCCATCCAGTCGGTGCGCGACATCTTCGACCAGATGCCGACCGACACGCCCGGGCAATGGGCCACGATCGGGCGGCGTCTCGCGGCGGTACCTGCCTCCCTGTCCGGTCTGCGGGCCTCGCTGTCGGCCGCCGCGGCCCGCGGGAACGTGTCCGCGCTGCGCCAGGTGACCAAGGTGGCCGACCAGTGCGACACGTGGGCCGGCACGTTCTTCGGCTCCTTCGTCGCCAAGGCGGACGTCCCCGGCTCGGTGCGCGCCGACCTCGACTCCGGCGCCGCGGCCGCGTCCGCCGCCTACGCCGACTTCGCCTCGTTCCTGCGCACGTCGCTGGCACCGCTCGCACCCGAGAAGGACGCCGTCGGCGAGGAGCGCTACCGCCTCGGCTCCCGCTACTTCACCGGCTCGAAGCTCGACCTGGCCGAGGCCTACGCGTGGGGCTGGGAGGAGTTCCTCTCCATCGAGGCGGAGATGAAGGAGGTCGCGGCACGGCTCAAGCCCGGCGCCTCGCTCGCGGAGACGGCGGCGTACCTCGACGAGCACCCCCGCTACCAGGTGCACGGCCAGGACGGCCTGCGGGCGTGGATGCAGGAGCTGTCCGACAAGGCCCTGCTCGACCTGCGCGACGTGCACTTCGACCTGCCGGACGCGCTGATGAACCTCGAGTGCAAGATCGCCCCGCCCGGCGGTGGCGTCGGCGCCTACTACACGCCGCCGACCGCGGACTTCTCCCGGCCCGGCCGCATGTGGTGGTCGGTCGCCGAGGGCAAGACGGTGTTCCCGACGTGGCGGGAGACCTCGACGGTCTACCACGAGGGCGTGCCGGGGCACCACCTCCAGTGCGCGACGGCGGTGTACCAGTCGGAGAGCTTGAACGACTTCCAGCGCCTCATGTGCTGGGTGTCGGGTCACGGCGAGGGCTGGGCGCTGTACTCGGAACGCCTCATGCGCGAGCTCGGCTACCTCGACGACGACGGCGACCTGCTCGGCATGCTCGACGCGCACCTGTTCCGCGCCGCCCGCGTCATCATCGACATCGGCATGCACCTGGAGCTGGAGATCCCGCAGGGGACCGGGTTCCACCCCGGTGAGCGCTGGACGCCCGAGCTGGGCCTGGAGTTCATGCTCACCAGGACGCTGACCGAGGCCGCGCACGTCCACGACGAGATCGACCGCTACCTCGGCTGGCCCGGCCAGGCCCCGGCGTACAAGATCGGCGAACGCCTCTGGCTCGCTGCCCGCGAGGACGCCCGTGCCCGCAAGGGCGCGGACTTCGACCTCAAGCAGTTCCACCAGCAGTCGCTGGAGATGGGCTCGATGGGCCTCGACACCCTCCGCGAACGCCTCGCCGCGCTGTAGCTGCGTTCAGCAAGCGATGTGCGATGTGCGATGTGCGATATCCGGTATATCGGCGTGAGCACCGGCTGCGCCCCAGCTGACTGATACACCGGATATCGCACATCGGTGGTGTGCAACGCCACACCGGTCAGGACACGGCGGCGGCCCACCGCACGCGGACGCGGTTCGTGAACGGGTCGGCGTCGTCGGTGCGCACGAACTCCAGCCACGGCCCGCCGGCCTCCGGCCGCACCGAGGCGAACCCGTCCCCACTGCGCACCACCGGGTGCCCGGTCGCCCGCGCCGCCGCGAGCGGGTCGTGCGCGTCGACGACCACCGCCGCGATCGCACCGGTGTACTCGGGACGTGGTTCGAGCACGCAGAACTCGTTGCCCTGCGGGTCTCTCAGCACCACCCACGGCACGTCGCGCTGTCCGACGTCGGCGTGCTCGGCACCCAGTTCCACCGCCCGCGCCACGATGTCCGCCTGGTTCTGCGGCGAGGTCGACGCCAGGTCGAGGTGCACCCGGTTCTTCTCGATCTTCGGCGCGTCGCTCCACACGAACGTCAGCTCGACCTCGTCGCCCGCGAGCTCGGACCAGAACGCCGCCAGCGCGGAGGGATCTGCGGCGTCGAACGTGATTTCCACTCGTACGAGGGTACTGTCTCGCGGGTGACGAAGCTGGTGCTCGGACCGCTCCTCAGGTACGTCGACTCGACCTCGGCCACGGTGTGGGTCGAGACGGACGCGGCGTGTGAGGTGACCATCGCCGGCCACACGGCGAGGACGTTCCAGGTGGGCCGCCAGCACTACGCCCTGGTGCGCATCGAGAACCTGGGGCCCCGCACCGAGTACGACGTCCGGCTCGACCGCGAGCTGGTCTGGCCGGAGCCGGGCAGCGACTTCCCGAAGCCGGTCATCCGCACCGGCCGGGTGCGCCGCATCGCGTTCGGTTCCTGCCGCGCCGCCCCCGACCAGCCGCTGGGCCCCGACGCCCTCGACGCCTTCGCGCAACGGCTGATGCGCCAGCCGGAGGAGGAGTGGCCGCAGGCGTTGCTCCTGCTGGGAGACCAGGTCTACGCCGATGAACCGACCGAGGGCACCAAGCAGTGGCTGCGCGAGCACCGCCGCGGTTCGGAGGAACCCGACGGCGAGGTCGTGCACTTCTCCGAGTACGCCCGGCTCTACCACGAGACCTGGGGCGACCCGGAGATCCGCTGGCTGCTGTCGGTCGTGCCGACGTCGATGATCTTCGACGACCACGACGTGCGCGACGACTGGAACACCTCCTCCGCCTGGAAGCAGCGGATGCAGGACAAGCCGTGGTGGCGCGACCGCATCCGCGGCGCGCTGTCCTCGTACTGGGTGTACCAGCACATCGGCAACCTCGCCCCGGACGAGCTCGCCCGCGATCCCTTGTACGCCAAGGTGAAGGCGCAAGGCACCGACGTGCAGCCGATGCTGGAGGAGTTCGCCGAGCAGGCCGACAAGGAGAACGAGGGCCGCAAGTCCACGCGGTGGAGCTACCGGCGCGACTTCGACCGCATCCGGCTGCTGATGATCGACACGCGCTGCGGCCGCATCCTGGAGGACGACCGCAGGCAGATGGTCAGCGACGCGGAGTTCGAGTGGCTCGAACGCAACTCCGAGGGCGACTACGACCACCTGCTGATCGGCTCGTCGCTGCCGTGGCTGATGCCGCACGCGCTCAGCCACTTCCAGTCCATCAACGAGGTCGGCGCGCGCAAACCCGGCTGGCAGGGCAAAGCCGCCGAGCAGGTCCGCCAGGTGCTCGACCTGGAGCACTGGCCCGCGTTCCGCGAGTCGTTCGACCGGCTGACCCGGATGATCCGCAACGCGGCCGACAACGGCTGCGCCACCGTGAACGTGCTGTCCGGCGACGTCCACCACAGCTACGTCGCCGAAGCTGACTTCCCCGTGCCCGCCAAGGCAACGGTCACGCAGCTCGTGTGCTCGCCGGTGCACAACGAGGCGCCCAAGGCGTTGCGCCCGGCGTTCCGGCTGTCGTGGTCACGCGGCGCCGGACGGGTGTTCCGCCGGCTCGCCACGTTCGCCGGTGTGCCGGAGGACGTCGTGCGGTGGCGCAAGACCACCGGCCCGCACTTCGGGAACTCCGTGGCACTGCTGGACTTCGACGGCCGCCGCGCCCGCTACCGGCTGATCTCGGCAGCGGGCGGGGAGACCGCCTCGGTGTCACTTGGTCGCGAGCCGCAGTAGCGCCCACAGCTGCGCGATGGCGTCGTGGTCGCCGTAGACCTCGATCATCCGGTCGGGCAGGCGACCCCACAGCCAGCGGTACATCGTCATCGGGCTCGCCGTCACCAGTGCGTCGGCGTGGTCGGCCTCCTCCGGTTCGACCCGCCACGCCGAAGCGCCCTGCGGCCCGCACCGGGTGAGCCACACGTGGTCCTCGACGCGCACGGCGACCAGCTCGTCACGCGACCCCCGCACACCGAGGGTGTCGAGCTTGTGCCCCAGCCACAACGTGAGCACCTCGTCGACGCCGTCGAGCGCGACCTCGTCGCCGACCGGACCGGCCGCCAAGCCCGCGGCGCCCTGCACGTCCATGCGGTGCACCGTGGTCTCGTGCGCGAGCCGGCGCCGCCAGAAACCGTAGTTCCGCTGTTCCGGCCACCACGTCGTGCACGGCTCGTCCTCGTCGTGCGCGGCGAGCTCCGCGATCACGGCCTCGGCACCCGAACGCGTGAAGTCCAGCAGGTCCTGCCCGTCCGCGGGGTGGCGCTGCCACTGCCGCGGCTCCTCCCCGACGCGCAGGTACTCCAACGTCCAGTGGTAGCCGCTGCCGACGTGCCGCACGGTCTCGCCCAGGTTCAGGCCGGGACAGGCGGGCACGCCCTTGTGCGTGGGCTGGCCGAGCGCGGACATGACGAGCAGATCAGCCTCACGCCGCAACACTTCCAGTGCGTTCACCGCCTGCCCTCGTTCATCACGTGACCCACCAGACCGACGAACTGCTCGGTCTGCCTCACCAAGTCGTCGGCCGTGCGCGCGTTGACGTGGCGTGTGATCCCCGCGAGCACAGCGGCGCGCGTCGAGGACCACTCCGCGAAGAACGCCGCCCACTCCCGCATCTCCGGTGCTATCGCGGCAAGCAACACCCACGCGCTCGTAGGCCTGGAACGCCCGCGGTGCGGGCGTCCGCGCAACGCGAGCACCGCCGCCGCGGCGCGCAGAGCGGCCAGGTAGGCGGCGGCGAACCGCTCCGGTGGGTCGGGGGTGCGTTCCGCCTCGGCGAGCGAGTCGCGTGCCTGCTGCAGCAACGCGAGCGCTGAAGCGGGGGGCAAGGGGATCGGGAAGGCTGGTGCTGACATCTCGGCCTCCTCGTGGCGTCGGTGAACGACGTCTCCGCCGAGGGGAAGCCGGCGGCTCTCGGAGGTGGGGTGCTTCCCCCACCCCACCTCCGAGGCATTGTGCGACTCGAACACATGTTCGAGCCCTCTCCAGCGTAGCTCCCGGCCGATGGATTCCTCAACCCGGCCCACCGCTCAGCGCCCGCTCGTGGTCTGATGGTGTGGTGAGTGCTGTCGAAAACCCTGCGGAGCACCCCGGGATCCGCAAAGTCGCCGCCGCTCTGCCGCCCGCCGCCGCGGCGCGCATCGTCGTGCTGTCCGACGCGGTGCGCACGGCGGCCGCCGCAGCCGAGGCGGTGGGGGTACCGGTGGGCGCGATCGCGAACAGCCTGCTGTTCGCCGCCGTCCGCGACGGCGTCGCGACCCCGCTGCTGGTGCTGACCTCCGGCGCGCACCGCGCGGACACCGCGCTGGTGGCCGGGCTGGTGGGCGCGGACGCGGTCAAGCGCGCCGACCCCGACTTCGTGCGCGAGCACACGGGCCAGGTGATCGGCGGCGTCTCCCCGGTCGGGCACCCGGCGCCGATCGAGACGCTGGTCGACGAGTCGCTGTCGGGCTACGAGGAGGTCTGGGCCGCCGCCGGGCACCCCCGCGCCGTGTACCCCACGACGTTCGCGGAGCTGGTCGAGCTGACCGGTGGCCGCGTCGCGGTGGTCGCGCAATGACCGCGTCGCCACGCCTGGAGCGCATCGTCGAGATGAGCGCCGCCGAGCTGAACGTGCGACTGAGCGAGGCGCTCGAGCTGTACGTGACCGCGATGAACTACCCGCCCGGCACCGTCGAGCAGCGCGCCCCGATGTGGCTCGCGCACATGATGCGCGAGGACTGGCGCTGCGTGGTCGCGGTGGGGGAGCAGGACGAGCTCGTCGGCATCGGCTACGGCTACCGCGGCGCCACCGGGCAGTGGTGGCACGAACAGGTGCGGCGCGGCCTCATGGCCGTCTCGTCGCCCTCGGTCGTCGACGAGTGGCTCCAGGACTACTTCGAGCTCACCGAGCTGCACGTGCTGCCGCGCGCCCAGGGTCGTGGCCTCGGCGAGGAGCTGCTGCGCAGGCTGCTGGACGGCGTTTCCTCCTCGCGCGTGCTGCTGTCCACCCCCGAAGGCCCGAGCAAGGCGTGGAAGCTGTACCGCCGCGTCGGTTTCCAGGACGTGCTGCGGCACTACCAGTTCACCGGCGACCCGCGCCCGTTCGCCGTGCTCGGCCGCACTCTGCCGGTCACCTAGCTCTCGTCGTCCCACTTCCCGGCCGCAGCACACCTCGTGCTGCGGCCGGTTGCGTTTGCCTGTGACCCACCCTACTCTCACCAATATGCAATATATTGGATATGGGTCGCTGAAAGAGCGAGCTGCGGCGGAGATCAGGTCGGCGATCGTGCGCGGCGACCTCGAACCGGGCACCGCCATCAAGGACGTCGAGCTGGCCCAGAAGCTCGGCCTCTCCCGCACCCCGGTGCGCGAAGCCCTGGCGACCCTCACCGACGAAGGCCTCGTCGAGACCAAACCACACGCCTACACCCGCGTCACCGCACTGGAAGCAGAACCCGTGCGCGACGCCCTCGTCGTCGTCCAGACGATGCACGCCCTCGCCGCCGGCCTCGCCGTCCCCCGGATGACCGACGACGACTTCACCGCCATGCACACCGCCAACAAGGCGTTCAAGAAGGCCCTCGACGCCAACGACGCCGTAGCCGCCCTCGCCGCCGACGACGAGTTCCACGCCGTCGCCGTTCACCGCTGCGACAACTTCGCGATCACCGCCACCATCGACCGCTTCACCCCACTCGTCCGCCGCGCCGAGCACAGCCGCTTCTCGTCCCCCCACGCCCGCCACTCGGTGACCCAGCACCAGCAGATCATCGAGGCCTGCGAACGACGCGACGACAAGCAGGCCGCTCTTCTCGTGGACGAGAACTGGGGCACCCTCCTGGAGGAGCTGTGAACAGGTTCCCGCTGCTCTTCGGCCCGTCCCCGGTCCACCGCCTCGACCGCCTGACCGACCACCTCGGCGGCGCCGCGATCTGGGCCAAGCGCGAGGACTGCAACTCCGGCCTCGCCTACGGCGGCAACAAGACCCGCAAACTCGAGTACCTCGTCGCCGACGCCCTCGCCACCGGCTGCGACACCCTCGTCTCCATCGGCGGCATCCAGTCCAACCACACCCGCCAGGTGGCCGCCGCAGCCGCCCGCGCCGGCCTCAAAGCCGTGCTGGTGCAGGAAAGCTGGGTCGACTGGACCGACACCGGCCACGACCGCGTGGGCAACATCCTGCTGAGCCGCATGATGGGCGCCGACGTCCGCCTCGTGAACGCCGACTTCGGCATCGGCGTCAAACCCGCCTGGGAACAGGCCATCAACGACGTCCGCGCCGCCGGCGGCACCCCCTACCCGATCCCGGCAGGCGCCTCCGACCACCCCCTGGGCGGCATGGGCTTCGCGACCTGGGCCGACGAGGTCCGCGAACAAGAGGCCCAGCTCGGCGTCTTCTTCGACACCATCATCGTCTGCTCGGTCACCGGCAGCACCCAGGCCGGCATGGTCGCCGGCTTCGCAGGCGACCCCAACCGCCGCGTCCTGGGCATCGACGCCTCCGCGAAGCCCGCGGAAACCCTCGCCCAGATCACCCGCATCGCCCACAACACCGCCAAGCTCCGCAACACCACGGTGTCCGAAGAGGACATCCTCCTCGACGACCGCTTCCACGCCGGCGTCTACGGCCTGGCCGACGACACCACCCTCGACGCCATGCGCCTCGGCGCCCAGCTCGAAGGCATGATCACCGACCCCGTCTACGAGGGTAAGTCCCTGGCCGGCCTCATCCACCTCGTGAGCTCAGGCGAGATCGACCGCAACTCCACCGTCCTCTACGCCCACCTCGGCGGCCAACCCGCACTCAACGCTTACAGCTCCCTCTTCCCGGCCTGATGCTCGTTGCCTGTCACTCCAACGGGTGAACCTTGTCCTGATCCGCCCTGTCTGTCGTCTTCTTCCACATGCACCCGCCGAACGATGTCCTGATCCGTCAGTTCGCCCGCCCGCAATGCGGAGGAACGCGGGGGTGCGGCCAGGGTTCGGATTTGAAGTGAGGAGGAAGGTCGACGAGCAGACACGGTTCGAGCCAGCTGACGGAAGCCGGGTCAGCACGGCCAGTGCCGAGTGAGATGGGTGGAGTTGCAGGGCGGGTGAGATGTCAGCGCGGGTTGTCGACTGTGGACTGTCGTCGATGAGTGGGTGGCATCTGCGACGTGGTGAGTCGGGAGTGCTCGGCTCGGCGGGCTGGGCTCGGCGGTAGCGCAGGATCGGGTGTCGCACTTGGATTGGAGATCGTGCTGGGTGAAGCGCGCCCATCGAGTCAGCCAACGCTGCTCGGGTCGGCATCAGCAGGCTTGTTGAGCCGGACCGGGTGATCGGGCACCAGCGGAAGTTTGCTGGCTGCACCTGACCAATCGCACTCGGCCAAGTGGTGCCGCGCCAAGCCGTGCGTGCCTGCTCGCGCCGCGCTCCGCTAACCCGCACCTTTCTGTCACGCCGCACTCCGGACGACCTGCGCCCGGCCGGCCTGCGCCCCTGCCAACCCGCGCCCCTGCCAACCCGCGTCCCGCCAACCTGGACCCTCGCCACGCCGCGGCCCGGCCAATCCGCGCCCCGGCCAACTCGCGCCTGGCCACAGCCGCGCGCCACCCATGCTGCCTACGCCAATCCGGCTCTGGGGTGGGGTCAGGCGCGGAGGCGGAGGCCCTTCGGGGTGGCGCGGAAGCCGGCCTCTTGGAGGACGGTGGCCAGGTGGGAGGTGAGGGCGGATTCGCCGTCGGCGCGTTGGACGGCCAGTTGGCCCAGCCAGCCGTCGCGGACTGCGCGGCTCAGGGCGGTTGCGGCGGTGCGGAGGGTTTGGTCGTCGTCGGTGAAGGAGAGCAGGGACTTGCCGCCGCGTTCCACGTAGAGGGCCGGGGTGCCGTCGACCAGGACGGCCAGGGCACCGGCTTTGCGGGCGGGGCGGTGTTTGCCTTCGCCGAGTGGGGTGGGCCAGGTGAGGGCGGCGCCGTAGGGCTGGGCCGGGTCGGCTGCGGCCAGGACCACGGCGGGCTGGTCCGCCTGTGCGGGTTGGCCCGGGGAGCGGGAGAGGGTGCGGAGGCGGTCGACGGCGCCGCGGGCGGCGAACTGGGCGGCGCCCAGGCCTTCCACGACGTAGCCGCGGATGACCTGACCGGACTCCTCCATGGCGCGCAGGACGCGGTAGACGGAGCTGAAGCCGCCGGTCACGCGTTCGGTGTCGAGGGCGCCGCGGGTGAGGACGCCGTGGCGTTCGAGGAACGACTCGGCGCGGGCGGCGGCGCGGCGGGTCGGGTCGGCGGCCGGGGCGATGGCGAGGGACCAGCGGCCGGCCGCTGATGGCGGGCCGGTGCGGGAGGGCAAGTCGGGGCGGGCGGCGCGCAGGCGGGCGTAGCGGCCGCGCGGGGTGGCGCGGCGGGACTTGTGGGCGGCGCCGCCGCCGGAGACCAGGGCGCGCAGCGGGGCCAGGGTGTCGTTCGTGGCCAGGCCCGCCCAGACCAGGTCCCAGAGGGTGCCGACGACCTCGGCGTCGGTGCACTGCACGGACAGCGAGGTGCGGTCGACGACCTGGCGGAAGAAGAGCGCGCCGCCGGACAGGGACTCCAGCACCGCGGTGTGCAGCGGGGACTCGGGGATCGACTCCGGCACCAGGTCGGGCAGCAGCAGGTCGGCCACGTCGGTGGGGGCCAGCGCGATCCAGCCGTCGCCACCGGACAGGGAACCGCACCCGGTCCAGGTGACCTCGCCGGACGCGGTCAGCTCGTCGAGCAGGGCCGGGTAGTAGCCGGGCAGGCGCGACGGCAGCAGCAGCGACTCCAGCGCACTCGCGGGCAATGGGGCGCCGGCGAGCTGTTCGACGACGGAGAACACGTCGTCGGCGGTCGGGGCGGAGCGCAGGCGGCGGCCGAGACCGTGCCACGCGGGCAGGAAACGGCCGAGCGCTGCGGGTTCGACCGGTTCGACCTCGGAGCGCAGGCGGGCGAGGGAGCCGCGGCGCAGGCGGCGCAGCACGTCGGCGTCGCAGTACTCGGTGTGGGTGCCGCCGGGGCGCAGCTCACCGCGGACCAGGCGGCCGGTGGCGGCCATGCGTTCCAGCACACCCGTCACGACGGCCACGCCCAGGCCGAAACGGGCTGCGGGCTCGGTGGCGGGGAACGGGCCGTGCGTGCGGGCGTAGCGGTTCAGCAGGTCGCCGAGCGGATCGGCGACCGGTTCGGTGAAGGCCTCCGGGACGCCGACGGGCAGTGCCACGCCCAACGCGTCGCGCACCCGGCCCGCGTCCTCGATGGCGATCGTGCGTTCCTCACCGGCGATGCGGACGCGGATCGCACGGCGCTCCGCCACCAGCTCGTCCAGCCACTCCCGCGGCACACCGCGCTCCGCCGCCTCCGCGTCGGAGAGGTCTCCCAGGAACCGCAACAGGTCCGCGGTGTCCTCCGCGTGCCGGGGACGGCGGTCCGCGGACAGGCGCTGCAGGCTCTGCTCGACCTCGGCGACCACCTCGGGGTCGAGCAGCTCGCGGATCGCCTCGGAGCCCAGCAGCTCGGCCAGCAGCGTCGAGTCGAGCGACAACGCGGCCGCGCGGCGTTCGGCGAGCGGTGCGTCGAGCTCGTAGAGAAACATGCCGACGTACCCGAAGAGCAGACTGCGGGCGAACGGCGACGGCGACGGCGTCTCCACCTCGACCACGCGCACCCGCCGCGCGCGCACGTCCGACATCAGCTCACGCAGGCCCGGCACGTCGTAGACGTCCTGCAGGCACTCGCGCATCGCTTCCAGCACAACGGGAAAACGCTCGTACTTCGAGGCCACCGACAACAGCTGCGCCGAACGCTGCCGCTGCTGCCACAACGGCGTGCGCCGGCGCGGGTCGCGACGGGGCAGCAACAGCGACCGGGCCGCGCATTCGCGGAACCGGGCCGCGAACAACGCCGAGCCACCGACCTCGGCGACCACGATCTGCTCGACCTCGTCCGGGTCCAGCAGCACGTCCTCCGCGCTCGCGGTGACCTCCTGCCCGTCGGCGTCCAGCGCGTCGGGCAGCCGCAGGACGATGCCGTCGTCCGAGTGCGCCGTCTGCGCCTCGACCCCGCGCCGCTCCCGCAACCGTGCCGCGATCGCGAGGGCCCACGGCGCGTTCACCTGCGCGCCGAACGGCGAGTGCACCACGAGCCGCCAGTCGCCCAGCTCGTCGCGGAACCGCTCCACCAGCACGGTCCGGTCGTTCGGCACGTGCCGCGTGGCCTCCCGCTGCTCACCCAGGTACGCCAGCAGGTTGTCCGTCGCCCACTCGTCCAGCCCCGCCGAAGCCGCACGGGCACGCGCCGCCGCGTCCTCCATCGTGGACACCTCGCGCAGGAACTTCCCCATGGCACGGCCCAGTTCCAGCGGCCGGCCCGGCGCGTCGCCCTTCCAGAACGGCATCCGCGCCGGCTGGCCGGGAGCGGGCACCACGATCACCCGGTCGTGCGTGATGTCCTCGACCCGCCACGACGACGTGCCCAGCAGGAACGTGTCGCCCACCCGCGACTCGTAGACCATCTCCTCGTCGAGCTCACCGACCCGCGACCCGGGACCGTTCTCCGACGGCGGCGTCATCACCGCGAACAGCCCGCGGTCGGGGATCGTGCCGCCCGAGGTGACCGCCAGCCGCTGCGAACCAGGACGGCCGCGCAGCTCGGAGTTCACCCGGTCCCACGTGATCCGCGGCCGCAGCTCGCCGAACTCCTCCGACGGGTACCGGCCCGACAGCATGTCCAGCACCGCGTGCAACGCCGAGTCCGGCAGCCCCGCGAACGGTGCCGCCCGCCGCACCAGCGCCGTCAGCTCGTCGACCGGCCACGCCTCCATGGCCACCATCGCGACGATGTGCTGCGCCAGCACGTCCAACGGGTTGCGCGGGAACCGCACCGCCTCGATCGCACCGCTCTGCATCCGCTCGGCCACCACCGCGCACGACACCAGGTCGCCGCGGAACTTCGGGAACATCACGCCCCGCGACACCGCACCCACCTGGTGACCCGCGCGGCCGACGCGCTGCAGCCCCGACGCGACCGACGGCGGCGCCTCCACCTGCACCACCAGGTCGACCGCGCCCATGTCGATGCCGAGCTCCAGCGACGACGTGGCCACCACGCACGGCAGCCGCCCCGACTTCAGGTCCTCCTCCACGGCGGTGCGCTGCTCCCGCGACATCGACCCGTGGTGCGCACGGGCCACCGACGCGGACTTCTGCACCGTCAGCCCCGACTGCCCGATTGCCTCCACCGGGAACGACTCCGGCCCGGTGCCCTCCGCGGCCGCGGCCGCCTCCTCGTCGAGCTCGTTCAGCCGCGCCGTGAGCCGCTCCGCGAGCCGGCGCGAGTTCGCGAACACGATCGTCGACCGGTGCGCCCGCACCAGCTCCAGGATCCGCGCCTCGACCGACGGCCAGATCGACGTGCGCTGCTCGGCACCGGCCGCCGACCCCGACACCTCACCCGTCGGCTGGCCGAGCACCGACATGTCCTCGACCGGCACCTCCACCTCGACCTGGATGGTCTTCGGGGTCTTCGGCTGCACCACCGACACCGGCCGCCCACCGGCGAGGAACGTGCTGATCTCCTCGACCGGCCGCACCGTGGCCGACAGCCCGATCCGCTGCGCCGGCCGTTCCAGCAGCGAGTCCAGCCGTTCGAGTGACAACGCCAGGTGCGCGCCGCGCTTGGTGCCCGCCACCGCGTGCACCTCGTCGACGATCACCGTCTCCACCCCGCGCAGCGACTCCCGCGCCGAGGACGTGAGCAGCAGGAACAACGACTCCGGCGTCGTCACCAGCACGTCCGGCGGGGTCCGCCCGAACGCCCGCCGCTCCTCGGGCGACGTGTCACCCGTGCGCATGCCCACCGTGATCGACGGTTCCGCCAGCCCCAGCCGCTGCGCCGCCTGCCGGATGCCCGTCAGCGGCGCCCGCAGGTTCCGCTCCACGTCCACGGCCAGCGCCTTCAGCGGCGACACGTACAGCACCCGGCACCGCCGCCGCGGCTCCTCCGGGACCGCGGCCGACGCCAGCCGGTCCAGCGCCCACAGGAACGCGGCCAGCGTCTTGCCCGAGCCCGTCGGGGCGATGACCAGCGCGTGCTCGCCCGCCGCAGCGGCCGCCCACGCACCCGTCTGCGCCTGGGTGGGCGCCGCGAAGGCCCCGGCGAACCACTGCCTGGTCGCCGGTGAGAATGCCTTCGTCACGTCCATGGAGACCATCATGACGCCGGGGTCTGACAATTTCTGATTGCGCAGGTCCGAGCACCCGCCGGAGCCCCCTGTGGCACGATCACCCCCGAACGTCTGTGAGGGGAGACCGGTGCGCGTCCTGTCCGTCGACCTGGGCACCGCCAACACGGTTGCGGTGCTGTCCGACCACGGTGTCGTGGATGTGGACGGAGGGCCGACCATGCCCTCGTCGGTCTACCTCGACGAGGACGGCACCCTGCTCGTCGGCAGGGAGGCCGAACGCCGGTCCCGGCAGGACCCGTCGCGCTACGAGGCCACGCCCAAGCGCCACATCGACAAGCCCACGATCAAGCTCGCCGGCACGCAGCTCCCGCTCAACGACGCGCTCGCGGCCGTCTACGCACGCGTGATGGAGGCGGTGACCCCGCTGCTGCAGGGCGGGCAGCTCGACGAGATCCGCCTGACCCACCCGGCCGAATGGGGCCCGACCAGGCGCAACAAGCTCCTGTCCGCCGCACGGCTCGCGGGCATGACCGGTGAGCTCGTGCCCGTCCCCGAGGCCATCGCGGTGGCCTCGCTCGGCGGTGGCCGCCCGCTCGCGGTCTACGACTTCGGCGCCGACACGTTCGACGTTTCCGTGCTCGACGCGGAGCACCGCATCCTCGCCGACGGCAGCCTCAGCGACGTCGGTGGCCTGGACGTGGACGAGGCGCTGCTGGAGCACATCGGCCGCACCGTCTCGCACAAGGACCCGGCTGGCTGGCAGCGGCTGCTGCGCCCGGTCACCACCGACGACCACCGCGCCCGCCTCGGTCTGCGCGAGGAGCTGCGGCTCGCGAAGGAGGACCTCTCCGAGCTGCCCCAGGTCGAGGTGATGATGCCGGAGCCGTTCGAGAAGGTCGTCGTCACGCGCGGCGAGCTGGAGGCGCTGATCCGGCCCAGCCTGATCCGCAGCACCGAGCTGCTCATCTCCACCGTCCGCAGAGCCGGCGTCACGCCCGAGCACGTCTACCTCGTCGGCGGCTCCTGCCGGATGCCGCTGGTCGCGCAGACCATCGCGGAGAAGGTCGGCATCGTCCCGACCAACCCCGACCACCCCGAGACCATCGTCGCGTCCGGTGCCCTCGCCGTGGACCGCGCGACGATCACCCTGAAGGCCGAGGACGACAAGCCCCGGTACGACGAGCCGCCCACGGTCGTGACCACGCCGGTCAGCCCGGCCGTGAGCGCTCCGCACCCGGTCGGCCCCACCACCAGCGGCTCGTACCCGGTCAGCCCCACCGCGAGCGGTTCGCACCCGGTCAACCCGAGCACCAGCGGCGCCTACTCCGCCAGTGGCAGCTACCCGGTCACCGGCCCCTACCCGGTGAACCCGTCGGTCAGCGGCAGCTACCCGATGAACTTCCCCGTCCCCCAGCAGGTGCAGAAGAAGGACAACAAGAAGGTCCTGCTCGGCATCGGCGGCGCGGTCGTGCTGGTCGCCGGCGTCATCGGCGCGGTCTTCGCGCTGTCCGGCCCCGACCTGCCCAGCGCCGACGAGTGCAAGGACGACGTCACCCAGGACGGCCAGGGCTTCACCCGCTGCCTGCGCCAGCTCGCCGGCACCGTGCCCGACGGCGGCGGCTGCGAGAAGGCCGACTCCGCGCAGATCACCGGCATGGACGAGATCAAGGGCACGGTCGTGAGCTGCGCGGTCCGCGACGGCTACGAGGTCCAGTACATCCTCACCGACAGCGTCACCGGCGCCGAGAACAACGCCGACGCCGTCGTGAGGTCGTTCCAGACCGACCGGGTCGAGGCCGACTGGACCGGCAACGGCCTGGAGGGCACCTACCGGGCGGCCACCTCGAGCGGTACCGGCGTGCTGGTCTTCACGGCCAAGGGCCGCCCCATGTTCGGCATCCTCACCAAGCACGCCGAGGAGAACGCCGACGAGCTCAAGCCCGACGAGGTCGCCGACTTCTTCGAGAAGTCCGTCCAACCGGGGGAGTAACCGCAACGGCCCTGTCGGCGGGGCGCCCCGGCGTGCCACGATCGCGATCATGGTGACCGTCGCGCCGCAGGTCGAACGCGTGCAGCGCAAGGTCGTTCGGGTCCTGACCGGCACCCAGATCATGGGGTCGGCCGCGATGACGATCGGCCTCGCGATCAGCACGCTGATCGCCGCATCGCTGTCCGGGTCCGACGCCGTCGGCGGGCTCGCGCAGACCGCGGCCGTCGCCGGAGCCGCACTGCTCGCCCTGCCCGGCGCCCGTCTCGCACAACGGCGCGGGCGCCGCCCGGCGTTGACCCTCGGCTACGGCATGGGCGCTATCGGTGCGTTGGTCGCCGCTGTCGCCGTGGCCCTCGGATGGTGGCCCATGTTGTTGGTGGGACTCCTCCTGTTCGGCGGTGCGTCGAGTGCGAACCTCGCGGCTCGTTATGCCGCAACGGATCTCGCGCACCCACAACGCCGTGCGCGTGAGCTGTCGCGCGTGGTGTGGGCGGCCATGATCGGCGCGATCGTCGGGCCGAACCTCGCGGATCCAGCCGGTCGGGTGATGGCCGCGATCGGGCTGCCGGTGGGCGTCGGGCCGTTCGTCCTCGCCGCGCTGGTGCTCGGGATCGCGGTGCTGGGCATCCAGCTCGGCCTGCGCCCCGACCCGTTGGTGGTGGTCAGGAGTACCCGGCCGGTGCAACCGGCGCACTGCTCCGGCGGCGGGGCGCCCGGCGGGGTGCGGATCTGGGGATCGCTCGGGCCGATGGCACGGCTTGCACTCGTTGGGGTGATGTTGTGCCACACGGCGATGGTCGGGCTGATGTCGATGACACCGGTCCACATGAACCACGCCGGGTCGTCGTTGCGCGTGGTCGGCATCGTGATCAGCCTGCACGTGGCCGCGATGTACGCGGCGAGCCCGTTGTTCGGGTGGCTGGCGGACCGGCTGGGCCGGGTGCCGGTGCTCGCCGTCGGGGCGTCGCTGGTCGTGGCGGCCGCCGCGATCGCGGGCATGGCGCCCTCGCACGACGCCCCGCAGCTCGCCGCGGGCCTGGTGGTGCTCGGGTTCGGCTGGTCAGCGGGGCTGGTGTCGGGGTCCGCGCTGCTCACGGAGTCCGTGAGTGTGGACGAGCGCCCCGCGGCGCAGGGGCTGTCCGATCTGATGATGAACGTCGGCGGCGCCGTGGGTGGCGCGGTGGCCGGTGTCGTCGTGACGGCGTGGTCGTACGCCGCGCTCGGGCTGATCGTGGGGTTCACCGCGCTGCCGCTGCTCGTCGTCTGCCTCTTCGCGTCGCTGCGCAGGACCGCCCGTTAGGGTCTGTGCGTGCGCCTCACCATGTTCCGCAAGCTGATGTCGGGGGAGTTCGGCGAGGTCAGGGGGGAGATGATCGCCCGCGACCACGTGCTGTCGTCGCTCGGCGGCCGCACCGCCGACCAGGCGCTGGAGGCCGGGATCGACGCGAAAGCGGTCTGGGTCGCCGTGTGCGAGGCGTTCGAAATCCCCGAAAACCGCCGCTGACCTCGCGGGCCGGAGTGTCACGTGTGCTCGAACACGTGTTCGGCTACAGTGGCCCTGACCCCCGGCTTCGCAAAATTGTCAGACCCCGCCAGTAGCGTCAGGTCCAACATGACGAAGCAACGGCAGACGACAAAAGGTGGACCCAAGATGGCACCCGCAGCACCCGACCGGGACAAGGCGCTCGAGCTGGCCCTGGCGCAGATCGACAAGCAGTTCGGCAAGGGCTCCGTGATGCGCCTCGGCGAAGAGGGCCGCGCTCCGATCGAGGTGATCCCGACCGGTGCGATCGCCCTGGACGTGGCGCTCGGCATCGGTGGTCTGCCGAGGGGTCGTGTCGTCGAGATCTACGGTCCGGAGTCCTCCGGTAAGACGACCGTGGCGCTGCACGCCGTGGCGAACGCCCAGAAGGCCGGTGGCATCGCGGCGTTCATCGACGCCGAGCACGCGCTCGACCCTGAGTACGCGAAGAAGCTGGGCGTCGACACCGACGCGCTGCTGGTCTCCCAGCCCGACACCGGTGAGCAGGCCCTGGAGATCGCGGACATGCTGGTCCGCTCCGGTGCGCTCGACATCCTGGTCATCGACTCGGTCGCCGCACTCGTGCCGCGCGCCGAGATCGAGGGCGAGATGGGCGACAACCACGTCGGTCTGCAGGCCCGCCTGATGAGCCAGGCGCTTCGCAAGATCACCGGTGCGCTCAGCGCGTCCAACACGACCGCGATCTTCATCAACCAGCTGCGCGAGAAGATCGGCGTGATGTTCGGCTCCCCGGAGACCACGACCGGTGGTAAGGCGCTGAAGTTCTACGCCTCCGTGCGCCTGGACGTCCGCCGCATCGAGACCCTGAAGGACGGCGGCGAGCCCGTCGGCAACCGCACCAGGGTCAAGGTCGTGAAGAACAAGGTCGCGCCGCCGTTCAAGCAGGCCGAGTTCGACATCCTCTACGGCAAGGGCGTCAGCCGCGAGGGCTCGCTCATCGACATGGGCGTCGACCAGGGCATCCTGCGCAAGTCCGGTGCCTGGTACACCTACGAGGGCGACCAGCTCGGCCAGGGCAAGGAGAACGCCCGCAAGTTCCTGCTGGAGAACCCCGACATCGCGAACGAGATCGAGAAGCGGATCAAGGACAAGCTCGGCATCGGCGCCACGCTCGACGCCGACGAGTCGGCACCCGCGGCTCCCGTCGAGTTCTGAGTTCCGCGTTGGACGAGGCTGAGGAGCAGCGCAAGGCACGCGACATCTGCTACGCGCTGCTCACCGCTCGTGCCCGGTCCCGGCGCGAGCTGCACGACGCGTTGCTGCGCAAGGGGATCAGCGAAGGCGTGGCCGAGGTCGTCCTCGGCAAGTTCGACCGCGCCGGCCTGATCGACGACGCGCAGTTCGCGGAGATGTGGGTGCAGTCGCGGCACAACTACAACGGTCTCGGCCGCCGCGCCCTCACCATGGAGCTGCGCCGCAAGGGCGTCGCCGACGAGGTGGTGGCCGAGGCCGTCGCCGCCGTCGACGGTGAGGCCGAGGAGGAGAAGGCCCGCGAGCTGGTCCGCAAACGGCTGCGCACCATGTCCGGTGTGGACGAGACGGCGAAGATACGCCGTCTCGTGGGGGCGTTGGCGCGCAAGGGATACGCGGAAGGCCTCGCGTACCGGGTGGTGCGCGACGAGCTGCGTGCCGCCGGGGACGAGGCCTCGGCGCTGGACGAGCCCTGGTCGTAGGCCCGTGCAGCACGGGGCCGCGCTCGCCCGGTTACCGGTGGACGACCAGGTCATGGCGTTGCGTGCGGTCCTCGCGCGCAACGAGCTGCTGGTCGAGGTCCTGACCCAAGCCGCGGGACTGGCCCTGCCGGGTTGGTACCTCACGGCGGGCTGCGTGGTCCAGACGGTGTGGAACGTCGTCACCGGCCGCCCGCCGGGCGAGGGCATCAAGGACTACGACCTGTTCTACTTCGACGACTCCGACCTCGGCTGGGCCGCCGAGAACGAGGTCATCGAGGCCGGCGCGCGGGTTTTCGGCGACCTGCCGGTGGACGTCGAGATCCGCAACGAGGCTCGTGTGCACCTCTGGTACGAGGACCGGTTCGAGGTGCCCTGCGCGCCCCACACTTCAACCGAGGCGGCCATCGACTCGTTCGCGCCACGACCTGTTGCGTGGGCATCAGGCTCGAAGGCGACCGGTGGCGGGTCTACGCGCCACACGGGCTGGCCGACGTGTTCACCCTCGTAGTCCGCCCGAACCCGGTGCTCGCTCCTCGCGGTGTCTACGGGGAGAAGACCCGGCGGTGGCGTGCTCAGTGGCCGGAGCTGACTGTGCTGCCGTGGCCCGAACCGGTGATCGACGGCCGGTGACCGATCTTGCCGCTCGTCCGGTTCGTCACGAGTAGCCTGAACCACGTGAGCACCACTCCCGAGGCGTCGCCCGCTGTGACCCCCACGGTCTCCGAACTGCTGTGCTTCGACCTCTACACGACGTCGCGGGCGGTCACCGGGTTCTACCGGCCGATCCTGGACAAGGCCGGCATCACCTACCCGCAGTTCCTGGTGATGCTGCTGCTGTGGGAGCGGGACTCGCGACCGATCAGGGAGCTCGTCCAGGAGCTCGACCTGGAGTACAGCACCCTGTCGCCGTTGATCAAACGGCTGGAGAAGAGCGGGCTGCTGGTGCGCGTCACGCACCCCGATGACGAGCGTTCGGTGCTGGTCCAGCTCACCGACAAGGGCCGTGAGCTCAGGTGGATCGGTGCGGAGATCACCACCCGGCTGAGCCAGGCGCTCGGCATGGACGCCCAGGAGATCGAGGTCCTGCGCAAGGCCCTGCACCGGGTGAAGCACGGCGCCGAACGCCAGTGAGCTGAATTACATCGCGTACGAGTTAACTCGTCCGATAGGTTACATCGTGCACGACTTAATCGAGCGCGATGCACCATCACCCGGTGCCGGACGAGAGTGAGAGAGCAATGCGAGTTCGCAAGGTTTTCGCCGTTCTGGGGACCCTTCTGGCCCTGGCCGCCGCCGTTCCGTCGGGTGCCGGTGCCGCGGAGAAGACCGAGAAGCCCGGCGCCAAGAAGCCGACCATCGTGCTGGTGCACGGCGCGTTCGCGGACGCCTCCAGCTGGAACGGGGTCGTGGAACGCCTGCAGCGCAAGGGATTCCCGGTCGTCGCGGTGGCGAACCCGCTGCGCGGCCTGACCTACGACGCCAACTACCTGCGCAGGGTCCTCGCCTCGATCGAGGGTCCCGTCGTGCTGGCCGGCCACTCCTACGGCGGCATGGTCGGGTCGCAGGCCGCGCTGGGCAACCAGAACGTGAAGTCGCTGGTCTACGTCGCCGCGTTCGCGCCGGAGAAGGGCGAGAGCGCGCTGGAGCTGTCGAACAAGTTCCCCGGCAGCACGCTCGGCGACACGCTGCAGGTCATCGACCTCGGTGACGGCACCAAGGACCTCGCGATCCAGCAGGACGGGTACTGGCAGCAGTTCGCCGCCGACGTCCCGCGCCGTGAGGCGACGCTGGCCGCGGCGACGCAGCGGCCGGTCAACGACTCCGCGCTGTCGGAGGGCGCCGGTGAGCCCGCGTGGCACGCGATCCCGTCGTACTTCGTGAACGCGGGCAAGGACAAGAACATCCCGGTCGCAGCGCAGCGGTGGATGGCCGAGCGCGCCCACGCCAAGGCCGTCGTCGAGGTCCGCGACGCCTCGCACTCGGTCGCGGTGTCGCACCCGGAGGCCGTCGCCGACATGATCGTCCGCGCGGCGCGGTAGTGCGCGGACCAGGAAGCCGGGACGCGGCAAGGGGCGTCCCGGCTTCCGCCGTGCCTACGGCTTCGCGACCGCGCAGTCCGGCAACGACAGGTCGAGCGTCGTTCCGGGACCGAAGCAGGAGACGAAGCCGAACGTCTGCTGGCCGTAGTTGATGCCGCGCCGGACGGTCACCTGGCCGGCGGCGTCCACCTCGCACGGGTTGTTCATCGTGCAGCGGCCACCGCTCTCGTTGCCGGTGTTGTTGACGCCGACGACCTTGCCGCTGGTGTTGTCGATGATCGGCGAGCCCGAGGTTCCGCCGATCGTGTTGCACGCGGACGTGTAGCGGATGGAGTCGCGCCAGGTCCAGGCGTCCTCCCTGAGCTGGTGCACGAACCCGTCGATCTGGCAGGAGTAGATCCGCTTCCAGTAGCCGGAGACGACACGGATGTCCGTCTGGGCAACGGGGTGCGAGGCCGACAGTTCCAGCGCACGGCTGCCGTACTGCTGCTGGATCTGCCCGTAGGTCGTGTTGAGCTGGTAGAGCGCGGCGTCCGTGCCCGTCATCGTCGCGTAGACGAGCTTGGTGCCGGTGAGGGTCGCGATCTTCGAGCCGGACCCGCCGAGCAGGCTGAAGCTGCGGGACACGGTCTGGTTGACGATCACCTCGCCGGCCTTCATCAGCTTGACGCAGTGCCCGTTGGTGAGCACGAGCGCCTTGTCCGCCGCCGTCGAGGACGGCAGCCGGACCAGTGAGCCGGAGCAGTTGTTGAGCGCCACGATGCCGGTGAAGTCGACAGCGGCCTGAGCGGGTGCCGTCGTCACGCCGAGCGCGGCGATCGCCGCGAGCAGGGTTCCGAGGAGTCGTCGTGCCATTGCAGGGTCCTTTCGGGAAATGGCATCCAACCGGGCCAGCGTGTACGGATCGTATCCGCGCCGCTACCTTCGGAAGTCGGGTGCCGCGCCCGCGTTAACTCGATCGGGCGGTGTCCGTAGGTGGATCTCCGCGCTGTTCGTGCTGTTCACGGCCGGTGTCGTGGTCGGCCTGCCGTGGAATGTAGCGGGTAACGGGCGAAGCAGACCAATCGACTTGGTGATCACACTTCGCAACCGCCCGAGGAGTCCGGCAAGACCCACACCTACGAGGTCGCCTACGCAGTCGGCGCTCAGTCGGGCGAGGTGCAGCTCGTGTTCGAACCGAGCCTCGGCTCCGACAAGGCGGCGTTCGTCGGCCAGGCGTAAACCGTTCGCCCCGCCTGCCGCGGCGAGCTACAAATCGGGGCATGTTGCGCAAGTACCCGCGGACGCCCCACCTCCAGGGCTCGCGCCTGCAACCGGGCGACGAGGACCTCGACCAGGTGCCGTTCCGTGCGATCGCGGGACGGCACCTCGTCGTCGAGGAGAAGCTCGACGGTGCCAACGCGGGCATCAGCTTCACGCCCGACGGCGTGCTGCGGCTCCAGTCCCGCGGCCACTACCTGACCGGTGGGCCGCGCGAACGGCAGTTCGCGCCGCTCAAGGCGTGGGCCGCGACGCATCAGGCGCTGCTGCACGAACGCCTCGGCTCGCGTTTCGTGCTGTACGGGGAATGGTTGTACGCCAAGCACACCGTGTTCTACGACGCGCTGCCGCACCACTTCTGCGAGTTCGACCTGCTCGACCGGGAGACCGGCGAGTTCCTGTCCACTCCGGAACGCCGGCGCGTGCTCGCGGGCACGCCCGTGGTGTCCGTGCCCGTGCTGCACGAAGGTCCGTTGCGGGTGCTCAAGGACCTGAAGGCGTTGGTCGGGCCGTCGACGTGCCGCACGGCGCGATGGCGTGACGTCTTGGTGGAGGCGGCGCGCTCGGCCGGACAGGACCCGGATGTCGTTGTCGCGGAAACGGATTCCGACGACGACATGGAAGGCCTCTACATCAAGGTGGAGGAGGACGGTCGTACGGTCGAGCGGTACAAGTGGGTGCGCCCGACGTTCCTCACCGCCGTGCTGGACTCGGGCAGCCATTGGCAGGACCGGCCTGTCCTGCCGAACCGGGTGGTGGACCGTGTTTGAGCAGCTCTGCCCAGTCGGTCCATCGTGGACGCTGGACTGGGATGCGGTGCGTGACGAGTTCGCCTGGGTGCGCGCGTTGGAAGGTGTTCCGCAGGACTCGGTGCATCACGCCGAGGGAGACGTTGCGACGCACACGCGAATGGCGTGCGAGGCGTTGGCCGAGCTGCCGGAGTGGCGGGCGCGACCGGAGGCGGACCGGGTGCGGTTGTTCGCGGCGGTGCTGCTGCACGACGTGGCGAAACCGTTCCGCACGCAGGTCGAGGACGGCCGGATCACCGCACACGGCCACTCGCGGGCCGGGGACCTGATGGCGCGCCGGCTGCTGTGGGAGATGGGGCGGCCGATCGAGTGGCGTGAGCACGTCGCCGCCCTGGTGCGCCACCACCAGGTGCCGTTCTGGGCGCTGGAACGGCCGGACCTCGACCGCATCGCGTTCCGGGTGAGCCTGCTCGCGCGCAACGACGACCTGGCGACGCTCGCCCGCGCCGACATCCTCGGCCGGATCTGCGGTGACGCCGCGTCGGTGCTGGAGAACATCGCGCTGTTCGAGGAGTACTGCCGCGAACGCGCGTGCCTGGACCGGCCGCGGGAGTTCCCGTCGGACCACGCCCGGTTCCAGTACTTCCGAACGCCCGGCCGCGACCCCGGTTACGCCGCCTACGACGACACGCGCGTCGAGGTGACCGTGCTGTCGGGTCTGCCCGGTGTCGGGAAGGACCACTGGATCGCCACCCATCGGCCAGGCTGGCCCGTGGTGAGCTTGGACGCCGTGCGCACACGGCTCGGTATCGCTCCCGATGGCGACCAACGGGCCGTGGCGGCGGCTGCGTTCGAAGAAGCGCGGGTGCTGCTGCGGGCGGGGGAGCGGTTTGTGTGGAACGCGACCAACATCTCGCGGCAGCTCCGTGACCGTTGCATCGGGCTCGCGGCGGACTACCGCGCGCGCGTCACGCTCGTCGGGCTGGAAGCACCGAAGAACATGATCCACGCCCGCAACCGCTCCCGCCCGGAACCCGTGCCGGCTGCCGTGATCGACCGGCTCGTCGACAGGTGGGAAGCCGTCGACCCCACCGAGGCGCACATCGTCGACCGCGTCGACACCTCCCGCTGCTGACGACCTCGTCATCCGGCAGCTGACGAGCTCATACCGCGCTGACCTGGCCTCTAGCAACCAGTCTTTTGACGACGACCGCAAACGAGTCATTGCAAAGGCTGCTTCCGGTGGGTGCAGAGCTATAGGGAGAGCTAAGGGCGGGGCGCTGATATATCGGTTGGTGAGGACTCAGCCGATATATCAGCGGCGGTGCTCGCCGTGGTGGCCGACGGCGCGGACGAGCCAGAGGGTTACGGCGCCGGCGACGACGAGCACGGCGATGCCGGTGAGGAAGCCGATGCTCGTGGAGGAGTCGCCGGGTGGCGGCGGGGTGTTCTGCTTGGCCTGGGCGACCGGTGCCTCGGTCATCTGCAGGGACGTCGCCTTCACCAGGCCTGTGCTCTCCAGCAGCAGCATGTGCTTGAGCAGTAGCGTCAGGCCGGTCTGCGCGGCGGAGCGGGCAGGGGCGCTCCTGGTCGTCGCGCGAGCTTGGGCGACCTCGACGATGAGCGAGCCGTCCGCGGCGCGCGCCAGGTTCGCGAACATGCGGTCGAGCTCATCGCCCGAGCTGGACGAGACGGCGTTCGCCCACGACTTCTGCTCGGCTGTCGGCTCCGCCGGCAGAGCCACGCCGAGCTGCGCGGCGGCGTCGGTCACCGCCCGGGACAGCTGGGTGTGCTCGGCGGCGAGCTGACCCGCCACCTTGCGGACCTGGGCGTCCCTGCCCCGGTCGGAGGCCTCCCGGCTGGTCGGCTTCTGCCACAGCGAATGCCGGGCGAGCAGCACCAGCACCTCGCGGTCCGGTGGTTCCACGTCGCCGCGGTCCTCTCGGTACCGAAGGCAGGGTGGGCGGCGGTAACGACTCCATTGCTCGGACGGGATGCGGAGCTCGCGACACTCGGACGGTTGCTGGACGACGCGTTGGCGGGCGTTGCATCGTGCGTGGTCGTCGGCGGCAGGTTCGGCATTGGCAAGACGGCGCTGCTCGACGCGTTCAGCGCGGAGGGCCGCCGGCGCGGTTTCACCGTCCGCTTGGCCAAAAGCGCCCGCCTGGAAAGCCACCTGCCCGGCGCCGTCGTGCGCCAGCTCGCCCCCTGCCTGGCTGGTGAACACGACCTCGAAGAGCTCTATGCCCGTGCCGCGAACTCCGCGCGCCGGGCCCCGGTCCTCCTGGTCGTCGACGACGTGCACGTCGCGGACACGTTCTCCAAGCGCGCCCTCGCCTACCTGCGGCCGCGGCTGCAGGGCCTGCCCGTCGTCATCGCACTCGGTGCGTCCCAGGGTTATCTGTCCACCGACGAGGTGACGCTGCCCGAGATCGCCGGCGCCCACCCGCGGCGCATTGACCTCAACGGCCTCGACGTCGCCACCATCGCACGGCTCACCGACCGCGACCCGCACCGCTGCCACGAGCTCACCGGCGGCAACCCCTACCTGCTGCAGGCCCTGCTGCGCGAGGAGGGCGAGGGATCGGCCGCGGTCGGCGAGATGATCGGCATGCGGCTGCGCGAGTACGGCGGTGCCGCCGAGGTCGCCCGCTCCGCCGCGGTGCTGGACGGTGACGCCGGACTCGACCTGCTGTCCGCGCTCACCGGGTTCGACGCGCTGCCCGCCGTCGACACGCTGGTCCGCCTCGGCGTGCTCGCCGACACCGACCCGCTGACGTTCCGGTATCCGTTCGTGCGCAACAGCATCATCGCCGACATGCCGGTCGCGGTCCGCTCCGCCGCGCACGCCCGCGCCGCCCGGTTGCTGTTCGAGTCCGACGCCCCCGCCGGGCGCGTTGCCGAGCACGTGCTGAAGGCGCGGTCGGTGCGCCTGCCATGGGCCGTCGGCCTGCTGCGCGAGACCGGCGGGGGCGAGCACCTCGAACGGGTGCTCGAAGAACACCTGTCCGAACAGGACCGGCTGTCGGTCGAGGTCGAGCTCGGGCACGCCGAACACCTGGGGGACAACAGGCTCGGCCGCGACCGGGTGCGTGACGCGTTGATGCGGTGCGAGGACCCGCAGCTCGCTGCCACCGTCGCGTTGTCGTTGATCCAGCGCATGTGCACGGGCTCGGACGCCCACTTCGCGGTGTCGCTCGCGATCATGGTCATCGCGCGGTTGCTGCCCGAGGACCGCGACCTGGTCTGGAACCTCGTCTGCACCACGTACCTGCTTTCGGCGAACCGCGACGCGCAGATGGCGCACTGCGCGGGCAAGTACTTCGAGGACCTCGTCGGCGAGGTCCCGCAGGACCGGACCTGCGGCGCGCGCGGTCGGCGTTGCTGGCGGTCGGCAACGCCCGCGGCGGTGACTCGTCCGCGGAGGCCGTCGGACACGCGCTGGAGGCGCTGGAGGGCGGCTGGGTCGACGTCTTCGGTGAACCCTACCTGTTCACGTTCCTGGTGCCGGTGCTCGGCGACGACCCGGAGCACATCGCCAAGCTCTGGCTCACCCACAGCACCGCGCCGGTTGCGAACGACCCGCACCTGCGCCGCGGCATGCTCAGCACGATCGCCCGCGGCTGCGCGTTCCACAACGGCGGCGACCTCGCACGCGCCTACACGTTCCTGACGCCGCCGGTCTCGACCGGCAACCTCGACTGCCCCGCGGTCCTGCTCGCCTCCGCGAAGCTCGCCGAGGTGTGTGTCGAGATGGGATAGTTCGACGAAGCCGCTCCGTTGGTCACCGCGGACGGGGAACTGTTGCAGCACATCAACGTCCTCTACGCGCGAGGCCGGCTCAAGCTCGCGTCGTGCCACGCGGAGGGCGCACTGGAGGACCTGCTGGAAGCCGGTCGCCGCCTGGCTGCGCGGGAGATGCCGAACCCGGCGCTGATGGCGTGGCGGCACCACGCCGTGCGCGCGCACCTGGTGGTGGGCAACCGGGATGACGCCGCACGGCTCGCGCACGAGGAGCTCGACCTGGCCAAGCGGTGGGGGTCGCCGCGGGTGGTCGGGACGGCGTTGATGAGCGTCGGCATCAGCACCGACGACGTCGACGTCCTCGCCGAGGCCGAACAGGTGCTCGCCGGGACACCGCACCGGCTGCTGCACGCGCAGTCGCTGTACTGGCTGGGGCACCACCTGCGCCGCAAGGGCCGCACCGACGCCGCGGCCCCGCACCTGCGCCGTGCGTTCGACCTGGCCCGCCAGCTCAGCGCGTACCCGCTGGCCAAGCTCGCGGGTGACGAGGTGCGCGACGAGGGCGACCAGGTGCAGGGTCTGACCAGGCAGGAGAACCGGGTCGCGCGGATGGCGGCGCAGGGGCAGACGAACCGGCAGATCGCCGAGACCCTGCACCTCACCCGCCGCACGGTCGAGCTGCACCTGTCGAGCGCTTACCGCAAGCTCGGCATCACGGGACGGGCCGAGCTCGTCGCCGCTCTGTGGTCCTGAACCGATGAGCACGGCGCCTTTCGACGCCGTGCTCGTGGCGCCGCCGGGCTAACCGAGCTGGCTCGCCTCGCGGGCGAGGGCCTCGACGCGGTCCCAGTCGCCTGCCTGCAGGGCGTCCTTGGGGGCGAGCCAGGAGCCGCCGACGCAGCCGACGTTGGGCAGCTTCAGGTAGTTCGGCGCCGTCTGCGGGGTGATGCCGCCGGTGGGGCAGAACCGGACGTGCGGGATCGGGCCGCCGATCGACTTCAGGTAGTCGACGCCGCCCGCGGCCTCGGCCGGGAAGAACTTGAGCGCGTCGAGCCCGCGTTCCACCAGCCGCATCACCTCGGACACGGTCGCGGCACCGGGCAGGTACGGCAGCCCGGTCGCGTCGGCGGCGTCGAGGACCCGGTCGGTCGTGCCGGGCGTGACGAGGAACGCCGCCCCCGCCTTCGCCGCCTGCTCGGCGTGCTCGGGCGCGGTGACGGTGCCCGCGCCGATCACGATCTCCGGCACCTCGCGGGCGACGTTCTCGATCGCGGCGAGCGCGGCCGGCGTGCGCAGCGTGAGCTCGATGACGCGGACGCCCCCGCGCAGCAGTGCCTGCGCGAGCGGCACGGCGTGGTCGGCGTCGTCGACCACGACGACGGGGATGACGGGCGACAACGCGAGCAGGTCCGCCCCGGTGGTCGCCCTCGAAATGTCACCGCTGGTCACTGGTGCTCTCCTTGATCGAAAACCGATATATCGCGTGCTGCGTGCTGTGCCGCCCACCCTGCTGCAGCGGTCTCGCAGATGCAAAGCCGAACTCGCTGTCGTGCCGAGCTCACCGACCCCGGATGCAAAAAACGTTTGCGGACGTCCGCAAAAGACTGGTTGCAAAGGTGGTGAGCTGGGCGCCGGTGGGTTGGGCGGAGCTCGTGAGCGGGGGTAGCTCGACGCCGCCGTCCCGAGCTTCGACGCGCCTTAGCAATGACTCGTTTGCGGTCGACCGCAAACGAGTCATTGCTAAGGCGCAGGTCAGCGAGCAGGGGAGGCGGCAATATATGGGCTAGTGGTGGGTGACCGGGGCGAAGTGGTCGGCGGTGATGGGGCCGAACACGGTGGCTCCGCGATCGGCCGGGCCGACGCTCCGGCGCAGTGCCGCGAAGAGCTCGCGGCCCGTGCCGACCCATTCGCGGCCGGTCGGCGGGAAGTCGACGAGCGGGCGTTCGGCGAGCTCGTCGGCGGAGACCTGGACCTCGAGGGTTCCGGCGGTGGCGTCGAGGCGGACGACGTCACCGTCGCGGACCCGGCCGAGCGGGCCACCGATGGCGGCTTCCGGGGTGAGCTGGATGGCGGCCGGGATCTTGCCCGAAGCGCCGGACATGCGGCCGTCGGTCACGAGCGCGACCCGGTAGCCGCGGTCCATCAGCACGCCCAGCGGCGGGGTCAGCTTGTGCAGCTCGGGCATGCCGTTGGCCTGCGGGCCCTGCTGGCGGACGACGACGACCACGTCGCGGTCGAGCTCGCCGGCTTTGAACGCCTCCTGGAACGCCTCCTGCGTGGTGAACACGCGGGCGGGGGCCTCGACGACGTGGTTCTCCTCCGCCACCGCCGACACCTTGATGACCGAACGGCCGAGGTTGCCCGACAGCATCCGCAGGCCACCGTCGGCGGCGAACGGGGCCGAGGCGGGGCGCAGGACGTTCTCGTCGAGGCTGTGACCAGGGCCGTCGAGCCACACCAGCTCGCCGTCGACCAGCGCCGGCTCCTGGCGGTAGCGGTCCAGCCCGAAGCCCGCCACGGTGTTCACGTCACCGTGCAGCAGGCCCGCGTCGAGCAGCGTGCCCACCACGAACTGCACGCCGCCCGCGGCCTGGAAGTGGTTGATGTCGGCGCTGCCGTTCGGGTAGACCCGCGCGATCAGCGGCACGACCGACGACAGGTCGGAGAAGTCGTCCCAGCTCAGCTCGATGCCCGCCGCCGCGGCGACCGCCACGAGGTGCATCGTGTGGTTCGTCGAGCCGCCGGTCGCCAGCAGCGCCACCACGCCGTTGACGACGGCCTTCTCGTCGACGATGTGCGCGATCGGCGTGTACGACTCGCCCTTGGCCATCTCGACGGCACGGCGGCCCGCGTGCTCGGTCAGCGCGCGGCGCAACGGCGTGCCCGGCGGCACGAACGACGCGCCCGGCAGGTGCAGGCCCATGACCTCGACGACCATCTGGTTCGAGTTCGCGGTGCCGTAGAACGTGCAGGTGCCGGGGGAGTGGTACGACGCGGCCTCGGCGTCGAGCAGCTCCTCGCGGGTCGCCTTGCCCTCCGCGTACAGCTGCCGGACGCGGGCCTTCTCCTTGTTCGACAGACCCGACTCCATCGGTCCTGCGGGCACCAGGATCGACGGCAGGTGGCCGAACGACAGGGCGCCGATCAGCAGGCCCGGCACGATCTTGTCGCACACGCCGAGCAGCACGGCGGCGTCGAACATCTCGTGCGACAGCGCTACACCGGTGGACATGGCGATGACGTCGCGGCTGAACAGCGACAGCTCCATGCCCTCACGGCCCTGCGTGATGCCGTCGCACATCGCGGGCACACCGCCCGCGAACTGGGACACCCCGCCGGCGGCGCGGACCGAGTCCTTGATCCAGGACGGGTACTCCTGGAACGGCTGGTGGGCCGACAGCATGTCGTTGTAGGAGGACACGATCGCGATGTTCGACTTGCGCAGCGCGCGCAGCGCGGCCTTGTCGCCACCGGTGATCCCGGCGAAGCCGTGCGCGAGGTTGCTGCACGCGAAGCCGGACCGGGACGTGCCGTCCTGCGCGGCCGCGGTCACTCGTTCGAGGTAGACGCGGCGGGAGTCCGCGCTGCGGGCGGCAATCCTGCGTGTCACCTCGGTCAGTACGGGATGCACAGCGCTCATGGGGATCTCCGGGTCATCACGGGCCGTGGTGGGGCCCTTACGAGACGACAACGGTGGCGTCCCACAGACGGGCGTGACGCCACACACAGTAAGTCATGGCTGGTCGCCGACACAAAAACGATTCAGTAAGTGGGAGGCGGCCAGTGTCGAATGTTGGCGTGTGGTGCTTGTCACATGGCTTGAGATTGGGCAGAGTGCGGGGCACGACCTTGGAACGGAGGTGTCCCCATGACGTCCACGGAGATCGTCGAACTGCGCCGGGTCATCGGTCAGATGCGGCACTGCGTCAGCTCGCTGCGAGCCAGGTACGGCGATGTGGCGGCCGTGCAGCGGCTCGCCAACGACGTTGAACGCATGGACATCGACGCCACCGAGCTCGTCGACCTGAGCACCCCGAGGCAGCGTGAAGCGCCTCTGGTGGAACGCGAGGTCGTGGTCGTGCCAGACACGCCCTACGACGAGTCGTTGTGGAAGGACGCGGACGACGAAGGACTCGGTGGCTACCGGCACCGGACCTGATCCGAGCTGATCACACGGCCCCCGCCTGACGCGGGGGCCGCTGTCGTTCCTCCACAACGGCGTGGACCCCCAGAAAGGTGAGCAATGGCGAGGGCAGAGATCGCCGCCAGGACTCTGCGCACGGACCGATGGTGGTTGCCGCCGCTGACGACATTCGTCGGGCTGCTGCTCATCTCGATCTACGCGGCGTTCCGCACGTTCCAGGGGGACTACTACTGGGTCGACCAGTACCACTACCTCACACCGATGTACTCCCCGTGCCTCACCGAGGAGTGCATCCCGGCAGCCTCGCACTTCGGCCAGTGGTTCCCCGCACTGCCCGGCTTCCTGACCCCGCCGCTGCTGATCATCCCGTTCCTGCTGGGCTTCCGGATCACCTGCTACTACTACCGCAAGGCCTACTACCGCGCGGCCTGGGCGTCACCGCCCGCCTGCGCCGTGGCCGAGCCGCACTCGAAGTACACCGGCGAGACCCGGTTCCCGCTGATCGCGCAGAACCTGCACCGCTACTTCTTCTACGCGGCCTCGCTCCTGCTGCTGATCAACATCTACGACGCGGTGCTCGCGTTCGGCACCGGCCTGGGCCTCGGCAACATCATCCTGCTCGTCAACGTCAGCCTGCTCGCCGCGTACACGCTGTCGTGCCACTCGTGCCGCCACATCGCCGGCGGCCGGCTCAAGCACTTCTCCAAGCACCCGGTCCGGTACTGGATGTGGACGCAGATCTCGAAGCTCAACAACCGGCACATGCAGCTCGCGTGGGCCTCGCTGATCTTCGTCTGCCTCACCGACCTCTACGTCGCGCTGGTCGCCTCGGGAACGATCTCCGACCTCCGCTTCATCAACTAAGGAGTGGTTTTGCCCGAGCTGGAAAGGCATTCGTTCGACGTCCTCGTGATCGGCGCGGGTGGTGCCGGTCTGCGCGCCGCGATCGAGGCCCGTGAGCACGGCATGCGCACCGCTGTCCTCTGCAAGTCGTTGTTCGGCAAGGCCCACACCGTCATGGCCGAGGGTGGTATCGCGGCCGCCATGGGCAACGCGAACGAGAACGACAACTGGCAGGTGCACTTCCGCGACACCATGCGCGGCGGCAAGTTCCTCAACAACTGGCGCATGGCCGAGCTGCACGCGCAGGAGGCGCCGCAACGGGTCTGGGAGCTGGAGACCTACGGCGCGCTGTTCGACCGCACCAAGGACGGCCGCATCTCGCAGCGCAACTTCGGCGGCCACGAGTACCCGCGCCTCGCGCACGTCGGTGACCGCACCGGCCTGGAGCTGATCCGCACGCTGCAGCAGAAGATCGTGTCGTTGCAGCAGGACGACTTCAAGGAGTCCGGCGACTACGAGGAACGCCTGCGGGTCTTCCAGGAGTTCACCGTCACCGACCTCGTGAAGGACGGCGACCGGATCGCCGGCGTGTTCGGCTACTGGCGCGAGTCCGGCCGGTTCGTGCTGTTCGAGGCACCGGCGGTGATCCTCGCGACCGGCGGCATCGGCAAGTCGTTCAAGGTCACCTCGAACTCCTGGGAGTACACCGGCGACGGCCACGCGCTGGCCCTGCGCGCGGGCGCCTCGCTGATCAACATGGAGTTCATCCAGTTCCACCCCACCGGGATGGTCTGGCCGCCGTCGGTCAAGGGCATCCTCGTCACCGAGTCCGTCCGCGGTGA
This sequence comes from Lentzea sp. NPDC036949, assembly GCF_055608075.1. Classification (NCBI taxonomy): domain Bacteria; kingdom Bacillati; phylum Actinomycetota; class Actinomycetes; order Pseudonocardiales; family Pseudonocardiaceae; genus Lentzea; species Lentzea sp. NPDC036949. Next base: position 66,291 of record NZ_JBVJRA010000021.1, read on the forward strand.
CGGCGGCGTGCTGCGCAACTCCGACGGCAAGCGGTTCATGTTCGACTACGTCCCCGACGTCTTCAAGGACAAGTACGCCGACAACGAGGAGGAAGCCGACCGCTGGTACACCGACCAGGCGAACAACCGGCGCCCACCGGAGCTGCTGCCGCGCGACGAGGTGGCGCGCGCGATCAACTCCGAGGTCAAGGCCGGGCGCGGGTCACCCCACGGCGGTGTCTTCCTCGACGTGTCGACCCGGTTGCCCGCCGAGGAGATCCGCCGCCGGCTGCCGTCGATGCACCACCAGTTCAAGGAACTGGCCGACGTCGACATCACCGCGCAACCCATGGAGGTCGGCCCGACCTGCCACTACGTGATGGGCGGCGTCGAGGTCGACCCGGACACCGGGTCGTCCGCCGTGCCGGGGCTCTTCGCCGCCGGTGAGGTCTCCGGCGGCATGCACGGCTCGAACCGCCTGGGCGGCAACTCGTTGTCGGACCTGCTGGTCTTCGGACGGCGGGCAGGTGCGGGTGCCTCCGAGTACGTGCGCTCGATGGGCGAACGGCCTGCCGTCGCCGAGGAGGCGGTCACCGAAGCGCGTGCGACCGCGTTGAAGCCCTTCCAGCAGGAGGGCGGGGAGAACCCGTACACGCTGCACATGGAGCTGCAGCAGTCGATGAACGACCTCGTCGGCATCATCCGGCGCGCGGGCGAGATGGAAGAAGCCCTGCAACGCCTGGAGAAGCTCAAGGAACGGGCCCGCTCGCTCAGCGTCGAGGGCCACCAGCAGTTCAACCCGGGCTGGCACCTCGCGCTCGACCTGAGGAACATGTTGCTGGTGTCGGAGTGCGTCGCGAAGGCCGCGCTGCTGCGGACCGAGTCCCGCGGCGGGCACACCCGCGACGACCACCCGTCGATGGACGCGCAGTGGCGGCGCAAGCTGCTGGTGTGCACCGCGTCCGGCGACGGGGCGGAGGTCGCGGAGAAACCGCAGATCCCGATCCGGTCCGACCTGCTCGACCTGTTCGACCGCACCGAGCTGGAGAAGTACCTCACCGCCGAGGAGCTGTCATGAGCTACCAGGGGAAGTTCCGGGTGTGGCGTGGCGACGACACCGGCGGCGGGCTGGAGGACTTCACCGTCGAGGTCAACGAGGGCGAGGTCGTCCTCGACATCATCCACCGCCTGCAGGCCACCCAGGCACCGGACCTCGCGGTGCGGTGGAACTGCAAGGCCGGCAAGTGCGGGTCGTGCTCCGCGGAGATCAACGGCAGGCCGCGGCTGCTGTGCATGACGCGCATGTCGGTGTTCTCCGAGACCGAGACGATCACGGTCACGCCGATGCGGACGTTCCCGATCATCCGCGACCTCGTGACCGACGTGTCCTTCAACTACACCAAGGCCCGCGAGGTCCCGTCGTTCCAGCCGCCGAAGGACCTCGCACCGGGCGAGTACCGGATGCAGCAGGTGGACGTCGAGCGCTCGCAGGAGTTCCGCAAGTGCATCGAGTGCTTCCTGTGCCAGAACACCTGCCACGTGGTGCGTGACCACGAGGAGAACAAGGAGGCGTTCTCAGGGCCGAGGTTCCTGATGCGCGTGGCCGAGCTGGAGATGCACCCGCTCGACACCGCGGACCGCGTGGACCAGGCGCAGGACGAGCACGGCCTCGGGTACTGCAACATCACCAAGTGCTGCAGCGAGGTGTGCCCCGAGCACATCCACATCACCGACAACGCGCTCATCCCGATGAAGGAACGCGTCGCCGACCGCAAGTACGACCCGGTCGTGTGGCTCGGCAACAAGCTGTTCCGGCGGTCCTAGCGACGAGCCGCGGCCTGACCAGCCCCGGCTCGCGGAGACGCGAACGGGGCGCGTCCGAAGTGGACACGCCCCGTTCCGGTCAGCCCGGCGTCAAGCCTGGTGGTCGTTCCCGATGACCACCAGCTCCGCCTTGTCGTTCTCCAGCGCAATGACCTTCTTGTTGCGGCGGTTGCGCTTCTCCAGGTAGTTCGCGAACCACGTCAGCAACAGGCACAGTCCGATGTAGGTGGCCGCGACCACGATCATCGTCGGGATCAGCGGACGGCCGAACTGCAGCTGACCACCGATCTGACGGCCCCAGTACAGCAGCTCCTCGAACGTGATGAGGAAGCCGAGCGCGGTGTCCTTCAGCAGCACGACGAGCTGGCTGATGATGGTCGGCATCATCGCCCGCAACGCCTGCGGCAGCAGCACGAACACCATCACCTGCGTCTTGCGCATGCCCAGCGCGTACGCGGCCTCCGCCTGCCCCTTGGGCAGCGAGTTGATGCCCGCGCGGAACACCTCGGCGAGCACCGAGCCGTTGTACAGCATGAGGCTCAGCACCACGGACGTGAAGGCGGTGAGCTTCACGCCCGTCGCCGGCAGGCCGTAGTAGAAGAAGAACATCATGATGACGAGCGGGATCGCCCGGAACAGCTCGACGACCACGGCGGCGGGAGCGCTGACCCACCGGTGGTCCGACAGCCGGGCCGCGGCGAAGACCGCACCGAACACGAGCGCGAGCGCCGCGCCGACCGCGAACGCGCTGAGCGTGCGGCCGAGTGCCTCGACCAGCGAGATCTGGATCTGCTTGTACTCGATCCAGCTCCACTTGCGGCCCTCGAACTGGCCGGTGTCGATGAAGCGCCAGATCACGTAGCCGAGGAACGCGACGATCGCGGCGATGCCGACGACCGCGAGCAGCCGGTGCCGGACCCTGGCCCGCGGGCCGGGGACGTCGAAGAGGACGGTGGTCATCGGGCCACGCTCCAGCGCTTTTCGAGAACCCGCTGCAGGAACGTCAGCGGCAGGACCAGCAGGACGAAGATGCCGGCGACCCACAGCATGCCGACCAGCGTGCTCTCACCGGCCTCCGACAGCGCGTCGCGGATGGCACCCGCCTCCCGGACCGAGAAGCCCGCCGCGACGGTGGTGTTCTTCAGCAGGGCGATGAACGTGCTCACCATCGGCGGGACGACCGACCGCATGGCCTGCGGCAGCACGATGCTGCCGAGCATCTGGGTGAACGTGAGCCCCAGCGCCCTGGACGCCTCAGCCTGGCCGACCGGCACCGTGTTGATGCCCGACCGGACCACCTCGCAGACGAACGCCGAGGTGTAGATCGACAGCGCCACGACAGCGGCGGTGAAGAACTCGAACTTGATGATCTCCAGGTACGGGTACGCGAACACGAAGAACACGAACACCAGGGTCAGCGGGGTGTTGCGCACCACCGTGACGTACAGCGTGCCGACCCCGCGGAACACCGGGACGGGGCTGACGCGCAGCATGGCCAGGAAGACACCGGCCAGCAGTGAGATCACCGCGGAGAACGCGAACAGCCGCAGCGTTTCCCCGAAGTGAGCCACGAAGAGGTCGAGATTGCGGGTGAGGACGCCCATCGATTTCCTTGCCGTCGTCCGTCGTCAATGGAACGGCCGGTGAACCCGCCGTGCGAGTCCACCGGCCACAGAGGAACGTCAGTACTTCTCGAGGGTCGGGTGCTTGCCCTCAGAGCCCGACTTGCCCAGCGTGTTCTTGTAGATGTCGTCCCACTTGCCGTCGGACAGCGACTTCTCGAGGATCTCGTTGACCTTGTCGCGCAGCGCCTTGTCGTCCTTCGGCAGGCCGATGCCGTACTTCTCCGTGGAGAACGTCTTGCCGACGACCTTCAGCTTGTCCGGCTCGGCGGCCGCGTAGCCCTTGAGGATCGCGTCGTCGGTGCTGACCGCGTCGATCTCACCGTCGAGCAGCTTCGTGACGCACAGCGAGTAGCTCTGCAGCTCGACCACGTTGGTGTCGGGCTGGACCAGCTTGTCCTCGCGCAGCTTCTTGGCCGGCGTCGCGCCCGTGACCGAGCAGACCTTCTTGTCCTTGATGGTGTCCGGACCGGTGATGGCGGAGTTGTCCTTCTTCACCAGCAGGTCCTGGCCCGCGATGTAGTACGGGCCGGCGAAGGACACCTTCTCCTTGCGGGCGGCGGTGATCGAGTACGTGCCGACGTAGTAGTCGATGTCCCCGTTGATGATCGCCTGCTCGCGGGCGGCCGACTGGATCGTCTTGAACTCGACCTTCGACGCGGGGTCGAAGCCCAGCTGCGCTGCGATCAGCTTCGCCATGTCGATGTCGAAGCCGGTGTACTTGTTGGTCGTCGGGTCCTTGAAGCCCAGACCCGGCTGGTCCTCCTTGACGCCGACCACCAGCGAACCACGCGACTTGATCTTGTCGAACGTCGGCGAGCCCTCGACCTTGACGTCCTTGGCCACCTCGAAGACGCCGGCGGGTGCCGCCGCCGTGTCGGTGCCGGTGCCTTCCTTGCCACACGCGGTCAGGGCGAGGCCACCCGCCAGCAGTACCGCCGTAAGGGCGCGAACCCTCATCGTCCTTCTCCTGCCATTCGTTCGAAAAGTGAGCTGACTACTAGTGAGTCAGGATCTTGCCAAGGAAGTCCTTCGCGCGGTTGGACTTCGGGGCCGAGAAGAACTCTTCCGGGGTGGAATCCTCGACGACTTCACCGTCGGACATGAAGATCACCCGGTCTGCGGCCTTGCGGGCGAAGCCCATCTCGTGGGTGACCACGAGCATCGTCATGCCGTCCTTCGCGAGGCCGGTCATGACGTCGAGCACCTCCTGGACCATCTCGGGGTCCAAAGCGGAGGTCGGCTCGTCGAACAGCATCACCTTCGGCTTCATCGCGAGCGCACGGGCGATCGCCGCGCGCTGCTGCTGACCACCGGAGAGCTGAGCCGGGAACTTGTCGGCCTGGTTCGCGATGCCGACGCGCTCGAGCAGTTCCATCGCGGTCCTGCGGGCCTCCGCGGCCGGGGTCTTGCGCACCTTGACCGGCGCGAGCATCACGTTCTCGACGATGGTCTTGTGCGCGAAGAGGTTGAAGGACTGGAACACCATGCCCACGTCGGCACGCAGGCGAGCCAGTTCCTTGCCCTCCGCGGGAAGCGGCTGGCCGTCCACCTCGATGACACCGGAGTCGATCGGTTCGAGGCGGTTGATGGTCCTGCACAGGGTCGACTTGCCGGAACCCGACGGCCCGAGCACGACCACGACCTGCCCCTTCGGCACCTCCAGCTGCACGTTCTTGAGCACGTGCAGCGGGCCGAAGAACTTGTCCACACCCGCCACACGGATCATCGGCGGGGTAGAGGCGGCAGTCATCCAGTCCTCCATGAGGGGTCGTCGGCGTTGGCGGAAACCTAGGTGTCCGCCACCACAGCAGTCCAGGGCATTGAGCAAGACTTAGGGTCTCAACTCTGTCACAGGCAGACATCGGTTGCCCGGGAGGTAGCGAAAGTGCGCGTGCTGCTGGTCGAAGACGACGACCGGGTCGCGGAGGCGCTGGTACCGGCCCTGACCAGACGGGGTTTCCACGTGGACCGGCAGGCCACCGGCCGCGGCACCCTCGACCGTCTCGCGGGCGTCGACGTGGTGCTGCTCGACCTGGGCCTGCCCGACATGGACGGCGTGACGCTGTGCCGTGCCATCAGAGCGGCCTCGGACGTGGCGATCATCGTGGTGTCCGCCCGCGGGGAGATCGACGACCGCATCCTCGGCCTGCACGCGGGGGCCGACGACTACCTGGTCAAGCCCTACGACGTGGGGGAGCTGGTCGCGCGGGTGCACGCGGTGCGGCGCCGCCGCGGTGCCGACCCGGTCGCGCCCGGCTCGTCGTCGACGGAGGTGTTCGAGACCGGCGACGTCCGCGTCGACCTGGGCCGCCACGAGGTCACCGTGGCGGGTGAATCCGTGGCTCTTTCGCGCAAGGAGTTCCAGGTGCTCGCGCTCGTCATGGCGGCCGGCGGGGCGGTGTGCACGCGGGAGCGGATCCTCGCCGAGGTGTGGGGACGGACGTGGTCGGGTGCGAACAGGACACTGGACGTGCACGTCGCGACGTTGCGCACCAAGCTGGGCCGGCCCGCGCTGCTCGAGACCGTGCGCGGGGTCGGGTACCGGCTGGGTCAGGTGTCGTGAGCGCGTGAGTTGGTGTGATCTGGGTCGCCGCGTCTTTCGCGGGTGCGTCCCCTCGCGGTTGGGTGACCCACCGTGAGGTCTCGACTGCTGGGCGTGGTGCTCGCCCTGATCGTGCTGGTGCTCGTCGGTCTCGGCGTGCCGCTGGGCCGTGGCGTGGCGACCGCGGAGCAGCAGGAGATGTTCCTCGACCGGCTGACCGACACCAGCCGGTTCGCCTCGCTCGCGCAGGGACCGCTGATCGACGACCGGCCGCACCTGATGCTGCCCGAGCTCCAGCGCTACGACGACATCTACGGCATCGGCGTCGCGGTCGTCGCCCGTGACGCGCCGACGGTGCCGTTGGTGGCCTCGCGCAACGACCTCGCGCTGGGCGACCCGGCGGTGCAGGAGCTGATCGGCAAGGCGCTGGCGGGCCGGTTGCCGGTGGCGCCGCCGTTCTTCATGCCGTGGAGCGACACCCAGGTGGTGCTCGCCGAGCCGGTGCTGGTCGACGGCGAGGTGCGCGGGGCGGTGATCACGTTCTCGCCGACGTCGAAGACCCGCTTCGAGATCCTGGCCTGGTGGGCGTTGCTGCTCGCGGCGAGCCTGCTGGTGCTGGCGCTCGCGGTGCTGCTGGCACTGCCCGTGGTCCGCTGGACGCTGCGCCCGGTGCAGGCACTCGACGACGCCACCGGCAAGCTCCTCGCCGCCGTCGTGGCCGGCCGCCCGGTGCCGCCGGTGGGGGCCGAGAGCGGTCCGCCGGAGCTGCGCCAGCTCAGCCGGTCGTTCGACCAGATGGCCGCGAACGTCAGCGATGTGCTCGCCGCGCAACGCGCCTTCGTCGCCGACGCCTCGCACCAGCTGCGCAACCCGTTGACCGCGCTGAAGCTGCGACTGTCCAACCTGGAGGGACACGTCGACGCCGAGGCCGAGGTGCACCAGGTCGAGGCGCTGAGCGAGACCGACCGGCTCAACCGCATCCTCGACGAGCTGCTCGCCATGGCCCGCACCGAGTCGAGCTCGGTGGACCCGGTGCCGGTCGACGTCGACAGGTCCGTGGCCGCCCGGCTATCCGCGTGGCAGGCCGCCGCGGCCGCGAAGGAGGTCCACCTCGTGCTCGACGGCCAGCCCGTCGGCATGGCCCTCGCCCCGCCGCGCGGCGTCGAGACGGTGCTCGACGCGCTGCTCGACAACGCCCTCAAGTTCACCCCGGAGGGCACGCTCGTCATCGTCGACGTCCGCAAGGAAGGCGACGTCGTCCGCCTGTCGGTGGCCGACCACGGCCCCGGGTTGCAGCCCGACGAGCTGGACCGGGCGACCGACCGGTTCTGGCGCAGCCCCGCCCACCAGAACGTCCCCGGCTCCGGTCTGGGGCTGTCGATCGTCCGGCTGGTGGTCGAACGCGTGAACGGCACCGTCCGCCTGGAGTCGCCAGAGGACGGCGGCTTGAAGGTCGTGATCGAGCTACCGGCCATCTGATATCCGATATACGGGCAGCTGATATCCGATATCCAATATTTAGAACATCGGATATTGGATATCGCGGAGCTGCGTTGCTGCTGCTCAGACCTTGAAGTCGCGGTAGTACCGGACCGCACCGGGGTGCAGCTGCACCGGCGACGTCTCGATCGCCGACCGCTGCTCTATCGTGCGCGCCGCCGAATGCGCCTTCACCAGGTCCGGCTGCGCCTCGAACAACTGCCGGACCAGCGCCTCGGCCACGTCGTCGGGCATGGATTCGGTGACGAGCAGGAAGTTGCGCACCACGAGCGTGATGACCGGGCCGGACGGCAGGTTGTAGATGGACGCGGGCAGCGTCGCCGAGCCGTAGGCGGGGTACTGCTCGCGGAACGACGACAGCACGTCCTTCAGGTCGAGCATCCGCACCTGGAGGTCCCTGGTGAGCCGCGTGATGCTCCCGGTCGGCAGGCCGCCGGACCAGAAGAACGCGTCGAGCCTGCCCTCCCGCATCGCGTCCGCCGAGGCGTCCAGGCCGAGGTTCAGCTGCTGCTGCGGCTTCACGTTCGTCGCCTTCAGCAGGCTGTTCGCGATGATCTCGACACCCGACTCCCTGGCGCCGATCGACACCCGCAGCCCGGCCAGGTCGGCGAACCGCGTCACCGGCAGGTCGGCCCGCACGATCACCTGCAGGTAGTCGTCGTGCATCCGGGCCAGCGCCCGCAGCTTCGACCCGCCCGGCACGTCCTCGATGGCGTCTGCCTGCGAGAACCCGACCTGCGCCTGGTTGTTGACCAGGCGCAGCACGTTGTCCTTCGAGCCGTTCGTCACCACGACCTGCGGCCGCGCGATGCCCAGCCGCCCGCTCCAGGCGTCGGCCAGGCCGTTGCCCAGGGAGTAGTAGACGCCGCCCTGCGGGCCGGTCGCCATCGTGATCTTGACGTCCTCGAGCGTGCTGCTGCAGCCCGTCAGGACCGTTGCGGCGGCCAGCAGGCTCACGGCGGCATGCACTCGTCCCAGCACCAGCGCATCGTGCCACGCGGACGTTCGCCGCCTGCACCCGACGAAAGGTTGGTAGCCGTCTCACCAGCTCACCGGTGGTCAACGGGTAACCCCTGGTCAGGGCGGACGTGGGCGCCCGCGCGCCCGGTCCGCCGGAGAGGGGCTGCTGACCAGGCGTTATCGTGTCGGTGTGAGCACGGTGCAGGTTCAGAAGACCTTCCAGATCCGCACGTTCGGGTGTCAGATGAACGTGCACGACTCCGAGCGGCTCGCCGGTCTGCTGGAGGACGCCGGGTACGAGCGGGCCGCTGAGGACCAGCAGGCCGACGTCGTCGTCTTCAACACCTGCGCGGTGCGCGAGAACGCCGACAACAAGCTCTACGGCACCCTCGGGCACCTGGCCCCGCAGAAGGCGGCCAAGCCCGGCATGCAGATCGCCGTCGGCGGCTGCCTGGCGCAGAAGGACCGCAGCGAGATCGTGCGGCGCGCCCCGTGGGTGGACGTCGTGTTCGGCACGCACAACATCGGCTCGCTGCCGGTGCTGCTCGAACGCGCCCGCCACAACTCGGAGGCGCAGGTCGAGATCCTCGACGCGCTGGAGACGTTCCCGTCGGCGCTGCCGGCCGCCCGCGACTCCGCCTACTCGGGCTGGGTGTCGATCTCGGTGGGCTGCAACAACACCTGCACGTTCTGCATCGTGCCGTCGTTGCGCGGCAAGGAGAAGGACCGCCGTCCCGGCGACGTGCTCGCCGAGGTGCAGACGCTGGTCGACGAGGGCGTGCTGGAGGTGACGCTGCTGGGGCAGAACGTCAACTCCTACGGCGTCGAGTTCGGCGACCGGTTCGCGTTCGGCAAGCTGCTGCGCGCCTGCGGCGAGATCGACGGCCTCGAACGGGTGCGCTTCACCTCGCCGCACCCCAAGGACTTCACCGACGACGTCATCGCCGCCATGGCCGAGACGCCGAACGTGTGCCACCAGCTGCACATGCCGCTGCAGTCCGGTTCGGACCGGGTGCTGAAGGCGATGCGCCGCTCGTACCGCACCGAGAAGTACCTCGGCATCATCGAGAAGGTCCGCGCAGCCATGCCGGACGCCGCGATCACCACGGACATCATCGTGGGCTTCCCCGGCGAGACCGAGGAGGACTTCCAGGGCACCCTCGACGTGGTGCGCCGGGCCAGGTTCTCCTCCGCGTTCACGTTCCAGTACTCGAAGCGCCCCGGCACCCCGGCCGCCGACCTGCCCGACCAGCTGCCGAAGGCCGTCGTGCAGGAACGCTTCGACCGCCTCGTCGCGGTGCAGAACGAGATGACCCACTCGCTCAACACCGAGCAGCTCGGCCGCACCGTCGAGGTTCTGGTCGCCACCGGTGAGGGCAAGCGCGACGCCGAGACCCACCGCATGAGCGGCCGCGCCCGCGACGGCCGGCTCGTGCACTTCACGCCCGGCACCACCGCCCCGCGCCCCGGCGACGTCGTCGAGACCGTCGTCACCTATGCCGCCCCGCACTACCTGGTCGCCGACGGCGAACCGCTGTCGTGGCGCCGCACCAGGGCGGGTGACCGGTCGGAGGCGGGCCTCAAGCCCAAGACCCAGGGCGTCGGCCTGGGCCTGCCGTCGTTCGGCAAGCCGGCCCCGCTGCCCGTCGCCGTGTCGGGATGTGCTGCCCAGTGAGCGACGAGGAGTACCTGCGCAGGGAGATCGACGAGGTGGAACGCACCGCCGCCCGCCGCATCGACCCCGGCACCGGAGCGCTGACGATCTCCATCGCGGTGCTCGCCCTGCTCGTCTCGCTGATCCTGCCGTGGGTCGGCGAGCACACCGGCCTGCAGGTCGTGCTGGGCGAGTCCGAGACGTTCCTGCCGCGCCTGTTCGCGTTCCTCGCCCTCGGCGTCGGCGTGGTCGGCTCCGGCCTCACGCTCGCCGTGCGCCGCTGGACGCTCGCGTGGGTGTGCTCGCTGGGCCTGTTCGCGGCGTCGGTCACCGGTGTGCTGTCGATCTGGACCCAGCAGACCACCACCAGCAACAAGACGATCGGCCCCGGTCCGGGCCTCGGCCTGACCATCGCCGTCGTCGCCGTGCTGGTGCTGCTGGTGAAGTGGCTGCGGATGGCCGCGTCCCGCCCGCCGCAGCTCTGAGCGGGTGCACGGTCCCGGCTTCCTCTTGCCTCGAAGGTGAACGCGGAGGCCGGGAGAGTGCCTCGACGACGTGAGCCAACGCTGGCGAATTGCCCGCTGAACGCACCGAGGGGCCCCTCCCACACGGGAGGGGCCCCTCGGTGCGTCAAACCTGACTAGCGGGTCGCCAGCGCCTGCTCAGCCGCGGCCAGCCACTCACGCCACTGCGCGGCCTGCGCCTCGGCCTGCTCGGTGCGGCGCTTGTCGCCCGCGGCACGGGCCTTGGCGGCCTGCGCCTCGAACTGCTCCACGCGCTCGCGGAACTGCGCCACGCGAGCCTCGGCCTCGGGGTCGGAGCGACGCCACTGGGCGTCGACCGCGCCGCGCACCCTCTCCTCGATCGAGCGCAGCTTGCCCTCGAGCTCGCGAATCCGCTCGCGCGGCACCTTGCCGATGGCGTCCCAGCGCTCCTGGATCTTGTACAGGTGTGCCCTGGCCGCCTCGAGGTCGCCCGACGGGTCGATCGTCTCGGCCTCGGCGAGCAGCTCCTCCTTCAGCTTCGCGTTGGCCGTGAACTCGGCGTCCCGCTCGCTGAAGGCCTCGGAGCGCTTCTGGAAGAACGCGTCCTGCGCGGCGCGGAAGCGCTGCCACAGCGCGTCGTCGGCCTCCTTGGGCGCACGCCCGGCGGCCTTCCACTCGACCATGAGCTCCTTGTAGCGACCGGCCGTGGCACCCCAGTCGTCGGAGTCGACGAGCTTCTCCGCCTCCTCGACGAGGGACTGCTTGGAGGACTTCGCCACCGAACGCTGCCGGTCGAGGTCCGCGAAGTGCGAGCCGCGACGGCGGTTGAACGCGTCACGGGCCTTCGAGAACCGGCGCCACAGCTGCTCGTCGGTCTTGCGGTCGACGCCGCGGATGGTCTTCCACTCGTCGAGGATCTGGCGCAGCCGGTCGCCGGCGACCTTCCACTGGGTCGACTCGTTCGCGATCGACTCGGCCTCGTCGACCAGCGCCTGCTTGCGCGCGACGGACTGGGCGCGGGCGGCCTCCTTGGCCTCCTTCGCCTTCTCCATGCCCGCCTCGGCCCGCTCCAGCACGTGCTCGACGCGGGCGGCCAGCGCCTTCAGGTCGCCGACCACCGCGGCTTCGGCGAGCTGCTCCTTGACGTGCTTCGCGCTGGTCAGGGCGTGCTTCGGGTCGCCGGCACCGGACGCGAGCCGCGTCACCAGCAGCTCGACCTCGGTGCGCAGGTCGTCGAACCGGCGCGCGAAGTGCGCGAGGCCCTCGACCGGCTCGCCCGCCTGCCACGACCCGACGGCGCGCTCGCCGTCCTCGGTCTTCACGTAAACGGTGCCGTCGGCGTCCACGCGCCCCCAGCGGTCAGGGTGGTCCGACGCCACGGGGACGGCCGGAGGCGTTGCCGCCGCGGTCTCCTTCGGCGTTTCCTCGACTCCACCCTCGACCTCGGTGACGGTCTCGACCTCGGTCGCGACCGCGACGGTCTCCGGTGTGCTGTCCTGCTCCGACATCGCCGGTTCCTCCCATCTGACGCCCGTGCCAGCCACGAGCGCCCCGCCAGCGGCGGGGCCGATGCAATACGGGCGCTGGAGGGTCTCCCGTCCCCAGTTCCCCGCGCGCATTCAAACAGGTCAGGGCTCGACTCGGTACTGGGAGTCCACGATAGGTAGCCTGGTTCGTCGTGATCACCCGTGCCGCGGTGGTGCCGCACCCGCCGCTTCTGGTGCCAGAACTGGTCGCCGGAGCCGCCGCAGAAACCGCCCCCGTGCGAGCCGCAACCGTTGCCGCGGCAGGGAAGTTGCTTGGCCCGTGGATCGCCGTGGCGGTCGACGCCGGTGGCCGGGCGACGTACCGGCCGCCGTTGTCGGGAACTTTTCTCGGCTACGGGGTCGACGTGCCGGTGACCCTCGGGGGTGATGCTCCCGCCGACCCCCGGCTGCCGCTGCCGGTGCTGGTCACCGGGTGGCTGAGGGAACGCTGCGCGGTCGAGGTGTCACGCGTTGAGCTCGTCCCGCCCGGCTGGTCCGCGGCCGACTGCGTCTCGTTCGGACGGCAGCTCGCGGACGAGGAGTGCGGTCTGCTCGTCCTCGGCGACGGCTCCACCCGTCACGGCCCGCGCTCACCCGGTTCGGACGACGAGCGTTCGGGACCGTTCGACGAGCACGTCCACCGCCTGCTGGCCGCCGCGGACACCGCCGGCCTGCTCGCACTCGACCCCGGCCTCGCCCGCGAGCTGGGCGCGCAGGGCCGCGCGGCGTGGCAGGTCCTCGCCGGCGTGCCCGGTCCGTGGCGCTGCGCGAGCGCCGAGTTCTTCGCACCGTTCGGCGTGGGCTACCACGTCGCAGTCTGGGAGCGCCCGTGATCAGTCCGATCGCCGTCGTCGGCCCCACCGCGACCGGCAAGTCCGACCTGGCCGTCGCCCTCGCCGAGCGGTTCGGGGGAGAGGTCGTCAACGCCGACGCCCTGCAGCTCTACCGCGGCATGGACATCGGCACGGCCAAGATGCCCCTCGCCGACCGCCGCGGCGTCCCGCACCACCTGCTCGACGTGCTCGACGTGACCGAGACCGCCTCCGTCGCCGCCTACCAGCGCGAGACCCGCGCCGTGGTCGAACGCCTCCTGGCCGCCGGACGCCCGCCGGTCCTCGTCGGCGGCTCGGGGCTGTACGTGCAGGCCGTGCTCGACGACCTGAAGTTCCCCGGCACCGACGACGCCGTGCGCGAGCGGTTCGAGGCCGAGCTCGCCTCGGCCGGCCCCGAGGTGCTGCACCGGCGCCTGCGGGAGCTGGACCCGGTCGCCGCGATCGCGATCCTGCCGTCGAACGGCCGCCGCATCGTGCGCGCGCTGGAGGTCATCGAGCTCACCGGCCAGCCGTTCTCGGCGAACCTGCCCAAGCCCGGTCCCGCCCGCTACGGCACCGTCCAGATCGGCATTGACCGCGAGGTGTCCGAACTGGACGCGCGCGTGGACCGGCGGGTGGACCTGATGTTCGAGGCGGGCCTGGAGGACGAGGTCCGCGCGCTGGTGAAGCTCGGCCTGCGCGACGGCAGGACCGCCTCGCGGGCGCTGGGCTACCAGCAGGTGCTGTCCGCGATGGACGGAGCCTGCACGATCGACTTCGCCGCCGAGGAGACCAAGCGCGCCACCCGCCGGTTCGTGCGCAGGCAGCGGTCCTGGTTCCGGCGCGACCAGCGCATCACCTGGTTGGACGGTGCGCGCCCCGACCTGGTGGCGGCCGCCGGTAACCTGGTGCCGTGGAGTTCCTGAAGGGGCACGGCACGGAGAACGACTTCGTCGTCCTGCCCGACCTCGACGACCGGCTGGACCTGACGGTGGCGCGCGTGCAGGCGCTGTGCGACCGGCAGCGCGGCCTCGGCGCGGACGGCGTGCTGCGCGTCGTTCGGACCGACGGCCAGTGGTTCATGGACTACCGCAACGCCGACGGCTCCATCGCCGAGATGTGCGGCAACGGCCTGCGCGTCTTCGCCCGCTACCTGGTCGACGCGGGCCACCAGCCGCAGGGCACGTTCGTCGTTGCCACGCGGGCGGGGGACCGGACCGTGACCACGCACCCGGACGGCTCGGTCACCAACGACATGGGCCCGGCGCGCGTCACCGGCACCTCCATCGCCGCGGTCGACGGCCACGGCATCGGCGGCTTCGCGGTCGACGTCGGCAACCCGCACCTCGCCTGCGTCACCGACGTCCCGGTCGACGGCTTCGACCTCACCGTCCCGCCCGGCCACGACCCGGTGATGTTCCCGCACGGCGTCAACGTCGAGCTGGTCAACGTCCTCGACGCCGGCTCCGGCGGCACCACCCGCGGTGCGCTGAAGATGCGCGTCCACGAACGCGGCGTCGGCGAGACCCGCTCCTGCGGCACCGGCACCGTCGCGGCCGTCGCGTCGTGGCTCGCCGGTCAGGGCAGGACGACCGGCTCGGCCACCGTCGACGTCCTCGGCGGCCAGGTCATCGTCACGATCGAGCCGACGACGTCGACGCTCACCGGTCCCGCGGTGTTCGTGGCACGCGGTGAGCTCGACAAGTCGTGGTGGGACGCTCTCGCCTAGGGCGACATCCGATATATCAGTTCCGGTTCACCTCAGGTCGCAGACCTCGACCCGGCCGAGCCGTTCCGCCCTGACCACGTTCGGGTGCGAGTCGGGTGCGGTGAGGCAGACGAGCTTGTCGCCGACGACGGCGACGGCGAAGCAGTTCTGCGTCGTCTCCACCCGGTGCGTGACCGTGCCGCCCTCGGTCACCCGGAACACCGCCGGTTGCACCGACGGCGCCACCCACACGCCGTCCCCGTCGCCGGCGATGCCGTCGGGCGCGATGCCGAGCTCCGCCACCTCCGCCCACGTCCCGCGGTTGTGCAACGATCCGTTGCGGTCGACCGCGAACGAAGTGAGCTTGAACGCAACGGTCTCCGCGACGACGAGGATGTTGCCGCTCTCCGACTCACCGGTCGGGTCGGGCAGCAGCGCCATGCCGTTCGGGAACTTGAGGTCCTCGGCGGCGGCGGAGACCGACCCGTCGGGCCGCACCAGCGCGAGCGCCGCGCCCTGCGGGACGAAGTCCGGTTCGAGCAACCGCGGCAGGCCGACCTCGTCGATCAGCCCGTGCAGGTCGAAGCCGAAGTTGCCCACGTAGGCGCGACCCTCGTCGTCGACGAGCATGTCGTTGGCGTGGTAGCTCGCGATATCCGATATATCGGCGTGCAGGACGAGGTCGTCGCCTTCCAGCCGCCGCACGGTGCGGTCGAGCATCGACACGACGAGCAGCCGGCCGTCGGGCAGCCAGCCGAGCCCGGACGGCTGGCCGTCGAAGGCGACGACGAGCTCGTCCGCACCGGACGCGAGGTCGAGCGCGTGCACCTCGCCCGCGTAGAAGTCCGAGTAGTACAGGCGACCGTCGGGGCCGCGCCGCGGTCCCTCGCCGAAGTGCAGACCGTCCCGCAGCACCGTCGTGTCAGCCATGGGCGTCGACGCTAGTAGCGGCCGGCAGGTCCCGCATAGACCGCAGCGGCGACACCAGCAGCCACACCATCCCGAGCACCGCGCCGACCAAGGAGACCCACAGCGTCGGCACCACGCCGATCCACGACCCGAGCGCACCACCGGTGAGCGCGCCCAGCGGCGTCGCACCCCACACCACCCAGCGGATCGAGGCGTTCATCCGGCCCAGCAGGTGGTCGGGGCAGATCGCCTGCCGGTAGCTCACCTGGCCCACGTTGTAGACGACGACGCCGAACACCGAGATCGCGAGCCCCACCATCGGCAGCACGAGCCCCCAGCCGCCGGAGACGAACGGCAGCGCCAAGGTGAACGGCCAGGTCAGCACGGGCACGAGCCAGATCATCCTGGCCTGCCCGAACACCGTGCCCAGCCGGAACGCCACCGCCGCGCCGGCCACGCCGCCGACGCCGCCCGCGCTCAGCACCAGCCCCGCGGTGCCCTCGCTGAGCCCGGCGACGTTCAGCAGGAAGAGGACCAGCACGGCGTTCTGGACGCCGTGGAAGAAGTTCGACGTGCCGGTGCAGGCCACGATCGCGCGCAGGTTCACGTTGCCGAAGACGAACCGCAGCCCCTCCATGACCTCACGGCGCAGGTTCGGTGTGGCGTGCCGGTGCGGCACCGGCTCCACCGCCGAGATCCGGAACAGGAAGAACGCCGAGCTCAGGTAGCCCACACCGGTCGCGAGCACGCCGTTGGCGGCGCCGAGGAACTGCGCGACGTACCCGCCGATCGCGGGCCCCGAGACCTCCGCGACCGACATGCTGGCCTGCAGCTTCGAGTTGCCCTCGACGAGCTGGTCGCGCCCCACCAGCGACGGCAGGTACGACTGGTAGGCCACGTCGAAGAACACCGTGCACACGCCCACCGCCAGGCTCACGACGACCAGCTGCGGCAGGTCGAGCACGCCCAGCCACCACGCCACCGGCACGCTGAGCATGAGCACGGCGCGGGCGATGTCCATCGCGATCATCAACGGCTTGCGGCGCACCCGGTCGACCCACACGCCCGCGGGCAGCCCGATCAGCAGGAACGCCATCGTGCCCGCCGCCGCCAGCAGGCCCATCTCGAACGGAGTCGCGTTCAGCACCCCCGCCGCGAGCAGCGGGATCACCATCAGGCCGATCGTCGACCCGAACTGGCTGATCGTGTCGCCGGCCCACAGCCTGCGGAAGTCCCGATGCCCCCAAAGCGTCATGGCGGCGAGTCTGCGCCCAGTGATTGGAAACTGTCAATCACTTAGACTGCGCCTGTGCCCCTCTACAAGGACCGGCGTCCCGCGACGAGCGAGGAGGCCGCCGCGCTCAGCTCCGACCTGCGGCTGCGGATGATCCGCATGACGTTCGAACGCCCCCTCACCAACAAGGAGCTGGCGCAGCGCCTCGGCAAGGACCCCGCCACGACGCTGCACCACGTGCGCAAGCTCGTCGCCGCCGGGTTCATGGAGGCGATGCCCCCGCGCGCGGGCAACCGGGGCGCGAAGGAGATCCCCTACCGGTCGACCGGATTGTCACGGGAGCTCGACAACAGCGAAAACATGGTGGCCGTCGGCGAAGCGATGTTGCACGCTTTCCTCGGCGAGGTCGCCGACATCGGGCTCAGTGACGTGGATCAGAGCCGTCTGGTCGTCACCGTCGACCCCGAGGAACTAAAGCAGCGGCTCGCAGCGTTGATGGATGAGCTGGCCGCGCAACCGGTCAGACCGGACGTTCCCCGTGTGGCGATCTACCTCGCGGTGTATCCGGGGGACTGACGGTCCATGGGACGATGAAGGGCAAATGACGGAAAACATCCAGAGCACAGAGTTCGACCCGGAGTTCGACTCGACGTGGGAAGAGGAGAACCTCTCCACGGGCGACTTCGAACGCGCCGAACGCGCCGCGCTGCGCCGTGTCGCGGGGTTGTCCACCGAACTCGAGGACATCACCGAGGTCGAGTACCGGCAGCTCCGCCTGGAGCGGGTCGTGCTCGTCGGGGTGTGGACCGAGGGCACGGCCGCCGACTCCGACGCCTCGATGGCCGAGCTCGCGCGCCTCGCCGAGACCGCGGGTTCCGAGGTCCTCGAAGGCGTCGTGCAACGGCGTGACAAACCGGACGCGGCGACGTACATCGGCTCCGGCAAGGTCTCCGAGCTGCGCGACGTGGTGCAGGCGACCGGCGCGGACACGGTGATCTGCGACGGTGAGCTCTCGCCCGGCCAGCTGCGGCAGCTGGAGGAGAAGCTCAAGGTCAAGGTCATCGACCGCACCGCGCTCATCCTGGACATCTTCGCGCAGCACGCGCAGTCCAAGGAGGGCAAGGCGCAGGTCGAGCTGGCCCAGCTGCAGTACCTGATGCCGAGGCTGCGCGGCTGGGGTGAGTCGCTGTCCCGGCAGGCCGGTGGTCGTGCCGGCGGCGGCAACGGCGGCGTGGGTCTGCGCGGTCCCGGTGAGACCAAGATCGAGACCGACCGCCGCCGGATCCGCGCGCGCATCTCGAAGCTGCGCCGCGAGATCGCCGCGATCGGCGTCATCCGCGAGACCAAGCGGGGCCGCCGCACCGCGAACGAGATCCCGAGCGTCGCCATCGCCGGGTACACGAACGCGGGCAAGTCGTCGCTGCTCAACGCGCTGACGGGCGCCGGTGTCCTGGTGGAGGACGCGCTGTTCGCCACCCTCGACCCGACGACGCGCCGCGCGCTGACGCCCGAGGGCCTGCCGTACACGCTGACCGACACGGTCGGCTTCGTCCGGCACCTGCCGCACCAGCTGGTCGAGGCGTTCCGCTCCACGCTGGAGGAGGTCGGCCAGGCCGACCTGCTCGTGCACGTGGTCGACGGCTCCGACGCCATGCCGGAGAGCCAGGTCAAGGCGGTGCGCGAGGTGCTCGCCGAGATCAACGAGCGCAACGACGTGCCCATGCCGCGCGAGCTGCTGGTCGTCAACAAGATCGACGCGGTGGGCGACCTGGGCCTGGCCCGGCTGCGGCACCTGTTCCCGGACGCGTCGTTCGTGTCGGCGCACTCGGGCGTGGGCATCGAGGAGCTGAAGATCCGCGTCGCCGAGCTGATGCCGCGGCCCGAGGTCGTGGTCGAGGCGCACGTGCCGTACGCGCGCGGCGAGGTCGTCGCCCGCGTGCACCGCGACGGCGAGGTGCTGTCCGAGAAGCACACCGAGTCGGGCACGTTGCTCAGCGCTCGCGTGCGCCCGGACCTCGCGGGTGTGCTTGAGGAGTTCGCGACGAACGGGTCACCTGCTTGATCCTCCCGCCTCCACCGGTGGACGTGTGCCCGGTAGCCATGCAGGAGCTCTCCGGGCTCACGTCCGACGGCAAGCAGTTCTACGCCGTCAGCGACAGCGACAACGGGACGCTGCGCATCCAGGTCATGGGCCGCGACTGCGTCGTGAAGCGCACGATCACCGCGGCCGTCGACCCCTACGACGTCGAGGACCTGGCGATGGCGCCGGACGGCACCCTGTGGGCGTCCGACACCGGCGACAACGGCAAGACCCGCTCCACGGTCGCCCTGCACAAGGTCTCACCGACAGGTGCCGTGGAGCGGTTCCGCCTCACGTACCCGGACGGCAAGCACGACGCCGAGGCGTTGCTCCTCGACAGGTCCGGTACGCCGTACATCATCACCAAGGAACCGCTCGGCTCCGCGCTCGTCTACCGCCCGGCAGCGGCACTGCGCACTGATATATCGGTGCCGTTGGAGCAGGTGGCGCGCGTGTCGCTGTCGACCACCGACACGCCGGGCGGCCCGCTGGAGGGCACCCTCGACTCGCGCCTGGTGACGGGTGCCGCGTCGACGGCCGACGGTTCCGTCATCGCCCTGCGCACCTACACCGACGCCTACCTCTACCCGGTCCCCGACGGAGACCTGGTGAAGGCGCTGTCCGGCGACCCGGTCCGCGTGCCGCTGCCGAACGAGCCGCAGGGCGAGGCCATCGCCTTCGACCCCGACGGCACCCTGCTCTCCGCCTCGGAAGGCGCCGGCACGCCGATCCGCGCGGTCGCGGGTGCCGCCGCTCTGGCGAAATCAGCTCCGCCGCCGACGACGACGGCCCCGGCACCCGCCGCGGACCAGCCGCAGGCGTCGCCGGCGGAGACCGCGACGAGCTCGTCGTGGCAGAACTGGCCGCTCGCGCTGAGCCTCGGCGGCATCGTGCTCGTCGTCGCTCTCGTCGTCGGCCTGCGCCTGCGCCGCCGAGCCTGAGAACCGGTGTATCAGCTGCTCAGTCCCAGGCGACGGGCAGCCGCTCCAAACCGCCGATCACCAAGCTCGCGCGGTGCGGCAGCTCCTCCTCCGCGACGGCGAGCCGGAGCTTCGGGAACCGCGTGAACAACGCGGGGAACGCGATCCTCAGCTCGACCCGCGCCAGGTGCTGCCCGATGCACTGGTGGATGCCGTGCCCGAACGCGACATGTCCCGCCGAGCCGCGAGCCAGGTCGAGGACGTCGGGATCGGCGTAGCGCGCCGGGTCGCGGTTCGCGGAGCCCAGCTCGACCTTGACGGTGTCGCCCTTGCGCACGAGCACGCCGTCGAGCTCGACGTCCTCCAACGCCGTGCGCACGGTCACCGGCGTCAGACTGATATATCGCAGCAGCTCCTCTACTGCGGCGTCGGGACCGGCGAGCATCGCGTCGACCCGTGCCCGGTCGCGCAGCAGCTCCAGCGTGCCGAGCGACAGCATGTTCGTCGTCGTGTCGAGTCCACCTCCGAGCAACGCCATGCCCATCGTGGCCATCTCGTCGTCGGAGAGCGGGTCGGCAGCTCCGCCGTCGGCCTCGGAGCTGACCAGGTCGCTGAGCACGTCGTCGGTCGGCGCAGCCCGCTTCGCCGCGACCATCTCCAGCATGAACCGCTGCAACCGCTCGAACGCCGCGAACATCGCCTCGGCCTCACCGGCCTCCGCGCCGCTGGCACCGGTCAGCAGCACCGCGTCCTGCTGGAACTCGGCGCGCCGCTCGTAGGGCACGCCCAGCAGCTCGCAGATCATCAGCCCCGGCACCGGCGACGCGACGTGCTCGACGAGGTCCGCCGGCGACCCCGCACCCGCGAGCTCGTCGAGCTGCGCCGCGGTGATCTCCTCCAGCCGTTGCGCGAGCAACCGCATCCGCCGCACGGTGAACTGCCCGGTCAGCCGGCCGCGGTAGCGGGTGTGCTCTGGCGGGTCGTGGTCGGTGAACGCACCGGGCGGCGACGGCGGCGCGTCACCGGGACTGCCCGGCCCGAGCGGGTTGTGCATCAGGTCCGGCCGGATGCTGAACCGGTGGTCCGCGAGCACGGCACGCACGCTCGCGTGGTCGTGCGCGCGCCAGCCGACGTGCCCGTCCGGGTACGTCATCGGACTGAGCGGCATTGCTCCCCCTTGCAACGAGTCCGTTTCTCTCCCCTTCAAGCTAAAAACGTTTGCGGACGTCGTCAAAAGACTCGTTGCAATGGCTTGAAGGGCAAGGCACGATGAGGTCGTGCCTGGTAAACGGCTGGATGAAGAGGAACGGCAGCTCATCGCCCAATGGCTGTGGGACGGGCTGGGGTACTCCGAGATCGGCAGGCGGTTGCAAAGGCCGGCCTCGACGATCCAGCGCGAGGTGCTGCGCAACGGAGGCCACAACAACTACCTGCCGGGCGCCGCGCACCGGGCCGCGAGCGAACGGGCCATGCGCCGGATGCCAGCGGTGGACGACCTGGACGTCGACGACGAGGCCTACTCGTTCGACCGCAGCCCCGGCGAGGTGCAGGAGTTCCACCTGCGGCTGGTCGCGGTGTTCCGGCAGACCGGGCTGACGCGCACGGCGGCGCGGATCCTCGCCGAGGTCTTCATGTGCGACAGGGGCAGCCTGACCGCGACGGAGCTGGTGCTGCGGCTGTCGGTCAGCCCGGGCACGATCTCACGCTCCACCGCTCACCTGCAGGAGCTCGACCTGCTGCGCGCCGAGCGCGACGGCAAGCGCATGCGCTACTACCTCGACGACGACATCTGGTACCGGGCGTGGCTGTCGAGCGCCCAGCGCAACTCCACCTGGGCGCGCACCGCACTGGACGGTGCCGAGATCTTCGGTCTCGGCACGCCAGTGGGTGCACGCCTCAAGGACATGGGGCAGTTCTTCAGCTTCGTCGTCGTGGACATGGAGGCCACGCGGCAGAAGTGGCTCGACTTCTTCGAGAAGGAGAAACGCGCCCGCGGAGACAGCCCGAGCAGCTAGGGAAGCCGCCGCAGCACGGTGACGACCTTGCCGAGGATGGTGGCCTCGTCGCCGTTGATCGGCTGGTAGGCCGGGTTGTGCGGCATCAGCCACACGTGGCCGTCCTTGCGCTTGAACGTCTTCACCGTGGCCTCGCCGTCGATCATGGCGGCCACGATCTCGCCCTGGTCGGCCGTCGGCTGCTTGCGGATCACGACCCAGTCGCCGTCGGTGATCGCGGCGTCGATCATCGAGTCGCCGACGACGCGCAGCAGGAACAGCTCGCCCTCACCGACGATCTCGCGCGGCAGCGGGAACACGTCCTCGATCGACTCCTCGGCCAGGATCGGGCCACCTGCCGCGATCCGGCCGACCATCGGCACGTACGCGGGCGTCGGCTTGGACATCGGGTCGAGACCGGCGTCGATCTCGGTGGGCAGCATCCCCACCGCGCGCGGGCGGTTCGGGTCGCGGCGCAGGAAGCCCTTCCGCTCCAGCGCGCGCAGCTGGTAGGCCACCGACGAGGTCGAGGTCAGGCCGACGGCCTCACCGATCTCCCGCACGCTCGGCGGGTAGCCGAAGCGGTCGACCCAGTCGCGGATCACGTCGAGCACCTTGCGTTGCCGCAGGGTCAGACCGGCGTTGCCCGCGATCTCACTCACCGCCGGCTCGACAAGAGCGGGGTCTGGGTCGATCGTCTTGCCTGCCACGGTCGCTGTCCTCCTCGCCGCCCCCAGTTCGAATGGGATTCCGGCCTCCGTCGATCTTCCTGCCCGACGGTAGTCGTGTTTGCTGTGCAGATCAAACACCTGTTCGAGGTATTTGACGGCGTGTTGTGGCGTCCCGAGAGGCGGTCTGGTAGAAATTCGCACGGACGTTCGATAGAACGCATGTTCGATCAAGGTGCTTGACCTGCGATGGAGGGCGTCATGGCGGTTCTGGTCGAGAAGCGGTTGCGCGTTGTCGAGGACGCGGACGTCGCAGCGGGCCGCCCACTCCGTTCGGGTCCCCGCGTCATGCCCAGGCGCCCCGCCACCAAGCCGCACCCGGTTGTCGTCCCGGACGCGCGCGAGTCGAGCTCATGCGACGTCCGGTCGAAGCGCGAGTCCACCCTGGAGCTCATCGCCGTTGGCGTGCTGAGCGCGCTGACCGTCGTCGCCCTTGGGGTGCTCTACCTCCAGCAGATGGGTGTCACGCCGTAAGGCGCCCCCACATCTTGTGTCCGACACGCCCGCAGTGACGCCAACGCAGCGTCATGTGCGGGCGTCTTTGCGTAATCACCGCTGATCATTCGCGGTTCCGCCAACCGGGTGATGGCCGACGCGTCGTGTCGACTTGCATCCCCGCAGGCGTCGATCTAGGTTCTACCCCTACATCTAGTGGTTGCACCGTTGTAAGTAGTCCACAGGTTGTGGGTAACCCGACCAGTGTGGTTACTGCGACGAATGCTGCGCGGGGGAAGGGGTGAGGTGGCGTGCGGTGTCCGTTCTGCCGCCATTCGGACTCGCGGGTGGTCGACTCCCGTGAGGTGGACGAGGGTCAGGTGATCCGTCGTCGCCGCTCCTGCAACAGCTGCAGCCGCAGGTTCACCACGGTCGAGGAAGCGGTTCTCGCCGTGGTCAAGCGCTCCGGGGTGACGGAGCCCTTCAGCCGCGACAAGGTGGTCGTCGGCGTGCGCAGGGCGTGCCAGGGCCGCCCGGTCGACGAGGACGCGTTCCAGGTGCTCGCACAGCGGGTGGAAGAGTCGATCCGGTCGACGGGATGTGCGGAAATCCCGAGCCACGAGGTGGGGCTGGCCATTCTGGGGCCCCTGCGCGAGCTCGACGAGGTCGCTTATCTGCGCTTCGCGAGCGTCTACAGGTCCTTCTCGTCCGTCGAGGACTTCGAGAAGGAAATCCTCGATCTTCGCACTGCCCGGGCCGAAGCGGCCCAGGAGCAGTGATTCGCGCGCATTGAGTGCGCGCGACAACACCATCTTTCTGAAGCACCAGCACGAGGGAGATCCACCGTGACCGAGACCGTCGGCGGCTCAGCCAAGAAGACAGCCGCACGGGCGGCTGCCAAGCCTGCTGCCGCGCTGAAGGTCCAGCGCGTCTACACCACCGAGGGCCGCCACCCCTATGACGAGGTCACGTGGGAGCGCCGCGACGTCGTCATGACGAACTGGCGTGACGGCTCGGTGAACTTCGAGCAGCGCGGTGTCGAGTTCCCCGAGTTCTGGTCGGTGAACGCCACGAACATCGTCACCAGCAAGTACTTCCGCGGTGCCGTCGGCAGCGAGAAGCGCGAGCAGTCGCTGCGCCAGCTCATCGACCGCGTGGTGAAGACCTACGTGGGCGCCGGCAAGGAGCACGGGTACTTCGCGGGCGAGCAGGACGCGGAGATCTTCGAGCACGAGCTGACGTACATGCTGCTGCACCAGGTGTTCAGCTTCAACTCGCCGGTGTGGTTCAACGTCGGCACGTCGTCGCCGCAGCAGGTCAGCGCCTGCTTCATCCTCGCGGTCGACGACACCATGGAGTCGATCCTGAACTGGTACCGCGAGGAGGGCCTGATCTTCAAGGGCGGCTCCGGTGCCGGCCTGAACCTCTCGCGCATCCGCTCCTCCAAGGAGCTGCTGTCCTCCGGCGGCACCGCGTCCGGCCCGGTGTCGTTCATGCGCGGCGCCGACGCGTCCGCGGGCACCATCAAGTCCGGTGGCGCCACCCGCCGTGCCGCGAAGATGGTGGTCCTCGACGTCGACCACCCCGACGTGGTCGAGTTCATCGAGACCAAGGCGCGCGAGGAGGACAAGATCCGCGCGCTGCGCGACGCCGGGTTCGACATGGACCTCGGTGGCGCGGACATCGTGTCGGTGCAGTACCAGAACGCGAACAACTCGATCCGCGTGTCGGACGAGTTCATGCACGCCTACGAGAGCGGAGGCGACTTCGGCCTGCGTGCCCGCCAGACCGGCGAGGTCATCGAGCGCATCGACGCCAAGGAGCTGTTCGGCAAGCTCGCCAAGGCCGCGTGGGAGTGCGCCGACCCCGGCATCCAGTACGACGACACGATCAACGACTGGCACACCTGCCCCGAGTCGGGCCGCATCACCGCGTCCAACCCGTGCTCGGAGTACATGCACCTGGACAACTCCAGCTGCAACCTCGCCTCGCTGAACCTGATGAAGTTCCTCGGCGCCGACGGCAAGTTCGACGCCGTCACGTTCGCCAAGGCCGTCGAGCTGATCATCACCGCGATGGACATCTCGATCTGCTTCGCGGACTTCCCGACCGAGCCGATCGCGGACACCACCCGCAGGTTCCGCCAGCTCGGCATCGGCTACGCCAACCTCGGCGCGCTGCTGATGGCCACCGGCCACGCGTACGACTCCGAGGGCGGCCGCGCGCTCGCCGCGACCATCACCTCGCTGATGACCGGTGTGTCCTACCGCCGTTCCGCGGAGCTCGCGGGCATCGTCGGCGCGTACGACGGCTACAAGCGCAACGCCACCGCGCACCAGCGCGTCATGCGCAAGCACGCCGCGGCGAACGACCTGATCCGCACCTACCACGCGAACGACTCGGCGGTGCACAAGGTCGCGACCGAGGCGTGGCAGCAGGCCCTGGAGGTCGGCGCGAAGAACGGCTGGCGCAACGCCCAGGCGTCCGTGCTGGCCCCCACCGGCACCATCGGCCTGATGATGGACTGCGACACCACTGGCATCGAGCCCGACCTGGCGCTGGTCAAGTTCAAGAAGCTCGTCGGCGGCGGCTCGATGCAGATCGTCAACCAGACGGTCCCGCGCGCGCTGAAGGCACTGGGCTACCAGGACGAGCAGATCGAGGCGATCGTCGAGTTCATCGGCGAGCACGGCCACGTCGTGGACGCGCCGGGCCTGCGCCGCGAGCACTACGAGGTCTTCGACTGCGCCATGGGCGAGCGTTCCATCGCGCCCATGGGCCACGTGCGGATGATGGCGGCCACGCAGCCGTTCCTGTCCGGCGCGATCTCCAAGACGGTCAACATGCCGGAGACGGCGACCGTCGAGGACGTCGAGGGGATCTACTACCAGGGCTGGAAGCTCGGTCTGAAGGCGCTCGCGATCTACCGCGACAACTGCAAGGTCGGCCAGCCGCTGTCGGCGGGCAAGGGCGCGAAGGCGACCGAGGAGAAGAAGGCCGCGACCGAGACGGTCGTCGAGTACCGCCCGGTCCGCAAGCGCCTGCCGAAGAAGCGCCCGTCGCAGACCGTGTCGTTCACCGTCGGTGGCGCCGAGGGCTACCTGACCGCCGGCTCCTACCCGGACAACGGTCTCGGCGAGGTGTTCGTCAAGCTCGGCAAGCAGGGCTCCACGCTGGCCGGTGTGATGGACGCGTTCTCGATGTCGATCTCGGTGGGCCTGCAGTACGGCATCCCGCTGGAGTTCTACGTCTCGAAGTTCCAGAACCTGCGTTTCGAGCCGGCGGGCATGACCGACGACCCGGACGTGCGCATCGCGACCTCGGTGCTGGACTACCTGTTCCGCCGCCTGGCGCTCGACTACCTGCCGTACGACAAGCGCGCGCAGCTCGGCATCTTCACCGCCGACGAGCGTTCGGCGCAGGTCGCCGGCGAGTACGGCGCCCCGGTGACGTCCGATGTGGACCTCGAGGGCCTGCGTGGTTCCGTCGAGGCGGCGCCGACCCAGGTCGACGCGCCCGCGGAGGCGCCGAAGCAGGTCGGCAGCTCGACCGAGCTGCTGGAGCTGCACCTGGGCAAGGCGGCGGACGCGCCGTTGTGCATGACCTGTGGCACGAAGATGCGTCCGGCCGGCTCGTGCTACCTGTGCGAGGGCTGCGGCAGCACCTCCGGCTGCAGCTGATGCGGTGAGCGGACCGTCACGGCAGCTCGATGCCGTGGCGGTCCGCCAGCTTCCTCTCGATCTCCGCGATCACGCACGCGATCGTCGACGGGTTGAGCCTGCCCTCCCCGAACTGCACGACGGTCTTCGCGAACTCGTCAGCCGCCAGCTCGCGGCACTCCGCGTTCAACGTCCCGTGGTCGACCGCGGCTTCTTTGAAGCACTCCAACGGTTTTCGGCCGAAGATGACCTCGAACTCCGCCCACCCGCGGATGGTCCAGTAAGTGTCGTGCGAGGACACTGACGTCGCACGCAGCCATCGCCACAGGTAGCGCGGATCGGTGTGCGTCGGGGCCTCGCGGTGGCAGCGGCCGCACAGCAGCACGAGGTTCGACACCACATCGGTGCCACCCAGCGACCGTCGGCACGATGTGGCACTGTTCCAGCGAGGCCCGGTATCCGCAGCGCCAGCACCGTTCGCAGGCTTCGCTCCAGTCGACGGCGACCCGCTCCAGCGGCGCCCAGTGCCCGACGATCTGCTCGGCGTCCATCTGCCCTCCCCGGTTGTTGACCATCCTGTCGTCGGTGGAGCCATTTGCGTTTCGCATGTGGGCCGTCTGATAGAACAACGGCAAAGGGGCGGCCATCTCCCGGCCGTCCCTTTCCGTGTTGTCGCAGGGGGATGGATGCGTTCGTTCGACGACTTGCGCGATTACCTGTCCGAGCAGCTCAACGCCGCGATCAGGCGGCCGGGCATGCACGGCGGCGAGCCGGTGATCCTGACGTTGTTCGACGCCTTGGCGTTCGCCGACAGCCGCACGGACCGGTGGCAGGCCGAGCTGGAGGCACTGGTGACGCGCGGTGCGGCGAACGCGGCGATGGTGACCGGTGCCGTGCACGAGGTGCTCGGGTACCGCAGCGAGGACGTGATGGCGTCGGTGTACGCCGACCTCGCGCACCGGCAGGGCTGGCTGACGCTCGACACCGACAGCCGGATCCCCGGTGTGCTCGGGGAGGGCGACTGCGTGCTGACCGAGGTGGTCGAGGAGTTCGGGGCGCCACCGCTGTGGTTCGGCGGCACGAACCCGGCGTTCCCGAAAACGCTCGGCTACCCGGACCGGTCGGGTGCCCTGGTGTTCTTCCACTTCATGCCGGAGCTGCGGCTGATGGCGACGAGGCGGGGTGACGGCGACTTCCGCGACAGCTTCCTGTTCACCCCCGCCGGGCGGTCCCGGTGAACCGCTTCACGCCCAGGGCGGCGCGCTAGTCCTTGTGCCGCTGGTAGTACCGCGCCACCCGCACCCGGTTCCCGCACGTCGCGGGGTCGCACCACCGGCGTCGCGGGTGCGCGGGCACGAACAGCAGCCGGCAGCCCGGCCCCTCGCACGTCTTCACCTTCCGCACGACCGGTGACGCCAGCAGCTCCGCCGCCGCACCCGCGAGCAGGCCGAGCGCCCGCGCGACCTCGTTCCCGGCGCGTTCGCGGGACACCACGACGCCGTCGGACCACGACAGCACCTCGAACGCCGGAGCGCCGCGCAACGCCGCGTTCAACGGCGCCAGGTCCGGTTCGGTGCCGTCACGGGCGGCGAGCACCGCCGCCTCCACCTGTCCCCGCAGCTCCACCACGGCCTCCGACCAGGGCAGACCCTGCTCGGCCAGCCACTGCGGCAGCCGGATCACCGTCTTCTACCGGGAGGCGGGCGATCCCGCGGCACCCAAACTCCTGCTGCTGCACGGCTTCCCGTCCGCGTCGCACCAGTACGCGCGGCTCATCGAGGAGCTGAAGGACGACTTCCACGTCGTGGCGCCCGGCACCCCGGCTCCGGCCACACCGTGGTGCCGGGGGAGCGGCACCACACGTTCGACCTCCTCGCCGACACCGTCGAGAAGTTCTTGCAGGCGCTGAACTCCACCGGTTTCACCATGTACGTCTTCGACTTCGGCGCACCGGTCGGCTTCCGCGTCGCGACCCGCCACCCGGAGTGGGTGAAGGGGCTCGTCGTCCAGAACGGCAACGCCTACGAGGACGGCCTCTCCGACGTCGCCAAGGGCTTCATCGGCAACAGCGACCCGCAGGCCGCGCGCGCCCTGCTCGCGCCGGAGCACACGAGGTTCGGCTACCTGGAGGGCGTCCGCGACCCCGAGTCGATCTCGCCGGACACCTGGACGCTGGACCAGCACCACCTCGACCTGCGCCCGCAGCCCCAGGTGGACCTGTTCCTCGACTACCACACCAACGTCGCCCGGTACCCGCAGTGGCAGGCGTACTTCCGCGAGCACCAGCCGCCCACGCTGATCGTGTGGGGCCAGGGCGACCCGTTCTTCCTCGAACCCGGCGCCAGGGCCTACCTGCGCGACCTGCCCGGCGCGCGGCTGCGCCTGTTCGACACCGGCCACTTCGCGCTGGAGGAGGAGCTGACCGAGATCGCCGCGCTGATCAGGGAGTTCGCCGCGAAGAGGTGATTTATTCATCAGGTGTTGAGTTTTTGGTCGCGTGCTCGTAGCGTCATCCCCTGGGCAGACCGCGGAGGGGTTGCGATGGCGTTCGTCAGGGACTTCGAGGAGATCGACGGCACGATGACGGCCGTCGTGGGCGGCAAGGCGGCGAACCTCGGCGAGCTCACCCGAGCGGGCCTGCCGGTGCCGCAGGGCTTCTGCGTCACCACGGACGCGTACCGCGCGGTCGCGGAAGCCGGCGCGCCGGCGGGCACCACACCGGAGAACGCGCGCCGCACCGTGCTGGAAACCCCGGTGCCGCAGGAGATCAGGGACGCGGTCGTCACCGCGTACCGGGGCCTCGGCGACGACGTCCCGGTCGCGGTGCGTTCCAGTGCCACGGCCGAGGACCTGCCGTTCGCGAGCTTCGCGGGCCAGCAGGACACGTTCCTCAACGTCGTCGGTGAGGACGCCGTGGTCGACGCGGTGCGCCGGTGCTGGGCCTCGCTGTGGACCGGCCGCGCCGTCAGCTACCGCGAGACGAACGGCATCGACCACCGCACGACCTACCTTGCCGTCGTGGTGCAGCGGATGGTGCAGTCTGCGGTGTCCGGCGTGCTGTTCACCGCGAACCCGGTCACCGGCACGCGCGACCAGCTCGTCATCGACGCGAGCCCCGGCCTGGGCGAGGCGGTCGTGTCCGGGGCGGTGAACCCGGACCACTTCGTCGTTGACGGCACCGAGATCGTCGAGAAGCGCCTGGGGGACAAGCGGTTCCTCATCAGGTCGCTGCCCGGCGGCGGCACCGAGCACGTCGAGGTCGACGCCGCCGACGGGCCGTGCCTGACCGACGACCAGGTCCACGCGCTCGCCGAGCTGGGCCGCAGGACGCAGGCGCACTACGGCAGCCCGCAGGACGTCGAGTGGGCGATCGACGCCGCCGGCGCGCTCCACCTCACCCAGGCGCGGCCGATCACGACGCTGTTCCCGTTGCCGGAGAACAACAAAGCCGGGCACGCCTACTTCTGCTTCAGCCTCGCCCAGGGGCTGGAACGGCCGATCACGCCGATGGGCCGCGCGGTGTTCCGGGAGATCGCCGGGTCGGCGTTCGAGATCGTCATCGGCGACCCGGCCAGTCAGTCCTATGTGGAGGTCGGTGAGCGCATCTTCTTCGACGTCACCAAGGTGCTGCACAGCCGGGTGGGCCGCGAGTTCGTCACCCGGCTGCTCGGGGTCATGGAGGCGCGGTCGGCGGAGGTGCTGCGCGGGCTGTTCGACGACCCGCGGTTCGCCGTCACGAGCTCCTCGCCGATGCCGGCGCTCCGGCGCGTCCTCCGGCTCGCACGCCGCTTCCACGCGCCGCAGACCGTGCTGAGGGCGCTCGCCGACCCGGAGAAGGCCGCACGCGGCGCTCGTGCGCTGGAACGCGAGGTCCTGGAGAAGGCCGCCGGTCTGACGGTCGAGCAGGCGTTGCGGCAGTGCGTCGTCCCGGTGCTGCCGCGGCTCGCACCGACCGCTCTCGCCGGGTTCGCGCTGCTCGGGCTCGTCGGCAAGGTCGCCGACGTCAGGCCGGGGGAGCTGCAGGCGGTGCTGCGCGGCCTGCCGAACAACGTCACCACCGAGATGGACCTGGCGATGTGGGACCTCGCGCGGGAGATCCGCCGAGACCCGGCCGCCCTGCGGCAGTTCCGCAACGGTGAACGCCCGGCGGCGCTGGACGCGTTCCTGGCGAAGAGGTCCTAACAGAATCGTTGGACGTGGCGGTAGCAGATGATGCAGGTAGCGAGGCCGAGGAAGGCTTCGTGGATGTCGTCGCGGCGTTCCCAG
>NZ_JBVJRA010000022.1:0-92204 GCF_055608075.1 Lentzea sp. NPDC036949
ACAGCACTCAAAACCGACATGAGCAGCACAAACACCCAACTACCCGCCACCGCTTGACATAGAAGCTTCCAACTCAACATCAACCAGCACTTTTCTACTGCCAACAGCGCCGCCGGCCACCCGTGGACACAGGGCTGGTTCGTTAGACGACGAACAGGTTGGTGGTAGTCGGCGGCGATTTGATCATGTGTTGGTGGTACTTGCAGATGCTCTCGTCAAGGGGGTCAGCACAGCCAGTCGCGAAGGCGGTCGGCCTCCTGGCCGACCGCCTTCTGCCGGCTCTTCGGCATCCGGTCGAGGTAGTCGACGGTGACGCCGCGGTCCTTGCCGATCGACCAGGTGGCGACGACGTAGCCGTCGACGAGGACGGTGGGCTTGCCGCCGATGACGACGCCGAGCCGGTCGTCGGCGATGACCCTGCGGCGGTCGGCGTGGGCGAGCAGGATGTTGTCGAACTCGGGCAGGAACCGCACCGGCAGCTCGGTGTCCGCGCCGGGGCGTGGGGCGTCGGGCAGGTCGAAGAGCTCCTTGCCCGCTTCGGTGCGGAACGTCACGAGCTGTGGCCGCAGCTGGTCGAAGACCTCGCCGAGCCGGGTGGTTCCCGACCACTGCTGGGCGTCCATGACGGTCGCCGGACCGAACGCCCGCAGGTAGCGCAGGACCAGCTCGGTGCGCGGCACGGCCCGCTGCGGCTGCCCGAGCCAGTTCTCGACGGTCGTGCAGACCGCCCTCCCGCTGGTGTGCCAGAGGCCGCGGGGCGGGACCTGGACGAGGGCGAGCTTGTTGCGCAGGACGTTGCCCAGGACGGTGTGCTCGCGGTCGGGCCAGCGCGCCTGCAGCAGCTTGCCGGCGTCGGCGGTGCCCATGGCGGTGTCGTCGAGGATCTTACGGCCGGCCTCGGCGATCTCGTCGAAGTCGAGGCCCCGCAGCCGTTTCGCGAACGGGCCGCTCTGCAGCTCGCGGTCGAGCTTGAGCTGGGTGAGCGGGCGCAGTCCGAGCGCGTCCCGTGCGCTGACCAGGTGGATCGTGCCGCGCATGAGCAGCATGCGGACGGCCTGGCGACCGGTGAGCAGGTCTTCGAGCTCGGCGGGCCGGAAATCCTCGACCCTGCTCCACAGGCCGACGTAGGGCGACTTCGGTTCCTGCGCCTGGACGCCGAAGAGGTGCTCGATCGTGGCGAGCGCGCTCGTCTCGGCGCGCTCGCGCAGCAGCTGGCGTTCGATCAGTGCCCTGTTGAGCGCGTCCTGGCTCAAAGTCCCCATCGGGACAGGTTATGCCGGACGAAGGCGAATCCGGTGCCGTTCTCGCGTTCCCCGTCGTGGACGACGAGCAGGTTCAGCTTGCCGAGCACGACGTCGGCGCCGTCGGAGTGCTCGACGTCCTCGACCCGGAAGTCCTTGAGCGGCTTCATGTCGGCTTTGCGGTACACGACGAACCGGGAGTCGCCCTGGCTGGAGGCGAGCAGCACGTCACCGGCGATCGCGAGCCCCTCGGCGTCGGCTTCGAGCCACCTGCCGCCGAAGCCGGGGTCCGGGCCGTCGGCCACGCACTCCTCGGTCACCGGGTCGTACTTCTGCGGCGCGCCGAACGCGCGGACCCTGTCGACGAGCTGCGGCGTGCCGAAACCGTTGGCGCGCAACGGGATGCGCCAGATCCCGACGTCCTCCTGGGCTGCGTAGAGGGTGCCGGTGGCCTCGTCGACGACCATGCCCTCGACCTGCGGGCCCTCACCGGGCTCGCCGCAGACCGTCCAGCGCGTGCCGTCGGGCAGGGTGAAGGTGTCCGGCAGCTCCAGGGTGGACACCTTGCGGGTGTCGTACCGCGCGCCCTTGACGACGTGCAGCAGCGCGATGCTCGTCTCGTTGCGGCGGCTGGTGACGACGACGTCCGTGCCGTGCACCCGGCCCGCCGCGAGGCCGTAGGCGGTGTGCTGCTCCTCGACCTCGGCCTCGGTCTTCGCGAACACCGGCCTGGTCGCCGGGTCCGTGACGTCCCTCGCACCGCGTTCGTCCACTTGGAACACCCGGATGCCGTCGCGGCCCCGGTCGCTCACGAACGCGAGGTTCCCGAGCACGTCGACGTTGTTGTACCGGCCGGGCTTGGCCCCCGGCGCCGGCGGCAGCGGTGCCGGGCTCACGCCGATCGTGCGGCCGTTCAGGTCGAACGCCGCCAGGCCGCCTTCCTTGAGCGTGCCCAGCACCACACTGCGTTCCGGGTCGCGCGGGTTCACCCAGATGGCCGGGTCGTCCGCGTCGGCGGGCTCCTCGAACGTCCGGGTGACCACCGTCGGTGTGATGACGGGCGTCGCGGCCGGAGTGAGGAACAAAGGCACGAGCGCCAGTGCTAAGGAGGATGACATGGTGGCAAGGTAGGAAACACCGGTATACGGCGACTGAACCACGGGGGAACAAGCCGTGTGGTACGAGATGGGACTGACGATCTTCGGGCAGAAGATCGCGTACACCGAGCTGGTCGGGCAGGTGCTGGCACTCGCCGTCGTCTTCCTGGCGCAGCGCCGTTCACTCCTGACCTGGCCGGTTCAGCTCGTCTCGGTGGCGCTGCTGTTCACGGTCTACCTGTCCTCGCACCTGGGCGGGCTGGCCACGCGGCAGGTCGTCGTCGGGCTGATCGCGCTCTACGGCTGGTACGCGTGGGTGCGCCGGCGTGACCCGGTGTTCGGCGTCGTGGTGCGCAAGGGCTCCTGGCTCGAACGCGGTGTCGTCGCCGGCGTCTTCGTCGTGGGCACGGTCGCATTCGCGCTGCTCCTGGACGCGCTGGACGCCTCGTGGGCGCCGTGGCCGGACGCCGCGATCTTCGTCGGCACCGTGCTCGCGTTCGCGCTGCAGGGGCTGGGGCTGGTGGAGTTCTGGCTGGTGTGGCTGGTGGTCGACGCGGTCGGCGTGCCGCTGCAGATCCAGTCGGGCCTGTACTTCAGCGCGTTCGTCTACGTGATCTTCGCGGGCCTGGTGGTCCACGGTTTCATCGACTGGAACCGCACCGCCCGCCGGTTGACACAGGCGGCAAAGTCTCCCCTATGAGGGGACTGATCGCGTTACTCGCCGCACTGTCGTTGCTGGTCACCGTCCCGGTCACCGCCGCGGCGGCTCCTGAGCCGCGCACCGGGTTCGAGCTCACCGGCAGGTGGACCACCGAGTCAGAGGAACAGGCCTACCTGCGCTCGCTGGGCCTGCCGCTCACCCGGATCGGCACCACCCTGCAGGGCCGTCCCGTGCAGCTCGTGCGGGTCGGCCCCGCCTCGGCCCGCACCGTGGTGCTGTTCATCTGCTCCCAGCACGGCGACGAGCCGGCGGGCCGCGAGGCGTGCCTCATCCGCATGCGCTCCCTGCCGCGCACCGGCCCGGTGACCTACCTGTTCGTCCCGAACGCCAACCCCGACGGCCGCGCCCTCGACACGCGGGGCAACTCCTCCGGCATCGACGTCAACCGCGACCACCTGCTGCTGCGCACCGCCGAGGCCCGCGCGATGGCCGCCGTGATCCGCGACTTCCAGCCCGACGTCATCCACGACCTGCACGAGTTCGGCCCGACCGCGCCGTACTACGTGAAGGACGTCCTCTGGCTGTGGCCGCGCAACCTCAACGTCGCCCCCGGCGTGCACGACCTGTCCGAGACGCTGTCCCGCTCGTACGTCCGCCCGTCGGTCGAGGCAGCCGGCCGCACCTCCGGTGTCTACGGCATCTACGTCGACCCGGTGACCGGTGAGCCGATCCGCCAGGTCGCGGGCGACGGCCAGGAACGCATCCTGCGCAACACCGGCGGCCTCAAGCACGGCATGGGCCTGCTCGTCGAGACGAACGCCGACGGCACCCCGGCGTTCCGCGTCGACTCGCACCTGAAGGCCCTCGACGGCACCCGGTCGTTCGTCCGCGAGAACCGCTCGGCCATCGAGTCCGCCAACGCCGCCTCGCGTGCCGTGCGATCCGGGCCGGTGTACTTCGGCGGCGCCGACAACCAGGCCCCGGACCCCTCGGACGTGCTGGCCACCCCGCCGTGCGGCTACGTCGCGACCGGCGCCCAGTACTCGGAGTACCGCGACGAGCTCGAACTGCACGGCATCAAGTCGCAGTACCTGCGCGGCGGCGACCGCATCGTGCCGCTGAAGCAGGAGGCCCGCGCGCTCATCCCGTTGCTCCTCGACGCCCGCGCCGACCAGCCCCTGTTCGCCGCCCAGCCCGTCGCCCAGTGCCAGTAGCTCGCTGACCAGCGGTTACTCACCCTGTTGCAAAAGACGTTTGCGGACGTCCGCAAACGTCTTTTGCAACAGGGACGTGCCGGTGAACTGATATATCGGTCGCGAGCTACTGCTGCGTCGTGGTCGGATGCCCGTCGTGCGAGTCGAGCAGTACAGCTACTTCGCCCTCACGAGCGACACCGTGCCCGCCGCCGAGATCACCCGGCGGCTGGGCCTGGAACCGGATGAGGTGCTCGTCCGCGACAGCGAACAACCCGAGCACGACCTCCCGCGGCGCCACGTGTGGAAGCTCGTCCACCGAGGCCCCGAACGCCTCGACGAGCAGGTCCAACTCCTCGTCGACCGCCTGCTCCCGGTCCGTGACGAGCTCGTCGAGCTCACCGCGGTATCCGATATATCAGCGAGCTTCGTCTTGGTGCGGCACGACGGCGACGGCGGGCCGTTGCGCGAGCTCACCACCGACCTGACGGCGAGCGCGGAGCAGAACCTCGCCGAGCACGCCTGCCACCTCCACCGCCACCTGCCGGGCGCGACCGTGACGCGGACCGGCGACCTCCTCGTCGCCGACAGCGGCCTGACCGACGACACGTTCAACATCGTCGCCACCGCCCGCTTCACCCCGGCCACCGCCGCCACCCGCGTCGCGGAGACGGTGGCGGCGCTGAAGGCGACCGGCCGCCCGTTCTCCTGGTGGGTCGGCCCCGCCACCACGCCACCCGATCTCGCCACCCTGCTCACCCAGGCCGGTCTGACCGCGGCCGAGACCGAGGCGGCGATGTGGGCGGAACTGCCGGACGACCTCCCCGACCCCCACGCCGACGGCCTCGACCTCCGCCGCGTCACCACCGAGGCCGAGCTCGCCGACTACGCCACCGTCCTGGCCGCCAACTGGACCCCGCCCGCCGCCACGGTCCGCGAGTTCTACGCCGCCACCGCCGCGCACGCGTTGCGCAGTCAGGCCCGCTACCTGGTCGGCTACGTCGGCGGCCGGGCGGTCTGCACCGCGGAGGTGTTCCTGCACGCGGGCGTCGCCGGCGTCTACAACATCGCCACCCTCGCCACGGACCGCCGCCGCGGCTATGGCGGCGCGATCACGCTGGCCGCCTTGCACACCGCACGCGCCGAGGGGTACCGCATCGCCGTCTTGCAGGCGTCGGAGGAAGGCGAGCCGGTCTACCGCCGACTCGGGTTCACGGTCGCGGGCCGGTTCACCGAGTACGCCGTCGACGGAGGCGGGGACGCCGGCCGCTGAGCGGCCCGTGGATCTCCAGCCGCACCCGTTCGCGGTGATCGTGTGGGCGGGGACGGCTCCGGTCGCCACGGTCGCGCTGAAACGGCCGGAGGGCCGTTCCACGCGAAGTGGAACGGCCCTCCGGAGGACGAAGACCTACGCGAGACCCGCGTCCGACGTGGACGGCCCCGCCGCCTGCACATCGTCGATCTTGTACTTGCGCGCCGCCTCGACGACCTTCGACCGCTCCACCTCACCGCGCTTGGCCAGCGCCGCCAGCGTCGCGACGACGACCGACTCCGCGTCCACCAGGAAGTGGCGGCGGGCGGCCGGGCGGGTGTCGGAGAAGCCGAAGCCGTCCGTGCCCAGCGTCGTCATGTCGGTCGGCACGTACGGGCGGATCAGGTCAGGGATCGCCGACGCCCAGTCGGACACCGCGATGACCGGGCCCTGCACGTCCTTCAGCACCTGCGTCACGTACGGCACGCGCGGCTCGGCGTCCACGTGCAGCAGGTTGTGGCGGTCGGTCTCCACGGCCTCGCGGCGCAGCTCCGAGTACGACGTGGCGGACCACACGTCCGCGGAGACGCCCCAGTCGTCGGACAGCATCTGCTGGGCCTTGAGCGCCCACGGCAGGCCCACACCGGAGCCGAGGATCTGCGCGCGCGGACCGGGCGTCGCCGGGCCGTCCTGGTACTTGTAGAGGCCCCGCAGCAGGCCCTCCACGTCCAGGCCCTCCGGCTCGGCCGGCTGCACGTACGGCTCGTTGTAGACCGTCATGTAGTAGAAGATGTTCTCGGCGTTCTCGCCGTACATCCTGCGCAGACCGTCCTTGACGATGTGCGCCACCTCGAACGACCACGCCGGGTCGTACGCGATCACGGCCGGGTTCGTGTGCGCCAGCAGCAGCGAGTGGCCGTCGGCGTGCTGCAGGCCCTCACCGGTCAGCGTCGTGCGGCCCGCGGTGGCACCGAGCACGAAGCCGCGCGCCATCTGGTCCGCCGCCGCCCACAGGCCGTCACCGGTGCGCTGGAAGCCGAACATCGAGTAGAAGATGTAGATCGGGATCATCGGCTCGCCCTGCGTGGCGTAGGACGTGCCGACCGCCGTGAACGACGCCGTGGAACCCGCCTCGTTGATGCCCTCGTGCAGGATCTGGCCCTGCTCGGACTCCTTGTAGGCGAGCATCAGGTTGGCGTCCACCGAGGTGTACGCCTGGCCGTTCGGGTTGTAGATCTTCTGCGTCGGGAACATGGAGTCCATGCCGAACGTTCGTGCCTCGTCCGGGATGATCGGCACGATCCGCGGGCCGATCTCCGGGTCCTTCGCGAGGTCGCGGACGAGCCGGACGAACGCCATCGTCGTGGCGACCTCCTGCTTGCCGGAACCGCGGCGCACGCCCTCGTAGACCTTGTCGCCCGGCAGCACCAGCGCCTTGGACTTCGTGCGGCGCTCCGGCACGAACCCGCCCAGCTGACGGCGGCGCTCCTGCATGTACTGGATCTCCGGCGAGTCCTGCCCGGGGTGGTAGTACGGCGGCAGGTACGGGTCGGCCTCGAGCTGCTCGTCCGTGATCGGGATGCGCAGGCTGTCGCGGAAGCCCTTCAGGTCCTGCAGGGTCATCTTCTTCATCTGGTGCGTCGCGTTGCGGGCCGCGAAGTGCGGGCCGAGCGAGTAGCCCTTGATGGTCTTGGCGAGGATCACGGTCGGCTGGCCGACGGTCTCGGTCGCCGCCTTGTACGCCGCGTAGACCTTGCGGTAGTCGTGGCCGCCGCGCTTGAGGTTCCACACCTCGTCGTCGCTCATGGCGTCGACGAGGGCCTTCGTGCGCGGGTCGCGGCCGAAGAAGTGCTCCTTGACGTACGCGCCGTCGTTCGCCTTGTAGGTCTGGTAGTCACCGTCGGGCGTGTTGTTCATCAGGTTCACGAGCGCGCCGTCGCGGTCCGCGTGCAGCAGCGCGTCCCACTCGCGGCCCCACACGACCTTGATGACGTTCCAGCCGGCACCGCGGAAGAACGACTCCAGCTCCTGGATGATCTTGCCGTTGCCGCGCACCGGGCCGTCGAGGCGCTGCAGGTTGCAGTTGACCACGAACGTCAGGTTGTCGAGCTGCTCGTTCGCCGCCAGCTGCAGCAGGCCGCGCGACTCCGGCTCGTCCATCTCACCGTCGCCGAGGAACGCCCACACGTGCTGGTCGGAGGTGTCCTTGAAGCCGCGGTCGTGCAGGTAGCGGTTGAACCGCGCCTGGTAGATCGCGTTCATCGGGCCGATGCCCATCGAGACCGTGGGGAACTCCCAGAAGTCCGGCATCAGCCGCGGGTGCGGGTACGACGGCAGGCCGCCACCGGGACCGGCGTGCGAGTACTCCTGGCGGAAGCCGTCGAGCTGGTGCTCGGACAGGCGCCCCTCCAGGTACGCGCGGGCGTAGACACCGGGGGAGGCGTGCCCCTGGATGAAGATCTGGTCGCCGCCACCGGGGTGGTTCTTGCCGCGGAAGAAGTGGTTGAAGCCGACCTCGTAGAGCGACGCGCTGGACGCGTACGTCGAGATGTGGCCACCGACACCCACGCCGGGTCGCTGCGCGCGGTGCACGGTCATCGCGGCGTTCCAGCGGATCCACGCGCGGTAACGGCGCTCCACCTCCTCGTCACCGGGGAACCACGGCTCCCGCTCGGTGGGGATGGTGTTGACGTAGTCGGTGCTGATCAGCGAGGGCATGCCGACCTGGTTCTCGCCCGCGCGCTCCAGCAGCCGCAGCATCAGGTACCGAGCGCGCTGCTGTCCGCCACCCTTGAGGACCTCGTCGAACGACTCGAGCCACTCGGCCGTCTCTTCGGGGTCGATGTCCGGCAGGTGCGCTGCCAGGCCGTCGCGAATGACACGTACCCGCTCGGGGCCTGTGTTCTGCGGGCTCAAGGTGTCTCCTCGGCTTCGTTGGCGGTACACGCGCTGGCCCGGAAAACCGTGCCACGCGCTCCTATCGTTGTCCTTGCGCGACGACTTCGTCACCGCTACTGATCGGTAGTTCTGGATCGTGTCGCTCACGCGCGCGCGATAAGAGGTATGTAGAGCATGCCTGGTGCCAGTCTAAGCACCTTCACAGGGGTCCCCCACACGGCGTGTCACGTGGTCAACAGTTGCGCCGGGGGTAGCCGACAGTGTTCGCTGTCCCGTGTAGTGGACCATCCGGCGACAGTCTTCACGGGCTGTCGCCCTTGCGTAGTTGGAGGAGTGAAAACCGTGGTCGCCGCGGAAGACGCCGGCAAGATCGGCGTCGCCGAGAAGCTCGGGATCGAATCGGGCATGGTCGTCCAGGAGATCGGCTGGGACGAGGACGTCGACGACGCCCTCCGCGCAGCGGTCGAAGAGCAGATCGGGGCCGACATCCTCGACGAGGAGGCCGACGAGACGGTGAACGTCGTCTTGCTCTGGTTCCGGGAGGACGATGGCGACCTGGTGGACTCCTTGCTCGAAGCCACCAACCTCCTGGCAGAGGACGGCATCATCTGGGTGCTGACCCCGAAGACGGGCCGTACCGGCCACGTCGAGCCGAGTGACATCGCCGACGCCTCCGGGACTGCGGGCCTCTCGCAGACCTCGAACATCAGCGTGGCCGACGACTGGGCCGGCACGAGGCTGGTGTGGCCGAAGTCCGCCAAGGCCAAGCGCTGACTCGAGCACGGCCCGCATAGGCTGTGACCCACGGGCGGTTGTCACCCGTCCGTGGTTCAGTCGTGTGTCAACCCGGAGAGGTCTTCCTTCATGGCGGTCGAGGTCGGTTCACAAGCCCCGGACTTCACGCTCAACGACTACAACAAGCAGCCGGTGACGCTGTCGTCGTTCCGCGGCTCGAAGAACGTGCTCCTGGTCTTCTACCCGTTCGCCTTCAGCGGCACCTGCCACGGCGAGCTGTGCCAGGTGCGCGACGAGATCGCGGCCTACGAGGACGAGAACGTCCAGGTGCTCGGCGTGTCGGTCGACAGCGTGTTCGCCCTGAAGGCCTGGGCGACGCAGGAGGGCTACTCCTTCCCGCTGCTGTCGGACTTCTGGCCGCACGGCGCCGTCGCGCAGGCCTACGGCGTGTTCAACGACGCGGTCGGCATGGCGCTGCGGGGCACGTTCCTGGTCGACACCGGGGGTGTGGTGCGCTTCGCCGAGGTCAACGGCCCCGGTGAGGCCCGCGATCAGGAAGGCTGGAAGAAGGCCGTAGCCTCCTTGAAGGCATGATGTACCTGTCCGGCGCCGTGGTGGCGGCGGGCGGCACGGGCGTGTAGCTCAGCGGAAGAGCACTCGGTTTACACCCGAGCGGTCGCAGGTTCGAACCCTGTCGCGCCCATTTCACACGGGGCGAGGTGCGTTGACGCACCTCGCCCCGTTCTTCTGCCGGTGGCGCAACTTCGATCGTGGTGGCATCTGGAACCGGCCAGGTCGGTGCCGTACTTTTACGGCCTGTCGGGGACGTTTGGGCCCACCACCTCCGAAGGACGACGACTCGTGAAGCGCAGGGGCAAGACGCCGCGGCCCGACCTCGGCACCGTTACGCAGGAGCAGGTGAAGCTGCTCGCGCTGGTCGAACAGGGTGGTGTGCACCGCGGCGCCACCAGCTGGTACCTGGAGCACCGGCCCGCGAAGCAGTGGGACGCCGAGGCGCTGGAGGTCCTGCGGCTGCGCGGCTGGATCAGCTGGGTGAAGCCCGACCGCGCGATCGACCACGGCATGGCCGCGCCGGTCGACATCACGCCGGAGGGGCGGATGGCGTTGCGGCACCACCTGCCCGACTGGGTGCTGGGGCGCAGGGCGATCGCCGCCTCGCCGCCGCGGCTGCCCGCGGTGGAGACGATCGGCGTGTTCGACGCACTGCGGTGACCGCGGGTCCGGGGAAGACGGAGAGGCCATGACGAACCTGTTGACCGGCGGCGAGCTGCGGGCTCGTGAGCACCACCGCATCGAGGACGAAGCGCGCGCGTCCGGGCCCGTGCACCCGGTGACGCTGCCGAACGGCGTGCGCCTGCAGGTCGTCACCGTCGGGCTGGAGCTCACCCGCAGGCTGCTGACCGACCGGCGGCTGTCGAAGGACAGCGACGCCTTGCAGCGGGAGATGAAACGCCAGCTCGCCGCGCTCGGCAGCACCCAGACCGAGTTCGCGGGGCTGTTCGGGCCGAGCATGCTCAACAGCGACAACCCGAAGCACGCCCGGTTGCGCGGGCTCGCGGCCAAGGCGTTCACCTGGCCGGCGGTGCAGCGGCTCGCCCCGCGCGTGGAGCAGGTCACCGCGGAGCTCGTCGGCGCGCTGCCGGTGGGGGAGGAGGTCGACGTCGTCGCTGCGGTCGCCGTGCCGGTGCCGTTGCACATCATCGGCGAGGTGCTCGGTGTGCCCGAGGGTGACCGTGCGCGCGTGCGGACGTTGATCGAGACGATGATGTCGATGGAGCCGGAGGTGTCGCAGCCGGCCAGCGACGCGCTGGGCGGTTACTTCCACGCTCTGCTGAGCGGCAGCGGCCTGGACGAAAGCTCGCTGTTCGGTGCGTTGGTCGCAGCTGACGACGACGGCGACCGGTTGACCCACGACGAGCTCATGGCGATGGCGTTCCTCCTCGTAGTAGCGGGCCACGAGACGACGGCGGGTCTCATCACCAACGTCATCCACGACGCGGTCGACCACGGCCTGTGGGAGCGGGTCGCGGCCGAACCCGAGTTGGTGCCGGTGCTCGTCGAGGAGACGCTGCGGCAGAACTCGCCGGTCCGCAGCGCCACGCACCGGATCACCACCGAGCCGGTCGAGATCGGCGGTGTGGTGGTGCCGGAGGGCACGCTGCTGCTCATCAACCTCGGCGCAGCCGGACGCTGCCCGGTCGCGCACGAGGACGCCGCGCGGTACCGGGTCGACCGGGCGGCGACGGGGCACGCGTCGTTCGGTCACGGTCCGCACTTCTGCCTGGGGTCGGGGCTGGCGCGGCTGGAGACCGAGACCGTGCTGCGGCAGCTCACCGCACGGTTCCCGCGCGCCCGGTTCGCCGGCGACGGGCCGCCGGCCGTGACGCACAACGACATCATGGTCAGCGTCCGTGAGCTTCCCGTCGTGTTCGGCGGTCCACACGGGACGGACACCGGTCTGGCCGAGTGGAGCAGCGCAACGGGTTCTTCGTCGTAACGGGGCGTGCGAGAGCCGCGACAGCGTTCAGCGGGGGATTAGGGGACCAACCCCCAATGCGGCTGACCAGGGCTATCCCCGCGTCCAACCGGGACGTAGCTTCCCCTCATGTCACTGCGCACGTTCGCCGTCGTGGTCGGTCTTGCGTTCCTCCTGGGTGGGAGCGCGATCTTGTTCGTGGCGCTGGCCGTCGAGTCGCCGAGCGGTGCGCTCGTGCAGTGCGGCAACGGCCTGGGCATCGGCTTCGACGAGTCGGCCGCCGCCGCGATGGGATCGGCCTATGTGGACATCTGCGGTGACCTGCGCCTGCGTCGGCTGTACTGGGCATTGCCCGTCATCGGCGTGGGCGCCGTGCTGCTGATCGGCTCTTTGGTCGCTTCCCGCGACGCTACTCGCCGGTAAGGTCGCGGCATGACGTGGATGGTCTACGGAGCCAACGGGTACACCGGCCGGCTCATCGCCGAGCTCGCCGTCAAGCGCGGCGAACGACCGGTCCTCGCGGGCCGCTCCGCCGAGAAGGTCGAGCCGATCGCCGCCGCCCTCGGCCTGGAGCACCGCGCGTTCGACCTCTCGCAGGCCCGCGCGCACCTGGAGGACGTCGACGCCGTCGTGCACTGCGCGGGCCCGTTCGCCCACACCGCGACCGCCATGGTCGACGCGTGCCTCAAGACCGGCACGCACTACCTCGACATCACCGGTGAGATCGACGTCTTCGAGTCCATCGCCCTACGCGACGCCGACGCGCGCAAGGCCGGCATCGTGCTGCTCCCCGGCGCCGGTTTCGACGTCGTCCCCACCGACTGCGTGGCCGCGATCCTGAAGAACGCCCTGCCGACCGCGACCCACCTCGACCTCGCGTTCGTCGTCGGCGGGGGAGCGAGCGCGGGCACCACGAAGACCTCCGTCGAGGCCGCCGCGGTCGGTGGCCGCATCCGCGAGAACGGTGCGTTGAAGAGCGTCCGCATCGGACACCGCAGGCGCACCGCCTACTTCCGCTCCGGCCCGCGCGAGGTCGGCAGCATCCCGTGGGGCGACGTGAGCACCGCCCACCGCTCGACCGGCATCCCGAACATCACGACGTTCACCCTCGTGCCCGGCGCGCTGGGGCGGCTGCAGAAGGTGTTCGCCCCGATCCTGCAGGCGCCGTTCGTGCAGAACGCCGCCAAGACCGTCGCCGCCAAGGTCAAGGGCCCCGACGAACACAAGCGCGCCACCACCCGCGCCGAGGTGTTCGGTGAGGCCTGGGACGCCTCCACCAAGGTCGACTGCGCCCTCACCACCCCGAACGCCTACAGCCTCACCGCCGACTCCGTGCTGCGCGCCATCGGCAAGGTCGCCGGCGTCGCCCCCGGCGCCCACACCCCGTCGAGCGCGTTCGGCGCCGAC
The DNA here is from genome assembly GCF_055608075.1 of Lentzea sp. NPDC036949. NCBI lineage: Bacteria > Bacillati > Actinomycetota > Actinomycetes > Pseudonocardiales > Pseudonocardiaceae > Lentzea > Lentzea sp. NPDC036949. Next base: position 12,982 of record NZ_JBVJRA010000022.1, read on the forward strand.
TTCATCCGCGAGCTCGACGGCGTCGTCGTCGGCGAGGTCCGCTTCAGCTAGCTCCCCTGGGCTGGCCAGCTCGAAGCTCACCGATATATCAGCTGCACGCAAAATACGTTTGCGGACGTCCGCAAAAGACTCATTGCAAAGGGGTCAGCGAACAACAGCGCCCAACCGGTACATCGGCGTGAGCTGCCGATATATCAGTTGGGCGCTGTCGTCGTGGAGCTGAGGGTCAGCGGGGCGCGAGCAGGCTCGTGATCTCCTGCGAGGCCGACACGGTGAGCAGGTGCTGGAGGTTCTCCGGCAGCTCTTCGCCGCGCTTCTGCTTGGCCTGCGCGTACAGGCGGCCGGCGCGGTAGGAGGAGCGGACCAGCGGTCCGGCCATCACACCGAGGAAGCCGATCTCCTCGGCCGTCTCCTTGTGCTGGACGAACTCCTCGGGCTTCACCCAGCGCTCCACCGGGTGGTGCCGCGGCGACGGGCGCAGGTACTGGGTGATGGTGATGATGTCGCAGCCCGCGTCGTGCAGGTCGGCGAGCGCCTCGGTGACCTCCTCCGGCGTCTCGCCCATGCCGAGGATCAGGTTCGACTTCGTGACCAGGCCGAACTCGCGGGCCTTCGTGATCACCTCGAGGGAGCGCTCGTAGCGGAACGCGGGACGGATGCGCTTGAAGATCCGCGGCACCGTCTCCAGGTTGTGCGCGAGCACCTCGGGACGGGACTCGAAGACCTCGGTCAGCTGCTCCGGGACCGCGTTGAAGTCCGGGATCAGCAGCTCGACGCCCGTGCCGGGGTTCATCTCGTGGATCTGGCGGACGGTCTCGGCGTACAGCCACGCGCCGCCGTCGGCCAGGTCGTCGCGCGCGACGCCGGTGACCGTGGAGTAGCGCAGGCCCATCGCCTGGACCGACTCGGCGACGCGGCGGGGCTCGTCGCGGTCGAGGTCGGCGGGCTTGCCGGTGTCGATCTGGCAGAAGTCGCAGCGCCGCGTGCACTGCTCGCCGCCGATCAGGAACGTGGCCTCGCGGTCTTCCCAGCACTCGTAGATGTTGGGACAGCCGGCCTCTTCGCAGACCGTGTGGAGGCCTTCGCGTTTGACCAGACCTTTGAGCTCCCGGTATTCGGGGCCCATCTTCGCGCGCGTCTTGATCCAAGACGGCTTCTTCTCGATCGGCGTCTGGCTGTTGCGGACCTCGAGCCGCAGCAGCTTCCGACCCTCTGGTACCACAGTCACCACCTCACCCTACGCTGCGCCCCCGCGTGTCCGGCGTCACGCACGTCCGACGGTGGGACGCCGTGCCGGACGCCGGGTGGAGCAGCCTCGTTGTTCACGATCTGTTGTTCACGCGAGTCGTGCCGACCATGAACAACGCGCCGCGCCGAGACTGTTCCTCGCCCGGAGGTGACGACCGGGTAGCCGGTGTCCTCCGACTCCCCCCAAGCGGGGGCACCGGCCCGGCCCTTCCCGCCTACGGCAGGTCGGGGGTGATTCCGGTCAGCTTGACGGTGAGGTCCCAGAGGCGGCTCGCGGCGAGGTCGTCGCGAGCCGCCGGGGTCATCCCGGCGATCGCGGGGTGGCCGCGCAGGCCGTTGAAACCGCCTGGCCCGTAGTAGAGGCCGCCGTGCGCGTCCGGTGAGGTCGCCGCGTAGAGCTGCGGCAGCGCGCCCATCTCCACCGACTGCGAGAACAGGTGGCTCAGGCGGCCGCCGAGGCGCATCACCGACGACCTGTGCGCGCTGGCCATGTTGTTGGTCAGCTCGGTGGCCGTCATGCCGGGGTGCGCGCCGATCGACGCCACATCCGGGCAGCGGCGGTCCAGCTCGCGTGCGAACAGGATGTTGGCGAGCTTCGACTGGGAGTACGCGGCGGCGGCGTGGTACGAGCGGTGTTCCCAGTTCGGGTCGTCGAAGTTCATGCGGCCGTACTTGTGCATGATCGACGCCACGGTCACCACCCGCGCGCCTGGCCGTTGCCGCAGCACGGGGAGCAGCAGGAACGTCAGGGCCGCGTGGCCGAGGTGGTTGGTGCCGAACTGGCGCTCGAAGCCGTCGGCCGTCCGGCCGAGCGGGACGGCCATGATGCCGGCGTTGTTGACCAGGACGTCGAGCGTGCCGACCCGGTCGGCCGCGGCGCGGACGGAGGCCAGGTCGGCGAGGTCGAGCGGGAGGACCTCGGCGGACCCCCTGACCTGGCGCCGGGCCGCCTCACCGCGTTCGGTGGAGCGGCAGCCCATCAGCACGTGGGCGCCTTTGTCCGCCAGCACCTGGGCGGTGCGCAGGCCGAGACCTGAGTTCGCACCGGTCACCAGCACGGTGCGGCCGGTCTGGTCAGGGATGTCCGCGTCGGTCCAACGACTCATGGGGTCATTCCTACCGCCCGGTAACTGCCGAGCGGAAGGTGGGCGTCGAGTACCGCTCGCAACACCGGCTCGTCGGCCGCGAGCTCCGCGGTCACCCGGTCCTCGTCGACGGGGCCGTCGAGCGCGGCGGCCTCCATGCGCGCGGTCAGCTTGTTGTGCCAGCGGTGGTCGAGCGCCAGCAGCAGTTCGTCGAGCGAGGAGAACACGTCCGGATCCACGATGAGCGGCGCGGACGGGTCGCGACGGGCGTCGTGCAGCACGGCGTCGAGCGCGTCGCGGCGTCGGTAGTGATCGGCCCAGGCCATGGTTCGTACCCCCGGTTTCTCGCATACCTTCGGTATGACACGACCATACCACCGGTACGTACCGCCGGTATGTGAGCTACGTTTCGTCCGTGCGAAACCGACGGGCCGAGTACTCGGAGTCGACCAGGCAGGCGCTGGTCGACAGCGCGGTCGACCTGTTCACCAAACGCGGCTACGCCGGCACGTCACTCGACGAGGTCGTCAAACGCGCACGTGTGACGAAAGGCGCGCTTTACCACCACTTCAGCGGCAAGCAGGCGTTGTTCGAGGCGGCGTTCGCGCAGGTCGAGACGAAGTCGATCGAGCCGCTGGCGGCTCTGGTGACCGGCGAGGGCGAACCGTGGGACATCGCGGTCGCCGGGTTGCGCGCCTACGTCCGCAAGTGCCTCGACCCCGAATACCAGCGGATCATCGTGCACGAAGCGCCGGTGGTGATGGGCTGGGAACGCTGGCGCGAGGCGGAGGAGCACTTCAGCTTCGGCCTGCTGCGCACCGCCGTGCAGCTGCTCGTGGACGCCGGTGAGATCGAGGAGGCGCCGGTGGAGATCATGGCGCGGCTGCTGTTCGGGGCGCTGTCCGCGGGCGCGAGCACCATCGCCAGCTCGTCCGACCCGAAGCGCACGGGCCGCGAGGTCGAAAGCGCGATCCTGCGGGTACTGGAGGGACTGCGCAAGAAGTAGTCGAGTTCCGCCCTAGCGGCCCGGCGCAACGTCGATCACCACGCGGACAACGAGGTGGTCAGCATCATGATCGAACCGGTCAACACGCGCCTGGGACTCGACGGCAAGCTAGCGCTGGTGACGGCGGGGACCCACGGGCTCGGTCTCGCCATCGCGAGCAAGCTCTGCGACAACGGCGCCCACGTCATCCTCACGACCTCTGCCGACGACGTCGACCTGGAGCGCGCGAAGCTCGTGCTCGCGGGCAAGCCCGGCTCGGTGACGGTCACCCAGCTGGACATCACCGACGAGCACTCGGTGCGCCTGCTCCTCGACCGGGTCAAGGAGGAGCGAGGTCAGCTCGACGTGTTCGTGCACCACGCCGTCTCGCCCGACCTCACGCCGTTGCTCAACGTCGTGGAGCCGCTGGCCAAGGCCTTCGTCGACGGCGGGCGGGTGGTCGTCGCCGGCTACACCGTGACACCGGTGCACGGCGTGATCCGCACACTCGCCCTGGAGATGGCCTGGTACCGGGTGGCCGTCAACGCCGTCGTCACCACCGTCGTCGACAACGGCCCCATGAACATCGACCCCGACCTGGTCGACCGGCTCGCCATCAAGAGCCCGTCCGGGCGGGTGACCCTGCCGGAGGACATCGCGAACGCGGTCGCATTGCTGTGCACCGACGAGGCCTCCTGGATTCAGGGTCAAGTCATCACCGTTGACGGCGGACTCGAACTGCTGGAGCGGTGGGGCGAAACGCGCTGATCTTCGCGAGGTGCATGCTCCACCGGTCCGCTCGGGTGCCACTCGAGCGGACCGGTTCGCGTTTCGGAAACCGAGCAAGGAGTGAGCGTCCGGTGACCCGCGGTCATCTGGCGATTGGCAATATTAATTGCTCATAGCGCATTCGGAGTAACGCTGGCCGCAATGGGTCCCGATGCTTGTCCTGCATGGTCACCGAGTGTAAAACTCGAAATGGTGACCTGGGGGCAACTAGGGGGTCGGATGATCAGAGTGCTGCTCGCCGAGGACGTGCAAATGGTCCGGGGCGCTTTGGTCGCTTTGTTGAACCTCGAACCGGATATTGAGGTCGTCGCGTCCGTCGCGACCGGTGACGAAATCATCGCGGCGGTGGAGAAGAACAAACCGGACGTCGCGGTGCTCGACATCGACCTCCCCGGCATGGACGGCCTTTCCGCCGCCACCGTCATCCACGACACCGCCCCCGACACCCGGACGCTGATTCTCACGAGCCTCGGCCGGCCGGGAACGCTGCGCCGCGCGTTGAACGCCCGCGTCAACGGTTTCATCCTCAAGGACGCTCCCGTCAGCGAGCTCGCGGACGCCATCCGCGGCGTCTCCGTAGGCCGCAGGGTGATCGACTCGCAGCTCGCGCTCTCGGCGTGGGACACCGACGAGTGCCCGCTCACGCCGCGAGAGCTCGAGGTGCTGCGGCTCGCCTCCGACGGCGCCGACGCCATGGAGATAGCCACGACGCTGTTCCTGTCCGTCGGCACCGTGCGCAACTACCTGACGGCCGCGACGGCCAAGCTCGACGCCCGCAACCGGGTCGACGCCGTTCGCATCGCCCGCAAGTCCGGCTGGTTCTGACCGGACCCGCTCTGACAGCTCACCCTTTGCAATGACTCTTTGGACGACGTCCGCAAAAGACCAGTTGCAAAGGGGTAGCTGTCTGACGCGAGCTATCTGAGGCGAGCTGCCGGCGGTGAGCTACCTGGCGGTTGAGCAACTTTGCAACGAGTCTTTGGACGACGTCCGCAAACGAGTCGTTGCAAAGGGGCAGGTCGGAGGGGTGTGAGGAGCGCGGCTGGAGAGCTGGGCGCAACTGATATATCGGTGTAGCTACACCTGAGGGTGTGCGTTGGCGCGGGCCGGGACGCACGGGATCGCGGCGTGCACGTGGAACGAGCCGTCGCCGGTGTGGCGGGCGGTGAAGGTGCCGCCGGCGGCTTGGACGCGTTCGGCCTGGTTGCGGACGCCGTTGCAGTCGAGCGAGGTGGAGCGGACGGCGGCGCCGTCGTTGACGACGTCGAGCAGGACCGTGCTGCCGCGCTGGTGGACGCCGATGGTGCAGGTGCTGGCGTCGCTGTGGCGCAGGACGTTCGTCACGGCCTCGCAGAGCACCGCGGACAGCACGGTCTCGATGGCCTCGGGCAGCGGGTCGTGGTCGAGCTCGACGCGGACGTCGATGTCGGAGGCCGCGAGCATCGCCTTGGCGGAGTTCGAGATGTCCGCGAGCGAGAGCGGACGGTAGGCGCGGGCCAGGGAACGGACGTCGGCCAGGGCGTGGTGGGTGATGGTGAGGATCTCGCTGATGTGCTGCTTGGCGTGGTCGGGGCTGTCGGCGACGATGCGGTGCGCGAGCTCGCTCTTCAGCTTGATCGCGCTGAGGCTGTAGCCGAGCAGGTCGTGCAGGTCGCGGGCCACGCGGAGGCGTTCGGCGGCCACGGCGGCGACGGTGGTGTCGACCGCGTCCAGGGGCAGCGGGTCCGGGGGTGCCGCGACGGGGGCGGCGGGGGCCGGGCGGTGCGTCGCGAAACCCGTGGCCAGGCCTGCCAGCAGCAACGCGGTCGCAGCGGTGGCCATCATGGCCTCGCCGTGCGCTGCCTGGGCGAGACCGGTGGCGATCACGGTCAGGATGAACAGCGACCAGCCGAAGAACGGGCGCAGCACGACCAGGGCGTTGCCCGCCACCAGGCCTGCCACGCCCGCCCAGGAATGCCCGAACGCGACGTGCGGCAGCACCAGCAGCAGGGCCTGCGCGGCCAGCACCAGGTGCCTGCGGAGTACCGACAGCTGCCCGAAATAGGTCAGTTGCAGTACGACGAGCAGTGAGAAATCAATGGCCGAGACCACCAATTCGGGGGTGTCGCCGGCGAGCAGCAGAGCGCGGGTCAGGTCCGTCAGGCAGACACCGGCGAACAGGGCGACGATGACCGCGCGGTATCTCGGTATCGCAGGCGATGCAATCAACGTGCCCCCCAAGAGCAAACCGCCCAAGAGCAGACGCAGCACTCTCGTGATCACGACGTGCGCTCAGGCCCGAATACTAGACAGACCAGAGCAGTCAGGTCTGACTTACTGTATCGGTGCAGATCGTTGTTCCGCATTGACTCGCAGCTCAATTTCACGCGAAAGGACCAGTATTTTCGGCAACAGTCACCGCATGTGTTCGCGTGCTTACCGGACGGATCTGTTTGGGTTCGTTTGAGCATATGAATTTTTCACGCCGGCCGCAGTAGTTCGCCATCCGAGAGTCGTGGCGGGATACGTGGCGTGCGATAGCCCCGCCCAGGTGAACTTGGTGGCACGACCAAGTCGACCGCCGCTGTCAGGGGAGGATCCAATGGAGATCAAGGTTCTGGGACCGCTGGAGGCACGGGAGAACGGCGTCTCGATCGCGCCGAGCGCGGTGAAGCCCCGTCAGGTGCTCTCGCTGCTGGGCCTGCAGGCCGGGCACGTCGTCACGGTCCCGACGTTGATCGAAGAGCTCTGGGGGATGACACCGCCGCGCAGCGCGCTCACCACGCTGCAGACCTACGTGCTGCAGGTGCGGCGGCGCATCGAGGCGGCCATGCCGGGCGAGGGTCCCGGTGTCGCGAAGAACGTCCTGGTCACCCGGTACGGCGGCTACATGCTGGACGTGCCGCCGGAGGCCGTGGACGTCCGCAGCTACGAGCGGCTCGCCACCGCGGGTCAGCGCGCGTTCGAGATCGGTGACCTGGAGTCCGCCTCCCGGCTGCTGCGCAACGCCGCCGACGTGTGGCGCGGCCCGGTGCTCGTGGACGTGCAGATCGGCGTGCGGCTGGGCATGGAGGTCACCCGCCTGCAGGAGAGCCGCCTGGGCGTGCTGGAGACGCGCATCGAGGCCGACCTGCAGCTGGGCAAGCACCAGTCGCTGCTGAGCGAGCTGTCCGTGCTCACCGCGCAGCACCCCATGCACGAGAACCTGTGCGCGCAGTACATGCTCGCGCTCTACCGGGCCGGCCGGCAGTGGAAGTCGCTGGAGGCCTACCAGGCGCTGCGGGACACGCTCATCGAGGAGCTCGGGCTTGAGCCGTCCGAAAGGCTGCGTCAGTTGCAGCGGGCGATCCTGAGCTCCGAACCGTCGCTCGACAAGCCCCTGTCCCCTCGCCAGCTGGAGCGTCAGCTCGCGGGCTGAACCCCCGTCGGGAGCACATCGTGGAGACCACCGGTGCAGGTGCGTTGATCAAAGCGCTTGAGGACGTGGGCTGCGAGGTGATCTTCGGGATGCCCGGTGGGGCGATCCTGCCCGCGTACGACCCGCTGTTCGACTCGAAGATCCGGCACGTGCTGGTGCGGCACGAGCAGGGCGCCGGGCACGCCGCGCAGGGGTACGCGCAGGCCACCGGGCGGGTCGGGGTGTGCATGGCGACGTCGGGTCCGGGGGCGACGAACCTGGTCACGCCGATCGCGGACGCCTACATGGACTCCGTGCCGATCGTGGCGATCACCGGCCAGGTCAGCCGGTCGGTGATCGGCACGGACGCCTTCCAGGAGGCGGACATCCGCAGCATCACGCTGCCGATCACCAAGCACAGCTTCCAGGTGCACGACCCGGCCGACATCCCGCGGGTGGTGGCCGAGGCGTTCCGGCTCGCCGCCACCGGACGGCCGGGACCGGTGCTGGTGGACCTGCCCAAGGACGTGCTGGCCGCCACCACCACCTACACCCCGCCCAAGCCCGTCGCGCAGTCCCGCCCGGCGCTCTCGCCGGTGCAGGTCCGCACCGCCGCCCAGCTCATGGGCACGTCGAAGCGCCCGGTGTTCTACGTGGGCGGGGGAGTGGTCCGCTCCGGTGCCGCGGCGGAGCTGCTCAAGCTCGCGAACTCCACCGGCATCCCGGTCGTCACCACGCTGATGGCGCGCGGCGCGTTCCCCGACTCGCACCGCCAGCACCTGGGGATGCCGGGCATGCACGGCACGGTGCCCGCCGTCGCCGCCCTCCAGCGGGCCGACCTGCTGATCGCGCTCGGGACCCGGTTCGACGACCGGGTCACCGGGTCGCTGCCGCACTTCGCCCCGCACGCCGCGGTGGTGCACGCCGACATCGACCCGGCCGAGATCTCCAAGAACCGCAAGGCCGACGTCGGCATCGTCGGTGACTGCCGCGACGTGCTCGCCGCCCTCAACGCGGTCGTCTCCCACGTCCCCGACCTCACCGAGTGGTGGGCCTACCTCGACGGCCTGCGCACCACCTACCCGCTCGGCTACGACCACCCCGAGGACGGCGCGCTCGCACCGCAGTACGTCATCGAACGGCTCAGCACGCTCGCCGGCCCCGAGGCGATCTACACCTCGGGCGTCGGCCAGCACCAGATGTGGGCCGCCCAGTACGTGCGCTACGAACGCCCCGGCTCGTTCATCAACTCCGGTGGCGCGGGCACGATGGGGTTCGCCGTGCCCGCCGCCATGGGAGCGCAGACCGGCGCGCCCGACCGCACGGTGTGGGCGATCGACGGCGACGGCTGCTTCCAGATGACCAACCAGGAGCTCGCCACCTGCGCCGCCGAGGGCATCCCGATCAAGGTCGCGATCATCAACAACGGCAACCTCGGCATGGTCCGGCAGTGGCAGACCCTGTTCTACGAGGGCCGGTACTCCAACACCCGGCTCGGCACGCACGACCGGCACCCCGACTTCGTCAAGCTGGCGGAGGCGCTGGGCTGCGTCGGGCTCCGCTGCACCACGCAGTCCGAAGTGGACGACGTCATCCTGGAGGCCATGTCCGTGCGGGACCGGCCGGTCGTCATCGACTTCGTGGTGGGGCAGGACGCCCAGGTCTGGCCGATGGTGCCCGCCGGCACCGGCAACGACGAGGTCATGGCCGCACGAGGAATCCGCCCCCTGTTCGACGAGGAAGAGTGATGACCAGACATTCGCTGTCCCTGCTGCTGCGCAACGACCCCGGTGCGCTCGCCCGGATCGTGGTGCTGTTCTCCAGCCGCGGCGTCGAGGTCGAGTCGCTGAGCCTCGGCCCCGCCGAGCGCGGTGAGCTGTCGCGCCTCGACGTCGTGGTCGACCTGCAACCCGGCCGCACGCCGGCCCAGCTCATCAAGCAGCTCGGCCGGATCGTCGACGTCAAGAGCGTCGTCGACCGCACCCACGCCGAGGCGCTCGAACTGGGCGCCTGAACAACGGAGAATGGCCGCCCCGAACCTGCGGGGCGGCCATTCTCCGTTCCTGCGCCGGGGTGCCTCAGGCCGCCTTGGGGACGTGGCGGTCGACGACGCCGGCGTACTTCTCCAGCGTCTCGCCGGGGGACGGACCGTCGAGGGCCTTGTGGATGCTCTCGGCGATCTCGCCGTGGCGGTGCAGGTCGGCGTGCGTCAGCGTGACCTTCGTCGTGGCCGGGCCGACGACCTCGAAGTCCACCTTGATGAACGACGCCTTGTCGTCCTCGAAGATCGGCTGCCAGTAGGGGCCGACCCGCCACGTCATGACGAGGCGCTTCGGCGGGTCCCACTCGGTGATGGTGCCCCAGGCGATCTCCTCGCCGTCAGCGCCGCGCTCGAAGTAGCGGCCGCCGACGAACGGCTCGATCGTGATGGCCTGCCGGTCCTTGACGAAGACGTGCGACTCCGGCCACCACTCGATCGGCCGTCCGGCGAAGATCGCGAACGCCTGCTCGATCGTCGCCTCGACCGTCACCGACTTGGCGACATCGGGAGTTGAGGCCATGTGGCCCTCCTCGCGGGGTTGGGTTGCGGGTGATGTCGCTGTTCACCGTGACCGGTTTGTCTCAACCGCCGATCGAACCGAGGTCGAACCAGGACGGCTCGACCGGATGTCCAGTGCCGCCACCCATATTCGCGGTAGCGAAACCCGGCAGACCGAGGAGTTGTCGTGTCCCCAGCCAGTGTTGCCGCCTCCGTTGCGGTCTACATCGAGGTCCAGACGTTCTACGCCCGGCAGATGCGGCTGCTCGACGCGTTGGACGTGGAGGGCTACGCCCAGACGTTCACCGAGGACGGCGTCACCGACCACGCCCACCGCGGCGAGAAGGTCGAGGGCCGTGCCGCCCTGATCGCCGGCGCCAGCGCCGCGCTGCCCCGCTACAAGGGGGTCGCCGTGCGGCACTGGAACGACCACTACCTGGTCGAGGAGGTCGACGAGAACACGCTGAACGTCAGCTACGCCTCGCTCGTCACCCGCACCACGCTGGACGGCCAGGTGTCGTTCGAGCCCACGTTCTCCATCGAGGACGTGCTCGTGCGCATCGACGGACAGCTCTACACCAGGTCCCGCACGATCCACCGCGACCTGCCCGTCCAGGCCGCGTGACCTGCACACCCAGGAGGTGACGAGGTGACTGCTCAACAAACCGGGCTGGCCGCCGCCGCGGAGAAGGTCAAGCTGATCGCCGCGGAGCACGCGGTGCAGGCCGACACCACCCGCGAGCTGGCCCCCGAGGTCGTGGAGGCACTGCGCGACGCCGGGTTCGCGCGGCACTTCGTCGCAGCCGGGCGCGGCGGCTCGCAGGGCACGTTCGCGGAGCTGACCGAGGCCGTCATCACCGTGGGGCAGGGCTGCTCGGCCGCCGCGTGGTGCGCGTCGCTGTCGGCGTACTCGTCCCGGTTCGCCGGGCTGCTGCCCGAAGAGGGCCACGACGAGATCTGGGCATCCGGCCCGGACACGTTCGTCGTCACCGGCCAGCCGCCCATGGGCAAGGGCACGGTCGTGGACGGCGGCCACCGGCTCAGCGGCCGGTGGACCTACGTCAGCGGCGTGGACTTCGCCGACTGGGCGCTGCTGTGCGGCATGGTCGGTGACGAGGGCCGCTTCTTCGCGGTGCCGCGCGGCGACCTCACGGTCCTCAGGACGTGGGACAGCGTCGGGATGAAGGCGACCAGCAGCCATTCCGTCGTGGTGGACGACGTCTTCGTGCCGTCCCACCTGTCGCTGAACCGCGCCGACCTGCTCACCGGCACCAGCTGGTCGCCGGTGCCGAGCCACAACGTCCCGTTCCAGGCGGTCGGCGGCCTCACGTTCGTCGCACCGGCCGTCGGAGCGGCGATGGGAGCGCTCGACGCGTGCGTCTCGGTGCTGTCGGGGAAGAAGCAGTCCGTCACGTCCGCGGTCGACCTGGTCCGCGCGTCCGGTCAGGTCGAGTCGGCGAAGCTGCTCGTCGAGCAGAACGCCAGGGTGCTCGACGACCGCGAGTTCACCCCGGCCGCGATGGCGCGCAACGAGCGCAACGTCGCCTACGTGGCCGAGGTCCTGGTCGATGCGACCGGTGGCCTGGTGCGGGCCGCCGGCACCGGTGGCCTCGCGGAAGGTGGTGCGCTGCAACGGTTCTGGCGCGACGTCGTCAGCTGCTCCAGCCACGTCGCGCTGCGGTACGAGACCGCGTCCGTGCGCACCTACCCGGCGTCGCTCTTCGGCTGACGCCGGGAGAACCGGCCCCGGCGCCACTGCGCGGCGCCGGGGCCGCAGGCGTGCCGTCGTTCCGCTCCGCCGCGACCTGACCGGAACTCAAGCGGAGGGGATCACCCTGGTAGCTCGACCGGCAGTCGTCGTTTGGAGGCAGGAGGTGGGACCTCGTTCAACAAGACCGGCTCTCCAGCCACGACGAGTCCTGACCCACCCCCTGCCGTGCGCAGCGGAACATCAGTCATCTGAGGAGAAATCGTGACCTCCACCAACACCAACCCCGACCTGGAGTCGCCACCGGCGGCTGCCGCTGCGCAGGCGGCTGCGGTCGTCGACGCGCCGGCGGCCGACCCGCGCCGCTGGATCGCGTTCATCATCATGACCGTCGCGACGTTCATGGACATGCTGGACGGCAGCATCGTCAACGTCGCACTCCCCGCGATCCAGCACGGCATGGGCGCGAGCTTCGTGCAGCTGCAGTGGATCACCGCGGGCTACGTCTTCGCGTTCGCCCTCACACTGATCACCGGCGGTCGCCTCGGTGACATCTACGGCCGCCGCCGGATGTTCCAGCTCGGCGTCCTCGGCTTCGTCCTCACGTCGTTCCTGTGCGGCATCTCGATCAATCCGGAGATGCTCGTGGCCTCCCGCCTCGCGCAGGGCCTCGCGGCCGGCCTGATGGTGCCGCAGGTCATGTCGATCATCCACGTCACCTTCCCCGACAAGGAGAAGGGCGCGGTCTTCGCCATCCAGGGCACCATCGGTGGTCTCGCGGCCACGATCGCGCCGCTCGTCGGTGGCCTCCTGGTCGCCTGGAACGTCTTCGGCTGGGACTGGCGGACGATCTTCCTGGTCAACGTCCCGATCGGCATCCTCGGCTACGTGCTGGGCTGGAAGTACATCAACGAGTCGAAGGCCCCGAGCCGCATCCGCCTCGACCTCGTCGGCGTCGTCCTCGCGACCGTCAGCCTCACGGCCCTGCTGTTCCCGCTGACCTTCGGCCGCGAGCTGCACTGGCCGGCGTGGGGCTTCGTGCTGATGGCCGCCTCCGTCGTCGGCTTCATCGGCTTCGTCGCCTACGAGAAGGCCAAGCAGCGCAAGGACGGCATGCCGCTCGTGCCGCTGAACCTGTTCAAGTCCCGCAGCTTCTCCGCGGCCCTCGCGCTGATGCTGGGCATGTTCAGCTTCACCGGCATGTTCATGCTGGCGCTCTACCTGTACCTGCAGGAGGGTCTCGGCTTCTCGCCGCTGCGGACCGGTGTCACGCTGCTGGCGTTCTGCATCGGTGCGTTCATCACCGCGTCGGCCTCGGTCATCGCGCTGGTGCCGAAGTTCGGCCGCGCCGTCCTGCAGGTCGGTGCCGTCGTCATCGCCGTCGGTGTCGCGGTGCTGCTGTTCTCGGTCAGCCCCGACGTCACGAGCTGGGGCCTGGTTCCCGGGCTGCTGCTCATCGGCCTCGGCTTCGGCATGACGGCCACCCCGATCGCGCTGTTCGCACTGCAGGAGGTGCCGCACGAGGACGCGGGTGCGGCCTCCGGCCTGATCAACACCAAGCAGCAGCTCGGTTTCGCGGTCGGCATCTCGGTCGTGACGCTGGCGTTCTTCTCGCCGCTGGCCTCCCACGGCGCGACCAACGCGGAGTCGCTGACCCCGCAGGTCCGCCAGGAGCTCGTGGCAGCCGGTGTCGCCGACGCCAGGGCGGACGAGCTGGCCGGTGCGTTCAAGACCTGCGCCGTCAGCGGGTTCGCCGGCACGCCGGAGTCCGGTGCGGCGGCGTGCGCCGCCCTGCAGGCCGACCCGCAGGCCAAGGCCGTCGCCGACAGGTACACGCACCAGGCCGCGGGCCAGTCCTTCACGGACGCGTTCCGCACCACGCTGTACGTCGGCTTCGGCTTCGCGGCCCTCGCGCTGCTGCTCGCCTCCTTCCTGCCGCGCTGGCTGAAGCAGGAGGAGTGGGGCGCTCCCGCCGAGGACGGTGCCGCCGAAGGCGCTGAGGAACCCGCCAAGGCGTAGTTCCACCGCTGTCGCAGTCAGGGGCCCCGGACCACCCGTCCGGGGCCCTCTGCTGTGAGCACGTGGGGGCCCCGCGTGCCTCCTGGGGGAACGCGGGGCCCCCGCGTGCACGAGAACAGGCCCCCACGCGGGTGGTGGGGGCCTGTGGGGTGACGGGGTGTGACGGGGGGTCAGATGCGGAACGCGGCGCCCTCGACGTCGACGGGGCCCTGCCACGGGGTGCCGTCGTTCATGTTGATGTAGGTGTGCGCCTTGGTGCTGAACTTCTTCTTGTTCGCGCTGATCTTGCCCAGGTGGCTCGCGTTGATCGAGCCGACCGGGTTGCCGTTCTCGTCGCGGTGCGCGTGGTGGGTGATCCAGAAGCTGAACTGGCCGTCCTTCGCCGCCGTCCAGACGCCCCGGCCCTCGAGGTGGTCGGGGTAGCCGGGCTTGGTCTCGCAGTGCAGCTGGTAGTCGGCGGTGAAGTCGCAGAACAGCGGCGTCAGCAGCGGCGGCTGTTCGATGTGGATGGTGACGGTGAGGTCCCAGCGGCCGACGAGCGCGTTCTCGTAGCTGGGCTTCGCGGTGGCACCGGCGGCGGCGACGACGGGTACTGCCAGCGCACAGGCGGCCACGGCGGCCATGGCCTTCTTGCGGACGTTCATGGGGGACGCCTCCGATGAGGTGGGGCAGCGGACGCGCTGAGTGTTGTTCGCGCAGCTCAAGCACCCCTGTAGCGCCAGTTGTGACCCGAGGCGGCTTCGAGGCGGGTTGCGGAGGATGGCACAAAGCGAGAGGAGCTGGGGCATGTCTGCATCGGTGACCGACGCGTTCCGCTGCCGGGCGGCCAGGACGCCCGACGCGGTCGCGCTGTCCGCGGGACACGACGTCGTGACGTACGCGGAGCTGGACAGGTGGTCCGACGCGCTCGCCGGCGAGCTCGTCGAGGCCGGTGTGCGGTCCGGCGACCGGGTGGCGGTGTGCCTGGAACGGTCGGCGCAGCTCGTCGTGGCACTGCTCGGCGTGCTCAAGGCCGGCGCCGCGTACGTGCCGATCGATCCCGAGGACCCCGAGGCGCGGGTGTCGATGATGCTCGCCGACGCGCAGGTGTCCGTCGTGGTGGGCCGGTTCTCCGCCGGGTTCACCACGCTGAAGGTACCGCCGCGCGGGTCGAGGTCCACTGTGGACGCACTCCCGGTCGTGGCACCGGAGGACGTGGCGTACCTGATGTTCACCTCCGGCTCGACGGGCCGGCCCAAGGCGGCGATGGTGGAGCACCGCAACATCGCGAACCTCGTCACCGCGCCGAACTACCTGGAGATCACCGCGCGGGACCGGTTCCTCCAGCTCGCCACGGTGGCGTTCGACGCCGCCACGTTCGAGATCTGGGCCGCCCTGCTCAACGGCGCCCGGCTCGTGCTCGCCCCACCCGGTGTGGTGCAGGCGGAGGAGCTCGGCGACCTGCTGCGCACCAACGAGATCACCGTCCTGTTCCTCACCGCGGCGCTCTTCCACCGGCAGATCGACGTGGACGTCGACGCGTTCAAGGGCCTGCACACGGTCATGTCCGGCGGTGACGTCCTGTCCGTGCCGCACATCCGGCGGCTGCGGGAGGCGCTGCCGACCGTGCAGATCATCAACTGCTACGGCCCGACCGAGACCACCACGTTCGTCACCTGCCACCGCGTCGGCGCGGGCGAGGACCTCGGCGGCACCCTCCCGATCGGCAGGCAGCTGCAGAACACCGACGTCGTCATCGTCGGCGACGACGGGACACCGGTGCCCGACGGCACCGCGGGCGAGCTGTGGGCGGGCGGCGCCCAGGTGGGCCGCGGCTACTGGCAGCGCCCGGACCTCACCGAGGAGCGGTTCGTGCGCGGCAGCTGGAACGGCGTGCGCTACTACCGCACCGGTGACCAGGCGCGGCGGCGCCCGGACGGCGTCGTCGAGTTCCTCGGCCGGATGGACGACCAGTTCAAGCTGCGCGGGTTCCGCATCGAACCGGGCGAGGTCGAGAACGCGCTCACCGAGCACCCGCAGGTGCGTGCCGCGGCGGTGGGGGTGCGCACCCACCCCAGCGGTGACCGCAGGCTGGTGGCGTGGGTGGTGCCCTCCGGCGAGGGGATCGACAAGCGCTCGCTGCGTGCCCACATGCGTGCGAGCGCACCGGAGCACATGGTGCCGGCCGGGTTCGTCGTGGTGGACGAGCTGCCGATCACGAGCAACGGCAAGACCGACCGCAAGGCGCTGCCGGAACCGGACTGGAGCTCGAAGGCGCTCTACGTCTGAGCGGCTCAGGACATGCGGAAAGGGGCGGGCTCGTAGGGAGAGCCCGCCCCTTTCGACGCGTCCGCTAGAGCCAGGACGGGACTTCCAGGATCTCCAGCACCGCGGCGGTCCAGACGTAGCCGGCGCCGGAGGACTGCAGGACGACCAGGTCGCCCGGCTTCGGGTCGCGCTCGGCCAGCACGTGGTCGAGGCCGATCGCGATGTCCGCGGTGCCGACCATGCTGTACTGCTTGGCCCAGTCGTAGGTCGTGGAAGCGCGGTCGACCCCCAGGAGACCGCAGATCCCGTGCGTGACGATGGTCTCCGCGAGCTGCTGGTGCAGGAAGAACCGCGCGTCCGCGAGCTCGATCTCCGCTTCGTACAACGCCATCTTGAGCGAGTGCCGCACCCCGCCGCCGATCCGCGCGATCATGTCGTCGAGGTCGACGTCGGCGTTGCGCAGGAAGTCCTCGACACCGCTGTTGAGCTGCAGGGTCCGGCCGTCGAGGAACGGTCCGGTGGTCCACGGCTGGAACCCGCGCGACATCTGCTCCAGGGTGGAGTCGGCGTGGGAGTGGATCGAGCGGACCCGCGCGAAACCGGAGCGGTTGGACAGCACCAGCGCCCCCGCGCCGTCGCCGTTGACGTTCTGCTCCTCCGACGCCCACCGGTCGAAGTACGGCAGGTGGAACGCGTCGCCCGCCGTCACGAGCGCGGCCGAGGTGTCGCGGTGCGACGACAGGTAGGACGCCGCGAGGTCCACCGCGGCCATGAAACCGTTGCAGCCCTGCTTGACCTCGAACGCGGGCCCGGTGCCGCCGACGGTGTTGGCCTGCACGTAGCTCGCCGGCGTCCAGAGGTCGAGCCCCTGGTGCGACAGGGAGGCGTGCACGGTCAGGCCGAAGTCCAGCGGGCTCAGGCCGGAGCGCTCCACGGCCTCCAGACCGGCTTTCGCCGCCATGACGGGACCGGTCTCGCCCGGAGCGGCGACGCGCAGCTCCCGGTAGCCGTTCATGGCCTTCTTCTCTTCCGTGTACCGGCCGGCCGCGATGGCGTCGTCCACCGTCTCGACCTGCTCGGGCAGGTATGTGCCCACACCGGCGATGTACAGGTCATTCCACCGCATGTCGAACTCCTAGGCTGCCTGGTCCAGCTGCTTGGCGACGGCGCGCGCCGTCGGGTCCTCGTAGAAGCTGCGCAACGGGACGCGGACGCCGTACCGCTCGTGGAGCTGCTTGACCAGCTTCGACGCGAGCAGTGAATGGCCCCCCAGGTCGAAGAAGTGGTCCTGCGGCTCGATCCCCGGCACTCCGAGCACCTCCCCGAACAGGTCGCAGAGCTCTGTCTCCCGATCTGTCACGGCGTCCTCCCTGTCAGCCCTTGAGTAATGAGAACTTTGCGTTGCCCGGGTCGAGATGGGCTTGGGCCGCAACGGAAAACACCGCGTTCGAGCCGTTCTGGAGTTTGCGCCGAGGGAAGTCGTCCACGGTTGCGCGCGTCCGTCGCAAGCAACCCGGGTTGGGAGCCACACAGATGCAGACGTTCACTCCGAAACGGTCGACCGCCCTCGTGCGCGCAGCAGCGGTCACAGCCGTGGTGCTGCTCGCGTTAACGGGCCTGACCACGGCCGCGAACGCGACGGGCTGCACACCGGTCGGCAGCTGGACCGGTCACGTGACCCGCACGGACGGGGACCACCCGACCAAGCTGGTGTTCAAGGCCAACGGCAGCGTGTTCCTCACCAACGAGCAGAACACCACCACCAAGGGCTCGTGGTGGTGGACCGGCGCCACCACGTTCCACTACAAGTTCCGCGGGGAGAAGGTCTACGACGAGAACGGCGCCTACTTCGCCTACGTCGACTTCGACCAGGACGCCGTCCAAAGCGGACCGAACGGCTTCACCAGCTCCGGCCCGTCGACGTTCTTCCTCGCCGACGGCACGAACCTGGGCACGTCGGCCATCACGTTCACGATGGCGCGGGTCTGACGCGCGGCCGGAGCCGGGGCAGGTCCGCCGCCCCGGCTCCGGCACGGGGTCACACCAGGAACGAGGCGTGCTCCTCCACCCACTGGCGGAACGTGCGGGCCGGCTTTCCGGTGATCCGCTCGGCGGTCGCGCCGGTGTCCGCAGGGACACCGACCGCGGCCTCCCACTGGTTCAGCAGCGAGGTCAGCACGGGCGGCGGCACGAAGGCGCTCATCTGCGCCTCACCCTCCTCGCGGGTCAGGCCGTTGACCACGAGCTCGCGGCCGAGCACCTCGCCGACGATCTCCAGCTCCCGCCGGAACGTGAGCGACTCCGGCCCGGTGAGGTCGACGACCTCGTCCTCCAGCTTCTTCTCCGTCAACGCGACCACGGCCACGTCGGCGATGTCGTCCTCGTGCACCGGGGCGACCTGCGCCTCGGGGAAGACCTGGTCGATCGTGTCGCCGGCCTGCAGCGCGTAGCTCCAGCCGAACGCGTTGCTCATGAAGGCACCCGGCCGCAGGATCGTGTAGGTCAGGCCCGACGCGACGACGGCCTCCTCCACGACCTTGTGGTGGTGTGCCAGCGGGTCCTCGTCGGCGCCCGGGAGGCCGACGGTGTTCGACGACAGCAGCACGACGCGCTCGACGCCCGCCTTCTCGGCCTCGTCGAGGAACTGCGTGATGCCGTCCGGCTCCGCGTAGAGCAGCACCTTGGAGACACCGGCGAGGGCCGCGACGAACGTCTCCTGGTCGGTGAGGTCGAGGGCGACGGTCTCCACGCCCTCGGGGACGTCGAGCTCCGCGGGGTTTCGGCCGGACGCGCGGAGGCTGTGACCCGCCGCGTAGAGCCGCTGGAGCACGCGGCGGCCCACGTTGCCGCGCGCTCCGGTGACGAGGATGGTCATGGTTGATCTCCAGAATGGGGATGGTTCGCCTGGATGGCCGATCACGCTCAGCGTCCACTCGGTCACTCGAACCGCGCTGGACCGGGGTTCAGGCCACCACTCCTAACGTGCGGAAACATCCCATGAGCGTGAGGAGCGCACGGTGGTCACCTTTCCCGTTCCCGGATCCAGCTACCGCGGTCCGGCGCCGGAGTTCGCGCGGTTCCGCGCGACGAGCCCGGTCGTGCGCCTGCCCGCCGCCGGTGGCGGCCACTGCTGGGTCGCCACCACGCAGGACGCGGTCCGCGCCGTTCTCGACGACGTGCGGTTCTCCCGCGCGGCGTCCTACGAACCGGGCGCGCCGGTGTTCCCCGGTCTCTTCCAGGCGCCGCCAGGCATGATCATCTCTCTCGACCCGCCCGCGCACACCCGGCTGCGCGACCTGGTGTCGCAGGCGTTCTCGGTGGACCGGGTCGAGTCCATGCGACCGAGAATCCAGCAGCTGGTGGGAGAGTTGCTGGACCGCGCCGACGACGAGGCCAGGCAGGGACCGGTCGACCTGCTGGGGACGTTCACGTTCCCGCTGGCCATCACCGCGATCAGCGAGCTGCTCGGTGTGCCCGCCGCCGAATGCGACACGTTCGCGCGGCTGATCCGGGAGTTCGCCGCCGTGGACGCACCGGAGGTCGCGGCCGCGGCGGGGGAGCAGCTCGGCGAGTACATGGCGGCGCTGGTGTTCGGCAAGCTGCGGGCCCCCGGCGACGACGTGCTGTCGGCGCTGACGCAGGTCCGGATCGGCGACGACGGCCTGGCGGTCGACGAGCTGATCGGCCTCGGCTACACGCTGCTCGGCGCGGGCGGCGACTCCACGGCGTGCCACCTCGCCAGTTCGGTGCTGACCCTGCTCGGCCACCACCGCGACGGGTGGGTGCGGCTGGGCGGGCACCCGGAGGAGGTGCCGGCCGCGGTCGAGGAGCTGCTGCGCTGGATCGCGTTGTCCACCAACGACACCACGGGCCTGCCGCGGATCGCCGCGGAGGACGTCGCGTTGTTCGGGGTCACGATCCCCAAGGGCGACGCGGTGTTCGTGTCGACGAGCTCGGCCAACCGCGACGAGACCCTGTTCGCCGACCCGGACGTGCTCGACCTCGCCCGCACCGGCAACGCGCACGTCGCGTTCGGGCACGGCATCCACCGCTGCCTCGGCGCCCCGCTGGCCCGCATCGAGCTGACCGCCGCGCTGGAGGAGCTGACCCGGCGCTTCCCGGCCGCCCGGCTCGCGGTGCCGGAGGAGGAGCTGCGGTGGCAGCGCGCCGACATGAACCACCGGCTCGTCGAGCTGCCCGTGGACCTGCACGGCAAGGGTTTCTGACACACGAAGAACGGCCCCCGGAAAGCTTTCCGGGGGCCGTTCTCGTTGTGCGGCTACTTCTTGCGGGGTACGGCGAGTGCCGCCAGCGCTCCGCAGAAGGTGAAGACGCCGGCACCGAGCAACGCGAGCCCGTACCCGGACCCGAGCGAGTGCCGCAACGGTTCACCGGCGGCCAGCAACGAGTCCGCGCGGGCCGACGACATCGTCGCGAGCACGACCAGGCCGATCGCGCTGCCCATCTGCCGGATCGTGTTCAGCAGCCCGGACGCGAGGCCCGCCTGCTCGCGCGGGACACCGGACGTGGCGGCGTTCGTGGTCGCGTTCAGCACCGCGCCCATGCCGAGGCCCAGCACCGTCGTCGGCACGAGGATCGTGCCGAGGAACGTCGACGTCTCGTCCGCTGTGGACACCCACAGCAGGCCGGCGGTCGCCGAGAGCAGCCCCGCGAGCAGCACCGGCCGCGGTCCGATCCTCGGGACGATCCGCGCCACGCCGAACCCGCCCAGCGCGATGCCGATCGACAGCGGCAGGTAGCCGAGGCCGGTCGCGAGCGCGCTCAGCCCCATCACCTGCTGCAGCACCAGGGTGAGGAAGTAGAAGGTGCTGAACAGGGCCGCGATCGCGAAGAACGCCACGACGTTCGTCGCGGTCACCGAGCGGTTGCGGAAGATGCCGAGCGGCATCAGCGGGTGGGCCGACACCGTCTGCTGGCGCAGGAAGAACGCGAACAGGACCACGGAGAGCGCGAGCGACCCGGCGACCTGCCAGGAGCCCCAGCCCAGCTCGTGCGACTGCGCGATGCCGTAGACCAGTGCCATCAGGCCGATCGTCACGGTGATCGCACCCGGTACGTCGAGGCTCTTGCGGCCCCCGTTGCTGGGTGTCTCCGGCACGGCGCCGCGGATCATCGACACCAGTGCGATGCCGAGCGGCACGTTGATCAGCAGCACCCACCGCCAGCCCAGCGACTCGGTGACGATGCCGCCGAGCAGCACGCCGACCGCGCCACCCGTACCGGACACCGCGCTCCACCAGCCGAACGCCTTCGCGCGGGCGGTGGGGTCGGTGAACGTGGTGCCCAGGACCGTGAGCGAGGCCGGTGCCATCACGGCCGCGCCCAGGCCCTGGAAGCCGCGGGCCGCGATCAGGGTGCCGGGCGAGGTCGCCATGCCGCCGACGGCGCTCGCGACCGTGAACAGCGCGGCACCGAGCAGGAACACCCGGCGCTGCCCGAACAGGTCGGCGAGCCGCCCGCCCAGCAGCAGGAAGCCGCACACCGCGATGGTGTACGCGCTGTTCACCCACTGCAGGTCGTGCCGCTCGAACCCGAGGTCCTCGTAGATCGAGGGCAGCGCGACGTTCATGACCGACGCGTCCAGCACGTTCATGAACTGCGCCAGGCAGCACACCGCCAGAACGAGCCCGAGCTTGGCACCGGGCCTGTTCAGCGTCGCCGTCATGCGCGCACCAGCCGGAAGAACGTCCGCAGCTCCTCGACCAGGACGACCGGGTTCTCCAGCGCGGGGAAGTGACCGCCGGACGGCATCTCCCGCCAGTAGCGCAGGTCGGTGAACCGGTGCTCGGCCCACGCCCTGGGCATCCGCGCGTCGGCGGGGAACACCGAGAACCCGGTCGGCACGGACACCTGCGTCAGCGGCGACTTGTTGTAGCTCTCCCAGTACAGCCGGCCCGAGGACGCGGCGGTGGCGGTGAACCAGCACACCGACACCATGTCGAGGATCCGGTCGCGGGGGATGATCTTCTCCGCGTCACCGTCGTGGTCGCTCCAGGACCAGTACTTCTCGCCGGCCCAGCCGAGCTGGCCGACGGGGGAGTCGGTGAGCCCGTAGGCCAGCGACTGCGGCTTGGTGTTCATCACCGCCGCGTACGCGGACTCCTTCGCGGCGAACTCCTTGAGCGCACCCAGGCCCTCGTAGTCGCGCTGCGTCAGCTGGACCTCCGCCTCGGGGGCGGACGCGAACGGCATGACGAGGTGGATCGCCTCGACGTGGCCGGGCGCGATGTGGCCGAGGATGCCCGTGATGAACGAGCCCCAGTCGTTGCCGTGCGCGTAGAACCTGTCGTAGCCGACACGTCCCATCAGCGTGACGAGGGAGGCGGCGATCTTCTCCAGCGTCCAGCCGGTGCCGGTCGGCTTGTCGCTGAAACCGTAGCCGGGCAACGAGGGCGCGACGACGTGGAACGCGTCGGCCGGGTCCGGCGGGTTGGTCAGCGGCTCGATGACGTCGAGGAACTCGGCGACCGAACCGGGCCAGCCGTGTGTGAGCAGCAACGGCTTCGCGTCCGGGTGCGGGGAGCGGGCGTGCAGGAAGTGGATCCCGACACCGTCGATCTCGGTCTTGAACTGGGGGACGGCGTTCAACCGGGCCTCGGTGGCGCGCCAGTCGTAGACGTTCGCCCAGTACTCGGCCAGTTCCTTGGCGTAGGCCAGCGGCATGCCCTGCGACCAGTCGTCCACGGTCTCCGCGTCCGGCCACCTGGTCGCCGCCAGTCGCCGGGTGAGGTCCGCCAGTTCGGAGTCGGGAACCTCGACCCGGAACGGCACGAGTGCAGTGTCCATGGCGCGAAGGTAGGGACGAAACCTCGAACCCCGGTCGACATCCGGGTTTCGAGCCGACTTCGAGGTGCGCGGAGCAGGGTTCGGCGCGAGGCCAGGCCGAAATTTCCCGGAGGTGTCCCGTGCTGCCCCTTGAACTGGACGAGGAGTTCCCGTTCAGCGGTTCCTCCTACCGCGGCCCGGACCCGAAGTACGACGAGCTGCGCGCCACGTGCCCCGTTGCCAAGGTGCGCACCAACACCGGCACGCCGACCTGGGTGGTCACCGGCTACTCCGACGTCCGCGCCGGGCTCGCCGACCCCAGGCTGAGCCGCGCGTTGACGTGCGCCGAGGGTGCTCCCCAGGTCGGCGGCGCCATGACCACCACCCCCGAGATGATCATCTCGCTGGACGGGTCCGAGCACTCCCGGCTGCGCAAGCTCGTGATGGGCGCGTTCACCGTCCGCAAGGTCGAGGCGATGCGCGCGGGCGTGCAGAAGGTGTGCGACGAGC
This sequence comes from Lentzea sp. NPDC036949, assembly GCF_055608075.1. Classification (NCBI taxonomy): domain Bacteria; kingdom Bacillati; phylum Actinomycetota; class Actinomycetes; order Pseudonocardiales; family Pseudonocardiaceae; genus Lentzea; species Lentzea sp. NPDC036949. The sequence continues at coordinate 36,274 of NZ_JBVJRA010000022.1, forward strand.
TGCTGGACGCCGTCGAGCTCGACGGCGGGCCGGTCGACCTCGTCGAGAAGCTCTGCGTCCCGTTGCCGCTCACCGTCATCGGTGACCTGCTCGGCGTGCCCACCGAGGACCTGAAGATCTTCGAGACCGACGCGCGGGCGTTCGCGACGTTCGACGAGAACGACCCGGAGGCGCCGATGCGGGCGTTCGGGCGGCTCGCCGGGTACGTCATGGGCCTGATCGCGCAGAAGCGCGAGAAGCCCGGCCAGGACATGCTGTCCGACCTGATCTCCGCGCGGGACGACGACGACAAGCTCAGCGAGCAGGAGCTGGTGACGTTCGCGTTCACGCTGATCGGCGCCGGCTTCGACACGGCAGCCAACCAGATCTCCAACTCGGTGCTGGCGCTGCTGCACGACCACCCGGACACCTGGCGGCGCCTGGTCGCCGACCCGTCGCTGATCCCGGCGGCCGTCGAGGAGCTGCTGCGGCACGTCAACCTCTTCGCCACCGACACCACCGGGTTCCACCGCATCGCGGCGGAGGACCTGGAGCTCGGCGGGCAGAAGATCGCGAAGGGCGACGCGGTGTTCTTCGTGCTGTCGTCGGCGAACCGGGACGCCGCGGTCTTCGAGAACCCCGACGTGCTTGACATCGACCGCGCCACCAACCCGCACATCGCGTTCGGGCACGGCGTGCACTACTGCCTCGGCAAGCAGCTGGGGCGCATGGAGATGGCGATCGCCATCGAGGGCCTGACCCGCCGCTTCCCGGACCTGCGGCTCGCCGTGCCGTACGAGGACCTGAAGTGGCACCAGGGCGAGATCAACCACTCACTCATCACCTTCCCCGTCACGTGGGGGCTGGAGAACCAAGGAGAGTCATGAGCATCCCCGAGAAGCAGTGGGAGGTCAGGCTCGCCAAGCACGTCGAGGACGACCTGACCCCCGAGCACTTTGACCTCGTCGAGGTGGCCGTCCCCGAGATCGGCGACGGTGAGGTGCTGGTGCGCGTCGGCTACGTGTCGGTGGCGGCCGCCTTCAAGGAGTTCATGCGGGCCGACTGCCAGATCCCCGGCGTGCCGCCGTGGAAGGTCGGCGAGCCCGCCGGCGCCGGTGGCGTGGGCACCGTGGTGAAGTCGAACAGCCCCGACCTCGCGGTCGGCGACCTGGTGCAGTCGTTCGGGCCGTGGCAGGAGTACTGGTCCGGGCCCGCGCAGCAGTTCATCAAGCAGAACCCGCACCACGTGCCGTCACCGGTGTACTTCCTGTCGCAGGGCCCCACCGCCTACTACGGCATGGCGACCATCGCGCAGGCCGGTGAGGGCGACGTCGTGTTCGTCACCGGCGCCGCCGGCGGTGTCGGGTCGCTCGCCGGGCAGATCGCGAAGGCCCGCGGTGCCAGGGTGATCGGCTCGGCCGGCTCGCAGGCCAAGGTCGACTGGCTGGTGAACGAGCTGGGCTTCGACGCCGCGTTCAACTACAAGGACGGCCCGGTGGCCGACCGGCTGCGCGAGCTGGCACCGGACGGCATCAGCGTGTTCTTCGACAACGTCGGCGGCGAGCAGTTCGAGGCGGCGGTCCAGGCCGCCCGCCCGCACGCCCGGTTCGCGCTGTGCGGTGCGCTGGCCAACCAGGCCGGTGGCTCGGCCGAGCACCCGCGGCTCGACCTGATGACGGCCATCACGAAGCACCTGGAGATCCGCCCGTTCGCCTGCTACCACCTGCCGGAGCAGATCCAGGACTGGGTGGTCCACTTCGGACAGTGGTTGCAGGAGGGGAAGTTCGTCTTCCCGCACACGATCGTCGAGGGCGGGGTCAAGGCGGCGCCGCAGGCGTTGCTGTCGCTGCTCTCCGGCGCCTACACCGGGAACGTGACGGTCAGGTTCTCCTGATCGCGGTGATCCTGACGTGCGCCGTGCGGATGGTGCTGCCATCCGCACGGCGCACTGTCGTGATCCCGGTGCTGACGAACGCGTCACCGCTCAGCACGGCGTCCTGGGCGATCTCGACGGTGCCGGGCGGTTCGGCCATCTCCTCGGTGATCCGGTAGGAGAACGTGCCGGGCCCGGTCGCCGTCCAGGTGCCGGATCCCGTGCCACCGCCCAAGAGCGTGGCCGTGCCGTCGTCCGCGAAACCGAGCTCGCTGAAGGACTCGCCACCCGGCCGGCCGACCCGTGCGCGCCATCGTCCCGTGATGTCCATGCCCCACAGGGTTTCCGTCACTGCTGGACCTGGACTCAAGGAACACCGAGCAGGGTTGGCGGCGACTGCTCTTACAGGAGAGAAAGAAGCTGGAGGCGTCATGTCGGACGCACCATTTGCCGGACAGCAGGTCGTCGTGACGGGTGGGGGAACCGGCATCGGCCGCGCGGCGGCGCTGGCGTTCGCCGACCTCGGCGCCGCGAACGTGATCATCACCGGCCGCCGCGAGAACCGGCTCACCGAGGTCGTCGCGCTGCACCCGGCCATCACCGCCGTGGTCGCCGACGTGACCACCGAGGAGGGCGCGCAGAAGGTCGTCGACGCCGTGAAGCTCGGTGGCGGCAAGGTCGACGTGCTCGTGCACAACGCCGGGATCTTCCGGTTCACCCCGGTCGCCGGTTTCGACCTCGGCACGGCCCGCGACGTGCTGGAGACCAACCTGGTCGGCCCGCTGGTGCTGACCGCCAAGCTGCTGCCGCAGCTGACCTCGCCCGGCGGCAGCATCGTGTTCGTCTCGAGCAACGCGGGCCACATCGCCGTGCCCGGCGGCGGCGTGTACGGCGCCAGCAAGGCCGCCGTGGACAGCCTGGTGCGCAGCTGGGCGCTCGAGCTCGCCCCGCAGGGCATCCGCGTCAACGCGGTCGCGCCCGCCGCCGTGCGCACCGAGGTCTACGCGGCCAACGGCCTGAGCCCCGAGGAGGTCGAGGGCTACTTCGGCTTCCAGGCCTCGCAGACCCCGCTGGGGCGCACCGGTGAGGTCGACGACGTCGTCCCGTGGATCACCCGCTTCGCCGAGCCGGCGAGCTCGTGGGTGACCGGTCAGATCATCACGCTCGATGGCGGCGCTGACCTGGCGTGAGCCAACCCGAACCAGGAGGAACCGAAAGATGACCAGCAGCGCCACCGAGCCCGGTGTGGACACGTTCCCGTACAAGCGCCAGTGCCCGTTCACCCCGCCCGCGCAGTACGCGCAGATGGCGGAGGAGGACGTCGTCGAGGTCACGCTGACCGGGTCCGGCCTGCGGATCTGGACGATCAGCGGCTACCACACGATCAAGCAGCTCCTGACCGACCCGCGGATCAGCGCCTCCCGCAAGCACGACAACTTCCCGTTCTACTTCATCGCGCCGCCGGAGTTCCGCACCGAGACGTCGTTCATCGGCTACGACAACCCCGAGCACACCAAGACCCGGCGCAAGGCGGCGGTGACGTTCACCAACCGCCAGGTGAAGCGGCTGCGCGGGCGCATCCAGGAGATCGTCGACGAGTACATCGACAAGATCCTCACGATGACCCCGCCCATCGACTTCCACCGCGAGTTCTCGCTCGCCGTGCCGATGACGGTCATCTGCGAGCTGCTCGGCATCCCGCAGGACGAGCACGACTTCTTCATCGAGCACGGCACCTGCCTGCTGGGCGGGCACTCGACACCCGAGCAGCGCCAGGCGGCGATCGTCGAGGTGAACGCCTACGTCGACAAGCTGATCACGTTGAAGGAGCAGGAGCCCGGCGAGGACCTGCTGTCCAGGGCGATGGCCGAGTACGCGGCCTCCGGCGAGGAGTACACGCGCCGCGACCTGTTCAACATGATCCGCCTGCTGATGAACGGCGGCCACGAGACCACGGCCTCGATGCTGTCGCTGGGCACCGCGGCGCTGCTGGAGCACCCGGAGGAGCTGCAGAAGCTGCTCGACGACCCCGAGGGCATGATCGAGCCGGCCGTCGAGGAGCTGGTGCGCATCGCGACCATCGGTGACACCGCCATCCCGCGCGTCGCGCTGGAGGACATCGAGATCGCCGGCAAGACCATCAAGGCCGGCGACGGCATCCTGTGCCTGGGCCTCAACGGCAACCGCGACCCGGAGGTCTTCCCGGAGCCGGAGAAGCTGATCCTGGAGCGCGGCACCCGCAAGCACCTCGGGTTCGGCCACGGCCTGCACCACTGCATCGGCGCCGACCTCGCGCGGCTGGAGATGCAGCTGGTGTGGACGACGCTGTTCCAGCGCATCCCGTCGCTGCGCCTGGCGAAGCCGTTCCTGGAGATCCCCCGCAAGGAGGGCGCCGTGATCTACGGCCTCTGGGAGCTGCCGGTCACGTGGGACCTGCCCGCAGAGGACTGACCGCACGCGCAAAGGGGCCCCGCTCACGAAGAGCGGGGCCCCTTTCGCGTTGCTCAGTCCTTCGGGATGTCCGGGCGCCGCACGTGCCCCGGGATCCGGGTGTGCTTGCTCCGCGGGAGCACGCCGTCGACGAGGTAGTCGTCGACCAGGGCGTCGAGGACCTCGTTGCCCGCCAGCGCGTACACCTCGTGGTCACCGGAGTCCTCGATGACGACCAGCGGGTGGTCCAGCAGCGCGGCGAGCTCGACGCCGCCCTCGACGCGGTCCATCGGGTCGCCGTCGGCCTGCACCACCAGGCCCTTGGGGTAACCGGGCTGCGCGAGCTCCGTCGGCGGTTCGAGGCTCTCGAACGTCCGGAACGCACCGACCCACGGCTGCGCCCGCAGGACCCCGTAGCCGTACGGGTGCGTGGCCCGGTGCTTGCGGACGTCGGCGTAGTAGACCTCCAGGTCCTGCGGCCAGTACGTCTCCAGCGTGATGGCCTCCAGCACCCCGACCCGCAGGTCGCCCTCGGAGTCCTGCGGCCGCCACGTGCCCTGCCCGACGATCAGCGTCTTCGCCTTGTCGAGGTTGCCGTCGCCGAGCGCGGTGTTCAGGTCGCCGATGAGGTAGCCCAGCGAGTCCCACTGCGCCCGGTCCGTGGCCCTGGTGCCGACCGCGCCGTCGAGCAGCGTCCTGAGGTGCACCTGGCCCTGCTCGTCGAGCGCCGCCACGACCTTCTCGACCTCGGCGATGACGTCCGCGGCGTTCGTGCCGAGGTGGAAGTGCCCGTCGCGCTCCGCTGTCCACTCCGCCCACAGCTCGACGTTGCGGTAGACCGCCTCCGCCTGCGTGACGAACTGCTGGCGCCAGGTCCACTGCGGGTTGATGCACGAGTCGAGCACCGTGCGGTCGAGGTGCTCGGGGAACATCGTCCCGTACACCGCACCGACGTACGTGCCGTACGCGTAACCGACGAACGAGATCTTCTCCTCGCCCAGCACGACCCGGACCAGGTCCATGTCGCGGGCGGTGTTGCGGGTCGTGATGTGCGGCCGCAGCTCCCCGCCCGCCTTCTGGCAGCCGAGCTCGCGCAGCCGCATGTCCTCGGCCAGCTGCTCGAACAGCGAGTCCGGCGGCCGGCTGTCGAACGGCGCCTTGGGGATCGTGACCTCGCTGTAGAGCTTGGTCGACTCGCCGTACCCGCGCGGGTCGAACCCGATGAGGTCGTAGGCGGACCTGAGGCGCGCCCCGAAGTGCTTGATCAGCCCCAGTCCGTCACCACCGTCGCCGCCGGGACCGCCGTTGACCGCGAGCAGCACGCCACGCCGCCGCGCCGGGTCGGTGGCCTTCAGCCGGGCGAGCGCGATGGTCAGCCTGGGACCGTCCGGGTCGGAGTAGTCGCGTGGCACGACGACCGTCGCGCGTTCAAGGCCGTCCTCGAACGGCGGTGACCAGTTCACCTGCTGGTCGTAGAACTCCCTGAGGGGCACGGTGGAACCTCCGCGTGTGGGTGTGCGCCGACACCCCAGCGTCGCAACAGGTCCTTGAACGCCAGCGGAGCAGGAGCGTTCAAGGTGACCTCCACCGGGCGCACAGCGCGACCGCCCAAGGTGGAGCACGTCCGGCGAGCCGCAGATCCGTGGGAGAACTGCCATGCCAAAGATCACTTACGTAGCGCACGACGGCGTCGAGACCGTCGTCGACGTTGCCCAGGAAGACACCGTGATGCGCGGCGCGGTTCTCAACGGTGTCAAGGGGATCGTCGCCCAGTGCGGCGGCGGCGCCTCCTGCGGCACGTGCCACGTGTACGTCGACCCGGAGAACACCAAGCCGTTGGCGCCGATGCACCAGGTCGAGGACGAGCTCCTCTACTTCACGGCCTGCGAGCGCAGGGAGAACAGCCGGTTGAGCTGCCAGCTCCCGGTGACCGAGGAGCAGGACGGGCTCGTCGTGCACATGCCCGAGAAGCAACTCTGAGGCCGAGCAGCAACCCCGAGGGAGAGAAGAGCATGAGCAAGCGACGGGTCGCCCTGGTCACGGGCGCCACCAGTGGAATCGGCCTCGAGGTCGCGCGCAGCCTCGGTCAGCAGGGGCACGCGGTGTTCGTCGTGGCCCGCACCGCCGAGAACGTCACCACCACGGTGAAGCAGCTCAGGGAAGAGGGCTGCGAGGCCGACGGCGCCGCAGCCGACGTGACGTCCACAGAGGACATCCGCGGCGCGGTGCGGAAGGCCGTCGACACGTTCGGCCCGGTCGAGATCCTCGTCAACAACGCGGGCCGCGGCGGCGGTGGCATCACCGCCGAGCTCGACGAGGACCTGTGGCTGGACGTCATCGACACCAACCTCAACGGCGTCTTCCGCTTCACCAAGGAGGTGCTGAGCACCGGCAAGATGGTGGAGCAGAGCTGGGGCCGGATCATCAACATCGCCTCCACCGGCGGCAAGCAGGGCGTCGTGTTCGCCGCGCCCTACTCGGCCTCCAAGCACGGCGTCGTCGGCTTCACCAAGGCCGTCGGCATCGAGCTCGCCAAGTCCGGCATCACCGTCAACGCGGTGTGCCCCGGCTACGTCGAGACGCCGATGGCCGGCCGGGTCCGCCAGGGCTACGCCAACCACTGGGGTGTCAGCGAGGACGAGGTCCTCGAGAAGTTCAACGCCAAGATCCCGCTGGGTCGGTACAGCACGCCGGAAGAGGTCGCCGGTCTCGTGACGTACCTGACGACGGACACCGCGTCCTCGATCACCGCGCAGGCGCTCAACGTCTGCGGCGGGCTGGGCAACTACTGACATGCGCGGCGAGTCGGTAGTCGTCGTCGGGGCCGGGCAGGCGGGCTGCCAGGTCGCGGTGTCCCTGCGCGAGCAGGGGCACCGCGGCCCCATCACCCTCATCGGTGACGAAGCCCAGAAGCCCTACCAGCGGCCCCCTCTCACGAAGGCCTACCTGGCGGGGGAGACCGACCTCGCCGGGCTGGTGCTGCGGCAGGACTCCTACTACGAGGACCACGGCATCAAGCTCGTCACCGGCGAGCGGGTGCTGGGCGTCGACCGGTCCGCACGGGTCGCGGTGCTGGGCTGTGCGCGCACCATCGGCTACGACCACCTGGTGTTCGCCACGGGGGCGCGACCGCGGCCGTTGTCCATCCCCGGCGCCGAGCACGTGCTGAACCTGCGCTCGGTCGCCGACGCGGACGTGCTCCGGCAGCGGCTCGACGGGCAGGTCGGGCTCGACGTCGTCGTCATCGGCGGCGGGTTCATCGGCCTCGAGCTCGCCGCCGTGGTGCGCAAGCTGCGCCACGAGGTGACCGTCGTCGAGACGCAGCCGCAGGTGATGCAGCGCGCCGTCACACCGGAGACCGCGCGGCAGCTCGTCAACCGGCACCGGTCGGAGGGCGTGCAGGTCCTGACCGGCCGGGGCGTCGCCGCCGTCCGGGAGGGCCTCGTCGAGCTGACCGACGGCACGGTGCTGGTGGCCGACCTGGTCGTCGCCGGCATCGGCGTCCTGCCCAACACCGAGGTCGCGCAGCGCTCCGGGCTCGCCACCGACAACGGCATCGTGGTCGACGCGCACCTGCGCACCGTCGACCAGCGCGTGCACGCCGTCGGTGACTGCGCCCGGTTCGCCAGCACGCTCACCGGCGGGCTCACCCGCCTGGAGTCCGTGCAGAACGCCACCGACCAGGCCACCTGCGTGGCCGGGGCGATCCTGGGCAGCGCCGAGCCCTACACCGCGCTGCCGTGGTTCTGGAGCGACCAGTACGACGTGAAGCTGCAGATCGCGGGCCTCACCGAGGGCCACGACCGCGCGGTCACCGTCGGCGACCCCGCGGAGGGCCGGTTCTCGGTGTTCTGCTTCCGCGGCGACAAGCTGGTCGGTGTCGAGGCCTACAACAAGCCGATCGACTTCATCATGGCCCGCAGGGTCCTCGAGGGCGGCAACACCCTCACCCCCGAGATCGTCGCGCGGCCCGGGTTCGACCTGCGCGGCAGCCTGCAGCGGGCGGCGTGAGCCGTGCCGTCCGCGGACCCGTCACAGCCAGCCGGCGTCGTCGGCGATGCGGATGGCGTCCACCCGGTTGCGGGCGTTGAGCTTGGTCATGGTCGTCGTCAGGTAGTTGCGCACCGTGCCGACCGACAACGACAGCGCGGTCGCGATGTCCGGCGCGTCGGCACCGTTGGCCGCGAGCCGCAGCACCTCCAGCTCGCGGTCGGTGAGCGGGCACTCGCCGCGGTCCCACGCGGCCAGTGCCAGCTGGCTGTCCACGACCCGTTCCCCCGCGGCGACGCGGCGGATCGCGTCGGCGAGCTCACCGGGCGGCGCGTCCTTCAGCAGGAAACCGTCCACCCTGGCCGCCAATGCCCGCCGCAACGTCCCCGGCCGGCCGAGCGAGGTCAGCATCAACGTCCTGACCTGTGGCATCGACTCGCGGATCGTCGCCGCGGCACTCAGCCCGTCGAGGATCGGCAGGTCGATGTCGATGACGCAGACGTCCGGGCCGTGCTGCCGGACCGCCGGCACGATCTTGTCGCCGGAGCTCACCTCGGCCACGACCTCGATGTCCGGTTCGAGGTTGAGCAGCGCGATGAGAGCACCGCGCACCATGTGCATGTCCTCCGCGAGCAGAACCCTGATCATCGCGCCCCTCCGCGCGACACCATATCCCCCGGCGTTCATGTCGCGCTCCACGCCACATCAAGGCCACCCGGCAAGGGTGAGGACAGCTGCCTTGCGAAGGGATGCGCCATGGAACGCAGCGTCAACGTGACAGTCGTGTACTACTCCTCGACGGGAACGATCCACCGGCTGGCCACGGAGATGGTCGAGACGGCGGAGAAGCACGGCGCTGAGGTGCGGCTGGTGCGCGCGGCGGAGCTGGCGCCCGCCACGGTCGTCGAGTCGCGGCCCGCCTGGAAGGCGCACCTGCTCGACACCGCCGACGTGCCGATCGCGGCCGTCGACGACGTGCTGTGGGCCGACGCCGTCATCCTCGGCACGCCCACCCGCTTCGGCAACGTCTCGGCGCAGCTCAAGCAGTTCATCGACACCCTCGGGCCCGCGTGGTTCAGCGGCCTGCTCGCGAACAAGGTCTACAGCGCGTTCACCTCGGGCGGCAGCACCCACGGCGGCATGGAGACCACGCTGGTGTCGATCTACAACATGGTCTGCCACTTCGGCGGGATCATCGTGCCGCCCGGTGGCGACTTCAACCCCTACGGCACGTCCCACGTGCTGGGTGCGGACAACCGGCCGGTCTGCGACGTGACGTTGCGGGCGGCCGGGGTGCAGGCAGAACGCGTCGTGCGGGTCGCCCGCGCGCTGAAGGAGGTCTGACCGCGGTGCGAGTGAAGGACATCTTCGTCAGTGGCAGCGGGGTGCGCCTGCCCGCGACGCTGTCGGTCGCGGACGCGATCGCGTCGGGGGAGTGCGAGCCGAAGCTCGTCGCGCGCACGGACGTCGAGTCGGTGGCCGTGTCCCCGACCGAGTCGGCGGCCGAGATGGCGGTCGCCGCCGCCCAGGTCGCGCTGGAACGGGGCCGGTCGGGACCGGCCGACATCGACCTCATCCTGCACGCCACCACCTACCACCAGGGCCAGGACCTGTGGCCGGTCGGCTCCTACATCCAGCGCGAGACGGTCAGGAACTCCTGCCTGGCGCTGGAGATCCGGCAGATGTCCAACGGCGGCATGGCCGCGCTGGACCTCGCGGTGTCCTACCTGGCGGCACGACCGGGCCGCGACGCCCTGCTGACCACGTCGGACCGCTTCTGCCTGCCCGGCATCGACCGGTGGCGCACCGACCCGGGAACCCCGTACGGCGACGGCGCTTCCGCGATCGTGCTGACCAGCAGGGGCGGGTTCGCGCAGGTGCTCTCGCTGGCCATCAACGCCGACTCCGACCTCGAACCGCTGCACCGCGGCGACGTGCCGTTCGGGCTGGCGCCGTTCTCGCACCGCATCCCGGTGGACTTCGAGGAGGCCAAGCACACGTTCAGCCGCGAGTTCGGCCTGTCCTACGGCATCAACAAGGCCAACGCCGGTCAGGCCAGGGTCGTGGAGGAGGCGCTCGCCGACGCCGACATGAAGCTCGGCGACGCCGACTGGGTGATCCTGCCGCACTTCGGCCGCCGGCGGCTCGACGTGAACTACCTGCGCCCCTACGACCTCGAACCGGAGCGCACCACGTGGGAGTGGAGCCGCACGGTCGGGCACCTCGGCGCCGGTGATCAGTTCGCGAGCCTCGACCACCTGGTGCGGAGCGGCAAGGCGACGTCCGGTCAGCGGATCGTCATGTTCGGCGTGGGCGCCGGCTACAGCTGGGGCTGCGCGGTCCTGGAGATGCTGTGACCGGCAGCGGGACCTCGGTGAACTCCCGGTAGACGCGCTGTCCTCGGCGGGTGACCTGCACGCAGGTCACCCGCCGATCGCATGTCCACTTGTTCCGGTGTGCGGCCGAGGTGATCAGGTGCCGAACGACGGGAGACCGAGCGGAGGCCGCCTCAGCTGACCGGCAGCGGGATCTCCGCGCGCAACCGGAACTTCTGGTCGGGCAGCAGGCCCGCGTGCAGGTCACCGCCGAGCGCGCGGACGCGGGTGGTGAGGTTGCCGATGCCGCTGCCGTCCCGCGACCTGCACGCCGTCTCCGGGATGCCGTCGTTGACGATGTCCATCCGCACCAGCTCCGGCGAGCTCGACAGCACGATCTCGCAGTGCTCGGCCTTGCTGTGCCGCAGCAGGTTCGTCACGCCCTCGCGCAGCACGGTCGCGAGCGTCACCTTCACGTCCTTGGGCAGCTTGTCGCACGCGTCGATCCGCACGGTGACCGCGATGTCGGCCGCGGTCAGCAGCGCCTGCGCCGACTGGGTCTCCTCGTCGAACGACAGCTCGCGGTAGCTCAGCGCCACCGACCGCACGTCCGCGAGCGCCTGCCGGGAGATCTCCAGCACCTCGGAGAGCTCCTGCCGGGCCCGGCCGGGGTCGAGGGTGACCAGCCGGTGCGTGAGCTCGCTCTTCAGCGTGATCGCGGAGAGGCTGTAGCCGAGCAGGTCGTGCAGGTCGCGTGCGAACCGCAGCCGTTCCTGGGCGACCGCCGCCGTGGCCAGCTCCTCGCGCGCCTCGTGCAGCTCGGTCACCATCGACCGCAGCCGGGTCAACGCGTAGAGCACCAGTCCGTGGTTCGTCGCGGCGATGATGCCGTACGCCACCCAGGCACCGGTGAACCCGGTCGCGGTGTAGACGAAGTACTGGCCGCCGACGACCGCGAGGAACGCCGCCCAGCCGTACGGGCGGGGGAGCAGCAGCGCGGCCGACCCCGCGAGGAAGCCCGGCACGCTCATCAGCGCGTTCCCGTACAGCAGCACCGGCACGTACACGCAGACGGCCAGGCCGGCGAGCACGGCGACGGTGCTCGCGAGGTTCAGCCGCTTGTGCGGACGGCCCACGACCGCCACGACCAGCCCGACCACGCCCGCGGTGCCGAGCACCTCGGCCGCCATGCCCGGCAGCCCGATGCGCGGCAGGTCGAACGCCACCTGCGCGAGCGACATCAGGCCGTAGCCGACCACCACCGCCGTGAACAGCACCTGCGCGAACCGGGTCGCCATCGGCGTTCCGGCGAACCTGCGGGTCCGCGACGGTTCCTCCGGCCGCGGTTCGGCCGGCACCTCGGCGTGCAACCGGTGGGTGCCGGCGTCCACCTCGGCGCGCAGCGACCCGCCGATCGCCGTGGCGCGGGTGGCGAGGTTCGCCAGGCCGCTGCCGCGGTCGGTGCCCACCTCGGCGGTGGCGCCGTCGTTGACGATGTCGATCGACACCACCGGCCCCGTCCCGGAGACGGTGATGGTGCAGCGGGTGGCCTCGCTGTGCCGCAGCAGGTTCGTCACGCCCTCGCGCAGCACCGTGGCGAGCACGGTCCGGGAGCGCGGGGACAGCTCGGCGAGGTCGGTCTCGATGGTCGTCGCGACGCCCGCCGCGGTGAGCACGGACCGCGCCGACTCGATCTCGTCGGCCAGCGACAGCTCGCGGTAGCTCGACGCCACCGCACGAACGTCCGTCAACGCCTCGCGGGCGATGCCCAGCACCTCGGCCAGCTCGCGCAACGCCCGTTCGGTCTGCTCACCGATCAGCCTGCGCGCCAGCTCCACCTTCAGCGTGATCGCCGACAGGCTGAACCCGAGCAGGTCGTGCAGGTCGCGAGCGAACCGCAGCCGCTCCTGCGACACGGCGAGTTCCGCGAGCTCGGACCGGACCGTCTCCAGCTGCTTGACCAGCGACGGGAGGCGTGACAGGCCGTACACGACGAGGCCCGCGACCAGCGGTGACAGCACGTAGTAGGCCAGCGAGGACGGGCTGTCGACGTAGGCGGCCTGGATCGCGCCGTTGCTGAGCGCGACCACGCCGAAGACGACCCAGCGCACCCGGCCGGGCAGCACCAGCAGCGCACTGCCCGCGAAGAACCCCGGCATGCCGGCCCAGGCGGAGTGCAGCAGCGGCATCGGCGCGTACACCAGCGCCGCCATCGCCCCGAGCGCCAGGTAGGCCTTGCCGGAGCGCAGGTTCGCGCTCGGCCGGGAGAACACCCGCAGCTGCAGGAACCCGATGGCGAGCAGGCAGGCGAGCGCACCCGCGGTCCACGCCGGCTCCACACCGGTCTGCAGGACGGAGATGAACGCGTTGCCCAGGTAGTTGGCGAAGACCACGCTGATGACGACGTACGCCAGACGACGGGACACCGATGAGCGTTCCAGTCGTTGCGTCACAGCGGCTCCCACACGAGGTTCGGGACGCGGCCATGATACGGGCGGGACCTGTGCGGGTCCCGGGTTCCGGCTCGCCGATCGGAGCAACATGACCCGTTCAGCCCTCTGTCGCGACCACGAGCCCCGCACCGGCCAGGTAGGCGACGACGTCGGCGACCAGCTCCGCGTCGACCTGCAGCGCCTCCGCGACCTCCACGACGGTGCTGTCGGCGGCGAGCAGGGCCTTCGTGATCTCGGTGGCCGGCGCGCTGTGCAGGATCACCTGGTAGGGCTGACCGGGGCACGCCAGGGCCTGGTCGCCGTTCAGCCGTTCGATCTCGGTGCCCGGCCGCACGCCCACGACCGCGCGCTCACCGAGGTGCGGGAGCGTGAACACCGCGTCACCGGTCACCGCCACGACGGACAGGATCGGGCCGGCACCGTCGTTCAGCCCGAGCGACGGCACGACGCAGCCGCCCAGCTGGTCCAGCGTGCTCTTGAGCTTGCGCCAGATCAGGCACGGCCCCGAACCGGTCTTCCAGCGCACGAAGTTGTCGTGCAGCGCCGAGATGTTCTCCAGCGCGACCGGTCCGAGGCTCATCCGGTGCAGCGCCTCGCGCACCAGCGGACTGGTGTCCGCGAGCTCGATGGCGCCCCACCGGCCGTGCACGGTCAGCGTCTCGCTCCCCTCGTCCACGAAGGCGTCCTCCAGCAGCGACCACAGCGGGCGCCCGGACGGGACGTGCGACTGCGTGGTCACCACGGCGCCTCCGCTCTGCAAGGTGCTCACATGAACAAGGGAATCGGGTTGAGCTCGTCGTAACTCCTGGGCCGGGCCAGTCGTCCCAGTTGTACAGGTACGTCGTAGAGCCGCCCTTGAGCGAACCTCGACCAGAAGTGCCGCAGTCCCGGCACGACCACCCGCACCACCGGGAGTCCCACGTCGGGACGGGTCTGGTCGAGCACGAGCAGCTCCATGCCCTTCGCCTCCAGCACGTCCTGGATCGCCCGGATGTCGTCGAGCAGGTCCGGCCGGTGGACGTAGGTGTGGAACCGCGGTGCGCGGGCCGGTACGTCCGGGTCCGGTGCCAGGTAGGGCTGCTCGGCCAGGCGCGCGGTCTCGAACCAGCGCCGCATGTCGACGTCGAACCGGCACATGTCGACCGGGTCGCACACCATCGGCATGCACTGGTTGAGCTCGGTGAGCGCCCGGCGCGCGGCCAGCCGCGGGTCCAGGTGCGCGCCGCAGCCGAACATGATGTCCTCGCGCGGCCCGCTCGTGCGGCGGGACACCGCGACCATGGTGGGCACGCCGAGGTCGGAGGTGACGTCGAGCAGCCACACCTCACGGCCCAGGCCCGCGTGCACCGCGCGCAGCTCGTCGATCCACGGGTCGCCGAACGCGTCCAGGTCCATGCCCGGCACCGGCGTGCGGTTGTACCACCAGATCGACACGGCGTCGCGTTCCACGAGTTCCAGCAGGCCTTGCAGCACCGCGTCCTCCACGCTGCTGCCCGCGGCGCAGCCGTTGGAGTTGGACGTGACACTCGGCGGACAGGGGGCGCCGAAGTAGAGCAGGCCGGTGGGCAGGAACCTGTGGCGCTGACCGGTGAGCGACCACAGCGGCGTCCAGTCCATCACCTCGTCCTCGTCGAACGGGGCGGTGACGTGCTGGAACGACGAGTGGTCCGCGTTCCACTCCTGCCGGGTCGCGTACTGGCGGGGGTGGTAGAGCTGCACCGCGTCGGGGTGCAGCGCGGCGGTGCCGAGCGAGCGGTAGCTGCCGCGGACCGCGGCCTCCTCGCCGAAGTACGCGCCGCTGCGGCGTTCCACTGCCTCGCACAGCGCGCCGACCTCGGCGTCGAGCGGCGTCACGCCCTTGCCGCCGCTGTCCGCGCGCAACGCCGACCGCAGGCCCTCAAGGCCCTCGCCGGCCGCGGCGATGTTCGTGCCGGACTGGTAGGAGTTGAAGAACGCGGGCCCCGTCTCGTTGCGCCGGATCTCCTTGATGATCCCGGTGACCGGGCCGACCAGGTGCCGGTAGGTGTCGAGCACCTCCTGCGGCGACGACGACCGGTGGCCGCCACCGTCGCAGGAGCGCTTCACGCGGCTGAACAGCTCGACCGGCTCGAACGTCCTGCGGGCGACGATCCCGGGGTCACCGCAGCCCTGGCACTGCGGGCGGGCCTGCACCTCGTGCTGGGTGACCTTCATGGTCAGGCTGTCGTAGCTCCAGATGGACCGCTGCTCGGGCGGCCGCAGGCCGGCGAGCCACTTGGTGGCCTCGACCGCGGCGGTCTCCAGCGCCATGTGCACGAGCGACGGCAGCCCGATGGCCGGGCGCGGCGCGGGACCGGTCTGCCCGCAGCGGGCCCGGATGTGGGCCTCCGCCTTGCGGTTGGCCGACAGCCGCACGGCCAGGCAGCGCCAGCACGGCCCGTCGCCGGGGGTGAAGAACGGGCCCACGCACACCTGCGCGCCGACCGGTTTGACCAGCAGCCACGGGATGCCCGCGGCGCGGTGGGCCGCGTCGATCTCGCGCAGCTCCGGTGCCAGGTAGTCCGCGCAGACGACGACGGTCAGGTCACCACCGCCCGGGGTGATCGCGAGTCCGTTGCGCTGCAACGCCCGTTCGAGCGGCTCGTGGTCGATGTCGCCGACCGCGACCACGGAGACGAGCGACGTCGTCGTCGCCGCCACCGCGTCACACGGGTCGAGGCCCGCCGCGTCCCAGTAGGCGAGCGCGGCCTCGGTGCCGGCCGAACCGTCCTGGCCGCCCCGCCTGCTGATCAGGCCGGCGGCGGTGAGGCGCTCGAGCATGCGCGCCACCTTGTCGGCGGTCAGTTCGGCGGGGACGTCGCGCAGCAGGCCCGCGAGGTCGCGGGTGCCGTCGAGGAGGTGGGCGAGCGTTTCGACGTGGGTCCCCGCAACAGCGGTCACCCCTGACTCGCCGATCAGGTACACCGCCTCACCGCGCACGATCTGCGGCTGGAGGTGTCGTTTGAAACCGATCTTCTCGTCGCCCGGTTCGGCCAGCTCGTGTCTCATGCCGCGAGGACCTCGTCGTAGGCCGTGTACTGGCTGCCGACGACGCAGGTGCCGCTGCTGCAGCAGCTCCAGATGATGATGTCCATCGAGGCCTCACGGTCGAACTGGTAGATCTTCATGTCGTCGGAGTCGTCGGTGGCGGGACTGACGGAAGCCAGGTGCTCCACGGTGGCGGTGGCGGACATCTGCATCTCCGATGTTTGCGAGTCGGCTGATGTGGGTAATCATGCGGACCTGCGGTAATGGGTCGGTAGTTACCGGCTAATGCGCAGCGGTATGAAGTTTTCATACCCGTCACGGGTCGAACTCATCTGAGATCGGGGACCTCCGCACTAACGCCCGCGCGTTGGGCCGAGCAGACTAACGGTGTGCTCGGAACCGAAGGAGGGGTCGCGATGCAGATCAAGGTCCTGGGGCCCGTCGAGGCCAAGGTGAACGGTCGCTCGGTGACGCCCACCGCGGCCAAGCCGCGGCAGGTCCTGGCGCTGCTCGCGCTGCACTCCGGGCAGGTCGTGTCCGTCCCGACCCTCATCGAGGAGCTCTGGGGCGACCGGCCGCCGCGCAGTGCGCGCACCACCCTGCAGACCTACGTCCTGCAGCTGCGCAAGCTCATCGGCGACGCACTCTCCGCCGACGGTGCGAACGCCGCGAAGGAGGTGCTGGTCACCCGGTACGGCGGCTACCTGCTCGACGTGCCGGAGGAGGCCGTCGACGTGCACGAGTTCGAACGCCTGGCCCGCGCCGGCCAGCAGGCGAGCGAGGTCGAGGACTTCGCCTCCGCGTCCCGGCTGCTGCGCCAGGCGCTGGAGATGTGGCGCGGCCCGGCCGTCGTCGACGTGCGCCCCGGCATGCCGCTGAGCATCGAGGTCGTGCGGCTGGAGGAAGCCCGCCTGGGCGTGCTCGAGGCGCGCATCGACGCCGAGCTGCGGCTGGGCAGGCACAAGTCGCTGCTGAGCGAGCTGTCCGTGCTGACCGTGCAGAACCCGATGAACGAGAACCTGTGCGCGCAGTACATGATCTCGCTGTTCCGGGCCGGCCGGCAGTGGCAGGCGCTGGACGCGTTCAAGGCGCTGCGCAACACCCTGATCGAGGAGCTCGGCGTCGAGCCCTCGTCCCGGCTGCAGGGGCTGCAGCACGCCATCCTCACGTCCGACCCGCGGCTGGACAGCGCGGAAACCCGCCAGTTGCAACGACTTCTGGCCTGAGTGTCGTTCCAGCGGCCCCCGTCACCCTGTGACGGGGGCCGTTTTTCGTTGTGCGGCAACAACTTCTTCGAGGACATCTCCAGCGGTGCACAGCCGCGCGCTGGCAACCTCACTGGTGGGCGCGCGGAAACCGCCCGCTGGAGGAAAGGAAGCTAGCCGTGAGCGCACTGAGCATCGAGGGCCTCAAGGAGATCCTCAACGAGGCCGCGGGCGACGACGACTCGTTCAAGCAGGGCCAGGACATTCTCGACATCCCGTTCCTCGAGCTGGGCTTCGACTCGCTCGCCCTGCTGGAGACGGTCGCGCTGATCAAGCGCAAGTACGGGGTCGCCATCGCCGACGACGAGATGGCGTACCTGGAGACACCGCGTCAGCTGCTGGACAAGGTCAACGGGCAGATCGCGGCCTGACGCCGGCGACTCGGATACGGAGACGGACATGACGCACACCACCACGCACACGGTCATGATCGGGGCTCCCGCCAAGGTGGTGTACGACCTGGTCGCGGACGTGACGACCTGGCCGTACATCTTCGGACCCACGGTGCACGCCGAGGTGTTCGAACGGGACGGCTCGACCGAGCGGTTGCGGTTGCACGCTTTCGCCAACGGTGACGTGCGCACGTGGACGTCCCGCCGTGAGCTGGATCCGGCGAACCTGCGCATCGAGTTCCAGCAGGAGCGCTCTGCCGCACCGGTGAAGACGATGGGTGGGGAGTGGCGGATCGTCCCGATCGCCGACTCGGCGACCCGGGTCGATCTGCTCCACCACTTCACCGCGGCGCAGCCCGAGGCGGTCGACCTCATCCTGACCGCCGTCAACAACAACAGCGACGCCGAGCTCGCCGCCCTCAAGCGGGCGGCCGAGTACGGCGACGACTACGACAAGCTGGTGCTGTCGTTCTCCGACAGCATCACGATCCACGCGAGCCGCAAGGACGTCTACGAGTTCCTGTACCGGTCGGACCTGTGGCCGCAGCGCCTGCCGCACGTCGCCCGGCTGGACCTCACGGAGGCCGTCACCGGTGTGCAGTCCATGGAGATGGACACGCGCAGCCCGGACGGGTCGATCCACACCACGCACTCGGTGCGGGTCTGCACCCCGTACGACGGCATCGTCTACAAGCAGACGCACACGCCGCCGATCATGGCGGCGCACGTCGGCCGGTGGACGTTCCGCGACATCGGCGACGGTGTCGAGGCCGGGATCGAGGCGACCTCGCACCACACGGTCGTCATCCGGCCCGAGGTGGTTCCCGAGGTGCTGGGAGCGGACGGGACGATCGAGCGCGCCCGCGAGCTGATCCGCCACGCGCTGGGCACCAACAGCCTCACGACCCTCCGGCACGCGAAGGAATTCGCCGAGAACGGATGACAGGGGTGACGTGATGAGGTTGGCTGGCGCGGACTTGCTCACCGCCGCTGCACGCGCTGCGAGCCGCAACGGGCTCTACGTGGTCTCCACGTACCTGGAGAAGGCCGCGGTCGAGCACCAGCGCAGGGGTTGCCCTTCCGACGTGGGGCACTGCGCCTACGAGATCGAGGCCTCCCGAGTGCTGTTGTCGGGGTTCTAGATGGAGCTCTACGACATCTCGCTGCGCCGCGCCGGCCGGTCCACCTCGGACGGGCTGGTCGCGGTGCGGCGCCTCGACGCGCTCGGCGTCGCGTTCGTCGACGGAGGAAGACCCACCCGGTCGTTCTACCGCCGGGCGGCCGTCGAGCTCCGGTTGCGGATCGCCACCCTCATCGCGTCGGGCGGTGCGGAGGACCTCGACGCACTGCTGGCCGCGGAAACACCCGCGGTGGCGGTGGTTGTCCAAGGGCACGGCATTTCGGTGGTCCGGGACGCCGTGCGTCAGCTCGTGCGCGCCGAACGACGAGTGGTCGTGGAGGCGCGGGACTTCTTCGACGGCTGGCTGACCGACCCCGAACACGCGTTGGAGGTCGTGCTGTCGGCCGCGGAGGCTGGGGCGGAAACCGTGTTGCTGCACGACACAGCGGGCAAGCTGTGGCCGGACCAGATCGGCGAGATCATCTCCTCGGT
Organism: Lentzea sp. NPDC036949; assembly: GCF_055608075.1. Taxonomy (NCBI): domain Bacteria; kingdom Bacillati; phylum Actinomycetota; class Actinomycetes; order Pseudonocardiales; family Pseudonocardiaceae; genus Lentzea; species Lentzea sp. NPDC036949. Next base: position 55,589 of record NZ_JBVJRA010000022.1, read on the forward strand.
CGCGGAAACCGGTGTGCCCCTTGGATTTGGTTGTCACGACGACGGCGCGGCGGCCGCGAAGCAGCTGTTCGCGGCCGATGCGGGGGCCGGCCTCGTACAGGGGTCCTACGCCGTCGTTCGAGGTGGCCTCGATCGGGCCGTTTCACCATCGGTTCATTCGGCAGAAACAGGTGTCGCTCCCGTGCCCTGTCCGAGATTGGAGCAGACCGTGTCCGCACAGAAGGCGATTGGAGGTGTCCGATGAGTCGTCGCGCCGTCATCACCGGGGTGGGCGTGGTCGCACCTGGTGGCATCGGAACGAAGGCGTATTGGAAACTGCTGTCCGAAGGGCGTACGGCGACTCGCAACATCACGCACTTCGACGCGTCTCCGTACCGCTCCCGCATGGCGGGGGAAGCAGATTTCGACCCAGTGCGCGAAGGCTTGACGCCGCAGGAGATCCGCCGGCTCGACCGGGCCGCGCAGTTCGCGGTCGTCGCGGGTCGTGAGGCGATGTCCGACTCCGGCATCGAGTTCGACCAGCTCGACCCCGGCCGCATCGGTGTCTCGCTCGGCACCGCAGTCGGCTGCACGACCTCGCTGGAGCGCGAGTTCATCGTCGGCTCCGACCGGGGCAAGTACTGGGAGGTCGACCAGTCCTACGCGGTCCCGCACCTCTACGACTACTTCACGCCGTCCTCGATGGCGACGGAGCTGGCGTGGACGGTCGGTGCCGAGGGGCCGGTGTCCGTGGTCTCCACGGGCTGCACCTCCGGTCTCGACTCGGTGGGCTACGCGGCCGAGCTGATCATGGAGGGCTCCGCGGACGTCGTCGTCACCGGCGGCACCGAGGCCCCGCTCTCCCCGATCACCGTGGTGTGCTTCGACGTGATCCGCGCGTCCAGCACCCGCAACGACGACCCGACAACGGCGTGCCGGCCGTTCGACAAGACCCGCGACGGCCTGGTGCTGGGCGAGGGTTGCGCGATCATCGTGCTGGAGGAGCTGGAGCACGCCCGTGCCCGCGGCGCCCACATCTACGGTGAGGTCGCCGGCTTCGCCTCGCGGTGCAACGCCTACCACATGACGGGCCTGCACCCCGAGGGCATCGAGATGTCCGACGCCATCAACATCGCGCTGAAGCAGGCGCGGTCGGACGCCACGGACGTCGGCTACATCAACGCGCACGGGTCGGGCACCAAGCAGAACGACCTGCACGAGACAGCGGCGTTCAAGCGCTCTCTCGGTGCGCACGCCTACAAGACCCCGGTCTCCGGCTTCAAGTCGATGATCGGGCACTCGCTGGGTGCGATCGGGTCCCTGGAGATCGTCGGCTCGCTGCTGGCGTTCGAGCAGGACCTCATCCCGCCGACGGCGAACCTCCACGAGCAGGACCCGGAGTGCGACCTCGACTACACGCCACTGGTGGCGCGTGAGAAGAAGGTCGACACGCTCCTGACCGTGGGCAGTGGTTTCGGTGGGTTCCAGAGCGCCATGGTGCTCAAGAAGGTGGAAGGGGCAGGCCGGTGACTCGGGCGGTGGTGACGGGAATCGGCATCGCGTCGCCGAACGGATTGGGGCCGACCGCGTACTGGCGGGCGACCCTGCACGGTGAGGCGGCGATCAAGCCGATCACCCGGTTCGACAGCGCGAACTACTGGGCGAAGATCGCCGGCGAGGTGCCAGGCTTCGAGGCAGGGCGGCACCTGCAGGGTCGCCTGCTGCCGCAGACGGACCACATGACGCGGCTGACACTGGTCGGCACGGACTGGGCGTTGCGTGGTGCGGGTGTGCAGCCGAACGACATCCCCGACACCGACATCGCGGTGATCACCGCGGCGACGGCGGGCGGGTACGAGTTCGGGCAGCGCGAACTGCAGAAGCTGTGGCACCAGGGCCCGGAGTACGTCTCGGCGTACCAGTCGTTCGCGTGGTTCTACGCGGTCAACACGGGGCAGATCTCCATCCGGCACGGCACGCGCGGTCCCGGCGCGGTCGTGGTGTCCGAGCAGGCCGGTGGCATCGACTCCATCGGTCACGCCCGCCGGCAGCTGCGCAAGGGCGTGCAGCTCGCGCTGACCGGCGGCATGGACTCCTCGCTGTGCCCGTGGGCGTGGGTCGCCCACCAGGCGTCGGGTTGCCTGTCGCGCAACAACAACCCGAAGCGCGCCTACCTGCCGTTCGACCGCGACGCCTCCGGGTACGTCGCCGGTGAGGGCGGTGCGATCATGGTCGTCGAGACGCCGGAGTCGGCGGCGGGACGGCCGGGGACGCGCATCTACGGCGAGATCGTCGGGTACGCCTCGACGTTCGACTCGAAGATGCCGTCGCGGGAGCCGGGGCTGAAGCGCGCCGCCGAGCTGGCGCTGCGTGACGCCGGCATGGACGCCTCGGAGATCGACGTGGTGTTCGCCGACGCGGCGGGCATCCCGGAGCTCGACAAGGCGGAGGCCGACGCGATCAAGGCCATCTTCGGGCCGTACGGCGTGCCGGTGACGGCGCCGAAGACCATGACCGGCCGCCTCTTCGCCGGTGGCGGGTCCCTGGACGTGGCCTCGGCGATCCTCTCCATCTACTGGAGCGCGATCCCGCCGACCGTCAACGTCGAGAACCCGGTGCCGGAGTACGAGATCGACCTCGTGATGAACGAGGCGCGGCACGGCAAGGTGAAGGCCGCTCTGGTGCTCGGGCGCGGCAAGGGCGGCTTCAACTCCGCCATGGTGGTCCGCGAGTACAGGTGATGTCACCCGCACAGGGGTCGTGAGGTCTTCCTCGCGGCCCCTGTCGCTTTTCTGGAGGCTTTCTGTGGACGTAGCACTGATGTTTCCCGGGCAGGGGTCGCAGTACCCGCGGATGGCGGCGTCGCTGTACGGCACCGAACCGGTGTTCACCGCGGCCGTCGACGAGGTGGTCGAGCTGTTCGGCGAGGTCGGGTCGGTGGCCTGCGCGGACTGGCTCGCCGGCGACGACATCGACCACGTGTCCCGCGCGCAGCCGCTGCTGTACGCGGTCGACTACGCGCTGGGGCGCCTGGTCCTGTCGTGGGGCGTGCGACCGGTCGCGCTGATCGGGCACTCCGCCGGCGAGGTCGTCGCGGCGACCCTGGCCGGGGTGTTCACGCTGCCCGAGGCCGTGTCGCTGGTGCGCGACCGGGTCGTGTCGGCGGTGTCGATCCCGTCCGGCGGGATGCTCGCCGTCGCCGCCTCCGAGGCCGACCTGCTGCCGTACCTGGAGGGCGACGTCGCCATCGCCGCGGTGAACTCGGCGCGGCAGACGATGCTGGCCGGACCCGACGAACCGCTCGCGCGGGTGCGGGCGAGGCTGGAGGCCGACGAGTACGTCGTCGTCACCGTGCCGGCCACGACCCCGTTCCACAGCCCGGCGATGCAGCCCGCCGTCGACGAGGCGCTGGCCGCGTGGACCGTGTCCCCGCGCGCGCCGCGGCTGCCGCTCTACTCCGGGTACACGGGCAAGCTGATGACCGAGGCCGACGCGTCGTCCGCGCGGTTCTGGACGCGGCAGCTGACCGACGCCGTGTACTTCGGGCCGGCGCTGAACGAGCTCGTGGCGATGCACGACGTGCTGCTGGTGGAGGCCGGTCCCGGGCAGACGCTGACGTCGTTCGCGCGGCGCACGAAGGCCGTCCGGTCGGGCGCCTCGGCCGTGCTGCCGCTGCTGGACGCCGCGGACTCCGTCGAGACCGCCCGCGCCCGCCTCGCGTGACAACGGTTCCCAAGACGTAAAAGGGCCGCCCTCTCCCGGAGTGACTCCTGGGGGAAGGGCGGCCCTTTGGCGGCGTTCAGTCGATCCCGCGGACGATGTGGTCTTCGTTCTCCGGTGGCCATATTTCGTTGTTTTCCATACCTTCACGGTAGGTATGGTGATTCAGCTCTCACTTGAGAGCTAGTCGTCGAGAAGGGCGACGGCCCTCGTCCAGCCCGCGCCGGCACCCTTGATCTTCACCGGGAACGCGACGACGGTGAAACCGAAGTCCGGCAACGCGTCCAGGTTCGCGAGGCGTTCGATCTGGCAGTACTCGCGGTCGCGGCCGGCGAAGTGCGCGGGCCACAGCACGCCCTCGTCCCCGGTCGCCAGGTAGCGCTTCACGATGTCGGGGAACGGCGCGTCGAGGCTGAACGCGTCGGTGGCGATCACCTTGACCCCGAGGTCCAGCAACAGGTTCGTGGCAGGGCCGTCGAGCCCGGTGTAGTCGGTGAAGTAGGTCTGGGTGCCCGCGTGCTCGGCAGCACCGGTGTCGAGGATGACGACGTCCATCGGCTTGGGCGTGTAGCCGATGCGGGCGAACTCCTTCTCCAGCACCTCGGGGCCGATGACGCCGGTGCCGTGGCCGCGCACGTCGAGCTTCACGCCGGGGTTGTGGAACCACTCCAGCGGCATCTCGTCGATGTGGCGCGGGACGCCGGTGCCGTAGGTGGTCTTCGAGCCGTAGTGGCTGGGAGCGTCGACGTGGGTGCCGGTGTGGGAGGTGAGGCTGATCCGGTCCAGCGTCAGGAACTCCGAGTCCCGCAGCACGGAGACGTCGAACTCGATGCCGAGCCGCGCCTTCAGCTGCTCGGCCATGTGTTCGGCACCCTGGGCGGCCGTGAGCACCTCGTGCGTCACCGGGTCCGCTTCGTACGCGGATGCGTCAATGGGGGAAGACAGATCGATGATGCGCATGCCGACGAGCCTGGCGGGCGTTCCTTGAGCACGTCTCAAGACGCGGTGTGCATGGTCTTCGCAGGTGTCCGGTCCGATTGGGGAGTGCCTCGCGATGATCACCTTCGTCAACCGCTTCAAGCTCACCGGCGAGCCCGAGGAGTTCGAGAAGGCCTTCGACTCCACGGCCGAGTTCCTGCGCGCCCAGCCCGGTCTGGTCAAGTACACGCTGTCGCGCCAGCTCGACGAGCCGACCTCCTACATCAACATCGCCCTCTGGGAGAGCGCGGACGCCCTGCGCGCGGCGCTCGCGCACCCGGACTTCGGCAACCACGCCAAGGCGATGCGCGGCCTGGCCGAGTCGCAGGGCGCCATCTTCGGCCCGCGGCTGTCCTTCGACGCGCCCGTCGCCGAAGCGGCCTGATGAACCCGTTGCAGGGCCTGCGGGTCGTCGAGTTCGGCGGCATCGGGCCCGGTCCGCACGGCGCGATGCTGCTCGCGGACCTCGGCGCGGAGGTCGTGCGCGTCGAGCGCCCGTCCGGCGGCCTGCCCGTGGTGCCGGACGCCTCCCGCGACTTCCTGTTGCGCGGCAGGCGTTCGGTGACCGCGGACCTGAAGTCGGCCTCGGGCAGGTCCGAGGTGCTGTCGCTGATCGCCTCGGCCGACGTGGTGGTCGAGGGCTTCCGGCCCGGTGTGCTGGAACGGCTCGGGCTCGGCCCGTCCGACTGCCTCGCGGTCAACCCCGGGCTGGTCTACGCGCGGATGACCGGCTGGGGCCAGGACGGCCCGCTGGCCCAGCGCGCAGGGCACGACATCAACTACCTGTCGGTGACCGGGGTGCTGCACGCCATCGGCAAACCACCGCTGAACCTCGTCGGTGACTTCGGCGGCGGCTCGCTGTACCTGGTGCTGGGCGTGCTGGCGGCGCTGTGGGAACGCCAGCGCACCGGCCGCGGCCAGGTCGTCGACGCGGCGATCGTCGACGGGGTGGCCTCGCTCGCGCAGATGATCTGGTCGATGAAGGCGCAGTCGGTGTGGACCGACGCCCCCGACGCGAACCTGCTGGACGGCGGCTGCCCGTTCTACTCGCTCTACGAGTGCGCGGACGGCGGTTCGGTGGCGGTGGGGTCGCTGGAGCCGCAGTTCTACGCGCTGCTGCTGGCCGGGCTCGGGCTGTCGGGCGAGGACCTGCCCGCGCAGCTCGACCGGGACGGGTGGCCGTTGCTGCGCAAGGCGTTCGCGGAGGTGTTCCTGAGCCGGACGCGCGACGAGTGGGCCGACGTGTTCGCCGGCACCGACGCCTGCGTGACACCGGTGCTGTCGCTGGAGGAGGCGGCGTCGCACCCGCACCTGGTGGCGCGCGGGGTGTTCACCCCGGACGGTGCCGCCGTCCCTGCGCCGCGCTTCTCCGCCGACTAGGTTCGGGATGTGGAACTTCGCATCTTCACCGAGCCCCAGCAGGGGGCGAGCTACGACGACCTGCTCCGGGTGGCGCGGACCGCGGAGGACGCCGGCTACGGCGCCTTCTTCCGCTCCGACCACTACCTGAAGATGGGCTCGGCCGACGGCCTGCCCGGCCCCACGGACCCGTGGATCACGTTCGCGGGCCTGGCCAGGGACACGTCGACGATCCGCCTGGGCACGCTGATGACTGCCGCGACGTTCCGCTACCCCGGCCCGCTCGCCATCAGCGTCGCCCAGGTCGACCAGATGTCCGGCGGCCGCGTGGAGTTCGGCATCGGCGCCGGCTGGTACGAGGCAGAGCACACCGCCTACGGCATCCCGTTCCCGGCGCTGGGGGAGCGCTTCGAGCGGTACGAGGAGCAGCTCGCCATCATCACCGGCCTCTGGGAGACACCGCTCGGCGGCACGTTCTCGTTCGAGGGCAGGCACTACTCGCTGACCGACTCGCCCGCGCTGCCCAAGCCCGCTCAGGAGCAGATCCCGGTGCTGGTCGGCGGCACGGGCGCCCGCCGCACCCCGGCGCTGGCCGCGTCGTACGCCACCGAGTTCAACCTGCCGTTCACCGGCATGGACAAGGCGGTCGAGCAGTTCGCCCGCGTCGACGCCGCCTGCGCCGAGATCGACCGCGACCCGGCGGAGATCATCCGTTCGGTCGCGCTCGTCGCGTGCGTCGGCCGCACCGACGCCGACGTCGCCCGCCGGGCCGCCGCCATCGATCGCGAGCTCGACGAGCTCAAGGCCGACGGCCTCGCCGGCAGCCCGGCGGAGGTCGTCGACCGCATCGGCCGCTGGCGTGAGCAGACCGGGATCCAGCGCGTCTACCTGCAGGTGCTGGACCTGGCCGACCTCGACCACATCACCGAGATCGCCGCCGACGTAGCTCCACAGCTCACCTGATATCCCATATATCGCGTACGGGACATCAGCTCAGAGCTGCGCGCACTGCTGTCGGCATCGGCAGCACGTAGCTCGCGAACCGCCACCGGTATCCGATATATCGCAGCTGCAAGCCGGGGTCGTCGAGGTAGCGCTGCTCCAGGCCGCCCTGACCGAGCACGAGCGTGAGCCCGCGCCCGAGCATCGACGGCGAGTCGAGCTCGAACCGGTCACGCAGCACGTCGGCGGCCGCGTGGTCACCGAGCTCCAGAGCAGCCCGGCGCACGGCTTCGACCGGCACCATCAGGTTCTGCTCGTCAGCTCGGACGCCGTCGCGATGTGCGATGTCCAATACATCGAGTGCTCTCTGATGAGCTCCGCCGTCGAGGCCCAGGTAGTACTGCTCCCAGTCACCGACGCGCACCTCGCCGCTCCAGGCCCGCACGGGCGCGGCCACCGCCGCCGCGCCCGTGCTCGCCCACAGTCCCGATGATGCGAATGCCGTGACACCGGCAGCCGTGAACAACTGGCGTCGGGAAAGCTTCACGACGCACCCTCCTCCGCAAACCCGCGGCCCGCGCGGGGCTACGGAATGCTAGCGAAGGTGATACCCGGAGCGACGGGTCCAGAGCGGGCCAAAGTGCGGTCCGTCAGGGGGAGCGTGCCGTCGAGCGCGGCCAGCACAGCGTCACGGGCGAGCGGCAGGACCTCGGCGACGGTGACGTCGCGGCCGAGCTCGTGCGACAGCGACGCGACCCCCGCGTCCTTGATGCCGCACGGGATGATGTCGCCGAACGCGTCGAGGCTCGCGTTGCAGTTGATCTCGAAGCCGTGCATGGTCACGCCGCGCTGCACGCGGATGCCGATCGCGGCGACCTTGCGCTCCGGGCCGCGGTCGTCGGCGGGCAGCCACACGCCGCTGCGGCCCTCGACCCGGCCGGTGTGCACGCCCAGCCGGTCGCACACCTCGATCAGGCCCTGCTCGACGCGCCGCACGTAGTCGACGACGTCCATCGGCTCGGCCAGCCGGACGATCGGGTAGCCCACGAGCTGGCCGGGGCCGTGCCAGGTGATCTTGCCGCCGCGGTCGACGTCGACGACCGGGGTGTCGCCGCCGACGGGCCGTTCCTCGTCGAGCGTGCGCCGCCCGCAGGTGTAGACCGGCGGGTGTTCGAGCAGCAGGAGCGTGTCAGGGCCGGTACCGCCGGCACGCGCCTCCGCGATCTCCTTCTGCAGGTCCCACGCCGCCATGTAGTCGATGAGGCCCAGCTCACGGACGACGACGGGGTCTGGCGAGGTGCGGCACGAGTTCACGTACCGACGTTACCAACCCCAGCGCGAGGCCGACCAGGATGCCGACCCCCGTCACACCCAGCACCGCGCCGATGACGTCGGTCACCCAGTGCATCTCCAGCACGATCCGCGCGAAGCCCGCCACCAGCACCGCGAGCACCGCCCACAGCACACCCCGGCGGAACAGCACCACCAGCGTGAACGCCACCGACGCCACCGCCACCGTGTGCCCGCTCGGGTAGCTGGGCAGGTGGTACTCCAGCGGCCGGACGCGGTCGAACAGCCACCGCGTCAGCACCGTCGCCGAGCAGAGCGCGTGCAGCGCGAGCGCCTTCCACAGCCGGGTGTCGCGCCGCCGCCACGCCAGCACGGCGAGCACCGCCGCGAACGTCCACCCGATCGTCGGCCCCAGCACCAGGCTCACCGCGAACGCCACCGCCCGCAGCCACTCCGGCCGCGGCAGGGCGTCGTGCACCCACACGTCGAGCCCGGTGACCTCGGGCAGTCCGAGCAACACCCAGGAGATCACCAGCACGGCGCCCAGCGCGCGCGTCATGCGACCGCCGCGTTCAACGCCGCCGGCAGCGCCGGGTGCAGGAACGTGAACCCGCGGCTCTCCAGCACCTTCGGCGTCAGCCCCGGCCCAGTGAGCAGCAGCTCCTCCGCCATCTCGCCACCGAGCAGCGCCTTCAGCGCGAACGCGGGCACCGACCACGGCGCAGGCCGGCCCAGCGCCGCCGCCACGGCCCTGGTGAACTCGGCGTTCGTCACCGGCGCCGGCCCGGCCACGTTGACCGGCCCGCGGACGTCGTCGTGCTCGACCACGAACCGGTAGGCGGAGACGACGTCGTCCAGCGACACCCACGGGAAGTACTGCTCACCCGACCCGAGCTTGCCGCCGAGGAAGAGCTGGAACACCGGCTTCAACCGCCCGAACACCCCGCCGGTGGGGGAGATGACGACGGCCGTGCGCATCAGCACGACCCGCACGCCGGCCTCCTGCGCCACCGCCGTCGCCGCCTCCCACTGCTGGGTCAGCCGCGACATGAACGTGTGCCCGGCCGGGGCGTCCTCGTCGGCGAGCCGCGACCCGGTGTCGCCGTAGAAGTGCGCACCCGACGAGCTCACCAGCACCGGCACCCCGTGCTCGACGACCGCCGCCGACAGCACCTCCGCCGGCACGATCCGGCTGTCGTGCAGCACCTGCTTGCGCGCGTCGTCCCACCGCTTGTCGCCGATGCCCGCACCGCAGAGGTTGACGACGGCGTCGACGCCGTCGAACGTGCCGTCGTCGACGCGGCCGGCGTACGGGTCCCAGCCGCGCTCGTCCGGCGCGGCGGCCCTGCGGCGCACCAGCCGCAGCACCTCGTGACCGGCGGCGCGCATCGACGCCACCAGGCTCGTTCCGATCAGGCCCGACGATCCCGCGATGACAACTCGCATGCCTGAATCGTTCCGCAGACGACCAGCCGCTGCACAGTGGCGGCAAATGTGCTGAAGGCCACCCCGGACGAACCGGGATGGCCTTCAGCTACGAGCGATGTGCGATATGTCAGAGACCGAGGTCGGCCTCGAACGAGCCTTCCTCCAGGCGGTTCTTCACCGTCGTGAGGAAGCGGCCCGCGTCCGCGCCGTCGACCAGGCGGTGGTCGTAGGTGAGCGCGAGGTACATCATCGAGCGGATCGCGATGGTGTCGTTGCCGTCCTCGTCGGTCAGGACGACCGGGCGCTTCTTCACGACGCCGACGCCCAGGATGCCGACCTGCGGCTGCTGGATGATCGGGGTGTCGAAGAGCGCGCCGTTGCTGCCCAGGTTGGTCAGCGAGAACGTGCCACCGGTCAGCTCGTCCGGCGTGAGCTTGTTCGACCGCGCCCGCGCGGCCAGGTCACCGATCTTGTGGGCGATGCCCGACAGGTTCAGGTCACCGGCGTTGTGGATCACGGCGTTGAGCAGGCCGCGCTCCGTGTCGATCGCCAGACCGAGGTGCTCGGCACCGTGGTAGGTGACCTCCTTGCGCTCCTCGTCGATCGACGCGTTGAGCACCGGGTGGGCCTTGAGCGCCTCGATGGCGGCCTTGGCGAAGAACGGCAGGAACGTGAGCTTCGCGCCCTCCCGCGCCTCGAACGCCTTCTTCGCCTGGTTGCGCAGGCGGGCGATCTTGGTGACGTCGACCTCGAACACCTGGGTGAGCTGGGCCGACATCTGCAGCGACTCGCGGGTGCGCTGCGCGACGATCTGACGCAGGCGCGGGAGCTTCTGCACGGTGCCGCGCTTGCCCGAGTCGTCGGCCGCGGCCGGGGTGGCGGTGCGGCCGGCGGGAGCGGCGGCGGCCGGAGCAGCGGCGGCGGGCGCGGGAGCCGGGGCCTTCTTGGCCTCGACCGCGGCCAGCACGTCCTGCTTGCGGATGCGGCCACCGACACCGGTGCCCTTCAGCGAGCCCAGGTCGATGCCGTTCTCCGACGCGAGCTTGCGCACCAGCGGCGTGACGTACGGCGTGCCGTTGGCGTCGTCGCCGGAGGTGGCCGGAGCCGACTGCTGCGGGGCGGCCTGCGGGGCCGGTGCCTGCTGCTTCGGTGCCTCTTCCTGCTTCGGCGCCTCCTGCTGCTGGGCGGGAGCGGGTGCCTCCTGCTTCGGCGCGGGGGCTTCCTGCTCCGGCTCCGGCTTCGACTCCGGTGCGGGCGCCGACTGGGCCGGGCTGCCGGAGCCGATGACGGCGAGCTTGCCGCCGACCTCGACGGTCTCGTCCTCACCGGCGGTGATCTCCAGCAGCGTGCCGGCGACCGGAGAGGGGATCTCGGTGTCGACCTTGTCGGTCGAGACCTCGAGCAGCGGCTCGTCGACGTCGACGCTGTCGCCGACCTGCTTCAGCCAGCGGGTGACGGTGCCCTCGGTCACGGACTCGCCGAGCGCGGGCATCGTGACGTCGGTGCCCTCGGCCGAACCACCGGACTGCGCCGGGGCCGCGGGCGCCTCCTGGGCTTCCTCGGAGGGCTGCTGCCCGGAAGGCTGCGTCTGCTGCGGCTCCTCCTGCTCGGGAGCGGACTCCTGCTCGGGAGCCGGGGCCGAGTCGGACGAACCGCCGTCACCGTCGCCGATGACCGCGAGCTCGCCGCCGACCTCGACGGTGTCGTCCTCCTGGGCGACGATCTTCTGCAGGACGCCCGCCGCGGGGGAGGGGATCTCGGTGTCGACCTTGTCGGTGGACACCTCGAGCAACGGCTCGTCCACCTCCACCCGGTCGCCTTCCTGCTTCAACCACCGGGTGACCGTGCCCTCGGTGACACTCTCACCGAGTGCGGGCATCTGGACGGAGAAGGCCATTGTTCGCTGACTCCTCGTGCTCTCGTGTGGCTGACTTGGATGGGAAGCGGTCAGCCGTGCACGTGCAGCGGCTTGCCGGCCAGGGCGAGGAACGCCTCGCCGAGGGCTTCAGTCTGGGTCGGGTGGGCGTGGACCAGCGGGGCCACGTCGTCCGGGTAAGCCTCCCAGCTGTAGATCAGCTGGGCCTCACCGATGAGTTCGCCGACGCGCTCGCCGACCATGGTGATGCCGACGACCGGGCCGTCGGGCGCCTTGACGAGCTTCACGCCGCCGGCGGTCTTGAGGATCTGGCTCTTGCCGTTGCCCGCGAGGTCGTACACGAACGTCTCGGCGGAGCCGTACTTCTCCTTCGCGGCGGCCTCGGTGAGACCGACGGAGGCGACCTCGGGCTTGCAGTAGGTGACGCGCGGGATCCCCGCCTCGTCGATCACCTTCGGGTTCTGGCCTGCGATCTCCTCGGCCACGAAGATGCCCTGCTGGAAACCGCGGTGCGCGAGCTGCAGGCCCGGCACGATGTCGCCGACGGCGTAGACGCCCGGCAGGTTCGTGCGCAGCCGCTCGTCGGTGACGACGAACCCGCGGTCGATCGTGATGCCGGCCTCCTCGTAGCCGTGACCCGCGCTGTTCGGGCCGCGGCCGACCGCGACGAGCAGCAGGTCGGCGTCGAGGACGTCGCCGTTCTCCAGCGTGACGGACACGCCCGAGTCGGACTGGGTGGCGCCGGTGAACTTCACGCCGGTCTTGAACTTGATCCCGCGCTTGCGGAACGCGCGCTCCAGCTGCTTGGAGGCGTACTCGTCCTCGGCGGGCACCAGCCGGGGCAGCGCCTCGACGATGGTGACCTCGGCGCCGAACGACCGCCACACGCTCGCGAACTCCACGCCGATGACGCCGCCGCCCAGGACGACGACCTTCTCCGGGATGAAGTCCAGGGTGAGCGCCTGGTCGCTGGTGATCACGCGGCCGCCGATCTCCAGACCGGGCAGGCTGCGCGCGTACGAACCGGTCGCGAGCACCACGTTCTTGCCGGTGTAGCGCTGACCGTCCACCACGACGGTGTTCGGGCCGACGAACGTGCCGGCGCCCTCGACGAAGGTGACCTTGTTGGCCTTCGCGAGTCCCTGCAGGCCCTTGTAGAGCCGCGAGACCACACCGTCCTTGTACGAGTTCACGCCGGCGATGTCGATGCCCTCGAGCGAGCTCTTCACACCGAACTGGTCGCCTTCGCGGGCGTTGTCCGCGACCTCGGCCGCGTGCAGCAGCGCCTTGGTCGGGATGCAGCCGCGGTGCAGGCACGTGCCACCCAGCTTGTCCTTCTCGACCAGGACGACGGACAGGCCGAGCTCGGCCGCGCGGAACGCGCAGGCGTAGCCACCCGAACCACCGCCGAGGATGACGAGATCGGCGTTGGTGGCCGACTCCAGTTCCGGCGAAGTCACTTCGGATCTCCTCGGGATTACTTACTACGCGCGGGTGCGCGCGAGGTACGCGGCCATCTTGTCACTAGTTGCCGGAGCGTGGTGATCCGGCATGGGCCACCCGGCTGGCTTTCTGATCATTCACCTACTCATGACACCCCTTCCTGGCACCATGGTGGAGGGAGTCGCAGGAGGTGCCCGATGGGGCTGTTCGACCGTTTCCGCAGGAAACCACGTCCTGGAGTGCTGCGCACCGCGTCCAACCAGGACACGAGCCACCTCGAGGAGTGGACGAGGAGCCGTCAGGGGGTGGAGGCCTACGTCGAGCCGAAGACCACGGTGACCGAAACCACTGTGGTCCTGGTCGCGCACGACGGCGAGTGGACCCGCCGCCGCGTCGCGAGCACCGACGCCGCCCGCTCGTTCGCCCGCAAGCACGGCATGCCGATCTACGACGCGGGCATCGTCGGCTACCCCAAGCGCATGCGCGACTACACCGCGCGCCAGAAGAAGCTGGGCAACGGCTAGCACGCCTCGCTCGCCGTCGCCCGCGCCGTGCAGCGGCCTGCCGCCTCGACCTCGACCAGCCGGTGCAGGTGCTCGGCGAACGCGGGGTGGCCGGTGAGCCCGTCGGTGACCTCGGCCCAGAACTCGTCGAGCAGCCGTTCCCGGTCCTCATCGGACATCGGGGCGAGCCCGTGCGGCACGGCCCTGCGCGCGACGTCCCCGATGGGGTGGAAGCCCGGTTTCACCGCACCGTCGGCTCATGCCGCACCGGGAAGTTCACGCTCGCCGCGATGAAGCACATCGAGTGCGCCTTCTCGTGCAACGCCTGCGCGGTGGCCCGCATCTCCGGGTCGGCCACGGTCACGACCGGCTTCAGCAGGACCTCGGTGAAGCGGCCCGACCCGTCCGGGTGCTCGGCCATGGTGCCGCCTGCCTGGTCGCGGTAGTCCGTCACGACCACCCCGTTGAGCGACGCGAGGTGCAGGAACCACAGCATGTGGCACTGCGACAGCGACGCGAGGAGCAGCTCCTCGGGGTTGTAGCGCGCCGGGTCGCCGCGGAACGCCGGGTCCGACGACCCGGGGATCGTCTCCTTGCCCGGTGCCCGCACCTCGTGCGCGCGTTCGTAGGCCTTGTAGCCGGCGGTGCCGCTGCCGGTGTTGCCCGTCCAGACGACCTCGACCTCGTAGCGATGCGTCCCCATGCGGAAATACTCCTCTCCTCGGGCGGTGTGCCCAAACCCGGCGAGAGGCGTGTCCCCACACGCGGTCCCGCGACCGTCCACGCCGGACGGTCGCGGGACCCGGTCACCTCAGCCGTTGGCCGCGATGTCGGCGAGCACCGCCGCGATCGTGCGGACCGGGACGCCCGTGCCGCCCTTGGAGGTGTAGCCGTAGGGGCCGCCGGTGTGGAACGCCGGGCCGGCGATGTCGATGTGCGCCCACTGCACGCCCTCGGCCACGAACTCGCGCAGGAACAGGCCCGCGGCGAGCATGCCGCCCCACCGGTGACCGGTGACGTTCGCGAGGTCCGCGAGGCGCGAGTCGAGGTCGGCGCGCAGCTCCTCCGGCAGCGGCATGGCCCACGCCGACTCGCCGACGGCGGTGCCGATGCGGGCGACGCGGTCGCGGAACTCCTCCGAGCCCATGACACCGGACGTGCGCTTGCCCAGCGCCACGACCTGCGCGCCGGTCAGCGTCGCGGTCTCGATCAGGTAGTCGGGGCCGTCCTCGCAGGCGCGCACGATCGCGTCGGACAGGATCAGCCGGCCCTCGGCGTCGGTGTTGAGCACCTCGACGGTCTTGCCGCCGTACATGGTGAGCACGTCACCGGGGCGGTAGGCGTCGCCGGAGGGCATGTTCTCCGCCATCGGGATCGAGGCGATGATCTCCAGCGGGTACTTGAGCTTCGCGGCGAGCACCATCGAGGCGACGATCGCGGCGGCACCGGACATGTCCGAGGTCATCTCGTCCATGCCCGCGGCCGGCTTGATCGAGATGCCGCCGGTGTCGAACGTGATGCCCTTGCCGACCAGGGCGACCTTCTTGGTGGCCTTGGCACCCTTGTAGGAGATGCGCACGAGGCGCGGCTGGCGGGTCGAGCCGCCGCCGACGCCCAGGATGCCGCCGAAGCCCTGCTTCTTCAGCGCCTTCTCGTCCAGCACCTCGACGTCGAGACCGGCGGCGGTCGCGAGCTTCGCGGCGCGGTCGGCGAACGAACCGGGGTAGAGGTCGTTCGGCGGGGTGTTGATGAAGTCGCGTGCGATGGCGACCGACTCGGCGATCGCGACGGCGGCCTTCAGCGCGGCCTTGTTCTCCTTGGAACCGGCGGCGTGCAGGTCGACCTTCACGACCGCGGCCTCGCCCTTGTCCGACTTGTACTCGGTGAACGAGTACGCGCCGAGCAGGGTGCCCTCGGCGGCGGCACCGACGTGCAGCGCGCCCAGGGTGTTCACGGCGCGCTTCTTGCCGGCGAGCGCGCGGGCGGCGACACCGGACGCGCGGCGCACCTGCTCCTCGCCCGCGGTCTTGCCCAGGCCGACGGCCAGGACGAGCGGGGCGGAGATCTTGCCGAACGTCGGCACCTTGACGAGCTCGTCGGCCTTGCCCGTCGCGCGCAGGGTGCCGAGCACCTCGAGCAGCGCGCCGTCGAACGCGGCGTCGACCGCTTCGGCACCGGGCGCGAGCTCCAGACCGTCCGCACCCTGCAGGGTGCCCACGACGACTGCGTCCGCGGCGGTGGTGCTCAGGTCACCTTCGGTGAGGGCCAGCTTCGGGGCTGTCACGTGCTGCTCCATGGGGTTGTGCGTGGTATGTGTGCTCGGAATCGTGACCTATGCTAAAGGTCGGAGTGCGCCGCCAATGCCGAGCCCCGCCTCGTTCGGCGGCAATCCGTGACGTTGACAGTTGCTAAGAGTGTCCGAACCGGGCGTGTTCGCCCGATCCGTGCGTCATTCGACCGGGTGGTTACGGCCTGATGCCCCATCTGCGAATGTGTACCCCGTGACCCACACGCCTCGCGAGATCGCAGCGGCGATCGCGCTCGGTCTGCCCGCGGTGCTCGGTGCGGGGGTCTTCGCCGGATTCGTTCCCGCCGCAGGTCTTGCGGGCTGGTGGCTGCTCCCGGCGCTGGCCATCTCCGCGGCAGCCGCCCTGTGCTCGGCCTTCTCGACAGCGGACCAGTCCCGTGCCTACCCCGACGTCGGCGGCGGTTACGGATACGTACGTGCTCAGCTCGGTGTGTGGCCCGCACGGATGACAGCGAGCGCGCACCTGCTCGGCCGGTGCGCGATGGCGGCGGCGTTGGCGGTGATGTTCGGCGCGTACGTGGTGCCGGACCAGCCGCTGGCCGGTGCGCTCGTCCTCGTGGCGGCCACGGCGCTGCTGGGCGCGGCCGGGTTCCGCTGGGACGTCGGCGTCAGCACGGCGGCCGCGGTGGTCGTGCTCGGCGTGCTGGTGCTCGTGGCCGTGGCGAGCTTCGCCATCCCGCCGGTGCCGTCGGCGGGGGAGACGGGCAGCGCCAACGAGCTCGTCGGTGCCGCCGGCCTGATGTTCGTGGCGTTCACCGGCTTCGAGCGCGTCACCGCCCCGCACCGCGGCGAGCGGCCGCACCCGCCGGGTGTGCTGCGGATCGCCATCCCCGTCCTGGTCGGACTGCCGTTCGCGGTGTACCTGGCCGTGGGCGCCGGTGTGCTGCGCCAGCTCGGCAGCGCGCGCCTCGCCCTGTCGCCCGCGCCGCTGCGGGACGCGCTCGTCGCGGCGGACGCGGCGGCGCTGGTGCCGCTCGTGCAGATCGCCGCCGCGGTGGCCGGGGTGACCGCGTTGCACTTCGTGCTCGCGTCGGCGCACCGGACGCTGACCGGGCTGGTGGAGGACGGCGACCTGCCGGGCCGCCTCAAGCCCGCGGTGCTGTCGGTCGTGGTCGTGGCCGCGTGCGCGCTCGCGGTGGTCGTCATGCCGTTGTCGATCGCGCTGGGCGTGGCGGCGTGCGCGACGCTCTTCTACTACGCGTTCACGAACGCGTCGGCGCGCGTGTTGCTGCAGAACGACCGCACGTGGCCCATGCGCACCGCCTGCCTCGGGCTCGGGCTCTCCGTGCTGCTCGCCATGAGCACGCCGGTGCCCGCGCTGCTCATCTCGTTCGCGGGAGTGGGCGCCGGCACGGGGCTGATCGGCGCTACAGCGTCGCTGAGAGGAAGACGAGCAGCGTCACGGCGACACACGCCACCAGCCCGTACACCCGGCCGTTCGTAGAGGGCTTGTCCTTGCTGATGCCGTAGTACCCGGCGAGGAAGAAGACGGCCAGGAACACGGCGCCCACGACACCGCCGGCCCCGCCGAGCACGTAGCCGTCGAGCAGCGTCAGCCCGGTGCCCAGCACGAGCAGCGCGGCCTGCAGCACGGTGCGGACGTCAGCACCCTTCGAAGATCGTTCCTGCTCGGTCATGGTCGGGGACTCTAACCGGTGTGACTTAGTAGGACGTCCGAGTTTTGGGAAGACGATTTTCCGTATCCCGACCTGCGTATTACCGTGCTCACATGACGAGCGCGTTGCCTTTCACCCGGACCTCCCACCCGCAGCCGGCGACCCCGGAACGCGTAGCGGAGGTGCTTGCCAAGCCGGGCTTCGGGCAGCACTTCACCGACCACATGGTGACGATCCGCTGGAACCGCGAGCAGGGCTGGCACGACGCAGAGGTCGGCCCGTACTCCACCCTCGCACTGGACCCCGCGGCAATGGTGCTGCACTACGGCCAGGCGATCTTCGAAGGGCTCAAGGCCTACCGGCAGCCCGACGGTTCGATCGCGTCCTTCCGCCCTGAGGCGAACGCCGAGCGCTTCCGCGCGTCGGCCCGCCGCATGGCCATGCCCGAGCTCCCCGACGAGCTGTTCCTCGAGTCGGTGCGGCAGATCCTCGCCGTCGACGGCCACTGGGTGCCCTCGGCGCCCGAGGAGTCGCTCTACCTGCGGCCCTTCATGATCTCGACGGAGAAGGGACTCGGCGTGCGACCCTCGTCCGAGTACCTCTACGTGCTGATCGCCTCCCCCGCCGGCTCCTACTTCGCGAGCGGCGTCCGCCCGGTGAGCGTGTGGCTCTCGACCGAGTACGTCCGCGCGGCCCCCGGTGGCACCGGCGCGGCCAAGTTCGCCGGCAACTACGCCGCGTCCCTCGTGGCGCAGGCGCAGGCCGCGGAGAAGGGGTGCGACCAGGTCGTCTGGCTCGACGCGGTGGAACGCCGCTGGGTCGAGGAGATGGGCGGCATGAACCTGTTCTTCGTCTACGGCGACAAGGTCGTCACCCCCGAGCTGACCGGCACGCTGCTGCCCGGCATCACCCGGAGCTCGCTGCTGCGGCTGGCGTCCGACCTCGGCCTGACCGTCGAGGAACGGCGCATCTCGACCGACGAGTGGGAGAAGGCGAACGCCTCCGGTGAGCTCACCGAGGTCTTCGCGTGCGGCACGGCCGCCGTCATCACCCCCGTCGGCCACGTCAAGCACGCCGGTGGCGAGTTCTCCATCGCCGACGGCGGCACCGGCTCGGTGACCATGAAGCTGCGCGAGCGCCTGACCGGCCTGCAGCACGGCCACGTCGCCGACACCCACGGCTGGATGACGGTGCTCGGCTAGGTCCCCGTCCTGGTCAGGTCCCCTACCCGGAGACGACCAGCACGACGAGCAGTGCGAGTTCGGCGGCAGCACCGAGCACATCACCGGTGATGCCGCCGAACCGCCGCACGGTGTGCCGCACGAGCAACCACACCAGCAGGGCCGCGACGACGACGGCGACGACGGCGCGCACCCCGAGCGGAACCGCCGCGACGGCGAGCACCACCCACGTGCCGGCGACGACCGCCGGGTGCTGCGTGCCCGCGACGAGCGCGCCGAGCCCCTCCGGCCGAGCCGCGGGCACGCCGCGCAGGCAGCAGATCCCGAACGCGGCCCGGCTCACCGCGAACGCCAACAGCACCGTTCCCCAGTGGGCCTGGGGCAGCGCCGCTGCCTGAGCTCCGAGCACCACGATCAACGTGACGACGCCGAACGGCCCGGCGCCGCCGTCCTTCATGACCTTCAGCGCCCGCTCGGGCGGCCCGTAGCAACCGAGGCCGTCGGCGACGTCGGCGAGCCCGTCGACGTGCATGCCGCGCGACACCAGAGCTACGACGCCGACGACCAGGAACCCAGCCACCAGCGCTGATATATCGGATATCGCGAGCAGCTCCAGCACACCAGCCGCGAACGCGCCGAGCAGCAGGCCGACGACCGGCGCCCAGCTGATGGCCCGCCGAGCCGCGACGCCGTCGACGGCGTCGACGCGGATCGGCAGGACCGTCAGCCAGGAGAGGGCGAGCTTCACTCAGCCGGTTCTTCGCGGCTCGGTTCCCGGCGGCTCAGCTCTGCGTCGTCGTCATCGTCGACACCGTCGAGCTGCTTCTCCAGCACGTGCTGGTCCTCGCGGGCCGTGACACCGGCGCTCTCGAACGTCGCCATCTCCGCGAGCACCTTCACCGCGGCACTGAGCAACGGCAGCGCCGCCACCGCACCGGAGCCCTCGCCCAGTCGCATGCCGAACTCCAGGAGCGGCTTCAGGTTCAGGTGCCCCAGCGCGATCGCGTGCGCGGGCTCGGCCGACTCGTGCCCGGCCACCCACCACTCGCGCGCACCCGGCGCCAGCTCCTCGGCCACCACCGCGGCCGCACCGACGACGACGCCGTCGAGCACCACCGGGGTCTTGCGCACCGCCGCCTGGGCCAGGAACCCGGCCATCGCCGCGATGTCCGCGCCACCGGCCGTGGCCAGCAACGCCACCGGGTCGCTGATCACCAGCCGCGCCCGGCGCAGCGCGTCGCGGATCGCCGCCGTCTTGCGCATCCACGCCTGGTCGTCGATGCCGGTGCCGCGGCCGACGACCGCGACCGGCTCCGACCCGGTCAGCGACGCGATCAGCACCGCCGCCGGCGTCGTGTTGCCGATGCCCATGTCGCCCGCGACGAGCACATCGGCGCCCGAGTCGACCTCCTCGTCGGCGACGGCGCGACCGGCCGCGATGGCCGCCTCGCACTGCTCGCGGGTGAGCGCGTCCTCGCGGTCGATCGACCCGGACGAGCGCCGCACCTTGTGCGCGCTGACCGCGGCGGGGGTGTCGGAGTCGACGGCCATGTCGACCACGCGCACGGTGGCTCCCGCGACCTGCGCGAGCACGTTCACCGCGGCGCCGCCGGTCAGGAAGTTGGCGACCATCTGCCCGGTCACCTCGCTCGGGTACGCCGACACGCCCTGCGCGGTGATGCCGTGGTCACCCGCGAACACCACGACCCGCGGCCGCACGAACGGCTTGGGCGGCACGACGCCCTGGCACGCCGCGACCCACATGCCGAGGTCCTCCAGGCGGCCGAGCGAGCCGACCGGCTTGGTCAGCACCGCGTGCCTGGCCCGCGCCTCGCGCAGAGCGGTCTCGTCCGGCGCCTCCACCGGCGGGAACTCGGTGCTCACCTGGTCACTCCTCATCGCAGTCTCAGCGGGATGCCGGCGACGAGCAGCAGCACCTCGTCGCACACCCCGGCGACGCGCGCGTTGAGCGCACCGAGGTGGTCGCGGAAGAGCCTGCCAGAGCGCGTCGACGGAACGACGCCGAGGCCGACCTCCGCGCTCACCAGCACGAGCCGCGCCCGGCAGGTGGCGATGGAGCCGACGAGCTCGTCGACGGCGCGTTCGACCGCGCCGATGCCGTGGCCCTCCCACGCGCCGGCGTCGTCGAGCGCGCCCACCAGCCACGTCGACAGGTCGTCGACCAGGATCGGCGGGTCGTCGTACGACGTCGCGGTGAGCAACGCCGACAGGTCACCGGACGCGGGCGCCTCCACGGTGTGCCAGGTGGACGGGCGGCGGGCGACGTGCTTGGCGATGCGCGCGTCCCAGTCCGGGTCGTCGGGGTAGCGGCGCGCCGTTGCGACATATGTCACGGTCGCGTCCGTGAGCAGGCCTTCCGCGTGCGCGGACTTGCCCGAACGGGCGCCGCCGAGCACGAGCGTTCTGGTGGTCAAGGGTTAGCCTTCGTCCATGGAGTTCCGCTGGCGCTACCAGGATGCACAGGGCCGGGACGTGGCCGGCCCGGACGTGGTGTTCGCCGACCAGGCGGAGGCGGAGGAGTGGTTCAGCGCCGGGTGGCGCGACCTGCTCGACGCCGGGGTCGAGCAGGTCACGCTCCTGCGCGCGGAGTCCGAGGTGTACGGCCCGATGAGCCTGCACCCCGCGGGCTGAGGATCAGCCGGCGGCGGTGAGCCTCGGGTCGTCCGTGACGACGCCCTCGAGCACGCCGTCGATCTTCTTCAGCACCTCGTCGTCGAGCTCGACGTCGACCGCCTTGACGTTCTCGACGACCTGCTCCGGCCGCGAGGCGCCGATGATCGCGGACGCGACGTTCGGGTTCTTGAGCACCCACGCCACCGCGAGCTGCGCCATCGTGACGCCCACCTCGTCGGCGATCGGCTTGAGCTGCTGCACCGCGGTCAGCACGTCGTCGCGCACCCAGCGGGCGATCATCTGCGACCCGCGCTCGTCGGCCAGCCGCGAGCCCGCCGGCGCCTCGGCACCCGGCAGGTACTTGCCGGTCAGGACGCCCTGCGCGATCGGGGAGAACACGATCTGGCTGATGCCCTCGCGCTCGCACACCGGCACGACCTGCGGTTCGATGACGCGCCACAACATCGAGTACTGCGGCTGGTGCGACACGAACGGCACCTTGAGCTCACGGGCCAGCGCGGCACCGCGGGTGATCTGCTCGGCGGTCCACTCGGAGACACCGACGTAGAGGACCTTGCCCTGGCGGACGAGGTCGGCGAACGCCAGCATCGTCTCCTCCAGCGGCACCGAGTGGTCGTACCGGTGGGCCTGGTAGAGGTCGACGTAGTCGGTCTGCAGGCGCTTCAGGGAGGCGTTGGCCGACTCCATGACGTGCTTGCGGCCCAGGCCGCGGTCGTTGGGACCGCCGGGGCCGGTCGGCCAGTAGACCTTCGTGAGCAGCTCCAGGGACTCGCGCCGTTCGCCCTTGAGCGCCCGGCCGAGCACCGACTCCGCCGCGGTGTTCGCGTAGACGTCGGCGGTGTCGAAGGTCGTGATGCCGGACTCCAGCGCGGCCTTCACGCAGGCGTGCGCTTGGTCCTCCTCGATCTGCGAACCGTGCGTGAGCCAGTTGCCGTAGGTGATCTCGCTGACGCTCAGGCCGCTGCGGCCAAGACGACGGAACTTCATACATCGGAGCTTAGTCCGAGTTCCTTCGGCTTGCTAATGAACTTCGGGAGCGTCCCAGACCAGCGTGTACCGCCAGAACAACCGCCTGCGCACGCGCGCACCGGGCGTGCTCTCCCGCGCCGCCGCGCGGATCTCGGCCAACGTCGGAGCGGTCCACACGACCGGCATCTCCGAGTCGTGCGCACCGGTGCGCTGACCGGTGGCCCACTTCGCGATCCCGACGAGCGCGTTCGCGGGCAGCGCGACGGCCTCCACCACCAGCTCGGCCTTCGTGGCGAGCGAGTACAGCCCCACGACGACCAGCCGCCCGCCCGGCGCGGTCAGCCCGGCCAGCCGCGCGAGCCCCTCGCGCAACGGCAGGTGGTGCAGGCTCGCCTCGGCCGTGACGACGTCGAACCGCCCCAGGTCGTGCGTGAGGACGTCGCCGTGGACCCACCGCACGCGCGTGCTCGTCGCACTGGCGCGCTCGACCATGCGCTCGTTCGCGTCGATCGCCGTGACGCTCCGCGCGTCGACCGACCGGGCGAGGTCACCGAGCCCGCAGCCCACGTCCAGCGCCGACCCGGCCCCGGACGGCAACTGCCGGAGCAGCCAGCGGCGGTACCACGCGTTGTGGTCCCACCGCAGCCGCTCCGGCAGTGACAGCCGGGCCACCTACTTGACGGCGTCGCCGGGGCCCACGCGCGGCTTGGGGATGCGCAGCTTGCGCAGCTGGCTCGCGCGGATGAACGCGTACCAGCCGATCGAGATGCCCTTGATCGGCTCGGTCGGGAACTTCGCCCGCACCCGCTTCGTGACGATCCGGCCGAGGACGAAGCCCTCGATGATCATCGCGATCAGCATGAACGTCGTCGCCAGCGTCGCGTACCGCTGCACCGCCAGCGACGGCGTCAGCAGCGCCACGAACACCAGGATCGCGAGCGGCATGAACAGGCCCATGAGGTTGCGGCGCGAGTCGACCAGGTCGCGGATGTAGGCCTTGACCGGCCCGCGGTCGCGCACCGGCAGGTACTTCTCGTCGCCCGCCATCATCCGCGCACGGCGGTCGGCGGCCGCGGCACGGCGCTCTTCCTTGCTCACCTTGTTGCCGCGCATGCGCTTGAACGCCTCGCGCTGCGTGCGGGGCGGCGGCGGGACGGGACCGCTGCGCCTGGCCTGCGCTTCCCGGCGCTTCGGCGTCGCACGGCCCTTGCCCGCGGTCCGGTTCCGGTCGAGCGGCTCGGCGAGCTCGGCCTCCGTCGCGGGTGCTTCGGTGGCGGTGGCGGTGTCGTCGGAGTTGCGGCGCAGGAACCTCACGGCACCAGGGTAGGGCAGTGGTTCTTCTGTACCTTTCGCGAGGTGCGCGTACTCATCGCCCCGGACTGCTTCGGCGGCACCCTGACCGCCCGCGAGGCCGCCGACGCCATCGCCACCGGCTGGCACGAGGCCAAGCCGGACGACGTCGTCGTGCAGCGCCCGCTCGCCGACGGCGGCCCCGGCTTCGTCGACGTCCTGCACGCCGCACTCGACGGCGATGTCCAACACACCGCCGTCACCGGCCCACTCGGCACGCCGGTCGAAGCACGCTGGCTGCGGCACACCCACGACGGCAAGCGCACCGCGTACGTCGAGTCCGCGGAGGCGTGCGGCCTGCACCTCGTCCCGGCCGAGCTGCGCGCCGCGTCCTGCGAGACCGCCACGACCCGCGGCGTCGGCGAGCTCATCGCGGCAGCTGCGGCTGACAACGATGTCATCGTCGTCGGCCTCGGCGGCTCCGGCACGACCGACGGCGGCGCGGGCATGCTCGCCGCGTTGGCCGACGCCGCCGTCGAGCTGACCGATATATCGCTGGTGGCCGCGTCGGACGTGGAGAACCCGCTGCTCGGCCCGCACGGCGCCGCCCGCACGTTCGGCCCGCAGAAGGGCGCGTCCCCGGAAGCCGTGGAACGCCTCGAAGCCAAGCTCGCCGCCATGGACGTCCTGAAGCCCGTATCCGATATATCAGGCGCCGGAGCTGCCGGAGGTCTCGGCGCCGCCCTGCTCACCCTCGGCGCGACCGTGCGGTCCGGCGCCGGCCTCGTCCGCGAGCTCACCGCCCTCGACGCCGCACTCGACACCGCCGACCTCGTCGTCACCGGCGAGGGCAGCTTCGACTGGCAGTCCCTGCGCGGCAAGCTCATCACCGCCGTCGCCGCCGGAGCGGCCGACCGCGCCGTCCCCTGCATCGCCATCGCCGGCCAGGTCAGCGTCGGCCGCCGCGAGATGGCCGCCGCCGGCGTCCAGGACGCCTACTCCGTCTCCGAGCACGTCGGCTCCGTGCAAAAATCGATTGCGGACGCCCGCAAAAGTCTCGTTGCAACGGCACGGCACGTGGCCCGGCAGTGGTCGCACTGACCCGCCGACTGATATATCGGTCGGCGTCGTCGCTGGTGGCTGGAGGGTGGCCCACGTGACGTTCGACAAGGGGCCGTGTTGTGGGACCATGGAGAGCGGAACAAAGCGGGGAACGCCCGTGTTGTTGAAGGGCGAACCGCCCGCAAAGGACCTCTTAGGAGAGCCATGACGACCGCTCAGGATGCCGCTTCGACCTCCGAGGCGCCGACCCACGGCGTGACGCTGACCGATGCGGCCGCCGTCAAGGCCAAGGCGCTGCTCGACCAGGAGGGCCGCGACGACATGCACCTGCGCATCGCCGTCCAGCCCGGTGGTTGTGCCGGCCTGAAGTACCAGCTGTTCTTCGACGAGCGCACGCTCGACGGCGACGCGATGGTGGACTTCAACGGCATGAAGGTCGCCGTTGACCGCATGAGCGCCCCGTACGTCGAAGGCGCCGTCATCGACTTCGTGGACACGATCGAGAAGCAGGGCTTCACGATCGACAACCCGAACGCCGGCGGGTCCTGCGCCTGCGGCGACTCGTTCCACTAAGGCGACCAATGCGCGAGGCCGCGTTCCCGCACGACGGGAACGCGGCCTCGCGCTGTGTGGACCTGCTGTCCGGGCTCCGAGCGGTCAGACGCCGTACTCGGCCAGGCCCTCGACCTGGCTCGTGCTGCGGTCGTCGATCAGCCAGGCCGCGGCCGCCCGCGGTGCGGGCAGGGGGTGCTCGGGGTGGGTCAGAGCGAAGGGGAGCTGCGCGCAGTCGTCGATCAGCTCGGTCATCGTGGTCGCCTCGGGGATCGTCACCGCTCGACCGTATGTCGGTGCTGTGACCTGCGAAAGCCCTACCAAACAGTAGTCTTCGCGGCTGCACTCGTCCGGGTCAGCCGCGCGTCGAGCAACAAGAAAGTGAGGGCCGACTGGTGCCGGTAGCCGTGTGCGGCAGCATCGCGACCGACCATCTCATGCACTTCCCCGGCCGGTTCGCGGACCAGCTGGTCGCGGAGCGCCTCGACCGGGTGTCGCTGAGCTTCCTGGTCGACGACCTCGTCGTCCGCCGCGGCGGCATCGGCGCGAACATCGCGTTCGGTCTCGGTGTGCTGGGGATGCGGCCGGTGCTCGTGGGCGCCGTCGGCAAGGACTTCGACGACTACCGCTCGTGGCTGGAACGGCACGGCGTCGACACCTCCGGCGTGTACGTCTCCGAGGTCGCGCACACCGCGCGGTTCGTCTGCACCACGGACGACGACATGTGCCAGATCGCCTCCTTCTACGCCGGCGCGATGGCCGAGGCCCGCAACATCGAGCTGGCCCCGATCGCGAACAGGGTCGCCGACCTCGAGCTCGTCGTGATCAGCCCGGACGACCCCGCCGCCATGCTCCGCCACGCCGAGGAGTGCCGTCAGCGCGGCTACCGCTTCGCCGTCGACCCGTCGCAGCAGCTGGCCCGCATGGACGGCGAGCAGGCGCGCACGTTCGTCGAGGGCGCCGAGTACCTGTTCAGCAACGACTACGAGTGGGAGCTGCTGCTCCAGAAGACCGGCTGGACCGAGGCCGACGTGCTGTCCAGGGTCGGCCGCCGGGTCACCACCCTCGGCGCCAAGGGCGTGGAGATCGTCGACCGCGACGGCTCCTCGCTGCACGTGCCCGCCGTCCCCGAGGTCGCGAAGACCGACCCGACCGGTGTCGGCGACGGCTTCCGCGCCGGGTTCCTCGCCGGCACCTCCGCGGGCCTGGGCCTGGAACGCGCAGCTCAGCTCGGCTCCCTGATCGCCGTCGAGGTCCTCGAGACCGTCGGCACGCAGGAGTGGAAGCTCGAGCGCGAGCCCGCCCTCGCCCGCATCCGCGGCGCGTTCGGCGGCGAAGCGGCTGAGGAGATCGCCCCGGTCCTGCCATGATCGGACAATGGGGACGTACCTGTTAGGCGACTCCGGTGAGTCGCTCGACCCGCAGTTCGACGCGCTGAGCTCCCTGCTCGACGCGGGCACCTTCGCCCGCGTCGAGCGGCTCGGCATCACAGACGGCTGGCGCTGCCTCGAGATCGGTGGCGGTGGCGGATCGGTGGCGAACTGGCTCGCCGACGTCGTCGCCCCGTCCGGGCACGTGACGGTCACCGACCTCGACGTCTCGCGGCTGCGGGAGCGTGACAACGTCACCGTCCTCGAACACGACGTGGTGTCCAACATATTGCCGGGCAACGCGTTCGACCTGGTCCACGCCCGCGGCGTGCTCTTCCACCTCCCGGCCCGCGACCTCGTCCTGCGCAAGCTGCGCGACGCGCTGCGTCCCGGCGGCTGGCTCGTGCTCGACGAGTTCGACTGCCTCCCGCTGGAGGTCCTCGCCGCCGCCCCCGACGACGCCAAGCTCATCATGCGGGTGAAGAACGCCCTGCTCACGCTGCTCGACCAGGCCGGTGCCGAACTCGCCTGGGGCGCCCGCGTCGAACGCGCGCTGCAGGACGTCGGAATGCACGACGTCAGCGGCTCCCGCGAGGTGCAGGAGTGGCAGGGCGGCTCGTCGGGCTGCCGGCTGCTCGCCGCCAGCGCACGCCAGGCCCGCGCGAAGCTCCCGCTGTCCGACGACGAGCTCGACCGCTACCTGGAGCTCATGGCGGCACCGGAGACCGTCGTCAGCTCCTACGCGATGTGCAGCGCACAGGGCCGCCGGTAACCACCGCCGAACGAAAGGGCCCCTCCGCGGAGGGGCCCTTTCGCGTCCTGGCTAGAGCTTGACCGGGTAGTGCGGCTCCGGCACCACCGGCGTGATGCGGTTCTCGACGAAGATGCCGTGCCAGATCATGAACACCAGCAGCGCCCAGATGCGGCGGCTGTGGTCGAGCACGCCCGACCGGTGCTCCTCGATCAGCCGCAGCACCGCCTGCTTGTCGATGTACTGGTCGGTCTGCGACGCGCGCACGTGCTCGACCGCCCAGTCGTGCATCTCGTCCTTGAGCCAGTGCCGGATCGGCACCGGGAAGCCGAGCTTGCGGCGGTTCAGCACGTGCGCGGGCACGATGTCGCGGATCGCCTTGCGCAACGCGAACTTCGTGGTGTCCTTCGTGATCTTCAGCTCGCTCGGGATCTGCGAGGCGATCTTGAAGACCTCCGGGTCCAGGAACGGGACGCGCAGCTCCAGCGAGTTCGCCATGGTCATCTTGTCGGCCTTGACCAGGATGTCGCCGCGCAGCCAGGTGAACAGGTCGACGTGCTGCATGCGCGTGACCGGGTCCCAGTGCCGCGACTCGCGGTACGGCTGGGCCGTCACGTCCCTGTGCGAGGTGTTCGGGTCGTACGTGCGCAGGACCTCCCGCAGCTGCGGGTCGAGGAAGATGCGCGCGTTGCCGTAGTAGCGCTCCTCCAGCGTCAGCGCGCCCCGGCGCAGCAGGTCCTTGCCGCGCACGCCCTGCGGGATCTTCGTCGACACCTTGCCCATCGCCTTGCGCAGCGCCCCCGGCACCTTCTCGAACGCCGACAGCGACAACGGCTCGCGGTAGATCGTGTACCCGCCGAACAGCTCGTCCGCGCCCTCACCGGACAGCACGACCTTGACGTGCCGGCGCGCCTCCCGCGCGATGAACCACAGCGGCACCAGCGCCGGGTCCGCCACCGGGTCGTCGAGGTACCAGGTGATCAGCGGCAGGGAGTCCATCATCTCCTGCGGGCTGACCGTGCGCACGACGTGCTTCACGCCGATCAGCGCCGCCGACTCCGCCGCCACGTCGACCTCGGAGAAGCCCTGGCGCTCGAACCCCGTGGTGAACGTGATCAGGTCCGGGTTGTGCTCCTTGGCCAGCGCCGCGACCACGGTGGAGTCGATGCCGCCGGACAGGAACGAGCCGACCGTCACGTCCGCGCGCATGTGCTTGGCGACCGAGTCGCGCAGCGCGGCGGTGATCTCGTCGTACAGCGCGTCGGCCTCCGCCTCGCTGCGGACGGTGCGCACCCGGAACTCGGCCGGGAAGTACCGCTCGAACCGCGGCGCCTCACCGGGGACCAGCGTGAACGAGTGACCGGACTCGACCCGGTGGATCGAGTCGTGCAGCGAGTCGGGCTCCGGCACGTACTGCAGCGTCAGGTACTGCTGCAGGCCCTTGACGTTGAGCTGCGGGTTGATGGCCAGCGTGCGGGAGATCTCCAGCAGGATCTTCTTCTCGCTGGAGAACGCGACGCCCAGCGCCCCCTGCGCCCAGTACAGCGGCTTGATGCCGAACGGGTCGCGGCCGCCGAACAGCACCCTGCGCTCGGCGTCCCAGATGATGAAGGCGAACATGCCGCGCAGCTTCGAGATCGCCGCGGGGCCGAAGTAGTGGTAGGCGGCGACGATCGTCTCGGTGTCGCCGTCGGTGTGGAAGACCGCGCCGTGCTTCTCGGTGAGCTCGGCGCGCAGCTCCAGGTAGTTGTAGACCTCGCCGTTGAAGTTGATCGTGTACCGGTTCGGCGACTCCGGCGGTCCCCAGGTCAGCGGCTGGTGGGAGTGCTCGATGTCGATGATCGCCAGGCGGTTGAACCCGAAGACGACCTCGTCCACCCGCCGCGTGCCGCTCTCGTCCGGGCCGCGGTGCCGCATGCAGCGCAGTGCGGACTCCACCGCCGGGCGGGCGCTCTCGGCCTCGTTCTCGCTAGGGCATACAAGTCCTGCCAGGCCGCACAAGGCTCTCGCACCTCTCAGAAATACGAAGGGGGAAGTCCCCAGTATGCCGAAAGGGCTCTGTGTGACCGAAACTGCACCGCAGCGGCGGTGCCCCCGAGGGGTGAGCCCTCCCGCGCTGGGCTACGCTCCCGCTTGATCCGTTGGCATGGAACGAGGAGGCGGGCGAGCAGTGGGCCTGAAGGAGGGCACCAGGGCATCCCGGCTGGCGAAAACCGCTGGCCTGGTGGGCCTGGTCGGTATCGGGGCCACCGGTTGCTCCACGGACGAGGTGCTGCGCTTCGGCTGGCCGGTGGCCGTCACGCCGCAGGCCGAGAAGATGCGCGAGCTCTGGACCTGGTCCGTGATCGCCGCGCTCGTCGTCGGCGTCATCGTGTGGGGTCTGATCCTGTGGTCGGTGGCGTTCCACCGCAAGAAGTCGGAGGAGCTGCCGCGTCAGACGGCGTACAACCTCCCGCTGGAGATCGTGCTCATCGTCGTGCCGACGGTGATCGTGGCGGTGCTGTTCTACTTCACGGCCGTCACGCAGAACTACGTGACGGACAAGTCGGGCAAGCCGGACGTGAACGTCGACGTCATCGCGTTCCAGTGGAACTGGGAGTTCCAGTACCCGGACCACAAGACCGAGGCGGGCAACGTCGTCAGCACGGTCGGCACCTCGGGTGAGGTCCCGATCCTGGTGCTCCCGGCCGGCAAGCGCGTCCAGTTCACCCTGGAGTCGACGGACGTCATCCACTCGTTCTTCGTGCCGGAGTTCCACTTCAAGCGGGACGTCTTCCCGGACCCGAAGAAGAACAACCAGGACAACGTCTTCCAGATCGACGAGATCAAGCGTCCCGGTGCGTTCGTCGGCCGGTGCGCCGAGCTGTGCGGCTCCTACCACGCGGTGATGAACTTCGAGGTCCGCGCCCTGGAGCAGGCGGACTTCGACAAGTACATCGGGTTCCGCAAGGAGACGAACGAGAAGACGGGCAAGCCGTACACCACGGCCGAGGCGCTCGCCAAGGTGGGCTGCAAGGACTGGTGCTCGCCGCTGGCCACCACGACCACCCCGTTCAACACCGACCGGACCGCCCGTGAGGCGTCCGGCGCGGGTCAGAAGTAGGGACGCCCCGCGATGAAGATCGAAGCTCGCGTATTCGACCTGGTGATGGCCTTCTCGTTCCTGATGGCCGTCGTCTACGGCTACTGGACGCACCAGGCGACCGGCGCGGTCGAGCCCGCCGGCACGGTGGCGCTCGCGCTCACCGGTGGTCTGGCGCTCATCGTCGGCACCTACTTCCGGTTCGTCGCCCGCCGCATCGAGGTCCGTCCCGAGGACAACCCCGAGGCCGAGGTCTCCGACGGTGCCGGTGAGCTGGGCTTCTTCAGCCCCGGCTCGTACTGGCCGATCGGCCTCGCCGCCGCGGCGGCGACCGCGGGTGTCGCGGTGGCGTTCTGGCACGTGTGGCTGCTCGTGATCGCGATCATCCTCGTGCTGATCACCGTCGGCGGCCTGGTGTTCGAGTACCACACCGGACCCAACCACGACTGATATCCGATATATCGGATATTTGCTCTACCGAGGCCCCCTCTGTTCGCGGAGGGGGCCTCGGTCGTGCACGGCGTCCCGCATCTCGCACGAAGGCCCTCCCGTCGCTGTGCTCGCGCCAGCGGGGGAGGGCCTTCGACATGGTCCCTGCGACGGCCTCAGCGGGCCGTGAGCGGTCTAAGCGGCGACCGGGGTCTTCTGGTACGCGTCGACGTACTCCTGGCCGCTCAGGTCGAGGATGCGGTAGATGATCTCGTCGGTGACGCTGCGCAGCACCGGCAGCGACTCCTGCATGCCGTCGTAGCGGCTGAAGTCGAGCGGCTCGCCGAACCGCACGGTCACCGGGACGACCTTCGGGAACCGGCTGCCGACCGGCTGGACCTTGTCCGTGCCGATGATGCCGACCGGCACGACCGGCGCACCCGACTCCAGCGCCATGCGCGCGACACCGGTGCGACCGCGGTGCAGCATGCCGTCGAGCGAGCGGGTGCCCTCGGGGTAGATGGCGAACGCGTCCCCGCGCGCCAGGATCTCCGCCGCCGTGTCGAGCGCGGCACGGGCGTCACGGCCCTTGCCGCGGTGCACCGGCACGTGGCCCAGCGACGAGAAGAACCAGCGGGACATCGCGCCCTTGACCCCGGTGCCGGTGAAGTACTCCGCCTTCGCCAGGAACGACACGCGCCGCGGCACCACCATGGGGATCACGACGCTGTCGATGAAGCTGAGGTGGTTCGCCGCCAGGATGACGGGGCCGTCGGTCGGGACGTTCTCCAGACCGTCGACCACCGGGCGGTAGACCATGCGGGCTGCGCGCGCGACGACGTGCTTCATCACCGGGTAGAGGACCATGGCTCCAGCATTCCAGGTGGCGGTTGCCGCCGGGTTACCACGTGGCGCGCATCTCCGGGCCGTCACTCGCACGGACTACGCCACTGCGGCAGCCGCACCGGCCCGGTCACGCGCCGAACGCGCCGCGTGACCGAACCGGGTGGTCTCAGCCCTTCAGGGACGTCGAGAGCTCCACCCAACGGCCCAGCAGCGTGCTCGCCGCACCCGAGTCGACCGCCTCGGCGGCACGGCCCAGCGAAGCCGCCAGGTCGGCGTGCAGGTCGCCCGAGAACCCGCCGTGCGCCGCGATGGCGCCCGCCGCGTTCACGAGCACCGCGTCGCGCACGGAACCCGTCTTGCCGGCCACCAGGTCGCGGACCACCTGGGCGTTGACCGACGCGTCGCCGCCCTTCAGGTCCTCCTCGCGCGCGGGCTGCACACCCAGCACCGCCGGGTCGATCCGCTCCTCGCGCACCTCGCCGTCCTGCGCGAGCCACGCCGACGTCGTCGTGGTGGTCGTGATCTCGTCGAGGCCGTCGTCACCGCGCACGACCAGCGCCGTGTTGCGGCGGCGTGCGAACACCCCCGCGATCAGCGGAGCCGCGACCGCCCGCGCGCAACCGATCAGGCCGACCTGCGGCTGCGCCGGGTTCGTGAGCGGCCCGAGCAGGTTGAACGACGTCGGGATGCCGATCTCCCGCCGCACCGGGCCCGCGTGCCGGAAGCCGGGGTGGAACACCGGCGCGAAGCAGAACCCGATGCCCAGCTCCGCCACGGTCGCCCGCACGCCCTCCGGCGGCAGGTCGATCGCGACGCCCAGCGCCTCCAGCACGTCCGCCGTGCCGCACTGCGACGACGCCGCCCGGTTGCCGTGCTTGACCACCGGGACGCCCGCCGCGGCCGTGACGATCGCGGCCATCGTCGAGATGTTCACCGAACCGGAATGATCGCCGCCGGTGCCCACGATGTCGGTCGCGCGCACGCCCACGTCGAAGCGGCGGGCGTGGCTGAGCATCATCGTCGCCAGGCCGTCGACCTCCTCCGGCGTCTCGCCCTTCGCGCGCAACGCGACGACGAACGCCGAGATCTGCGCCGGCGTCGCCTCACCCGACATGACCCTGTCCATGCCCCAGGCCGTGTCGTCGGCGGTCAGGTCGACACCGTCGAGCAGGCGGTTGAGCAGCGACGGCCAGGTGCGCTCGCCCATCGCGGGCTCAGCCCCTGACGACGGGAACAGCCGAGCCCCGCAGCACCTCTGCCACGGTCTCGGCGGCGGCCAGCGGGTCCAGCGGGTGCACCAGCACCGCGTCGGCCTGCGACCAGGTCGCGAGCCACCGGTCGTCCTTGCGGCGCACGGCCACGACGATCGGCGGGCAGTTCGTGATCTCGTCCTTGAGCTGGCGGGACAGGCCCATGCCACCGGTCGGCTGCGCCTCGCCGTCGAGGATCAGCAGGTCGACGGTGCCGTTGTCCACCTCGTACAGCACGTCGGCGATCGCGCCGGCCTCGACGTAGTCCACGCGGGGCAGGTCCGGCGCCGGGCGGCGGCCGACGGCAGTGATGATCGTCTCACGCACCTCGGGTCGGTGGCTGAACACCAGGATCTTCGTGGTCTGCGTGCTCATCTCTCGATCCTCCACTGCTACTGCTGACTGGGTCGTGAAGAAAGTGACCAAGGTCGCGGCGATGCTATCGGGCCGGTTGCAGGGCGTCCCACCCCAGGGCGTCACCGCCGAGCCGCTGCGCCAGCGACGCCATCCGCGACCGCTCCTGCGCGCAGTGCAGCGCGTCCAGCTTCTGCACCCGGCTGATATGCGATATATCACCGGCGACGAGCACCCAGCCGTCCGGCTCCAGCAGCTCCCGCGCGCGTTCTACCTGGTCAGGCGGGATGCGGACGTGGTGCCGCAACACCGCGAGCTCGTCGGCCCGCCACCGCGGCGACCGCGCCAGAGCGGCCGAATCGGCCTCCACGACGTCGAACGCCTCGACGACCACGACGAGGTCCGGATCGTTCAAGGACAGCACCGGTTCGTCCCGCCGGTGCAGCAGTTCCCGCAATCGGCCCAGCAAGCCCATCCCTTTGACCTCCTCCTGGGTCACGCGCCGTGTGACCCAGCCGACCCATGATCCGCCCAGGACCCGATGGGCGGGCGGAAATAGCGCAGGCAATAATGCTGCTCGTGACCACGGCAGCGCCTTCAATCGGCCAGCGCGTGCACTCGCTGAACCGCCCGAACATGGTCAGCGTCGGCACGATCGTCTGGCTGTCCAGCGAGCTCATGTTCTTCGCTGGCCTCTTCGCCATGTTCTTCACGGTGAAGGCCCAGAACGAGGGACCTTGGCCCCCGCCTCCGACCCACCTGAACGTCCCCTACGCGTCGGTCTTCACGATCATCCTGGTCGCGTCGTCCTTCACCTGTCAGTGGGGCGTGTTCGCAGCGGAGCGCGGTGACGTCTTCGGTCTGCGTCGCTGGTACATCGTGACGCTGATCATGGGCGCGATCTTCGTGGGCGGCCAGGCGGGTGAGTACGTCGAGCTGGTCGAGCACGGCACGACGATCCCGTCGTCGGCCTACGGCACCGTCTTCTACCTGACGACCGGCTTCCACGGCCTGCACGTCATCGGCGGTCTGATCGCGTTCGTCTACCTGTTGATCCGGACGAAGCTCAGCAAGTTCACGCCGGCTCAGGCCACCTCCGCCATCGTCGTGTCGTACTACTGGCACTTCGTCGACGTCGTGTGGATCGGCCTGTTCGCCATCATCTACATCGTGCCCTGACCCAGTCGGCACACAGCCAAGCCACGAGCTCCCGAACTGACAGCAAGGGTTGCCGCACACCATGACCACCACTACGAAACGCCCCCGCGGCGCCCGCACGAAGCTGCGCCGCCGGGTCGCCGGCCTGCTCGCACTGGGGTTCGGCCTGCTGAGCGCCGGCCTGCTGTTCACCGCGTTCGCGCCCACCGCGCAGACCGCGCAGGCACAGCAGCAGGACGCCCTGGTCCGCCAGGGCGAGCAGATCTACCTGAACACCTGCCAGAGCTGCCACGGCAGGTCCCTGGAGGGTGTCGAGAGCCGCGGGCCGAGCCTCGTCGGCGTCGGTGACGCCGCGGTCTACTTCCAGACTTCCTCCGGCCGCATGCCCATGGCGCGGCAGGAGGCGCAGGCCATCCGCAAGCCCGCGAAGCTCTCCCCCGAGGAGATCAACGCGCTGATGGCCTACATCGACGCCAACGGCGGCGCGGGCCCGAAGAAGCCCTCCGAGTCCGGCGAGGCCCTGCGCGGCGACAACCCGGCGCGCGGTGGCGAGCTCTTCCGCCTCAACTGCGCCAGCTGCCACAACTTCACGGGGCGTGGTGGCGCGCTGTCGTCCGGCAAGTTCGCGCCGGCGCTCGACGGCGTCACCGAGGACCAGATCTACACGGCGATGCTGAGCGGCCCGCAGAACATGCCGAAGTTCGGCGAGCGCCAGCTCACGCCGGAAGAGAAGAAAGACATCATCGCGTACGTCAAGTCGGTCACCGACGGGAACAACAACTCCGGCGGTAACGCCCTGGGTGGGTTCGGACCCGTCTCCGAGGGCTTGATCGCGTTCATCGTGGGCATCGCCGCGCTCATCGGCGTGACCCTCTGGATCGGAGCCAAGGCATGAGCGGCGACAAGCCGACCGAGCTGCCCAGCGAGGCAGAGCTCGCGGAGATGAGCCGGGACGACCTCGTCAAGCTCGGCACCAGGATGGACGGCGTCGAGCTCGTCCACTACGAGGAGAAGTGGCCGGTCGAGGGCACGCGCGCCGAGCGCCGCGCCCAGCGCCAGGTGGCCATCTGGTTCCTGATCTCGGCGCTGTCCGGCCTCGCCTTCCTCGGCGTGTTCCTCTTCTGGCCGTGGGAGTACGAGTCCCCGTCCAACGCCGAGGGCCACCTCCTGCACAACCTGTACAACCCGCTGATCGGCCTGTTCCTCGGCCTGTCCGTGCTGGGCCTGGGCGTCGGCGCGCTGCTCTACACCAAGAAGTTCCTCCCCGACGAGCTCGCGGTGCAGCAGCGCCACGACGGCCCGTCGACCGCGGTCGACCGCGCCACCCTGGTGGCCGAGCTGTCCGACGCGGGCCAGCGCAGCGGCATCGGCCGCCGCAGCCTGATCAAGCGCACCGCCGGTCTCGGCGCGGGCGTGCTGGGCCTGGGCGTGGCCGTCGTCCCGCTGGGCGCGCTGGTCAAGAACCCGCACTCCGACAGCGAGACCAAGAACTCGCTCTGGCACACCGGCTGGAAGGCGGAGAAGGGCGAGAAGGTCTACCTCCGCCGCCACACCGGCAACTTCCACGAGGTCTCCCTGGTGCGTCCCGAGGACGTCGAGCCGGGCGGCTTCGAGACGGTCTTCCCGTTCCGCGAGTCCGAGCGGAACGACGAGCACGCACTGGTCGCCGCCCTCAAGCGGGCCGACGCTCCGGTCATGCTCATCCGCATGCGGCCGAACCAGGCGATCACGAAGCGCGCGGGCCAGGAGGACTTCAACTACGGCGACCTGTACGCGTACTCGAAGATCTGCACGCACCTGGGTTGCCCGACCTCGCTGTTCGAGCAGCAGACCGGTCTGCTGCTCTGCCCGTGCCACCAGTCGCAGTTCGACGTGTTCGAGTACGCCAAGCCGCGGTTCGGGCCGGCGACCCGTCCTCTCCCACAGCTTCCGATCACTGTGGACGAAGAGGGATACTTGGTTGCCCGCAGTGACTTCATCGAGGCTGTGGGTCCGGCGTTCTGGGAGCGTAAGTCATGAGTGCCATCACCACGCCGACGAAGCCGGCCAACGCGGCCGCGCGCGTCGCAGGGGCGGCGGCCAACGCTGCCGATGAGCGGTTCCACGCGGCCTCCGGGTTGCGCAAGCAGTTGAACAAGGTGTTCCCGACGCACTGGTCGTTCCTGCTCGGTGAGATCGCCCTGTACAGCTTCATCGTGTTGTTGTTGTCGGGTACGTACCTGGCG